>CAYLRL010000012.1:0-73212 GCA_964385875.1 uncultured Syntrophales bacterium
TCCCCCTCCATCCTCACCGGGCGCAGAGCCGCCTCAAGCCCGGTGGACCATTACCGGGATCTTTGCGGCTGACCCGGGGGAATCACGACATTCGACGACTTGATTCGATCCTCAGGCGTGCGCGCCCCTCGATCGACGGACGCCGGACTTCAGAGACACGACCTATGTTCCGGCCTGCGCTACTTTTTCGCTCCGTACGCTTCCAATAGTTTGGCGATTTTTGAACGACCGTTTTCCACGGCAAGCTGGAGAGCCGTCTTTCCGTTGTTCGCTCGAAGGTTTACGGACGCGCCGGCCCGCACCAGCGTCAGGACGACCTCATAGTGACCCCGGGCCGCTGCGGTCATGAGCGGGGTTCTGCCTAAGGCGTCCCGGGCGTCCGCATCAGCGTCTTCCGCGAGGAGCCGTTGAACCAGGCCGAGATTGCCGACTTCGGCCGCATTGTGGAGTGGAACGGCGCGGCCTTCGGCGGCTCGGGAGACGGAATCGGCCGTGCAGACCGCCATCAGAATCAGGCCGGCCAGGATCGCCGTTCCGGCGGTTCGGGAAAGGCTTGCGAGCATCATGGGACGCGCCTCCCTCGGACGGAGTGGTCGACGTGAACCGAGTATGACCGCGTAGCGGTCGGGATGCAATGCTTTTGGGGGTAATTGAGTCCGAACTCCGTGTCGCGGGCAGACCAAATTGATAGAGGCTAACAACGAATGGGAAGAACAAAGACAAAAGAATGGAACCTGGACAACGCTCATGAATTGGCCGAAGCCGGTTTGAGCATAGCGCAGATCGCCGAAATCCTCGGCGAAGACTGGTCGGTCGTTCAGAAGACCGCGCGGAAGAAGAACTGGAAGTTCAGGTATGTCCGGGGAGGACCGGGGCGACAGGTCACCTGGGACGTTGAAACCGCCCGCAAGCTCCGAGACCAGGGGAAAACGTGGACGGAAATCGCTCAAGCGGTGCACGCGGACGCATCATCCGTCCGCAGCTTCTTTGTCCGACGCGGACTCCACGAACCCAAGTCCAAACCTCAACTCACGTGGGATGTGGAAAAAGCCAAAGATCTTTGGAACAAAGGGTTGAGAAACTGGGCGGAGATCGGCCGTCGGGTCGGCACGTCGGGACAAAACGTACGGCGAGCGTTCGTTCGTTGGGGCTTGGTCAAGACCAGAGACTCGGACGTTACATGAAAAGTTATGGTTCACCGGGCTTGAGGCGGCTCTGCGCCCGGTGAGGATGGAGGGGGAGACTCATCTCCCCCATCGAGATATCAATGGCTTGTCGCTATCCCGGTGAACGGTTACCATGAAAAAGAACCCGCGTTCCCTTCCGGGTTACTTCGCGGAACCGTGATCTCTCAGCATCTTCAGGACGATGTCATGACCGCGCTGTGACGCGTAGTGGATCGCGTCCGAATTGTGTCGATCCCGCGCGTCCACCCGCGCTCCCTTTTCCAAAAGGAATGCGACCACCCCGGAATGACCGAAGTAAGAAGCGGCCATGAGCGCGGTCTGTCCGTCCCGATCTTTTGCATTGATTTCGGCGCCGTGCTTTGTGAGGAGTTTGACCATTATGCGATCGCCCGTCGCGGACGCCGCCATCAGCGGAGTTATCCCTTCATTGTTGCGGAGGTTGACGTCCGCGCCGCTTTCGATCAATTCAAGGGCCTTCCGCGCGTTACCCGACTGGACCGCCTCCCTGAGCGCCTTATTCATATCCTCTTGACTCGGCGACTCCGAACAGCCCGAAAAAAGAGCGATCAGTACGACGACCACGTATGTCCCCGGGTTGCGGCCTGATAGATAGAATGATGTGCGCATGAGGCGTCTCCCCCGCATATGTAAGCATTTCGACTGCGGCGCGCCGGCCCGGCGGCTCAATTTCGCTCACTTTTTATCGTAATGGTTCACCGGGCTTGAGGCGGCTCTGCGCCCGGTGAGGATGGAGGGGAAGACTCATCTCCCCCTCCAAGCCTCCCCCATCGAGATATCAATGGCTTGTCGCTATCCCGGTGAACGGTTACTTTTCATCAATGATCAAGCCGTAAAAGTCCGACCGCGCAGTCTCGACGAACCCCGGTCGATCCACATTCGTCGCTATTTCTGATGCGCGCACGTGTAATCTTGATCGACGGCCATCCCGTACCACATTGCCGCTTCGCTGAGGTCCTTTTCCACCCCGCCTCGACCGAAGTAATATATATCGCCCACTTTACATTGCGCTCGAGGATCGCCGTTTTCCGCCATGCGCTTGAGTGTGGCCAGATCGGCGGTGTACGATCGCCGCGGCTTTGGCGCGGCGCGGCGCGGCTCGGGGCGCGGCGCGGGACGGCGCTCTTCCTTGGCGGGCGGCGCAGGCGCCGGTTCGATGCGGGCTTTCTTGCCCTCGGCCGAGGGCTCGGTTTGTTCGCGCTCCGCTTCGGCCTTCCGGAGCAGTATGTAGGGACTTCGGTAGACCTTGCCTTCCAGATGGACGGGTATGGTTACCTTCAGTCGCTTCTCTTCATGGCCTTCCTTCGAGATGGTGATCTCGTGAGGCACGCCGACCTGGATCTTGTCTATGATGACCACGTTATTGTCGCCGGTTTTCGCGACTATCTCCTCGCCCAGCTTGACGATCGCCTCCTTGACGTTGGTGGCTACGACGAGAAAGGCCGTGGACGGTTCCAGGACGACCGGGGCCAAGGTCACGTTCGGCTGAGCGTCGGAAAGAACCACCGGCCCGAGGATCTTGTCTTTCCAGCCCTTTTTGCGCGCCATGACGAACATCGGCTTGTTTTTCGGCACATCCTCGAGGAGCAGACGTCCTTCCTCGTCCGTCTTGTCCACGAAGTTGAACTGCGATTCATCTCTGACGAAGATGCGCGCGCCGACGGGCTTCGTTTGTATCTCAATGAAGGGGCCGGCCGCGGACCGCAGGAGCGCCAAGGGAAAATACCCGGCCACATGACCCTGAAGCATCGGGTTCTGGCGGCCTTCGGTTGCGGTTCTGGTCTGCCTGTACACGTAATCGTACGCCTCGGTCACCGTCACGAACCCGTCATGGTCAAGGTCCGCGTCCCCTCGCAACCCCTTCATCAGGTAGTGGCCGAAGACGCTGTTCGAGCCCTCCGGCATCATACGGGACAATTCGTTGGGCCGTCCGGATGTGATGATCACTTCGCCGGACGAGTTCCGAAATTGCTCGAGAACAGTTTGCATTGCCGGCGCCATCGACTTGGTGCGCGAATCGAGGAAATCCGCGGATTGGGATATGTCCGCGATCACGAGTGTCTGCCGAGCGGAAAGCTTCTTCAGAAGCCGAGCTCGATTCATCAACACCGATGTCACGGCGAGAAAGCCGGGATCCGCGTCGTGCGTCAGGAAGAAAAAGTCGGTCCCCCGCCGAGGGTCGATCGCTCCATATCCGCTCAGGTAGATGATTACGGAATCGTCCTTGCCGGCTTTGAGCATGTCGTAGAACAGAACTTTTTCAAGTTCGCGTTTGACGGCCTTTTCATCCGTCAGCACGTCAACGTGGATCTTGTTAAAAAGCTGCTTCTGCCGCTTCAGGAACTCCCCGAACTCCTGAGCGTCACGCGCCGCGAAGTCCAACTTCGGGATCTTGGAGCTACGATATGTGGAGACGCCGACCACGAGCGCGTAGAGATCTCCCGACGGTTTCTTCGACTCGGTCGTCGACTCTTCGGCTTGAGAGCGCCGCACCGCCTTGGTCCGAGGCTCATCAGCGGCCGCGGCCACAGCCGACGCCAGGACCAGCGCAAGCACGATCAACAGACGCATCGATCGAGTCGATCGGACCGCGATCGCCGGTTCGTCCGGGCTCTTCGAACAGCCGAGTCCTGCTTCCCCGGTCATGGCTGAACCTCGCATTCATCAGGTCCGAGGCCGCGGGAACGACCTTCGGGGGTTGCGCTTCTCTCCATTTCTCATCCTAGAGCATCCCTGTCGACCGGTAAAGAGCAAACAATCGGAATAGTGCGCTTTTAGGGGCTCCTCTTCGTGAGAATCCGTCCGAGGGCGGCGTCCGGACTCGGAATCCGCCGCTCGGAGCGCTTCCTTAAGTTTTTGTCGCGATCGGTCTCGCAGCGTGACGCGGCGCGACACGAAACCGACGAACCGAACCGGCGAATCCGTGCGGATTGATCCGTCCGGCGGTTTTCCGCATGATTGGACTGTGCTACAGTTTCTCGAACTCAGTTCCGACGAGAAGAGGTTGGTAACCGTTCACCGGGATAGCGATAAGCCATTGATATCTCGATGGGGGAGGGATGGAGGGGGAGATGAGTCTCCCCCTCCATCCTCACCGGGCGCAGAGCCGCCTCAAGCCCGGTGAACCATTACGGAGGTTGGCCGTTGTGACCACGTGGGGAGAACTCGACAAAAAGTACGTGTGGCATCCGTTCACGCAAATGCAGGAGTGGCAGGACGCGGAACCGCTGGTCATCGAGGCCGCGGACGGCGCCTACCTGATCGACACCGAGGGACGACGGTACCTGGACGGCGTCTCATCGTTGTGGGTGAACCTCCACGGCCACCGGAAGGAGGCCGTGGACCGGGCGATCAAGGAGCAACTGGACAAAGTAGCCCATTCGACCCTCCTGGGACTCGCTGGGGTTCCGTCCATCGAGCTTGCCCGCAGGCTCGTGGAGATAGCTCCCGAGGGTCTCGATCGCGTTTTCTACTCGGATTCGGGTTCCACCGCAGTCGAAGTGGCGCTCAAGATCGCGTTCCAATATTGGCGAAATCTCGGCAAACCGAACAAGCGACGGTTCGTCGCGCTCTCGGAAGCCTACCACGGTGACACGATCGGCTCCGTCAGCGTCGGGGGTATCGACCTCTTCCATGAGATCTTCCGTCCTCTGCTTTTCCACACGATAGCGATTCCCACACCATTTCCGTATCGTAATCCGGGTATGACACCCGAGGAGTGCCGGGACCATTCCCTGCAGGCGTTCAGGGAAATCGCGGAGAAACAGGCGGACGAGATCGCCGCGCTGGTTGTGGAGCCGAAAGTTCAAGGCGCGGCGGGCATGATTGTTCATCCGGACGGTTTTCTCAAAGGACTCGAGAGCATTTGCCGTGAGCACGACATACTGCTTGTCTGTGATGAGGTTGCCGTGGGATTCGGTCGGACGGGAACGATGTTCGCGTGCGAACACGAAGACGTGAAGCCCGATCTGACGGCATGTGCGAAGGGCCTTTCCGCCGGATACCTTCCTCTTGCCGCCACGCTGGTTCGGGAACGGATCTACGAAGCGTTTCTCGGCCCCTACACCGACTACAAGACCTTCTTTCACGGTCACAGTTATACGGGGAACGCGCTCGCGTGCGCGGCGGCTTTGGCCAATCTGGATGTATTCGAGAACGAGCAGGTTTTGGAGAGCCTCCCGCCGAAGATCCAAGCGTTGGCCGACCGCTTGGCTCAAAAGGTTGAGCCGCTCGCTCATGTTGGCGACGTGCGGCAATGCGGCATGATGGTCGGCGTCGAGCTTGTGGAAGATCGCTCGCGTCAACGGACGTATCCCCCCGAGGCGCGCACGGGCGCCGCAGTCTGTTACAAGGTGCGTGAGCATGGAGTCATCCTTCGTCCCCTTGGAGATGTGGTCATTCTCATGCCGCCTCTCTCGATAACCGAGGATGAGATCGATCACCTGGTCACCGCGACCGCCGCGGCGATCGAGGCGGTATGCGGGTCGGGCTGAACCGACGGCCCTATGAACCGGAGGAGGATGCGTGGATCGCAAAGATCGCTACCTTGGATGTCTGTTCGGCCTCGCTGCGGGCGACGCGGTCGGCACGACGGTTGAATTCTCGTCGCCGGGATCGTTCGAACCGGTCATCGACATGACGGGGGGAGGGCCTTTCAACCTCAAGCCCGGCGAATGGACCGACGATACGTCGATGGCGCTGTGTCTTGCGGAGAGCCTCATCGAGAAGAAGGGATTTGATCCCGTGGATCAGCTCCGGCGGTATGTCCGGTGGATGCGGGACGGTCATTTAAGCAGTACCGGCAGTTGCTTCGACATCGGAGCGACGATCGCCTCCGCGCTGCGCGAATTCGAACGGGAAGGCAGACCGGACTCTGGTCCCACGTACGAGCGGAGCGCGGGCAACGGATCGATCATGCGCCTTGCGCCGATCCCGCTCTTCTATGCGGGCGACCCTGAGAAAGCTATCGAGCTCTGCGCGGAGAGCTCGAAAACCACCCACGGAACAGCGGCGTGCGTCGACGCGTGCCGGTATTTCGGCGCGCTCATCGTGGGCGCGGTCAACGGCGCGACCAAAGGGGATCTCCTTTCCGATCACTACTGCCCGGTCGAGGGGTATTGGAAGCGCCGACCGCTCGTCGCCGAGATCGCCGAGATCGCGTCGGGTTCGTTCAAACGCAAAGAGCCGCCGGAAATCACAGGGAGCGGCTATGTGGTCAAATCGCTCGAAGCGGCCCTCTGGGCTTTCCATACCGAAGAGACGTTCAAAGAGGGATGCCTCCGCGCGGTGAATCTCGGCGCTGACGCGGACACCACTGCAGCGGTGTACGGCCAAATTGCCGGGGCGCATTACGGGGCCGAAGGAATTCCGCTTTCATGGCGGTCTCGGTTGGCCTTGCGGTCCACGATCGAGGCTATGGCGCTCCGGCTCTATGAGCTGAGCGAGACCGAGCCGAACAACCGGCCCTAAGAATCCGGCCTCAGCACGGTATCGATCGCTTCAGCCAACTCCCGGGTCAGTCAGGACCGGTTTCTTGAGGACAGCCGCGATTCCGGGATTCTTCCGGTCGTCGTCGGTGATGAGTGAATGGAATCCCGTGCTGACGATGATGGGGAGGTCGGCTCGGACGCGTTCTCATCGCTTTCGCCGGATGGTCCGATCGAACCTCGATTGGCGACGAGCGCCGCGCCTGTTCACCAGGACCGCCGTGTCGGACGATTCACGGACCCGTCCCTCTACGTTGTCCAGGTTGAGCCGGAAATTCGCTTCGATTTGATTCCGCGCCGGATAATCCTCGAGGGCGTGTGTCGGATCCGGGGACGAGCGCGGCCGCTCCTACCAGGCGGGATGGACCGAACCCGGATCGTCCGTCACCGGGGTGAAGTCTCCCTTCAGCGCGTTCCGCATCAGTTCGACGCCCCGGAGGAGCACGGAACGCGGACATCCGAACGCGAGCCTCACAAAACCCGGCCCGCCGAACATGATGCCGTCGGCAAGGCCCAGCCCCGCGGAAGCGAACTGCTTCACCGGCTGGTCCAAGCCCGATTCCCGAACATCGATCCACGCCAGGTACGTGGCCTCGACGTGCGCCATGGAAATACCGGGGATTTCGGCGACCGCTCGTTCGAGCGTGGCACGATTATTCCGCAGGTAGGCGATCAGGTCCTGTCGCCACTCCTCGCACTCGCGATACGCGGCGAGCGCGGCTTCGAAGCCGAACGCGGTGATCGGCGGAACGATGCCCTTGCACGCGCGGCGAAATTCCTTGCGAATCGTCGCGTCGGGAACGATCGCAAACGCGCATCCCACTCCGGGGAGATTAAAGGTCTTGCTCGGCGACATGAGCGTGATCGTCCGTCGGGCGATCTCAGGATCGAGCGAAGCGGTGGGAATATGACGCGCGTCCCGGTCGAGGATCAGCCCGCAATGGATCTCGTCGGAACAGATAATCAAATCGCGACGTTCGCAGATATTCGCCAGCCGGGTGAGTTCTTCCCGGGTGAAGACGCGACCTGCAGGGTTGTGGGGACTGCACAGCATGAAGAGCTGTGTCCGCGGCGTGATCGCGGCCTCGATCGCGTCATAATCGGGGGTCCACTTCCTATTGGATTGCGCAAGGGGCGCAGTCCGCAGCACCCGCCGGGAATTTGCCGGAGCGCTCAGAAACGGGGGATAGACCGGCACGGTCGTGAGGACTTCGTCGCCGTCCCGCCCCACCGCTCGGCACGATACGTTAAGGCCGCAGACGAGTCCCGGCAGCCACACGATCCAGTCCGGTTCGACCCTCCACCCGTACTCGGCCTCGAGCATGGTGAGAACACAGTCGACCAGATCGCTCGGCACTCCCGTGTAGCCGAAGACGCCGTGCTCCGCCCGCTCCCGGAGAGCCCGTATCACCGCAGGGGGAGACCTGAAATCCATGTCCGCAAGCCACATGGGGAGGACGCCCTTATCCTCGAACATGCGCCACTTCTCGCTGGACGTTCCGGTACGATCCACCGGTGTGTCGAAGTCGAACCCATTTGTCTCGGTCATGCAATTCTCCGGCGTTTGCGACGGCGTCGGAAAGATCGAAGCGGAGCGGTCTTTGTGAGACAAAGATCCCCTACCCCTCTCCGACAAACAACGATTGTATACGGTTGGATGGGTCGGCGACAAGGACCGCGAGGCCGGAAAAAACGGTTCGCCGCGCTCCCGCTACTTCTCTGCAAACCCGTACTTGTAGAGCTTGTTGAGCAACCCCTGCCGGGACAGGCCGAGGCGTTTCGCCACGAGCGTTCTGTTTCCGTCATGTCGTTTGAGGGCCTCTTGGATCACGGTGCGTTCGAGGTCCTCCACGGCCTCCTTGAGCGTTCGCGGTTTCGCGGACGGCGACTGGGCCGCGACCTTTTCCAAGTGCCTGGTGATCTTGGGCGAGAGCCGTCGCACGGAAATATTCCTGCCGTCGCCGGTCAGCACCTGGGCGCGTTCGATTTCATTCTCCAGTTCCCTGACGTTTCCGGGCCAGGGGTAGCGCATCAACAGGTCCAGCGCTGCGGGATCGATCCCCCATACCCCCTTTCCCGTCTGCAACGACATCTTCTCGAGGAAGTGTTTCACAAGCGCGGGAATGTCTTCGATTCTGTCTCGAAGCGGCGGAATGGTAATGGGAAATACATTGACGCGGTAAAAGAGGTCTTCGCGAAAAGTTCCTTCGCTCACTTTTTCGTAGAGATTCTGGTTGGTCGCGGCGATGAGCCGCACGTCGACCGTGTGCGTCACGTTGAGCCCGACCGGCTTGATTTCGCCCGACTGGATGGCCCTGAGGAGCTTGACCTGCATGGCCGGCTCCATCGCCTCGATTTCATCCAGGAAGAGCGTTCCCATGTGCGCGGACCGAAACACTCCTTTGCTGTCTTGGACCGCGCCGGTGAACGCGCCCTTCCGGTGACCGAACAATTCGCTTTCGATCAGTTCGGACGGTATGGCCGCACAGTTCAGGGTGATCAGCGGTCCGTCGGCTCGGGAGCCCAATCGATGGATGGCCCGCGCCACCAGTTCCTTACCGGTTCCGGACTCTCCTTGAATGAGGACCGTCGTTTCGGTGGGGGCCACGCGCTGGACAAGGGATCTGACCTCCTGGATCGCCTTTGACGCGCCGACGATCCGTTCGAGGGGGTCTTCCTGCTCGAAGGGTGAACCGGCCGCGCCGTCTCCGCTCTGTTCGAGGCGCAGCCCCGGCGTAAGGTTATCCACCTGGAGGACGTTCTCGATGGATCGAGCCGCCTGTCCGGCGAGGATTTCGAGGATTTCCTGATCCATGGACGTGAAGACGCCCGCTCGTTTGTTGAGCACCTGGAATACGCCGAGAATCCGGCCGCTGGGCGCCCTCAAGGGGACGCAGAGCAGATTGGTGGTCTTGAACCCGGTCTTGCTGTCCACCCCGCGGTTGAACCTGGGATCCTCGTACGGGTCCGCAATGTTGAGCGCCTCACCTTGCGTGAATACCCATCCGGCGATACCCGTCTCCCACGGAATACGGATTTGATCTTGTTTGAGACCAACCCCTACGTGGGAATAGAGTTCCTTCTTGTCATAATCGGCGAGGAAGATGGTGGCCCGTTCCGCGTTCATGACCGAGGGGGCTTCGCGGATGAGCAGTTCCACGAGCGAATTGACGCTGGTCTCCGCGCTGATGAGAATCCCCGTCTTGAAGAGCAGGGAAATCCGCTCGAGATACGAGCCCATCGGCCTGGACGTCCGCTTCGGCTGATCCGACGAACTGTCGATGCCCAGGGCTTCCTTGAGGAACGTAATGTCCATATGAATGGCGAGCGCCTGCACAAGCTCGTCCACGGTCACCTTACCTTGGGTAAGAAGGATTTCGTGAAGGGACTTGCCGGTCTTCTTCGCCTCCCTCATGGTCGCGGCGTAGTCGTCGACGGTGATCTGGCCGACCTCCATGAGGAGTCGACCTATCGCGTGGTGATCGATCACTGACTCGTCTCTCGGTTGGGTGGGTAAAAGGCGATTTCGCCGGTTTGACCGTGGATGATCATTTTGCTGCCGACCGGAGTGACCATGTCGCCGAATTTTACCGATTCGGGTTTTCCCGAGAACTTGGCTATTCCCCGAACCTGGCCCACATACACGCGCCCAAGGGATCGGGCTATGTCCGCCGCGTGCGCGCCCCGTCCGCCCAGCCTGCTCACAAGGGCCGTATTGACCGGCAGAGAGAAGACCTCGTCCATGATTTCTTCGGGAATGGGATCGTTCACGACGAAAATGAACCCGTCGAGTTTTTCCCCTTCGGGCAGACTCTGATTCATGGCGTCGATGATCGACTTCGCCTTGTTGATATGCCGATAAGGAGCTATCTGATTGCGGTCCGTCACGAGAATGCCTCGGAAGATTTTTCCGGAGACCCCCGTTCCCCGCGCGGCGATTGTGTACCCGAAGGCTTCCAGCGGCGGAACCCGCTCCTTCCGCTCCCGATTCTTCCGAAACTGAAGGATGAAGACCCGGCCCTTTTCTATGGTGTACTCGGCGTTCACGTTGAAATGGAGTTTTTCCGCGACCGGAAAAAGCGTGGACGACAATTGCTTCCACGAGTCGGGCATACGCGCGGCCAGGCATTCCCGCTGTTTCCAGAGATCGTAGACCGGGATGGTCGAGACCTTCCCGTCGACCACGTCGGTCCCCTGATTGGCGGACGCGAAATCGCCCCGAAGGTCGAGCGTGAAGGGATTGTACGAGACCACGCCCGTTCCCGAAAACTCGAGCTCCATATTGCCGTAGACCATGGACTGAACGATCGCGGCCGTGCGCCAGTTTCCGTCGATACCGGCCGCCTGGCGATACTTTCGCGCGGCCGGTCCGTCGTAGGAATGGAGCACAACCAGAGCGCATTGCATGAGAATATCGTAGAAGGCCTTGTCATCGAGCATCCTGACCGCATCCGGCGCAAGCCGACCAAGTCGTTCCTTATACGCGAACGCGAGATCCTTCATCTGATCACCGGTCATGTCGGCCTTGAATTTGACCTTCCAGTTCGCCTTGCGTTTGTCGATGATCTCCTGGAATTCCTCGCGCTGGACGCCGAAGGCCGATTGACCGAATTCCTGCAGGAAACGACGATAGCAGTCGTAGGCAAACCATCCGCCGACCGTCCGGGCGAGCGCGTCCGCGATATCGTCGGAGATACCCACATTGGTGATGGTTATCATCATTCCCGGCATACTCAATCGCGCGCCCGAACGCACCGAGAACAACGCGGGGTTCGCGGGATCGCCGAAGGTCCGCCCGCATCGCCGTTCCAGTTTTTGAACGGATTCCTCGAGCCGCCGGCGGAATTCCTCATTGCCGAACATTGCCGGCGAATCCTGCAATTTCTGATCGGTAGTGATCACGAAATACGGGGGCGTATTCTCCGCGAATCGAAGCAAGCTCGCCTTGAGACCGATCTTGCATGCGGAGAGTTCCCCCTGATCCGGAAAGTAGAACGGAACGCTTTCGCCGTCGGCCTTGCCCGTTTCCACCGCGCGGCCCGATTCGGCGAGTCGCTGGTTGAGGAAGAGTTCGAGCTTGTCGGTGAATGTCTCGAGTACGCGGAGATTGCCGTCGCGCGCTTGAAGATCCGAGATGTACAGGGTCTTGAGATAATTTTTGAAAAATTCCGAGTCGGGGATTTCTTTCAAGGTTGTGAGATTCTTGAGCTTGCGGGGAAGCTTCTCGAGGGGCCGAGCGTTCAACGCTCCGTCCACGTGCGCGTCGAACCAGTACCGGTACGAGTCGGAGATGTCGTCGAGCTCCTTTTTCACGATTTTGATCAGGTCACGAACCTTGTCGAGGGTCAGACCAAGCGCTCCGGCCCGGCGTAGATCCTTGCCCGCCTCGAGGAGATAGTAGCTGGAATGCCCGTTCACCGCGACGCCTCGGATAAGGTCGTCGAGAAAGGTGAGCGCGTCGGGCAGATTCTCCATGGTGAGGGTGTCGAAGTGGGTATTGTTAATGCTTGTGGCCAGCGTCTCCTGCTCGGCTTCGAGCCCGAGATCATTGCTGAAGACCTCGAACCGTTCCTCGATATAGACCGCCTTCTGCGCGTACGCGTGGCCCGCCTTCTTGGCCCTCAGGATGATGGGGGCGCCCGGTTGGTCCTTCTTGATCCGTTCCATTTCCGCCGCGTACCCCTCCGCGCCCTCGGTCAGGGTGGCCGGAGCGGGCATGGGCTCCCGGATATCGGGCGTCAGCACATTCTCTTTGTAGTTCTGTCGCCGTTGGATAATATCGCCGAATCGCGCGAGGCCCTCCGACACCGAATCCCCGGGCCCCGCGGCGATGGTCACGAAGTATTTGGTATGAAGGCCCCGGAGGAGATCGATGACGTCGACGACCGTCTTTCGGGAGAATTCCGGCCATTTCGGATTGTCGCGGTAGGCCGAGGTGTCCACCGAGTTGAGGGGATCCACGTTCTCCTTTTCGTTCAACTCGACGCCGTAGTCCCGGAAGATCGTTCGGGTGAGGTTGACGATGCCCTCGGCTTCCGTTTCAGAAAGCCACTGATCCATGGTCAGGTGCGGCATGGAGTCTCGAGGCATCCATTCGGCGAGCGCCTCGGGATGACCGGTGAAAAAGTACTTCAGGATTGCCTGACAGAAATAGAAGTTTTCGATACTTCCCCGCCAGTGAATATCTCCCCGCAGCTTCCCGAGGAAGTTGCCGATGGGCTTCACCCCGCGATTGGCGAGATCCTTGGCCAAGCCGGCCGCGGTCAAGCGAAGATTATCCAAAGGACCGATATCCTTGAACGAGCAGGGTATGGCCTTGACGAGGGTGCGCGCGAGGAAGTGCGAAACCGAACTGTTTGCCCGCAGAAGGCACGAAATCCAGTACTGGATGAGGTCTTCGTCCGCGATCCTTGTTCCGCCGATCTCGAGCTGCACGGTCAGGTAGGGCATGAGTCGGTGCATGATCCGCGGATTGGACGCGATAATTGCGAGCAGCGCCTTGATCTGTTCGACGTGGGCCGCGTTCCCCGCGGTTTCTTCCGCGAGAACGAGCGGTTCGCCCGTATCGTCGTCTTCGATGGTGAATCTTTTCTCCTGAGGCCGTATGAGCGGTCTCGTCACAACATGATTGATCAATTCCTGAGCAATCAGGAAGTAGTTGTTCCTCCCGAGGGTGACGCCCAGGGATTCGATCGCCTTGAAACACGCGATTGTCTCGTCTGTGTTCGTCGACGCGATCGCCCGGTCGAGAAAGCGTTCCGCAAACGAGTTGACGAGGAACGCCGACGCCTGCTTTCGCCGCTTCTCGAGGCGGACCACGATCCGGCAGAGGCCGTCGACGAGGACTTGCTTGATCTCCTTCTCTCTGACCGCGGGAATCCGGTCGACCAGGATCTCGGCGAACGCGGACTGAATCGGCGCCGGCACGTGTTCGACCATCTCCAGGAACGAGTTCATGATCAAGCGCCACGCTGAGCCCGCGCCCTTGATGAAATCGATCGTGGCTCGGAGGTTCTTTTCCCCGACGGGCTCATTTGCGTCGAGCCGCTCTTCGAGCGCCACGCGACGCCGATGGGTCTCTTCACCCGAGTACCGACAAATTTCGGCGAGGATTTCAGTCCGAAACCTCTCTTTTTCCAGGAAATCCGCTTCCTCGAGCTGGTGTTCGAGATTGAAAACCAAGGTATCCGGGCAGGGTTCGATTTGATCGAGCGCGGTCAGGAGCGCCTGTGCGGCCATACGATCGAGACGGGCCCCGAGTCGCTCAGCGATTTCGGTCCGTCTTTTCTTGAGCGCCGATTGGATGCTCCTCACCGATATGATGCGCCGATCCATCGAGTTGAGCGGCTTGCGGAAGAGGTCGTCGGCGAGGAAGTCGAGGCATTGCTCCAGGAAGGGGAGATAGTCCTCGATCGACTCGTCGTCGGCCGACTTCACGATGCTTTCGACCAGTCGAGCCACCGCGTACTCGCTCTCGGATCGGGCCTCGCCATCGAACGGTTGTCGCGCGGCCGCGAACAGAAATCCGAGCACGATCTCCATGACGCGCGACCGATCTTCTCCCATGGCTGCGTCGTCCCGCTCGAGGGAGTAGCGGGCAAGCGTCTTAACCACTTCCAACCAATTGGGGATGTCGTACAGAATGGGGATAAGGTTTTCGCGTATGGCTTGCCGTCGACCTTCGAACGGGGTGAGACGCTCGAGGCGATCCAGCGACTCCCGGGGAAATCGGGGCCGCATCACCACACGGGAATCGGCGCGTCGAACATCGATGAGAAACGGGGCCGCTTCTTCGCCCGATCGGTCCAGAACCAGCAGCACATTGTGCGGGTTTTCCAGATCGAGCCGCGCTTCATCCGGGAAGGTCGTCCCCGCCTGTTTTAGAACCGCTCCCATTCCGCCTATTTGATACGGATTGAGGGGCTCTTTTTCACTGATCTGTCGGATGAGGTCGTTGATTTCCACGGCATGGACCCACGCGGCGCTCCCGTTCAGTTCCAGCTTAGCGGATTGTCCCGAGCGCCGCAAGGAAAACGGGGAAGCGCGGGATTCGAGCCTTTGGACGGCTCAGGAATCGCCGCGGGTCGCCGGCCGACTCTTCGGCGCGCGGTCGGTCGATCTTCAGCCGGCGCTTTCAGCCGGCGCGCCGCAGCACCGCTTGTATTTTTTACCCGACCCGCAGGGACAGGGAGCGTTGAGCGCGGGTGCGGTGTTCGGCGCCGCGTTTCGAGCGCGCGAGACTCGACGTTCTCGCAGGAAGTGTTGGATGACGAGCCACGCGGTGACGCTCGTGAGGATGATGTAGACGAGTGTCAATCCGATCAGTTCCCGAGTCGAAAACATGTCCGAATTGAGGAACCACACGAGCGCGGCCGTCCAGACGCCGATCCACGCGAGGCCGTACCACGGACTCTTGATCTTCTTCATGGCAAACGGGTGTATCAGGAGTCAGCCTGTCGGTCAACATCGCCTGTTGTGGCCCGCGCAGGTTTGATGATATTGTTGCGTACGGACAAAAAGGTTGAATGGAAGTGCGCAGTGTCTTTTCTTTTCATCAACGTCAATCACGATGTGGGATACGAATCGTCCGAGAGCATTCCGATTTCTCTCGGCTACATCCTGGCGACGCTCAAGGCGGAAGGCTTCGACGGGGTTATTATCGACGACCTTCGGGACAGGCCGCTCACGCTCAACACGCTGGAAAAGTGGATTCGAAGGGTCGACCCCACGGTCATCGGTTTTACCGCGTATCAAAGCACCATGGAACGGATCCGCTACCTCTCCCGGTATATCAAGTCGCGTCACCGACATGTGAAAACCATTCTGGGCGGACCTCAGGCCGCGCCCATGCCCGCGGACGCTCTGACCGAGCTCGAAGACACGGACATGCTCATCCGCGGCGAAGGCGAGGTCGTCATGCTCGGCGTGGCCAAAGCGTTCCGGGACAAGCGCTCTCCGGCGGAGATTCCCGGCTTGGCGAGCCGTTGGGAAGGCGGCATCGTCGACAACCGCGATGAACCCGAAATCCCAGAGGATCTGGACGTCTATCCGTCGCCCTATCTCACCGACCTGCTGAATCTTCAAGGGAAAGATACGGCGATCCTGCTCTCATCCCGCGGATGTTCCCACCGATGCCTGTTTTGTATAACGCCGGGGCTGTGCAAGGGAAACGTCCGATTTCACTCGGTGGAACGCGTCGCGGACGAAATGGAACATCTGGCCGCGCGGGGCGTCGCTCGATACTGGTTTGCCGATCCCAACTTCACCGAGGATCGCGAGCGTACGATACAGCTCCTCGATGAGAAGATCCGTCGCAATATCGCCAATCCGTTTTGGTTCCAGACTCGAACGGATCTGGTCGATACGGATCTCCTGGACAAGCTCAAGGAAGCGGGCGCGGACACGGTGGCCTTCGGCCTCGAGTCGGGCAGTCCCGGCGTGTTGAAAGCGACCAACAAGCGGATCGAACTTGAATCGGTGGTCGAAAACATGAAATACGCCCAGTCTTTGGGCATGGAAACCGAGTTGTTCACCATATTCGGACTCCCCGGCGAGACCGTCGAAGACGCCCGACGGACCCTCGATTTCGTTCGATCGCTCGATATTCCCATCCAGTCGAACTCGGGGTCCCAGCAGATGCAGATCTACTTCGGGTCCGCGTACGAGCGAAGACCCGAAAAATGGGGCTTCAAGCCGACGGCGAACTACCGGCCCAAGTATCTATCGATCGGCGACGAGTACGAATCGGATTCCATGTCGACGGAGGACATGCGCAAAGTGCGCAATATGTGGGCGTTGGCCAACGAGCAGATGGAGATGGACGTCCACTACAAGCAGCGCATCTTCGATGTCCTCGATTTTCTCCTCAGCAATAAGAGCGATCTCGAACGCGAGCAGGCCTTCTACGTCTACGGCGCGCTCGCCGGCGCAGCGATCGAGGAATTTGAACTCCTCGAGGAGTTTCTGGTCGGATATCGGAATCTCTTTCAGGGGAACGGATTTCCGGTCGAGGATCTCGTGGCCGCGCTGAGTTTCTTCCGTGAGTCGGAGGGGCCGATCGGCCCGATGGATCGGGTCATCTTCGATTCACGAAGTTGGATCGACGGCGTTTCCTTTATGGGGATCTCGGGAAAATATTGGGACGTCCTCCTGGGCCGCGGCTTGCTCCTGGAATCATTCGAACGCGGCTTCATCGGCGAGGAGCCCGGCGGTGAGGTGGAATTCGATTTCCGGTTTCCGGACGATTACGGCGAGACCGAGCTCCAGGGCAAGGTCGTCAAGGTTCACGCGAAGATCCACAAGGCGTTCACGCGGGTTTCCGCGGCCACGGTCGAAGACGTTCAGAACCTGAACATCCGGAACAGCTATCGATTCGCCGATCTCGACGAGCTGAAGGACCATAACGAGATCCTCTATTACCTCACCCTACGCGACACCGATCCCGCGGAACTGCTGCGCAAACCCGGGCACGTGCTGGCGTTTGTCCAACGAGTCTCGAAGCTGGGAAAACGAGAGGCGGTTGACGAGCTCGCCGGCATCCTCAAGAACAACTCGGCCGCTCTAAGGGCCCTTGCGGACACCCTCGCCGGCGGCGGCAAGTTCGCCTGGGCGCTGGACTACTATGAGAGCGTCGGCGATACGGACCCCGGCTGGGTGGTCAAGAAGGCGCGATGCCTTCTCATGATGGGCAAGACGGACCAAGCCCTCGAACTCATCGAATCCGTTCCCGAGGGGAGAAATCTCGAGTTCTTGCAGACGCTGCTCCAGTGTCTGAAGAACGCGCAACCCCAATCACATCGAATCCTCTCGTTGGAACACCATATCTTCGATTTGCAGGTGGAGGCGGCTCTCGAGCGGTTGGCGCTTGCACGGGCCTCGAGCTCGATGTTTCCTCCGATCGTACACGGCGCGCGGTCCGATTCGGAGAAACTCTGAACTGAGAGGGATTCTCGAAAGATCCGTCGGAACGGCCGGGACTGAGACGCCGGCGATGTCCAAAAGAATTTCCGCGCGTTTGCGCATGCCGTTTGCGAGATCTTCCGAGAACCGCTCTCTCTTCCATCAACGATTTAAGGAGCGTCGAATATGACCGAGCAGAGCGGAGCCGCGGCCGATCCGGTCGTTTACTCGCGGGATGGGGCCGTCGGATATCTCACGTTGAATCGACCAGAAAAACGCAATGCGATGAACCTCAACCTCTGGGAAGCCCTCGACCGGGCGCTCGAGCAGGCAGAAGAGGACACCGAAGCGCGCGTCGTCATAGTGAGGGGAGAAGGGAAATCCTTCAGCGCGGGGCTTGATTTGAGCCCTGAAAACGATCTGATCACCGTGGTGAGCGAAATCCCAAGCGCGTCTCAGAAGGTCAGGTTCTATCGATTGGTCCGCAAGGTCCAGGCGATCCACACACGCTTGGAACGGCTGCCGGCGCCGACCGTCGCGGCGATTCAGGGCCATTGCCTGGGAGCGGGCCTCGAATTGGCGCTGTGCTGCGACATTCGACTCGCGTGTGAAGGAACGCAGTTCGCTCTGCCCGAAGCCACCTTGGCAATTATCACCGACGTGGGAGGGCTGCAGCGATTGCCTCGGGTTGTGGGACACGGGCACGCGCGGGAAATCGCGTTTCGCGGGCATCGGTTCGACGCGCGTCGGGCCGAGGCCGTTAACCTGGTGAACGCGGTGTATCCCGATCAGGAGTCGCTCGAACGGGCCGCGCGGGAGATCGCGGACGAGATCGCCGGCAATCCGCCGTTGGCCGTGCAGGGCGCAAAGGAGGTCTTCCTCTTCCAGGAGGCCCTCTTCGCGGATCAATCGATGGACTTCAACGCGGCGCGATCGAGTATGATCCTGCCGTCCCAAGACCTGTTCGAGGCGTTCAGCGCGTACGTGCAGAAACGCAAGGGGACGTTCTCCGGTCAATAGCGCGACCGGACCCGAACACCATCCAGATTTCCATAATCGGAGGATACCGTGCCGAAACTGCTGTTCGAACCCATTGCGCTGGGACCGATAACCGTTCCCAACCGCGTGGTGATGACCGCCATGCATCTCAACTACACGCCCAACGGATACGTAAGCGACACGCTCACGGAATTTTACACGGCTCGAGCGCGGGGCGGCGCAGGCCTCATCATCGTGGGAGGAGCGGAGATCGACGATCAGGCGTGCGGTTTGGACTTCTTTCTCTCCATCAAGAAGGACGACACCGTCCCGGGCCTCAAGCAGCTGACGCAAGCCGTGCACGCGGAAGGCGCCAAGATCGCGATCCAGCTCTATATGGCCGGCGCGTACTCCTACTGCTACATGAAGGGCCTGCCTGTGTTGGCCCCTTCGGAATACGTCAGCGGCTTCACCAGGCAGAAGACCACCGCGATGACCAAGAACGACATCGAACGCGTTCAGGAGGACTTTGCGGCGGCGGCTCGAAGAGCGGTGGAAGCCGGGTTCGACGCGGTCGAAATCATCGCGTCCGCAGGATACCTCATCAGCCAATTCCTTTCTCCCAAAACCAACATGCGGGAGGACGAGTACGGCGGAAGCCTCGAGAACCGCATGCGATTCGGCCGTGAGGTCATCGAACGGGTTCGTCAAGCCGTCAAGCCCGATTTAGCGGTCATCGTCAGGATCGCGGGGAACGATTTCGTTCCTGAGAGCAACACCAACATCGAGGCGCGGGAATTCGCCACGGTCTGCCAAGCCGCGGGCGCGGACTGCGTAAACGTCACCGGAGGATGGCACGAGAGCCGGGTTCCCCAGATCACGATGGATCTTCCCCGCGCGGGTTTCGTCTACCTGGCTCGAGGCATCAAGGAAGTGGTGGATATTCCCGTTGTGGGGTGCAATCGCATCAACGATCCTCGAGTAGCCGAGGATGTGCTTGAACAGGGCGTCGCGGACATGGTCGGCGTTGCCCGGGGTTTGATCGCTGATCCCGAATTCGTCAACAAGTCCCGGGAAGGACGCTTCAACGAGATTCGTCGCTGCACCGCGTGCAATCAGCGCTGTTTCGATCATGTCTTCACGCTTCAACCCGTCGGATGCATGGTCAATCCGCGCGCGGGACGGGAAGCCCAGACCGAAATCACGCCGACGGACGCGCCCAGGAAGATCCTCGTCGCGGGCGCGGGGCCTGCAGGCTGCGAGTTTGCCCATATCGCAGCGGGCCGCGGCCATCACGTCATCCTCTGCGAGAAGGAGAATCACATAGGCGGGCAGATTCCGTGGTCCGCGAGGGCGACGGATAAACCTGAATTCGAGAGCATTCTTACGTTCCACCAGGCGATGCTCGAGAAGAATACTGTCAATGTGCGCCTGGAAACGGGAGTGACTCCCGAATTGGTCGATCGGGAGAAGCCGGACCTGGTGGTCGTCGCGACGGGCGCTGCGCCGTTTTCGCCGCCGATCGAGGCGGTGAACTACCCCAATGTGGTCCAGGCGTGGGACGTGCTCAAGGGCGAAGCGCAGACCGGCAATGAGGTCGTCGTGGTCGGCGGAGGCTCGGTGGGGCTCGAGACGGCGATTCACCTATCGCTTGTCGGAACCATCTCGCCCGAGCAGCTCTACTTCCTCACGCTGCATCAGGCCGAGACCCCGGAAACGCTGCACAAGCTGGTCACGGAAGGCGTCAAACGGGTCACGGTCTTGGAAATGGCCGGTCGAGCCGGCCAAGATGTGGGCCCTTCAACGCGATGGGTCCTTCTGAAAGAGATCAAGAGCAGAGGCGTCACGATCATCGCCGGCGCAACCATGAAGGATATCGAGGCCGATAAAGTGGTCTATACGGACGCTGAAGGGGAAGACAAGGAAATCCCCTGCGATACGGTCGTGTTGGCCATGGGCGCGCGGCCCGAACATTCCCTTGCGGACAAACTCGCCGACATGGGCGTTGACGTGAAGACCATCGGCGACGCGAATAGGGTCGGCAAAATCGGAAACGCCATAGAAGCCGGCTTTGATCTCGGGCGCACGATTTGAAGCGTCTTGCAGGCGGTGCGCCCAAAAAAAAGAACCGCGCCGGAATCGATTCCCGAGTCCCGGCATCTGAACATTCAGACTCGGAAATTGATACGGAGGGCGGAAGCAATGAATTACTGGAAGACCATCGAACGACAGGTGACGGAAATAGCGGCCGAACGGCCTACGGTTGACGCATATGATAATAACGCGCTGTTTGCGCAATGGGTGCAAAACATGAGTCCCGAAGGACGCGCCGTACTCTGCGGCCTCCGCGAATTGAAGGGAGCCTCGTACTGCGCATAGCCGACCGGACCGGCCCGGTACGCCGGGATACTTCCGACGGAGACGGAGAGCGATAATCGAAATACGCTCTCCGTTCTTTATGGTTCACCGGGCTTCAAATCTCTGCCATCGAGATTATCAACGGCTTATCGCTGTCGGGCTGACCGGTTACCTCCGTTCTTTGTTCTTCATCCGCGTATGTTTTTCCGTGGAACTGGCAGTTCGATAGGACTTTTCGGACCGCCGACCGAAACCAAAACGGGCCGCTCGATCTCTTCGATCGGAACGGCCCGAGGTGAAGGTCAGGTTCGTCACTCTTTTTGAAGGCGTACGTACCGACGTTACTTCTCGCAGCAATCGGCGCATCCGCCGCATGCGTTTTCAAGCAATCTACGCCGTTCATGCTCGAATCGCTTTCGAGTGGTCCAGTACGCGAAATCATCATCGGGAGGAACGGACTCAACGCCGAACTCCACGTATCGTTCGTCTCTTCGGCCGGTGTTTTCTTCCATGATTCACACCCCTTTTCGGTAAGCTCCGTGCGCCATTTACGACGCAGGAAGCGGAGTATTTCATGTTGGTCAGCGCGTTTTACGCGCTCACACATACAGATGCCGAGTCGCGAAGAATGATTCACGCGAAATTGCGTTTGGGCCGATATCTTTGGTCGGCGAACGGTCCGCAATCTTTTTTTGTAATGGTTCACGGGGGTTGAGGCGGCTCTGCGCCCGGTGAGAATGGAGGGGGAGACTCATCTCCCCGTCCAAACCTCCCCCATAGAGACATCAACGGCTTATCGCTATCCCGCCGGCCGGAATCTTTTCTTGAGGGAGAGCGCCGTTGTTGTAGCGGGGCTGGGGCATCATAACAATTTTCTAATGATTGTGTCATAATAGTCAAATCGGCTAATCGGAGATTAAGGTCGCGTGTCGTGGCGGGTCGGCATATCAATACGTCCGGAAGCAGCGGCAGAACGCGGTCTTCCTCGGCCGACGCCGATTCGGAACGCCGAATTGGTACGAAGCCTTACGCGCCGCCTTGTATCCGGTGGAGAGGTGAACGCCGTTCTCGACAAATGATCCCTCCGATTACTTATAACCGGGAATACGGCAGGGTAGGGGTTACCCGGGAGCTTCGACACATTATGGCGCGGTTACCGTTTGATTCGCTTGTCGTTCGTCAGGGTCGGGCTGGGAGGACGCGGGCCTGTGTGTCCGACGGAACCTCCGGACGAGCGACCGCGTTACGGCTGTTTGAAGCCGACAACGCGCATTATGCCGCATTGTGGAAAACGCAATCGAGGAGCGAAGTCACGTGAAGCGCTCTGAAGCGAATTTTCCGTGCGATGGTGAAAAGAGAGAGTGAATGGCCAAAGAGAAGATTCTCGTAGTGGATGATGAAGAAGACATCCTCGAGCTGGTGAAATACAATCTCACCAAGGACGGGTATCAGGTGAAATGTGTCCCCTCCGGTGAGGAAGCGTTGAAGCGGGCTCAGGACGATCTTCCGGACCTGATTCTGCTCGATTTGATGCTTCCCGGTCTTGACGGCCTCGACGTGTGCAGACGGCTCAAGAACAATCCTGCGACCGTTCACATACCCATTGTGATGCTCACGGCCAAAGGCGAGGACGCGGATATCGTAACCGGCTTGGAATTAGGCGCTGAGGATTATATAACCAAACCGTTCAGTCCTCGGGTGCTCCTCGCCCGCGTCCGGGTCGTGCTGAGGAGACGGACCAGGGAAGAGCCGGAGGAGAGCACGGTTTTGAAAGTACACGACATGGTGATCGATCCGGCCCGCCATGAAGTGCAGATTAACGGCGACCCAGTGGGATTGACCGCGGGCGAGTTTAGGATTTTGCATTTCCTTGCCCGCAGACCGGGATGGGTCTTCAGTCGCGAGCAGATTATCCGATCGTGTAAAGGGGAGGATTACCCGGTGACTGAGCGTTCCGTGGATGTTCAGATTGTGGGTCTTCGAAAAAAGCTCGGCCCCTCGGGAAACCTCATCGAAACGGTGAGAGGAGTGGGCTACCGATTTAAGGAGTAGCATGCGGACGGGGCAATCGCTGTTCCGGGACATTTTTCCTTCCTACGTCGCCGTAGCGTTGATATCCCTTGCGGTCACGGGAGTTTTCGCGCTCGCAGT
Source organism: uncultured Syntrophales bacterium (assembly GCA_964385875.1). Taxonomy (GTDB): domain Bacteria; phylum Desulfobacterota; class Desulfomonilia; order Desulfomonilales; family Desulfomonilaceae; genus CAYLRL01. The sequence continues at coordinate 23,078 of CAYLRL010000012.1, forward strand.
CCTGAAGGTTTATCTCGACCGAAAAACCGCTCAAACCCTTGAACGGGAAGCTCAACTCCTTGTCGAAATATTCGGATCGCGGTACGGCGCCGAATTTGCCCCTCAATTGCAATCGTGGTGCCGTCGACTGGGTTTGAAGACCTCCCGGGGGATAACCGTTCTGCTGCCGGACGGACGAGTCCTCGCCGACTGCACCAACTCTCCCGAGCAAATTGGTCCGGAGCATAAACGTCCTGAAGTGCGGGCCGCGCTCGACGGCCGCGTGGGAACCGACGTCCGCCACAGCTTCGAGTCGAAAGGCGACGTCATGCACGTTGCGGTCCCGGTCATGAAGGACGGCAAATTGGTCGGGGTGGTGCGAACCTCGACGCCCACCCTCGGCGCGGCTGCCGCGATGGGGATTTCTGCGATAACCGTCATTTTGGTTCTGCTGTTCGCAGCCGCAACCGCCGCGGGCGGCGCGCTCATAGCCACGCACCGTCTGAGGGAACCTCTCGAGCGGATAAACGAAGAAATGCGTCGGCTGGGAAAGGGCGATCTCAGCCACGGGATCAGCGTCTCAGGACCCGCGGAGCTCACCGCGCTGGCCGACGGCGTCAACATGGCGGCCGCTCGGCTGGATGCCCAATTATCGAGCGAAACCCATCGCCGGAACGAGCTCGAGGCGGTCGTCTCGGCCATGGTGGAAGCAATCCTCTTTGTGGACCACGAAGAGCGCATCATGGGGATGAACAAGGCTGCTGAGCGGTTATTCGAGATCGACGAGGAATCCGCGCGCGGGCGCATCTTCCAGGAAGCGATTCGGAATTCGGAGCTCCATCGATTCGTTCGACAAACCTTGGCCTCTCCGGAGCCGATCGAAGCCGACCTCGTCTTCATGGGCGATCCCGATCAGTACTTGCAGGTGCACGGAACCAGGGTGAAAGGGCCGAAGGGCAAGAGCATGGGCGCTCTTCTGGTGCTCAATGACGTCACGCGACTCAAGAAGCTTGAGAATATACGCAAAGACTTCGTGGCGAGCGTCTCACACGAACTGAAGACTCCCATCACGTCAATCAAAGGTTTCCTTGAGACACTCCAGGAAGGGGCGCTGAACGACCCGGAGAACGCGGAACGCTTCCTCGACATCATCATGAAGCATACTGACCGTTTAATCATGATTATCGAGGATTTGCTGCAACTCTCCCGCATCGAGCAGGAAGCCGAACGAAAAGGTATCGAACTCGAGGACAGCGAGATCCTTCCCGTGATCGAAGCGGTGTACCGGACATGCGTGGAAAAGGCCGCGGAAAAAGCGGTTCGCTTGGATTATTCATGCCCGGAACATCTCATGGCGCCGATCAACGCGCGGCTTCTCGAGCAGGCGATCTTTAACCTTGTCGACAACGCGATCAAATACAGCGGAGCGGATACGGAAGTGAGCGTAACAGCGGAAGAGACCAACGGGAAGGTCACCATAAAGGTGTCGGATCAGGGATGCGGTATTCCGAAAGAGCACCTCTCTCGTATCTTCGAACGCTTCTATCGCGTCGACAAGGCGCGGAGCCGGAAACAGGGCGGGACCGGGCTCGGCTTGGCCATAACGAAACATATCGTGAGCGCTCACAACGGGCGTATCGAGGCGATCAGCCCGCCGGGCGGCGGCGCCGTCTTCATCATTGACTTACCGCGTTCAAAGGAGCAAGGCCGGTATGCGAGCACGGCTAACTAGAGACATCGAGCAACTGAAAAAAGATATCATCGCGTTGGGGACCCTTGTGGAAGAACGCTTCCGGATGGCGGTGAAAGCCATTGAATGTCGGGATGAAACGCTGGCCCGAAAGGTGATCGACGGCGATCAGGAAATAGACCAGCTGGAGGTCGATCTCGAAGAAGATTGCCTAAAGATCCTGGCGCTTCACCAACCGGTGGCCGACGATCTGCGGTATATCATCGCGGTCCTCAAAATGAACAACGATCTGGAGCGCATTGGCGATCTGGCCGTCAATATCGCCGAACGAGCGGAACAGATAATCTCCCGCGACAATGTGGTCGAAGTTCCGTTCGATTACTACACCATGTGCCGCGAGGCCCAGCACATGCTGTCCAAGAGTCTGGACGCGCTCGTGAATATGGACGTGCGTCTCGCGTTCGAGGTCTGCGTTCAGGACGACGATGTCGACTACATGGAATCGGCCATACAGGACATCTTCCTCAGGAAGCTGCGAACCGGCGAAAGCCATCTCGACGCGCTTATCAACCTCTTTCTCATTTCCCGGCATCTCGAACGGATCGCCGATCACGCCACGAACATCGCCGAAGACGTCATCTACATGATCACCGGTGAAATCCATCGTCACCGACGCTTCGAGTTCGAGAAGGTCATCACCGACAAACGATTCCGCGGGCGAGAACCCGATCGAGCGCCTGGGGCGTAAGGCAACCGGGCTCGGGCTTTCCTTCGACACCCTCGAGGCTGAGTCGGGGCCGTCACTCGTCCCTTCTGAATCGCGCCGCGAAAAACCCGTCTCCGGGCAGGCCCGGCCCGGGTGGGAATGTCAAGAAGAAGCCCTCGTCGTCCACCAGATCACCGGGCGCCTCGGTTATCGGATCGATCCGAAAGCCGTCGACCTTTGCGAGAAACGTCCGCGCCGCCTCGACGGTTTCCTCCTCGGTCACCGTGCATACCGAGTAGAGCAGCGTTCCTCCCGGCTTGAGACATCCCCCGACGGCCTCGAGCATCCGGAGCTGAAGCGCGGCCATCACTTTCGGGTCGTCGTGACGAACTCGATAGCGGGCTTCGGGGCTCCGTCGCAGCACGCCGAGGTTCGTGCACGGCGCGTCAAGCAACACGCGATCGAACAGTCCGAGCGACGCAACAAAGTCTCGGTCCGACGCGTCCCCCTGAACGACGTCTACGCCGTCAACACCGAGTCGTTCGAGGTTGGAGCGCATCTCGTCGAGTCGCACCGGGTCACTCTCCAAAGCGACGATTCGCGCGCGATCGCCGGTCAGCGCAGCCAGATGAGAGGTCTTGCCGCCGGGCGCGGCGCATGCGTCGAGGATCCGCTCGCCGGCTTCGACCCCGAGTAGCGGCGCAATCATCTGGGAGGCCGGCGCCTGCCCCATGAAGAGGCCCTTCGCGTAACCCGGCAATTCCTGCACGGGTCCGGGGACCGATTCCAGGCGAAGCGCGAGGGGAAGGCCGGGAACGGCCTCGGTGGAAATTCCGTTTCGGCGCCACAAATCCGCGAGCGCGTCTCGGGTCGTCTTGAGGGTGTTGACGCGAACGACGGTCCTGGGAACGGTATTGTTCAATTCGAGGACGCGCAGTGTCTGTTCCGGGCCCAGACGTCGAATCCATCGTTCGACGAGCCACCGGGGATGAGAGTAATACTCCGCGAGCGAAGCCGCGTCCGAACGCGGTTTCGGATCCACGGCGTCAAGTTCCCGGAGCGCCCGCCTGAGCAGCCCGTTGACAAAACCACCGGCGCGGTTTCCCGAGACGTCCCGAGCTTGGCGGACGGCCTGGTCCACAGCGGCGTGATCGGGTACCCGGTCGAGCGCTATGATCTGATAGAGTGCGATCCGGAGAACCTGTCGAACGCGATGCTCGAGCCGGCGCGACGGAGTATCCAAACAACGTTTGATGATTGCGTCCAGTCGCGTGAGCCGACGCAAGACGCCGTACACGAGCTCGGTCGCCAGAGCCCGATCTTCCGCGCCGAGACCGCTCGAACGAGCCGGCCGGCGGGCGAGGGCATGCTCGGCAAACGCGCCGTTTCGCACGTCTTCGAGCGCTAGGAGAGCCAATTCCCGAGCAGGGCTTATCACCGGACGCTGAGCGGATGGAGACGGTTTTTTCGGCATAGGTGGAGACACTCAGGGGAAGCGGCATGCGCAGCGCGGTAGCGCCGGGATCGATTCGACCGCACGCCGCACGGATCTCTGCGGACGGGCCCGGAGAGACGCTCCGAGGAACGGGGTCGGCCCGAACCTCGGAGCGATGCGATCGACTAGCCTCTCGCCATGGACTGCAGGCGGGCTACACGGTCCTCGATCGAGGGATGCGTGGAAAAGAGATTCGCCAGCTTCTGACCGGTGAACGGGTGCACGATGAACATATGCGCAGTGGCTTCGTTGGCGTGCATGGGTATGCGCTGGGACGCCATGCTCAATTTTTGCAACGCCCCGGCCAACCACATGGGATGCCCGCAGATGCGCGCTCCCGTATCATCGGCCTTGTATTCCCTCGATCGGGAAATGGCCATCTGGATTATCGCCGCGGCGAGGGGAGCAAGGATGATCATAAGGATTAACGTCACGATTCCGCCGCCGCCTTCCTCATCGTCGGATCCGCCGAAAAACATACCGAAATACGTCAGGTACGTGATCGCCGCGCCGATGGTCGCGGCAACGGATTGGATCAGGATGTCCCGGTTCTTGACGTGAGCCAGTTCGTGGCCGATGACCCCCGCCAGCTCTTCACGCGACAGAAGTCGGGTTATCCCGCTGGTAACCGCGACCACGGCGTTGTCCGGATTTCGACCCGTCGCGAACGCGTTGGGGGAATCGTCCGGGATGATCGCAATCCGCGGCGTGGGCAGACCTGCGTTTTGCGCGAGGTCGCGGACCATCCTGTACAGGTCGGGAGCGTCCTGTTCGGTCACTTCCTGGGCCCTGTACATGGACAAAACGATTCTGTCGCAGAACCAGTAGCTCCCGAAGTTTAAGGCGACAGCTAGGACCAGAGCGATCATGGCGCCGGTCTTGCCCCCGATCGCTCCTCCAACGACCACCAGCAGGCCGGCCAAAGCAGCGAGCAATATGACCGTCTTCAATTGGTTCATGTTCGGTCTCCTTCCTTCTCGATAACTGTTCGTCACGGAAGGACCATGCGACGCCCTTCCGGTCTTTGTCGATTTATTGCGTAAACATAACGTTCAAATTCTGCGTGATGTCAGTGAACGTCGAATGATTCACCGATTTCCAAACGGCGGCCTCTGGCGAATTCCGCCGCGTTCATTCTCTTTTTGCCGGGCGCCTGAATCTCTTCGATCACGAGGAGCCCGTCTCCGGTCGCTGTTGCGAAGCCGTCCTCACGGATGTCGACAATGGCCCCCGGTCGGCCGTCTCCCGGACTCGGGCGGCTCCGCGGGATCTTGACCGATTCGCCGCGCAGGGTGGAAAAAGCTCCCGGCCAGGGGTTCATAGCCCGTACGCGCCGATCGAGCGCGTCGGCCGGCTCGGTCCAATCCAGTCGCCCGTCATCCTTGGTCAGCGGCCGTGTGTACGTGGCTTTATCATCGTTTTGTGGTTTCGGTTCGATACGTCCGGCCTTCATGAGCCTGAGGGTTTTGACTATCAACTCGGCCCCGGGTTCCAACATTCGGTCGTGAAGCGATCCTGCGGTGTCCCGATCACGAATGGGGATCGTCTCGCACATGAGGATGTCTCCCGTGTCCATTCCTTCGTCCATCATGATCGCGCAGACTCCCGTTTCCTCGTCACCGGCGAGGATCGCCGCGGTGATGGGCGACGCCCCGCGGTGACGCGGCAGGAGCGACGCATGAAGATTGATACAGCCCATGGGCGGAAAATCAAGAACGACTTTCGGAAGGATCCGGCCGTATGCGGCCACCACGATCACGTCCGGGGACCAGGCTTCGAGCAGTTCGAGCGCTTCGGGCGAGTCCGGCCGATTCGGCGTCTCAACCGGGAGGCCAAGCTGAAACGCAGCGGCTTTCACCTCGGTCGGGCTCGTCTTCCTCCCCCGCCCGCGGGGCCTGTCCGGCTGCGTAAATACGCCCGTCACCGTGAACGCTTCATCGAGCGCCCTCAACGTCGGAACCGAGAACTCCGGGGAGCCCATGAAGACCACCCGAAGGATCACGCGTCCTTCCTCGCCTTCTTTTTCATTTTACGTCGATAGAGATTCCGTTTGAGCGGCGACGCGTGATCGAGCAGCGTTCGTCCCTCGAGGTGCTCGATCTCGTGCTGTAGGGCGCGCGCAAGCAGTCCGCCCGTTTCGATCTTGACCGGCTTGCCGTCCAAGTCGACCCCTTCCGCGGTGATGAATTCCGGTCGTTCCACTTCCACGCCGAACTCGGGGACGCTCAAACAGCCCTCCTCCCGGAGGCACACTCCCTCGGCGTGAGAGATCACCGGATTGAGCAGGATAATCGGCTTCTTACGTTTCTCGTGAGCTTCCGCGTACGCGTACTCCACGTCGAGAACGACCACGCGACGCAATTCGCCAACCTGGTTTGCGGCCAAACCGATGCCGGGCGCCCGGTACATGGTCTCGGCCATATCCGTGGCCAGGGAAACGATCGCGTCGTCTATATCGGTTATCTCTTCGGCCCGCCGGCTCAAGGCGTCATGCGGGACCACGACTATTTCGCGCAAAGACATGATAATGACTTTCGATTGCCGTCGCGTCGTTCCATGTGGAACGGTCGCGACGCAGACGCGGGGCTAGCGTCGATTCACGCCGCATTTCGTCCGGCGCTCTCATTCATCCGATCACATATTTCGGCGCCGTGAGCGGTCTGTCAAGACGAGACCGAGTTCTGAAGCCGGGCGCGGTCACCGGGGCGAGTTGGAACCGTTTTCGATGGGCACGAGATTATCCGCGTGGATCAGTTCGTCGCCTCGGGTGTAACCCAGCACCCAACTCAGCTCGACCGTTTGCCGGCCCTTGATCCGCCCTATCTCATCCGACGAGTAGTTGACAAGCCCCACGGCCAATTGATCGCCCGACTCGGTCTTGACGCCGACCGCGGCCCCATGCTCGAATCTGCCGTGAACATCGATCACGCCGATCGGCAGCAAGCTCTTTTTCCCTCGGATGAGCGCATCCGCGGCCCCTCGATCGACAATCAAAGCCCCTTCGGGTACGAGGTTGTAGCGCATCCAATGCTTGCGAGCGGAAATTCGCTCCTTCGAGGGCAAAATCAGCGTGCCGTACGGATCCATCTCGAGGATTTTCTCGATGATACGCGGCTCTTTGCCTCGAGCGATGATCATGGGCACACCGGCCATGCCGGCCTTCACCGCGGCGTCGAGCTTGGATTGCATGCCCCCGCGTCCGACGCCGGAGACGCTACCGGTCGCCATCCGCTTCAGCGCCGGGGTTATCTCCTCGATGAGCGGAATTACACACGCGTTCGGGTCCGAGTGTGGATCGCAATCCATGAATCCCTCGCTGTCGGTGAGCGTGATCAGCAGGTCCGCTTCGGCCAGCGCGGCCACGAGCGCGGACAGATTGTCGTTGTCGCCGAGTTCGATCTCTTCCACCACAACTGTGTCGTTTTCGTTGATAATCGGTATGACACCCCACGACAGCAGGGTTGTGAGTGTATTGCGGGCGTTGAGGTAACGCCGGCGATGCATGAGATCGTCTTTGGTCAGCAGCAACTGACCCACCCGAACGGAGTGCTCTCCGAACGCCTTTTCGTAGTGGGCCATTAACCGGCTCTGTCCCACGGACGCGGCGGCCTGTTTCTGCGGGATGGTCTTCGGGCCGCCCCTAAGGCTCAGATGTTTCGCTCCTGCGGCGATCGCTCCCGACGAGACGATAATAAACTCCTTGCCCGAAGCCTTGTACCGGCAGACGTCCCGCGCCAGGCCGAGAACGATCTCATCATCGAGGCCTTCGTCGGATGTTATGACGCTCGAGCCCAGCTTCAGCACGACGCGTTTGATCCCGGTCAGCGCCTCACGCCGCGTCCGGGCCGCGTGGGTCGCAGCTGCGTGATCGAGCGCGGAATCGCTCGTATTATCGGCCATTCAGACGACCTCATTCCCTGTGCCCGTCAATTCTCTTCCTCATCCGCGGCGGCTTTCGCTGCGCGCTTTTCGATCTGCAATCGTCGGATGGTTTCGGCCAGGAGTTCCTTGAGGCCCTCACCGGTCGCCGCGCTTATCGGAAAGACCGGGAATCCGCGCTCCTCGAGGCTTTTTCTCAGGCGCTCGGCGGGTTCCCGATTCTCCGGCAGATCCATCTTTGTTATGACCGCAATCGTCGGTTTTGTCGACAAATGAGCGCCGTACGCGTCAAGTTCATCCGTGATCGCGGCGAATCGTTCCTCCGGCGACGGCTCGTCATGGGGCGAGGGGTCGACGAGGTGGAGCAGGATACGTGTGCGCTCGATGTGGCGTAGAAAGCGATCTCCCATGCCCGCGCCCTTGTGCGCGTCCTCGATCAGACCGGGGATGTCGGCCATCACGAAGTCGTAACCGCCGGGGCCGCGAACCACGCCGAGTCCCGGAACCGTCGTGGTAAACGGATAGTTTGCGATCTTCGGCCGAGCCCGGCTGACCGCTGAGAGGAGCGTCGACTTCCCGCTGTTGGGCATGCCCACAAGTCCCACGTCCGCGATCAGCTTGAGCTCCAGGCGGAGGGTTCTCTCCTCGCCGGGGAAACCCTCCTCGAACCTCCTCGGGGCCCGATTTCTCGACGTAACGAATCTCGCGTTGCCGCGCCCGCCGCGACCTCCGCGGGCTACAAGCGCCCGCTCGCCGTGCTCCCGAAGATCCGCGATCAGCTCGCCCGTTTCGTCGTCGAACACCAGTGTGCCCGTTGGGACCGAAACGATCCTGTCCGCTCCGGTCCTCCCGTGGCGGTTGCCGCCGCTTCCGTGCGCGCCCCGTTCCGCTCGGTAGAGCTGCTGATATTGGCAATCAAGGAGCGTGCCGAGGCTTTCGTCCGCTTGGATGTACACGTCGCCGCCTCTGCCGCCGTCGCCGCCGTCGGGACCGCCCTTCGGGACGTACGCCTCGCGTCGGAAGCTCAGGCAGCCGCGTCCCCCGTCGCCGGATTCCACTTTGATACGCGTTTGATCGACGAATTTCACGTGAGTTTTTCGCTCATCGGATGGACGGTTTTTTCGGAAGCCTTATGAATCCGTCCGAGTGGAAAAAGAAAAACCCCTCCACGCCGGTTGGTCGACGGGAGGGGAGGATATCGACGTCATGTATCGCGCGCGGCCGAAGGGTCTCGCGACCAGTCGGGATTTAGGCGACCGCCTCTTCGACCGGCGTGATGCTGACGACCTTTTTGTCGCGGCCCTTGGTCTCGAAGGTCACGATTCCGTCGATTTTGGCGAAGAGCGTGTAATCGCGGCCCATGCCCACGTTCGGTCCCGGATGCACTCTGGTCCCGTGTTGGCGCACGATGATGTTCCCCGCGCGGACCTTCTGGCCGGCGAAGCGCTTCACACCGAGTCGCTGTCCCGGACTATCCCGACCGTTCCTCGAACTTCCGCCTGCTTTCTTGTGAGCCATGATAGTCCTCCTTTGTTACGCTTCAGGGACGGTCTCGGCCGATTCCGCGGCAGGTTGTTCCTGCGGAGTGACGGATCCGCCGGTGACGATATCGTCTATTCTGAGCAAGGTGTAGTACTGGCGATGACCCTGCTTCTTGTGATAGCCTTTGCGGCGCTTCTTCTTGAAGACGATAATCTTTCTGTCCCGCGCGGTCCTGACGATGGTGGCTTTGACCACCGCGTCGTCGATTGCGGGCGCGCCCAGGGTGAGCCCGTCATCACCGGAGACCGCGAGGACCGTATCCAGGTCGATTTGAGTTCCGGGTTCGCCGTGCAATTTCTCGACTTTGATATAGGCGCCGGGGTCGACCTTATATTGTTTTCCGCCGGTTTGTACGATGGCGTACATGAGAGAGCCTCCTCACCGTAAAAGAACTATGTAACCACGAGTTTCCAAGGCTGTCAAGACGAAAACGTCCGCGTCGACCGGTCTCCGGAATTAGCGCCGGCGCAGCCGATGCTCAAATACCCACGCGGATCCGATACTTCACCGTCGTTTCACCGTCCTTCGGAACCTTCACGTTGAAGCGGATGGTGAACGCGTCCTCTTTCTTGTAATCGTGACTCGCGTCGATCACTTCCCAGTTGCCGAAGAGCGGTTCCACGATCCCGACCACCACGTCCGTGTCCTTGTGGTTGCGGAGGGTGATCTTCCATTCCGTCTCGTGGAGGCGTGAGGTAATCCGCTTGTAGTCGGTCTGGATGCGTTCCGCGACCACGTCGAAGGCTTCCCCCGTTTTCAGGCGGACTTCTTCGTCTTTCGGCGTATGGTCGATTCGATCCTCACCAACGAACTGCCTGCCGCCGTCGTCATCGTTTTTGTACAGCCGCATTACACCGGCCGGGAGGGGCATACCGAGATTGTTTTCCGCGGAATTCCTGAATTTCACGTACACGTCGACCGGTTGCTTGGGATCACGCGGATGGTATTTGCGCACGAACCCGCTTTTCACCCCGTAGACGAGCAATTCCTTTGCCGTCTTGATTCCCCGCGCTTCCAGGAGCCTCAGTTGCTTGGTCTGCTTGTCCTTGACGCTTGTTTTTCGCTGAAGATCGTAGATGTGATACTCGAAGAAGGCCTTCTCCTCGAATTGCGGCTGGGGCGCACGCGCCTTGGCCGCGCCGAGCATTGCTTCCCGCTGCTCGGGCCGGTCATCCACCCTGTGGACGTCGCCCGCGACCAGCTTGAGTCGCGCGTCCTTGTACGCGGCGCCGCTCTTGTTGTCGATGGTCACCCAGCCCGAGAGGTCGGCCTTGGTATCGTCGGTGTTCAGGGCCAACACATAGTCCGCGTTCCAGTTGATGTTGCGTGTCAGATACGAGACCTCGATAGACCGCGGTCCTCCTTCGCCGGAATAAAGCCATGTGAGCGTAGGTTTGGCGATGAGGTTCTCCGGGAGCTCGGGGAGCACCCGAACGCCCGGGTGACCCAGGTAGATCTCACCGTCGATCCGATAAATCTGCCCCTTGTTGTTGCTGAGCAGTTCGGCCTCGACCGTGTCCTTACGATCCTGATATCGGTTCCAATCGATGATCTTGATCTTTCGGCCCACGTATTTGTCGAGAAGCTTGTTCGCGCTCATCAGGTCGTATTCGTAGTTCTGTTCCAAGACGTTGAAGTCTTTGTCCTTGTCGAGCGCCTTGACATAGACCGTCACGGGATTGATACCCGACGCCACGTCCATGAATCTGAGCTCGCCTTTGCCCTGAGCGAGCTCGATGGTGCGGGTGTCCTTTACCAAGCCGAGATTGTTGTTGTACACGGTCAATTCGATCGCGGTTTGATCGTCGGCCGTGCTCTCGAGGGCCTTCTTCGCATCGGCCGCCCCGACCGGGGTCAAGAAGACCAAACCGATGAGTAATCCGATCATTGGCACGATTCGCATGGGATAACCTCCTTCGGTCATGGGATTCGATTCTCTTGTTGCGGTATTCGCGGTTCGTTGGAGCGCGTTACAGGAACGCTTCCAAAAATCCCCGCCGTCGCATCGGAACGCGCGCGGCGCCGCGCTCGACGCTATTACGTCCAGTACGGCAGGAAGATCCGAATGACGGTGTACGGGAAGAGCAGGATCGACGGGGCGGATTGCAGAATGAGATTGAGCAGTAACGCTGCGTACATCGACGCGGCCAGATCGTCGAGGAGCATCCCCCATCCTGCGGATAATCGTTCGACTTGGCGAGCCGGAGGCGGCTTCACAATATCGAAGAAGCGCGTCATCCCGAACGCCCACAGAACCGTCAGGAAAAGGTCCTGCGCCTGGAAGAGGAGGACGGTCATGAAGAAGCCGGCGAACTCGTCGATGACGAATGGTCGGGGGTCTTTCTGATCCCATTTTTTCTCCGCCCATTTGCCGAGAGCCACCGAGAGGACGCAGGAGAGGAGAAAGACCACGCCGATCAACGGGGCTTTCCAGGTTCCCGGAAACACGATCGCGATAAGAACGTACACCGCGACCGCCGGCAGCGTCCCAATGGTGCCCGGCGCGATCCGGGAGAGCCCGAAGCCGAAGACCGTAACGGTCGCGAGTCGGAGGAAATCCCCCGCCGAAGTTCTGTCCGGATCCATACGCGCTCCGCGTTCGAATCGTTGTCGCTTCCGGTTCGGTTCTCCTCCGCGAACGTTACTTGTTCCGGATGATTGCCGTAACCCGACGCAAGCGTCTATACTGAGTCTGAGCGTCCGGCGGGTCAAGCACAATCTCATGTCGGTATCGGATGCACGGTTCACGAGCCGGACTCCGCCGGTTTGAAACGACGCCGATCACGAAAGGTCTCCGGGTCGAACTCGATGAAACTGATTCTCACCCGCCACGGTGAAACCGTTTCCAACCGGGAAGGCCGCATCATGGGGCGGTCGGATTCCCCCTTGACGTCCGAAGGGCTGAGGACTGCGAAACGGGTCACCCGGATGCTCCGCCACGAAGGAATCACCCGGGCGTTTTGCAGCAGCCTGCGCCGAGCGACAACCACCGCCGCTATATACGTGGACGGACTCGAAGTTCAGGCCGAACCCACCGAAGCGATGGCCGAACTCTCCTGCGGCGAATGGGAGGGAAGATCCAGAATGGAGGCCACGCAGGGACGGGGGGTGCTCAGGACCTCGTGGACCGAACAGCCGCCCGGGGGTGAGAGCTACCGCGATGCGGTCGATCGCGTGCGACCGTTTGTGCGGCATCTTGAGGATCTCGACGAGGAAGAGACCATCCTCGTCACCGCGCACGCCACGGTGAATCGCGTGTTTCTCTTCCTCCTCCTCGGTTTGGATACCCACACCGCGATGCGGATCAATTCGCCTCACGACGTCTACTACGTGACGGACGGCGCAAACCGCGTGATGGCGAAATCCGTCGACGGAGACGCGCGGACCGGCCTTCTTCTCTATGACGAGCTGCCGGCGGCCCAGTGAGATTTCGGGGCGGCGCTGCGGCTCAAGTGACGGGAGCCCTTCCTGAAGCGCCCGCAAACAGGGTTATGCTTGATGTTTCAAGGGAAATGGAGTACGCTTGACGGATGGAGACGCGCCCAACAGCGGCGCGCTTCTCCGCCGAGCGATCCTTCGTCGACAGGTTGTCATGAGGTATGTCGTCGCCGCCTTTTTCGGATTCTTGCTTGCGACGAACGCGCAGTGCTGGACGTGCGCTCCCCAACCGGTCTCACAGAGCGCGCCCCGGTGCGCGGTAACGGTTTCGCCGGCCCGGGTCCCGTTCGCTCCTGTTCCGCCTCCCCGAGTTTGTCGCGACGTGGCGACTCCCGCTCGGGTGTGCGAGCTTCCCGTTTCTCCCTCTCGACGATGCGTCGCGCCGGTATCGCCGCCTCGTCTTTGTTTCCGACCGGTCGCTCCGCCGCGCGTCTGTGAGCAGCCCGTTGCTCCGCCGCGCCGGTGTTATGAACCGCTCTCGCCCGAACGCATGTGTACGGTCTGGAAAGCGGAAAAGACCGCAAGCGTACGGAAACGCCCCTAGCGCTTCAGAGCCGTGGAGGATCCCCGGCGTCGCTGTTCCCCAGGAATATTACCTCTTATCGTTCCCCGCTCCGTGTTTCAGGAGGATATCTCGAACTTTGATGTTTCCGTGTTCTTTTACCGGCTCGAGCGCGTCGGCGCCGTTCTTGTCCTCGGCATGGATGTCCGCTCCTTTGGGAAGGAGAAAAGCGACCTTTTCGAGATGTCCCGACGCGCACGCCCACATAAGCGCGGTCCACGGAAACGATCGTCGCGGGCGTTCACATCCGCGCCCTCTTCGAATTGACACTCAACGTCGGCGAGGGAGCCGGTTCGTACCGCTTCGATCAGGCGGGCGTCCGAGGCGTCGCATTGGGCGGACGTCGTAAATCCGGCCGCGGTGAGGATGGTCAGTACCGCGATCACGACGCGTCAGGTTCCGATTTTCATGGATCCGTCGAACAAGATGCGCCGTTCTTCGATAGCGATGTTCCGGGCGCAAGTAACTATGAACGCCGCGAAGGGGTTTTTCAAGCCGTCGGCGTCTCAGCCAGTCGGTTGCGGGGTTCCGACCGGATCTCCGTGATGTATACTGATGGTTGGAAATAACCCGTCGAAATGAACAGGAATCGGGTCGTTATCGGTCGATGTTTTCCTTACTGGCCATTCTTATCTATGTCGCGGTCTTCATCATCGTGCTGCGGAGCGTCCCGCTCATCGAACGTATGCTCGACCATTGGCGGCCGGAAGTCCCGCCCGAGGACCGCGAACGGATCTTCACGGGCCGGATGAACACCTGTGAACGGTGCGGTCAAGCCTTCGGTCATGAATATCTTCTCGACGGCGTCTGCATCTTTTGCAAGGAAAAAGCCACGCGGAAAGGGCGCGGCCCGGCGCACGGTTCCGGCCCGATCATGCTCGATCCCGAGCTGCGGTTTTCGTACAGCGTGCTCGGCTGCGATGAAACCGACAGCCTCGAAGAGATTAGGCGGCAATATTACAAGAGGGCCAAAGAGCTGCACCCCGACGCATTGCGCTCGCTGAATCTTCCTCCCGCCGAGGTGGAAGAGAAGACGCGGCAATTCCAAGAGGTGCAGGAGGCGTACCGAAAGATCATGAACAAACGCCGAGACGCATAAACCGGAGCCCGACCGGAGAGGAGTCGCCGGGAGGCTCTCAATCGCTTCGACGTCGTCGGCTGAGGATCAGCGCGGCGATTCCCGCCATACCGAAGATCCAGCCGATGCCTCCCACGATCTCCTGAAACGAGGGGCCCGCGTTTTGCCGTTCGAGGAGCAAGCGCTCGAGTCGGGTCAGTTTCTTTCGGATCGGCTCGAGCTCTTTCTTGAGGAGAGCTTCCAATTGTGCCGGGTCCGTCGGGCCCGCGGATGGTCGACCCGAGAGCGACTCGCTTGCCTCAGTCGGCGCCTTCTCCGGAGAGGGGGGCTTAGCCGACTCGGCGTCGCTCCGAGGTTTCTTCGAATCCGCCTCTCGGGAGGGGCCGCGCGGAAGGTCCCCGGCGCTCACCGTATACTCGGCTCGATGTCCTTCGCCGGTCTCCAAGACGACGGTCAGATCTCCCGTGAACGGCCCAAACTCGGGAATGGAGAAGCGCGCAATCCCTTTGTCGTTCGTCTCCGCTGATGCCAGGGTTCGTCCCCGATCGTCCCCGACCGTGACGGGGGAGTTCACGGCCTTGACCGATCGGCTGAAATAGCCTTCCGCGACGAGTTCGTTTCCGTCAACGTATGCAAAAACATTGACCTTGTGCGCGTACGCGACGCCGGCAACGAGAAGCGAGGCGAACATCGCGACCGCAGCGGTTCCCGTCGGCGCCGATATCAATCGAGCGATCATGCGTCTTTCTCCCGCAGAGCTTTCTTTCAGCCGGCGATCACGCGGTCCGAACTTGTTGGACCTTCATCTTCGCGAGGGGGCGTCGGGTCGGCGCGTCCCGGAAACATCCCTCTACGCGGGAATGAAAAGCAAGGCGCACGAGAAGAGCGCGCCGAGGCCCGCGAGGAGGTAATCGCTGTTCTTCATATTGTGAGGGCTCAGGATATAGAAACGGCCCTTGAAGCCGCGGCATTTCATTGCTTCGACGATTCGTTCGGACCGATCGTAGCTTCGAGCCAGCAACATTCCCAAGATATAGGCATATGTTCGATACGTGCGGAGATTGGTCCGGGCGCGAAAGCCTCTGATCCGAGCGGCTTGAACCAGCCGCACGTACTCTTTATGTATGACGTGAATGTAGCGCAGCGAGAAAAAGAAGAGGTGTACCAGCTTATCCGGCATGCCCAGGTGACTCATCCCGTGGACTATATCGAAGACTGACGAAGTGCGAAGAAGCGCCACCAGCATAAGCACAATCGCATTCGACTTCAGGGTGATGAGAAGCGCCTGCCTGACGCCGTCGCCGTATATGTCGAGCGGGCCGATGGAGTGGATAACTTCACCCGAGAATGAGAACGGCAAGAAGAGCCACAGGAAGGCGACGAAGACGTTCACCGGGATCAGTCGGCGGAGGATGGATCCGAGGGGCAGGCCGGCGATCCCGACAAGGACAGCGGGGAATAGAAGGGCGACGGCGCCGGCCGACGGGGACCGATTGATTGCGACAATCACCGAAAACAGCGCAGCAGCCACGAGCTTGGCGCGGGGGTCCCACTGATGGAGGAATGAGTCGCCGGGAATGGTTTCTTCTATGTTCATCGTGAAAAGGCCCGTGTCGGTCCGGGGCGTGCGCCCGGCTCGATCGTGCGCGGACGATTCGGTCAAAACGGTTCGGATGGTGCTACCATAGGGTTCTTTGGTAACACTGTCAAGGCTCGACTCTCTTCTCCGCAGCCCCCCCGGGGCCTGCGAACTCCATTACTCGGCGTTCGCAGCGACGTAGGCGGCCGGACGTCAGTTTATGGTAAGGGGAGGCCGGCAATAATTAACTAGTTTTAAACTCATTATTCGCTAACTACCCTCTCGGACCATTTGAATTCGGAGTCCGGTTTTTGGGTCGGCCGGGTTTTCCGCGTCGAATTTGGATCAGGGCGTCGCGCGTGTCACGGAAGGCGGTCCCCCCGCTTCTTAAGCCGCAAGAGGAGTATACGCCATGAGATGGTTGAAGCGCGTCCGTGCGCTGACGGCTTGCGCGGCCGTGGCCGGAGTATTGGTCACTGCCTCGATTGTTCACGCTGAGGAGAAATCGACCGTGCGGTTGGCGGGGTCGAAGTATGCGGGCTTCTACGTTCAGGACTTGTCACAGGATTTCTACGAGAAGAACAAGGATCTTCGAGTGATTGTCTCGAACGTCGAAGTTTGGGAATCACTGACCGGACTGAAGGAAGGCCGCTTCGACGGCGTGCTGGTCTTCGGGAAACTGCAGCCCGATCTTCTTGCGGAAGCCAGGAATTCGGGTATGCAGCTGAGGGAGCAGATTCTCGGCGGCGGGGGAGTGGCCGTTATCGTGCGGCGGGACAATCCGATCAAGGCGCTCACCCTGGATCAGGTCCGTAGGATATTTACCGGCGAAATCGAGAATTGGAAGGAAGCGGGAGGACCGGATCAGCCGATAACGGTGATCACACGGGACGAATCACTTTCGGGGATTGAGAATTTCGTGCGGTCCTTCTTGCTGCAGGGATTTCCCTATGCGGCGAGCACGTTGCGGATATTCAATCACGACGTGGTGAGGGCGGTGTGGAAGACGGAGGGTTCGGTCGCCGACGCGCGGCTCACCGAAGCGTTACCGGGTCAGAGAAAAGGCTACGTGAAGGTTCCCGCAATCAAGCCGGACGCCGACAGTCCACCGGTCAAGCCTTCCAAGACGAATGTGCGAAACAGGTCGTACCCGCTTTCCGGACCATTCGTGCTGTATTCAAACTCCAAGACCGACAATCCAAACCTGGAAAAATTCGCCCGATTCGCCGAACACCTCGCTCTGTCGAGCCGACTGACGGAGGCCAAATAGCGAGGGAAGAGTCCCGACATCCGATCGATACCGACGATTATCCCGCACGCATGGACGAAGCACGGAACAAACACTTCTTCACGCTGCGGGCTTTTTTGGTAAGCATTCACCGGGCCGGCGATAAGCCTTATACCGGCGCGCCTTCACAGGATGAACGCCGGAGATTGAGAAATCAACAGGCGCTTCGGCGCCCCCCTCTTGCGGCTGCGCCGCCCGGACGTATGACGTCCGGGCCACCCGGTGAGGACACGGTACAACATCAGTCAACGCAAAATCTTGTCCCCTGTCTCGCCGGGAGAGCAACGGTGAGGGCCTTAATCTTACTTCTTGGAGAGCGCATTGGTATTAGGTATCTCGATGGGGAGGCTTGGAGGGGGGAGATGAGTCTCCCCCTCCGATTCTCACCGGGCGCAGAGCCGTCTCAAGCCGGCTAAACCATCAGATTTGGTGTTTTCCTCAACGGCCGTCTCAGCGGCGCGGCCCACCCGGCGAGCGGGCGAGCTTCGAGACCACGATCGTCATCGCAGCGCTTTGAAACGGATAGTGGGGAGAGTGCACAGGGAACGACGTCAGCCGCCATCGGGGAATACGCCCGGACGCGGGGGCAGGCGAGGTGAAGCGGCGAAGGGGCGCGGCGCGGAGTCGCGTTGCGCGCCCCTGAGTGAGTCGATGATCCACGGCTTTAGAAGACGGGCTGACCGCCGACGGTCACGTCGGATCTCCAGATGTTCTGAACCTTTTGGTAGACCGACGGGGGAATGGGGACATAGTGCAGACTCTCGGCGATCTGGCTTCCCTGGGTGTAGCACCAGTCGAAGAATTCGAGCATGGCGCGCGTCTTGTCTCGGTCGTCCTGGTGCTTGTAGACCAGAATGTATGAGACGCCGTTGATCGGCCAGGAGTCTTTACCCGGCTGATCGTTGAGGTCGACGATGAAGCCGGTTTTGCTGTCCCAGCCGGCGTTTTCGGCCGCTGCCTGGAACGACTGAATGGTCGGCTCGACGAAATTCCCGGCGAGGTTCTGCAGGAGCACGTAATCGAGGCGATGCTCTGTCGCGTAGGCGAATTCCACATATCCGACGGCCCCGCGGGTCCGCTTCACTCCCGACGCGACACCGGGATTTCCCTTTGCGCCTTGGCCGGTGGGCCATTCCACCTTTTTGCCTGCGCCGACGGTGCGCTTCCATTCACCCGAGACTTTGCTCAGATAGCTTGTGAAGATCCACGTGGTGCCCGAGCCGTCGGACCGATGCACGACCGTGATCTTCTGATTGGGAAGCCGAAGCTGCGGGTTGATCGCCTTGATGCGATCGTCGCTCCAGTTGGTGATTTTACCGAGGAAGATGTCGGAGAGCAGCTGAGTGGTCAGGCGTAGCTGCCCTTTCTGCACGCCGGGCACATTGATGACGGGCACCACACCGCCCATGATCATCGGGAACTGCAGCAAGCCCGTCTTGACGAGCTCGACCGTGTTCAGCGGTTTGTCGGAGGCGCCGAAATCAACCGCCTTGCCGGTGATCTTCTTGATGCCGCCGCCGGAGCCGATTCCCTGGTAAGCGAGATTGAGCCCTTTTACCTGATGGTAGCGCGCTCCCCATTTCTCGTAAACCGGTCGAGGAAACGTAGCTCCCGCTCCCCGAATGGTTCCGGAATAGGCGGCGAAGGCCGACGGAGCGAGCGCCGAAAAGAGGAACGCCGCAGCCGTAATCATGCACAGGATTCGGAAGAGCCGCGCGTGCGATCCGTTGTTGTCCCAAGAAATCATCAGCGATTCCCTCATTCTTTTCTCCTTTCCACAGTCAAGAAAACCTTTTTCCCGCCCGCTCGACGGTATCGATCGTGTCCGGCGTCGGAGCATTCGGCTCTCCTCCCTTGCGAGCGAACGCGGGCGCAGGGCACGCCGTGAAGATTCCTCCCCCGGTCCGGATAAACGAATAAGCCCCCCGGCGGGCGGCTTGTCCCGCTCTTCGCGCCGCCCCCCAAGAGGCGAGCTTCCCGTCGATACGGCGGCGCGATGGTTCTCCTCGGACCCGGCGCACAGGAATCACGGCGCCCCTGAAAAGCTTGGTCGAAACGGCCCGAACAAGGCCATACTCCATTGAAGGGCCGGCGTCTTTGTACTCTGTTACGACCGCGCTAAAAACGTGCTAAACAACGCGATGGAGACGGTGTGCGAAGCCGATTCAAGCCGTATTCACGATATTCCCGGCGATGCAGTCTCCCGAACTCGGTCGGGAAAAATCCCTTTTGGCCGCCCGGGCGCGAACGCGCCGCGCTCGACGGTTGTGGGAAGGGTTCGGGCTTTGTATATATGTGACAGGGATGCAAGGACCGCCTCGGTCGGCGTCGGTGTCCGCAAACTTCGCCCGATGTCCCGAATCGAACGAAGCCGGGACGGTGGTAGAAGGGGCTTTGAGGGAATCATGGATCCGCTGCAAATTGGGAAATACATTATGTTCGCGGGATTGGGGATTGTCGCGCTCGGCATGATTGTCTGGGTCGCGGCCAAGGTCGGCGTGCCCTTCGGCAATCTCCCCGGGGACATTCGCGTCGATTCGCCCCGATTCTCGTTTCGATTCCCGCTGGTGACGTGCATCATCCTGAGTATCGTGCTCACGATCGTCATCAACATCGTGATCCGATTCTTTGGAAAATAGTCGGGAGGCCTCACGGGGACCGGTCTCGGTCGATTCCATCGTCAGCCGATTTTCACGACCGGCGCATCCGTATAGACTTCGATGCGATTTCTGCCGGCGTCTTTGGCCGCATACAGCGCCTGATCCGCCAGCTTGACGATCGAATCGGGACTCTGGTCCCAGCCGCCGTCCACGACCACGGCGCCGAAGCTCATGGAGCAACGGAACGTCCCTTCGTGCGTTTCCCGATCCTTGGCGGCTATCGAGGATCTCAAACGTTCCGCCAATTTGACCAGCGCGGTTTCGTCGCAATCCGGCAGTATGACAAGGAACTCCTCGCCGCCGTACCGACCGACCGAATCATAGGATCTCAGCGACGACCGTAATTCGCGCGACATGTCCCGCAGCACACGGTCGCCCACGACGTGTCCGTGCCGATCGTTGATTTCCTTGAAGTGGTCCACGTCCGCCATGATGACGCTCATCTTCGTGCGATGCCGACCGGCTCGATCGAGTTCGTTTTGGAGGATTTCAAGTATGGCCGAATGATTCCACAGACCGGTCAGGGAATCCTCCTTGGCTCGAATCTCGGCGGCTTGAAACGCGGCCAGCAGGTCCTCCTGCAATTGGACGATGCGCGCCGCGGCCCGAACCCGGACCTGCAGCTCGACCGGATCGAAAGGCTTGGCGATGTAGTCGTCCGCTCCGGACTGAAGCGCTTCGACCAAGTCTTCCTTCCTGTTTTTGGCGGTCAACATGATGAGGTAAATGTACGGCCTGTCTTTCTGTTCTCGGACGCGACGACACAGTTCCAAGCCGTCCATCTTCGGCATTTCCCAGTCCAGAATCGCCAGGCTGGGAGAGTCCGGTCCATCCAGAATTTCCCAGGCCTCGGCGCCGTCGTCACAGCCGATGACTTCGTGGCCCCATTGGGTGAGGTTCACTTCGAGCAGTCGCCGGAAGAACTTGTTGTCTTCAGCCACGAGTATTTGCATCATCCGTCGCCTTTTTCGACAGAATCGAGCGCTTCCTTGACGCGGTCTAATTCACGCTCCAACATCTCCAGCGCGTCCCGGGAGTGGGGCAGATCACGATTCCGGCCCATATTCTCGAGTCTGAGCGCGGATTCAAACGCAGCCTTCGCGCCCAGACTGCCCACAAGACCCTTCAGGGTATGCGCAGCGCTGCGCAGTCCGTCCGGATCTCCCTCGGCGACAGCTGTCCGGATTTGGCTCAGGAGTTTGGGATAATCGTCTTTGAAAATCTCCAGGAGTTCATCGAGAATTGCCGTATCTCCGCCTACGCTCTCGATAAGCGCAGAGAGATCGACCGCTTGAGCGCCGCTTTCGTTGGGAGGCGGCGCCGGCGCGTCTTCGGTTTCCCGTTCGCTGAGATTGACCACTAGGTTGTCGAGCGTCCCCGCAAGCTCGTTCGTCCTAATCGGTTTAGAGAGGTACCCGTCCATGCCGGCTTCCAGGCAGCGTTCGCGGTCTCCTTTCATCGCATACGCGGTCATGGCGACGATGGGAATATGTCGCCCCGAGTGTCCGTCGATCTCACGGATGATCCGCGTCGCCTCGAACCCGTCCATGTGAGGCATCTGCACGTCCATCAGGATAACGTCGAAGTCGTCTTTCTTATACCGATTGACGGCCTCGAAGCCGTTCGAGACGATCG
The DNA here is from genome assembly GCA_964385875.1 of uncultured Syntrophales bacterium. Classification (GTDB taxonomy): domain Bacteria; phylum Desulfobacterota; class Desulfomonilia; order Desulfomonilales; family Desulfomonilaceae; genus CAYLRL01. The sequence goes on from CAYLRL010000012.1 coordinate 44,609, forward strand.
TCACCTCGTGCCCCATCTGGGAAAGCATCCCGACGGCGACCTTCTGATTGAACGCGTTGTCCTCGGCGAGGAGGATCTTGAGATTCGTTCGAGCCCGCGGCGCCGGTCGCGGCGGTCCTTCGGCGGTTGAACGGTCCCGGGGACGGCCGTCATCGAGAACCACGTCGCAGATCAGGTTGAAGAGGTTGGATTGATGAATCGGCTTGAGCATGTAATGCTCGATACCGACTTCGCGGCACCGTTCCGCCGAGTATTCCCGCCCCGCGGACGTCAGCATGATCATTTTGACGGAACTGAGCTCGGGAGCGGACCGTATCCGATAGGCCAATTCGAAGCCGTCCATTCCGGGCATCATGCAATCGACGATCGCCAATGCGTACGGGCGTCCGTCCTTATGGTCCCGCAGCATGATGTCCAGCGCGGTCTCTCCGTCGGCCGCGGTGATGGGTCGCATGCCCCAGCGGTTGAGGAGCTCTTCCAGGATACGTCGATTCGTCGCGTTGTCGTCCACAACCATGACGCGGAGGCCCTTGAGGCTTGAGGTCGCTTCCACGCTATTCCGATCGGTGCGCGGCGGCTGCATCCTCATGGGGAGGGTGAAATGAAACACGCTTCCTTTCCCCACTTCGCTCTCGACCCAGATGCGTCCGCCCATGGCCTCGACGAGCTGTGACGTGATCGCCAGTCCCAGACCCGTGCCTCCGTACTTCCTCGAGGTGGAGCCGTCGGCCTGCTCGAACGCGCAGAATATGGTCTTCTGTTTCTCGAAGGGTATTCCGATTCCCGAATCGGCCACGCTGAAGTGAAGAAAGACGTTTTCCGCGCCCTTCGATTCCATCTCCACCTGAACAGCGACCTCTCCCTCATGGGTGAATTTGATCGCGTTGCCGAGAAGATTAAGGAGGATCTGGCGGAGCCGTTCCCTGTCCGCAATGAGGTCGTCGGGTATGTCCGGCTCGATTCTGCAAAGGAGTTCGAGTCCCTTCGAGTGGGCTTGCGGCGCAAGTGAATGCACCGGACCGCATACGCTGTCGACTAGACTGATCTCGGACGGATTCAGTTCGAGTCGCCCGGCTTCGATCTTCGAGAAATCGAGGATATCGTTGATGAGCGCGAGGAGCGAATGCGCGGACATCTCGATCGTCTGGACATACTCCTTCTGAACGGGCGTAACCGGCGTCGTGAGCGTAAGCTCGGCCATTCCGATAATGGCGTTCATGGGGGTGCGGATCTCATGGCTCATATTGGCCAGAAATTCGCTCTTGCTGCGGTCCGCCTGCTCGGCCCGTTCCCTCGCCCGGGCAAGATCGGTCACGTCGATGAAATTGAGGATAACCCCGGCGTACTTTTCATCGTCATAGATCGGCTGTACACGCAGCGACACGGCAAGTCCGTCACGTTCCACCGAGAGTTTGACCGGATCACGCTTAGCCCCTCCGGCGTACCCGAGGACCATCCGCTTGAGTTTGCCGGAGACGCCTTCATCCAGGCCCATGTCCCAGACGTTGGATCCGATTATGCGCTCTTTGGGGCTATCGATCATCCGCAGGAACCAACTGTTGGCTTCGGTGACGATGTTGTCCGCCGCGGCGAAGACAACGCCTTCTTCCATCCCTTCGATGAGGGATCGGAGTTTGCGCGCTTCTTCGGTCACGGTCCTGTGGGCTTTGTTCAGCTCGATCTCGGCCCGCTTGCGCTCGGTGAAGTCCTCGACAATACCCTGGACGCCTTCGATCGATTCCCGTTGGTCGCGGAACGGCGTCAAATGCAGGCGGATGTAAATGTAGCCGCCCGAGGGCGTCGTGTACGGGTGCTCCGAGATGCCGGGCCGGCCCGACTGCAGACATGCTCGAATGTTGTCCGCGATCCCCTCGCGATTGAAGTTGCGCGACTCGAAGACGTTCACGCCGAGCAGTTCCTCGTCGGATGACGACTGAAAGGTGTGGGTGAACATCGAATTGGTGTCGACCAAGGTCCCGTCCGAGCGGCAGAGGAAGATCCCGAGCGGCGCGTTTTCCACCAGGTTGCGATACTGTTCCTCGCTGTCTCGGAGGGCCTGTTCCGCTCGTTTTCGTTCCTTCAGCTGGATTCGAAGGATGATGACCGCGGTGAGCCACACGAAAACCAGAACCATCACGATGATGAAGCCGAGAACGCCGACGAACATCATCCGATCGCGGATGGATTCCAGCTGGTGCTCGATGCTCTGTTGGATGTCGGATGCCAGATTGCCGATGCTCTCGGAATAGAACTCTTTCTGTCGCTTGTATTCCTCGCTGAAAAGAAGTTTTCGGGCCTCCTCGAGGCGGCCTCGACGCACCAGAGCAAACGCGAGCCCCTCCATTTCGATCAATTTGGTATACGCTGACTTGGTCCGTGCCGCATAGCTGTCCTCATAAGAAGTTCCGGCAAGGAGAGCGGCCTCGACGAGGGCATAATCGAGGAGCGGCTCGACCTCTCGATATTGCTCCTCCCACTTGAGGTCTCCGCTCATCGTGGCCATGCGCGCCGACATGGTGAGCAATTCGTTGAGATGGACGATTTCGCCCACAAGTTTCTGGAGGCGAAACTCCTGGGTTGCGATACGCGTGTACGAGCCGTACATACTCCAGACGATCCACCCTACCACCGGCAGCAGGATCAGGCTGAGAAGCCAGCTCACGGTGAGCACACGGATCGGGTTCATTCCCTCACGGGCAAGAAATTGTGACGGCTTCCATTTCACTGCAAAAACACCTTGCGCGCGTCCGGCGCGCCTGCGCTGTTGGTATAACGGGAACAGACCGGCCATCGGGGAACCGGGCCGAATCGCCACGCACCGTTTTCCGACCGGTCTTTTTTTGGGGCACAAGGAGCGCAAAGGGATGCGAAGGGAACAGCGCCTTCACTATTGGCCGTCTGTTCTCAAACAGGGCCGCCCGATCTTCGCACACCCGACATAATAGGCACTGTAAGCGGTAGACTGGCTCATCGGAGTAAGCGGACGATATAGACTTCATAAGATTTTCGTGAGGAAACCGTGAAGGCCCACGCCCGCCGGATCAACCACTAATCCCATTCGACCGCTCAAGTCTCGCGGCCTCCGGTTAATACTTTGTTGCCGCGGAGTGAGCTTCACATGAAGGGGGCGCCGCGGGCGCATCCGCCGCGCGAGGACGCTCGAAAAGCGATCATCGGTTCAGGCGCTTTAGGGAGTGCTCGCACGCCTATCCGACGCTCATCACGGCAATCTCAAATCCGATTCTTCTATGAGGCGATAGATTTCGTCGGCCGAACGGGCCTTGAGAAGACTGCTCTTGAGCACGGAGTCCTTGAACAGCCGAGAGATGCGGGCCAGCGCGGTGAGGTGGTCGCCGGCCGAGTTCTTGGGCGCGACCAGAAGGAAGAAAAGGTGGACCGCCTTGTCGTCCATGGAACTGAAATCCACACCGCGATCGCTCTTTCCGAAAACCGCCGCGAGATTTTCCAGTCCTTCGACCTTACCGTGGGGTATTGCTATGCCGCCTCCGATCCCTGTGCTGCCGAGATTCTCCCGTTCGATAAGGGTTTTGACGAGCGCCTTCTTGTCGATGGAGGGGTTGATCACGGAGAGCGCTTGGACCAGTTCCACCAGGACCTGTTCCTTGGTCTCCGCCTGAAGAGATGGAACGATGCACTGTTCCGGAAGGAAATCGAGTATCTTCATGAACCGTGACCTTGCGGCGCGACCTGTCGGGCGTCAACGGCCCGCCCGGTATGTCCCCCGCGGGATGGACGATCTCGGCTCGGTTGCGCCGTAAACCGACGCGTTTTCGACTCGGGATCGCCGGCGAGGGGGACCGCCGGTAAAGCTAAGCGGGGATAACGTCGTCTATCCCCGCTTGACGTCTTCGGCCTTCCTTTGCGCGCAATCCCGAGCGTGCGGAAGGGAAAGGCCCTGATATGTTAGCTGTTTTGCGGGACGATCAGCCCGTAATTGCCGTCCTTCCGTCGATAGAGGACATTAATGGACTGAGTGGACGCGTTGTTGAAAACGAGAAACTCCTGGTTGCCGAGGTCCATCTGCATTGCGGCTTCCTCCACGGACATGGGTTTGACGAAGTAATTCTCGGTTTGGACCACCACCGGTTCCCGATCTTCGTCGAAAGCCTCGGGTTCGTAGATGTCTCGTCTCCATTTGAGTTCACGGCCCTGGGACGGTTTATGGGCGCGAATCTTATCCTTGTATTTCTTTACTTGGCGCTCGATTTTGTCCATGACCAAATCGATCGCCGCGTACATGTCGTCGTTGGATTCATGGCCGGCTATCCGAATGCCGTCGGCGTTGATGACGACTTCCGCTATCTGGCGATGTTTCTCCACGCTGAGGGTGATCTGGGTGTCCATCGGTTTGTCGATGTACTTGTCGAGCCGGCCGGCTCTCTCCTGCGCGTAAGACTTGAGCGCGGGAGACGCTTCCATGTGTCGAAAAGTTACAGCGGCTTGCATCTGTAACGACCTCCTTGAGAAACTGCGGCCCGAGCGCCGCGGATCAGTACTTCTTCTTTCTCTTGCTCGAAGGAGGGATTCCCAATACCTCTCGATATTTTGCGACGGTCCTCCTTGCAATATGAATCCTCGACTTGCCCAGTTCGTCGACGATCTGCTGGTCGCTTGCCGGTTTCTGCGGGTCTTCCTGTTTGATGATACCCAAGATATGGTTTTTCACCGATTCGGAAGCGATGGTATCGTTTCCATGGCGCAACCCGGAGTTGAAGAAGTACTTAAGCTCGAATATACCTCTCGGCGTATGCATATACTTGTTGGCCGTCACGCGGCTGATGGTCGACTCGTGCATCTCGATGTCCTCGGCCACATCCCTCAGGACCATCGGTTTCAGGTAATCAATGCCCTTATCGAAAAAATCCCTCTGGAATTTGAGGATCGATTTGGCCACGCGATAGATGGTGCGTTGTCGCTGATGCACGCTCTTGATGAGCCACATCGCTCCTCGCATCTTTTCCTGAATGTAATTCTTGGCGCCCGGATGCGAAACCGCGTTCCGCATTTGACGGCGATAAAACGAGCTGACACGCAGCCGCGGCAGCCCGTCGTCATTGAGCAAAATGGAATAGTCACCGCCGACCTTTATAATGTAGATATCAGGTATCACATAATTGGTGTAGCGATTCAGAAAGGCCCGGCCCGGCTTCGGATCGAAAGACGTAATGATTTCGCACGCGCGATTGACCTCCTCCAGCGGGGTCTTCAATTTGCCGGCCACCGCCTTGAATCGATCTTTCCGAAACAGATCGAACGCCTCTTCCAGGATTCTCACGACCAGTTCGTTGGGCGGATCCGCAGCGCGAGCCTGAAGAAGCAGACATTCCCGCACATCACGCGCCGCGATTCCCGTGGGGTCGAACTCCTGCACCTTTCCAAGAACCCGCTCGACGTCCGATACGTCCATTTTCAAATTGCGTGCGACTTCCTCGAGTTCCCAATCGAGATATCCGTTTTCGTCCACATTGCCGATCAGCTCGAGCGCGATTCGTCGGTCGTCCCCTTCGATTCGGCTCAGTTGCAGCTGTTCCAGGAGATGGTCGAACAGGTTGTGTTCGTACGAGACCATATTCTCGAGCGGCGGTCGTTCCGAGTAATCCCGGTCGACCGGCGCGTAATCTCCGCCGTAGCTCTCAAGGTAGCTCTCCCAATCGCTGCCGAGGCTGTCTATTTCGGGCAGCTTTGGTTCCTTCACCTCGTCTTCAAGGGCCTTCAGGTCGTTACGATTGGGGGCCTCGGCCTCGGCGAACGGCTCGTCCAGCGGCACGTCCTCGAGAAAGGGGTTTTCCCTTATCTCCGCTTCGAGCGCGGTAATCATGTCCTGGTGATTGTATTGCAGGAGCTTGATCGCCTGCCGGAGCTGCGGCGTCATCACCAGTTGCTGCGTCTGGCGCAGATTTTGTCTGATCTGAAGTGCCATAATCCTCTGAATTATCTACAGGGTGAACTCGTCACCCAGGTATACCTTCCGAGCGCGTTCACTCGACGCTATCGCAGCCGGATCTCCCTCTTCCAATATGCGACCCTTATCTAATAAATATATTCTATCACAAACGCCCAGCGTTTCTCTAGTGTTGTGGTCCGTGATGACCACGCCGATGCTGCGATTCTTGAGGTCCTCGATGATCTTCTGGATGTCGAGGACCACGATGGGATCGAGGCCGGCGAACGGCTCGTCGAGAAGGATGAAATCCGGCTCGGTCACGAGCGCCCGTGTTATTTCCAGTCGTCTCTTCTGCCCGCCTGAAAGACTCTCGGCTCGCTGTCGGCGCAGGTCCCCGATGTCCAATTCGTTGAGCAGCTCTTCCAGTCGCCGTCGCCGTTTCGCCTTATCCGCTTCGACGGTCTCCAGGATGGCCATGATGTTGTCTTCGACGGAGAGCTTCCGAAAGACCGAGGTCTCCTGGGGAAGATAGTTGATTCCAAGTCTGGCCCGCAAGTAGACCGGCAACTCGGAGATATTTTGTCCGTCCAGGTACACCTCACCTTCGTCCGGCTGAATCAGGCCCGTTATCATGTAGAACGTCGTGGTCTTTCCCGCGCCGTTCGGGCCGAGCAGGCCCACGACCGCGCCGGCGCGGATCGTCAAGCTCACGTCATCGACCACTCGACGTCCGCCATAGGTCTTCGCCAACCCCAGCGCTTTCAGTTCCCGTGCGACTTTTATTTCTTCTCCCTCTTTTCTTCGCCCGGTCTAACGTTGACCTCGATGGGAACTTTCTGTTCTCCGACCATTTCGAAGCGCTTTTCATCGAGATGGTAAACGATTCTTTCGGCCCGGCCGCTCATGGGGCCGTGCCAAACCCGCGGCGGTCCCTTGGTGAACGTTATGGTTCGTTGATCTCGGCTGTACACGGCTTTGCCGCTGGTGGCCAGCCACTCGTCGCTCTTGATCTTCACATTCCCCGACGCGACGGCAGTTTTGAGCGCGCGCATGTCTTCGGGCGCTCCCGTTTGCGCGCCGCCCGGCCTCTTAGGGTTCCGCTCGCGTTGTTGCGGGTCGAGTTTCAGAACCAATCGATCGCATGTGCCGATCTTGCCTTCCCAGAGCACCTTGACCGGACGGGACAGAACCGCGGCCGACTCGCCGTTGTCGTACACCGCTTCCGAGGACTCGGCGGTCCAGCCGGGTCCGGTTATTTTTACATTCCCCGACGCAGTGACGGTGCGCACCCCGTTGAGCGGACCGTCGGCCGGGCCTCGCGGCGCTCCGGCTCTGCTCGATTTTCCCTCTCGATTCCTGACGATGACGAGCTTGTCGCAGTTGAGCTTGACCGCTCCTCGGGTAACCGAAACATTCGGAGCAAACGTGAACTGGAGGGTGTCGCCCTCAGTGCGGACCGATCCGCCGCCCGAAAGGATGTTGATCTCGCCCGCCCGGGCTCGGCCGGCTTCCGAGGGTCGACCTTGGCCGCTCACCGGAACCGCGACCAACGCGGTACTGATCGTGAGGAGGATCAATCGAAACAGCGTCACGCTCATTGGGGAATAATGCGCTCCATTGACACGCGGCGACTCACCTGCGTCATCTTTTCGCCAAATAAACGGGCTCTGACATTAGTCTTGATAACGATTTTCCGGCTGTCAACCATAAGCTTGAGACCCTCGCCGGTCACGAACATCCCGGCGCCGCTCATGGATACCGGCGAAGACGTCTCGGCCACGCGCGCGCCGTCGGAATACTCGAGGTCGCCCGCCTCGAAGGTGAATTCGCCGTATCGGATTGTGACGCCTTCCGAAGCGGTTACCGTCCGCGCCTTCTCATCGAGCTCGCCCGAGCCGGCCGTAATGACGATCTTGGCCCCGTCCTCGGAAGGGACCGTGACCCGCGGCTTCTCAAGCTTCACACGCCCTTCCGACTCGTAGAGGAGCGCCGAAGGGGCTTGCAGTTCGAGCGGGTACGCGCCGGGAAAAGAGAAGGAAAAATTATCGATACGCCCCGCGTCGCCGGGCGTGGGAACCGGCGTGAAGGTCTCCGACGGCGCGGTGAAGAGACGCGACATGCCGTATCCCGTCACGAGGGCGAGCACGGCGAGAGCGACAATGACTTGAGCGGCCCTCTTGATATTTCGCAGACGGTGCCAGCGTTCGATCTCTTTATGGTTCATGCGCTCGTTTCATCCGCGGTGTCGTCATTGGACCCGAGCCCGCCTATTCATCATAATAGCGGCCCATGGCGTCGTCCCACTTGCCTTGCGCCTTCAGGATCATATCCAGCATTTCCCTGACCGCGCCGCGACCTCCCGGGTTCCGCGTGATGTAATGGGCCTCTCGCCTCACTTCAAGCGGCGCTTCGGGAACCGTGAATGCAGCGCCGACGCTGCGAAACAATGGTATGTCGACCACATCGTCACCGATCACCGCGACCTGCTCGGGTTTGAGATCCATATCTTCGAGCAGTTCGGCCAGGGCGGCCTTCTTGAACCAGACACTTTGATACACTCGGGTGATCCCCAATTCCGAGGCCCTCCGGGGAACAATCTCGGAAGATCGTCCGGTCACCACGGCCAGCTCGAGACCTTGTCTCCTAGCAAGCTTTATACCATGTCCGTCTCGCACATGAAAGGATTTTATCTCCAGATCCCCCGAACCGAAGATTATGCGGCCGTCGGTCAGCGCGCCGTCAACATCAAGAATTATCAGGCGCACCTTCGCGAGGCGATCGGTCAACCGATCCCGAGGCGCGGCGAGGCTCGATGCGCGTGCGTCCGCAGGTGTGCGTTCCTGCTCCTCGGTCGACATGACCAGCCGGTGGATCTCGATGAGGTTGCGCATGAGGTCTTCGAGATCCTCCAAATGCAGGGAATTGGGACCGTCGCACAGCGCTCGGTCCGGGTCCGGATGCACCTCCATGAAGACCCCGTCGGCTCCGGCCGCGATCGCGGCGCGGGCCAGATGAGGCGCAAGCCGCCGGTCGCCGCCGGACCTCTCGCCCTGCCTGCTCGGGAATTGCGCCGAGTGGGTGGCGTCGAAGACAATGGGCCGGCCGAACCGCTTCATGCGAACAATCGATCGCATGTCCACCACAAGGTCCTGATAGCCGAAGCTTGTTCCCCGCTCGGTCAGGAGGATCCGTTCATTGCCGGTCGAGCGGATCTTTCCCACAGCGTGGGCCATGTCTTCGGGCGCCATAAACTGACCCTTCTTCACGTTGACCACCTTGCCAGTGCGGCCGGCTGCCATGAGTAGGTCCGTTTGTCTGCAGAGAAACGCGGGAATCTGGAGCGCGTCGAGGACCTCGGCCGCGATACGGACCTGTTCCGGCGTATGAACGTCGGACAAAATCGGCAAACCCGTCTTTTCCCGCGCGGCGGCAAGAATGTCCAAGCCGGTCTTGATCCCCGGCCCGCGATACGACTCCACGGACGTGCGGTTGGCCTTGTCGTACGACGATTTGAATATGACCGGAGCGCCGTACGCCGCGCTCAGTCTCGCAGCTTCTTCGGCGACCTCGAGAACGACCTCCTCAGACTCGATCACGCACGGTCCCAGAATAAAGAAGGGCGGGTGTTCGCCTTGACACAGGGTGAAACGATCGAGTTCAACGGAAAACGGAGGTGACAATGAATCCTTCATCGGACGGTCCTTCTGTACTCGAAATACGAGCAGTTTTTGAAAGAGTTCACGAATCCGCGCCGTACGCCGGTCGCGTACACGACAATGCCCCTGCCGGAGTCGCCTCACGGGCAAGGGCATTATACGTGAAAACCGAGTTGGAAGACGAATCGTCGCGGGTCACGAGCCGGCTTGAGTGTCCGATGACGTGGTGTGCGCGGGTTCCGGCCTGTCGGTTTCGTCTCCTCGAATCTTCCTGACATTGATAGGCATGGCCGTTCCGCTTTCGACACGCGCCTTGGCTTGAGCCACGCACGCTTCGATGTACGAGACAAACAGCGGATGCGGATCCATCGGTCGGGATTTGAACTCCGGATGGAACTGACAGCCGACGAACCACGGATGATCGGGCAATTCCACCATCTCGACGAGATTTCCGTCGGGCGAGAGTCCCGACGCGCGCAGCCCCTTGTCCGCCAGCTGATCTCGATAGGTGTTGTTCACCTCATAGCGGTGGCGATGACGTTCGCTGATGAGCTCCTTGCCGTAGATCTCGAAACATCGACTATCCCCGGCGATGACGCAATCGTATGCGCCGAGCCGCATGGTTCCGCCCTTGTCCGTGATGGAGCGCTGCTCGCGCATAAGGTCGATGACCGGGTGGGGCGTGTCGGGATCGAACTCGGTGGAATTGGCTTTTGCGAGACCGCAGAGATTACGGGCAACCTCGGATACGGCCATTTGCATGCCGAGGCAGATTCCGAAGAAGGGTATGCGATTCTCCCGCGCGTACTGGACGGCCATGATCTTGCCTTCGATACCCCGAGCCCCGAATCCCCCCGGGACGAGGATGCCGTCGACTCCCTCGAACTGGTCGCCGATTCCCTTCGCTTCCATCTGTTCGGAATCAATGAATTTCAGGTGCACGCGCGCGTTGTTCAAGACCCCGCCGGCAAAGAGCGCTTCGTTCAGGCTCTTGTACGATTCGTGCAAATCCACGTATTTGCCGACGATTCCTATGGTGACGTCGATCTCGGGCGACCGTACCCTTTCCACGAACGATTCCCATTCGTCCAGAACCGGAGCGCGGGTCCAGATATTCAGAATCTCGATGATCTTTTGATCGAGGCCCTCTCTGTGGAACCGCAGCGGCAATTCGTACACGCACTCCACATCTTCCGCGGCGATGACCTCTTCCGGCCGCACGTTACAGAAGAGGGCGATCTTCTCTTTCACGCTCCGGGTAATTTCCTTTTCCGTCCGGCAGATGAGGATGTCGGGCTGAATACCGACCTCCCGCAGCGTCTTGACGCTGTGCTGCGTCGGCTTGGTCTTCACTTCGCCCGAGGCTTTGACGTACGGTAGGAGCGTCAGGTGCACGTACAGCACGTTTTGGGGACCCAGATCCGCACGCAATTGACGGATGGCCTCGAGAAAGGGCAGGCTTTCGATGTCGCCGACGGTGCCGCCCACCTCGACGATCGCCACATCGACGCCGTTGGCCAAGGCCTTGATCTTGCTTTTGATCTCGTCCGTCACGTGGGGGATGACCTGAACGGTCGCGCCCAAATACTCCCCGCGACGCTCCTTGGAGATGACGGAATCGTACACCTGGCCGGTGGTGAAGTTGTTCTTCTGGCTCAGGACCGCGTGAGTGAACCGCTCGTAATGGCCCAAATCCAGGTCCGTCTCCGCGCCGTCGTCGAGCACGAAGACTTCGCCGTGCTGGAAGGGATTCATGGTTCCCGGATCCACATTGATATACGGATCCATCTTCAGGAGGGTCACCGCGAGCCCGCGGCACTCCATGAGCGCCCCGATGGTCGCGGCGCTGAGTCCCTTGCCGAGCGACGAAAGGACTCCGCCGGTTACGAATATGAACTTCGTGCTTTTATACATAATCCTCTCCCATCGTTTTCAACTCCCCGCAGGACGGATCAGGAAGATGTGGGAGATGCCCGGATCGCTGCGCCGTACTGAAGCCGCCCGCTTGAGAGACGGTTCTATGGAAGAATCCAAAACTACTGAATAAGCTTACTATCCTTTCGGCCGTCGGACAACTCGGAGATTGAACGCATGAACGGGGTCTATCTCTATCGCATCAGGATGCAATGTCAAGGGTTCGGATCGGCGACGCCGTAACGAATTGGAACGAATGATTAATTCCTTACGCCCCGAACCTTCGGCCGGGTCAAACACCGGAAGACGCCGGCGGACAGGCTCGGCAAGCAAGCCGGCGGACCGCCGCGGCAGGGACGCTGCCGCCATAACGGAGCCTCGGGGTGAAGATCATCCCCGCAGGTTTTGTCAAAGCTCCTTGCCGGTCAGGATTCGGTAGATGTCCACATACTTTTCGCGGGTCTTTGCGACGATCTCATCCGGGAGGTTGGGGGGCGGCGGCTGCTTGTCCCAATCGAGCCCTTCGAGATAGTCTCGGACGAATTGCTTATCGAGGGAGGGCGGAGACACGCCGGTGCGATACGAGTCCTTGGGCCAGAATCGCGATGAATCGGGAGTGAGGATTTCGTCGATCAAGGTTGGGACTCCGTCCACGAGGCCGAATTCAAACTTGGTGTCCGCGATGATGATCCCGCGCTCTTCGGCCCAGCGCGCGCCGAAGAGATACAACTCGATGGTTGTGTCCCGGAGCCATTCCGCGGTTTCGCGGCCGACGAGATCGATAACCCGATCGAAAGAGATGTTCTCGTCATGCGCGCCGAGCTCGGCCTTGGTCGACGGTGTGAAGAGCGGTTCCGGCAGTTTCTGCGCCTGTTCGAGCCCCTCGGGAAGCGGTATCCCGCAGACCGTGCCCGTCTTTTGATAATCCTTCCAGCCGCTTCCGATAATATAGCCGCGTGCCACGCACTCCACCGGAAAGGGCTTCGCCTTACGCACGAGCATGCTCCGGCCCTCGAGCACGTCGGTGAATCGGCCGCAGGGGTCCGGATACCGCGCCGGGTCTGTCGTCACGAGATGGTTGGGAACCAACGATTCCGTCTTCTCCATCCAGAACGCGCTCAGACCGTTGAGCACCTTGCCTTTGTCCGGAATAGGATCGAGCAAGATCACGTCAAAGGCCGAAATACGATCCGTGGACACAATGAGAAGCATATCCCCGAGATCGTACACGTCCCGTACTTTTCCGCGACCGGCGAGGGTCAGCGGCGCCAAGTCCGTGGTGGTGACGCTCGTACGTGCCATAGGTCTCTATTCTTCCCGGTGAGATTCGGTCGACCGCTCGTCCGGACACACCGCGTGCGACGTTCTCTGCGGGTCCTATTAACTCCGTGTTCCTGTGCATTTAGGCACAGCCCGCGTTGACATTATCGAGCAAAACGTTAACCTACCATGAGAGGTCGCCATGTCGCAATCCGTTTCGCATCCGAATGAGTCGAAGAAGCATCAGTGCCCGGACTGCAAAATGTGTCAGCAGTGCTCGGATACGAGATGCCGAGCGTGCAGATCGGGCCGAACGTCATGCTTGCGGAAGAAGCTTTCTGTCAAAGAGCAGATTGCGCTTTTCAACCGACTCAACCCCGACCTCGATTCCAGGTGAGAGCCCGGGCTCGGCCGGCGCTTATTCACCTGCCGTTCGCCTCCGATTTCTTGCCCCCAGCCCCCGCATATTTGATACACTGCGCGGCGATTCCGTCCGTTTTACCGGCGCTGAGATCCGAAAATGAACGACCATAACACCGACATGTCGCCCCGGACTCCGTCCCCGTCGACCGGTGCGTCGACGCCTTCCCTCCCGCCGACGCGCGGGGAGCTGATCCTGGTATTGGGGCTTGGCTCGCTCTTTTGCTGCTGGCCGGCGGGATTGATCGCCTGGATCATGGGAAGCTCGGATCTCAAGAAGGTTCGGGAAGGCCGCATGTCCCGGAGTAAGATCGAAGCGCTCCAAGTGGGGCGCGTGTCGGGGATGATCAGCGTCGTGCTTTTTGCCGTGATGCTCGCCGCGGCGGGGATCAGTATTCATCGACTGCCGGGCGGCATAGGGGAGATTTCGGAACGCGCGAAGGAGCGGTTGGAGTCCTTCGGAAAGGGCGCGCTCAAGGATCTCGACGCCCACCCGCTCAAGCCCGAGCAGTTTATCTACGCCGGCCTCTGGGTGGGCGAACAGGGCACTGCGCTGCGCATCTACCAAAACGGCCGGGCCGACGCTGTCTACGAGTCGGGTTCCATAAAGGGTAAACAGACCGGGGCAAAGGTGCGCATATCCGACGACGCCATTTCGGTGGGCATGTTCGGGATCAGTAAGACCTGGCGGATCGATGAGCGGCCCCATCTCGAAGACGGCAAATGGAAGATGACACTGGAAGGAGAAGTCTTCACCAAACAGTGGGACCCCAATAACCCGGGCGGCGAAGAGCAACTGGTCAAACGCGCGAGGAACGGGCGCGCCGAAACGTAAGATCCTCCTCAACCGTTCTCTCCGTCCCGCCGGTCATACGAGTCTCGGGAAACTTCCCATCCGCCGCGGTCGCCGCACCCTTCACACGACACAACCGCGGAGGCTTGTCGGAACCTTTGAGTCGCCGTTCACCATCGAGACGGGCAGGATGCCGAGAATCAAGCGGACGACCGGGGCCTTGGGCGGCGGGTTGAGGCGACGGGCGCGCGGCTCATTCCAAGCGTGACGAACCGACGAGTATGATTCGCACGTCCATGACATTGGTCCGTGTCGGACCCGTCTTGATCAGGTCGCCGAGTTTCTCGAAGAAGTGATAGGAATCGTTGCGCTCGAGGAACTCCCCCGGATCAAGCCCCATCGAAAGCGCCCGCGCTCGAGTCTGCGTATGCGCGATCGCTCCGGCCGCGTCCGTGGGACCGTCCGTGCCGTCGGTTCCCGCACTGAGAAAAAGCGTTTCCGGCAGCGCCGCGGCCGCGTCCGCCAAGACCAGCGCGAACTCCTGATTCCTGCCGCCCAAACCGTCCCCCTTGATGACCACCGTGGTTTCACCGCCGCTCAGCACGCATGCGGGAGGGCTCAGAGGATTGCCGGTGGCGCGGATTTCGCCGGCGATTGCGCGGTGGAAGTTCGCAGCCTCGGTGGTGTCGCCCTCTATCGACGACGACAAGATGATCGTTCCGTACCCCAGATCTTCCGCGGCCTTCCAGGCCGATTTCAGCGAGAGGATATTCGATCCCACGATGACGTTGTACGCGCGGGCGAATATCTCGTCCCCTTCTTTGGGCGTGTCGGAGATCTTTCCCTCGACGCCTTGCTCGATCCGTCGGGCGATTTCGGGCGGCGCGTCGTCCAACAGGTCGTATTTCTTGAGAATCTTTTCCACATCCCGAAACGAGGATCGATCCGGAACAAACGGTCCCGAAGCGATCGTGTCGGGATCGTCGCCCACCACGTCGGAGAGCATCAGGTTGACCACCCGCGCGGGATAGGCCGCGCTCATGAGATTCCCGCCCTTGGTCAGCGACAAATGCTTTCGGACCGCGTTCATCTCATGAATGTCCGCGCCCACGGAGAGCAACCGCCGGGTGATCTCTTGTTTCTGCTCGAGGGTCACCGGCGGCGCGGGGGCAGGCAGGAGCGCGGATCCGCCGCCTGAAATACACGATATAGCGAGATCGTCCTCCCCCGCGGATGAGACGAGGTCCACGATTTCCCGCGCGGCCTCTTCTCCGGCATGATCCGGGACCGGGTGCGCGCCTTCGCGGATTACGATCCTGTCGAGGGGCAGACCATGATCGTACTTCACGCAGATGACTCCCTTATCGATGCGATCTCCCAGGAGGTCCTCGAGTGCCTTCCCCATGGGCGCGCTCCCTTTGCCTCCACCGACGACCAGGAGGCGGTTGACGGTTTTCAGATCGATCGTGATATCGGATCCGACGCTGAGCGTATCGCCGTCGACGCGCACGAAGCTTTTCACCGCCTGTTCGGGATCCGCGGCTTTCAGGCTTGCGTCGAGTATCTTCAGAGCGTCGCGTTTCAAACGTTCAAGCGTTTCTTTGTCGGACATGGTTCCTCCCTGCGGTTTCCCTCGGGTATGGGGACGCGATCTTTGCGTTCTGTGTAGCAGGATTTGAGCCGTGGATGTGGTATTTCCGCTCCCCGGAGCTGGATTTCACTTAAGAAAGATGTTTCAACCTCTCGGGAAGTATGGTATATTACGTCCGGAATATCTTCGGGCAGCCGTGCTCGATCGTCAAAGAGGAATGGACATGAACAAACGCATAGCCCTTTTGGTCGGCGCAGCCATCCTTGTCATCGCATTGGCCGCAGCGGCCCACGCCCGCGGAACCAGGTACTTCATCGCCTGGCCCAAGAATTATATCGGGCCGGTCTACGTGCAGGTCTTCGATCTGCGTTGCAACGAGCCCTTTGAAGTGCGCGATCGCTTCAAGGTCTGGGTCACGTGGGACAATCAAACCAAATGCTATGAAATCGGCAACTGGGGCACGTACACGCTGAAATTCTACAAGAAACAGTACGACAAGTGTCCCATGATCATATCAGGGAACGCGGCGTCGTTCAAAATCCGCTACAGTCTGACTCCGCCGTGGATCTGATTAGGATCTGCGCCGGTCACGGCGATGTGTGTGAAGACCCTCTTTCACAGGGAGCGGCAAGGCCGGTGATAAACCGAGGTTGTCGTCTCTCTCAGAGGGAAGAGCCGGGGTGAGGGAAATCGAGGCAGCTCCTGAAAGCGAATACGCCGCCGCTCTTCTCCGCATTTCTTATCGATGACTCCGTACGCG
Source organism: uncultured Syntrophales bacterium (assembly GCA_964385875.1). Classification (GTDB taxonomy): domain Bacteria; phylum Desulfobacterota; class Desulfomonilia; order Desulfomonilales; family Desulfomonilaceae; genus CAYLRL01. Next base: position 60,908 of record CAYLRL010000012.1, read on the forward strand.
TCATTGCCGTGACCGGCGCAGGGGGCAAGACGACGCTCATGTACGCGCTCGCGACGGAGGCCCGTTCTGCGGGTCGAACCATCGTCTCCACCACCACCACGAAGATCTTTCCTCCGACCGCCGAGCAATCGCCGGGCCTGGTTCTGACCGAAAAAATTGCGGTCGTCGACAACATTGTTGAAAGTCTAAAAGAATACGGCCATATCACGGTCGGTTCGCGGCTTTTACCTAACGGAAAGGTGGACGCTCCTGACGACGCGACCCTGAGCGCGCTTGCGCAGGCCGCGGACCTCCTCATCATCGAGGCGGACGGCGCGGCGCATCGTTCGATCAAAGCGCCCGAATCATGGGAGCCCGTGATCCCGGATTATGCCCGGCTGGTGATTCCGGTCGCGGGATTGGATTGCCTCGATCGGCCCGCGACCGACGAGCGCGTCTTCAGGCTGTCGAGATTTCTTGCCGTGACCGGCTTGGCGGAAGGTGAACCCATTTCCGCGGAGGCGATCGGGAGGCTCTTGGGCCACGTTGAAGGGGCGCAGAAAGGGGTCCCCGCCGAAGCGCGAATCACGCCGTTCCTCAATAAGCTTGACGCTCTCGGGTCTTCAAAAGATATCGCGGAGGTTGCGCGCGTGATTTTCCGGTACGCGGGGCGCCGCATCGAGCGGCTGGTGACGGGCAAGCTTCGGGACGGTGTCGCAATCGCGGTTTTTGGCAGGTAGCTCAGCCGCTTGTCGGGGGCGCTCCCGGCGCGGACCCAATGTCGGGGTTCTTCTCTGTCCATTCCACGGCGGTATCGGCTTCCCCTGTGTTGAGACGGGCGTCGCCCCCCGACGCCGGGACGATGATGTCCCGGTGAATCTCACGTTTCGAGCCGGTGCCGAAGGGCTCCGAGCCTGCGATCACGGTTCCGTCCGCGTCAAGGAGCTCGAGCGCGCACGTGGTCTCGATGGGAACGGCGTCGATACGAAAGGAGCCGTCGGCGTCGGTCTTCGCGGATCGCGCCGAATCATCGGTTCCCCAGACGCATCGCACCTCGAGTTCGGGGAGGGGTTCCGGCTGATCTTCAAAGATCACCGCGCCGGTGATCACGACCCGTTCCTCGATCATCTCGAGCGCGAAGCTTTCGATTCTTCCCGACTGGATCGGGAGGGCCGGCGGCTCGTCCGAGGCCATAACAAAGCCGCGCTTGTAACCGTTGATCCAGTACCGGCCGGGCTCGTTCGCCTGCACTTTGAATTCGCCCGTTTCGGCCATGCTTCTGGATGATTGCCCCACCCGGGCGCCGTTCTCGTCGGTCAGGTAGACGAGCACGGATTCGATGCCGCGGCCGGCCTCGTCTCTCACTACGCCGGATACGACGAGCTTCTCCTTGTCACGTCGGTCGATTTCGTCTCTGGTGGGAACGTCGACAGCGGCGGAGAACTTGAATTCCGGCACAACGGGTTTCGTTTTCCGATGCGATTCGTCGTCGCCGTCCGCGTGCTCTCCCGGGTCCGCCGAGAATGTGGGGAGCGGATGATTGACCCCGTCCAAAGGGGTGGGTTCAGAGCTTTGGGGTTCATCCTTTGCAACCGGTCGGGCGGCGCTGACGACTCCGCTTTCCGCGTCGATGTTCGGAATTCCGCCTCCGGGAGACGCGGACGTGAGCGGTGTCCTGCCGACGGGCGCTTGAGAGGCCGCAGCCTTCGAGCCGGCCCCGCCGGGGAGGCTCGATTGCCCGCGACGCGTTCCGCGTCCGAATCTGCCGGCCAACGGATCCCGAAGTCCGGTGAAGTAGCCCTGATAGATCAAGTTAACGACCGAGAGGACGAATATCACGAAGAGAACAACGTACGCCGCGGGATGGAGATGCGTAATGGTGTAAAAAAACCCGGCGCTTTCTTCGCCGGGAATAGTCACGTTCGTTTGGCACAGGCCCGGCAGGGGCGCAAAGAGAGCAAAGACCAAGCCGGCGAGACCGATGAACCATGCCGGAGCGCAGGCGCTGAGCCGTGGGCGGTCGGGAGCGCGTGAACAGCCGTTTGATACGAGCGTAATCCGAAGTTTCTTCACCGGCGCAATGTCTCCGTAGTGGTGTAGCGGGCCGGGCCGAGGGCCCCGCCGGATGGGGGCAGCTCGTTTCGCTTTGTAAAACCGGTTCTTATCACCAGATCCGAGGAATGTAAACAAAAAAGGACCATTTCGGCTTATCTTCACTCGATAATGCGGGGTGATGTCTCAAAAACCAAGAAACCGCATCCACGGACCGAACCCGCGACCCGGCGGCGACTTCCGTCCCCCATTCCTCTCACGGGGCGCTCGATCCGTAATCTTGTATGACCATTTCCGGACAGGCGGGTTCCTGATCCGCGGAAGACGCGCGCCGGCGCCTGTTTGGCGGGAATCGAGCGGCCGGCGAGGGTTGCGCGACAGGCGGACGTGGAAGAAAAGCGGTAAGCCCTACCAGCTGATATTGGGATTCTGCGGAAACTTGATCTCGTCCCAGAGCGTGCCCCAGAGCTCCGTGAATTTCGGCCCAAGTCGGTCGACGAGTTTGGGCCAGTGGGTCCGCCCTCCTTCCACATCGCCCAATATTTCCTCGATGAGTTCGGTAAGCCGCGCGAGCTCGTCCTTGGGGAGGAACGATACCGCGCCCTGATCGATGGATTTTTGGAGGCTGTCGGGCGTCATTGCGTGAGCGGTCAGCATGACCGCCGGCAGCCGTTTCGCGCGGGTAATCTCGAGAAGATCGAAGCCCCGTACGCCCATGATATCCAGGATGACAAGGTCGTATGTCTGATCCTCAAGGTGCGTTCGCGCGGTCTGGAAGTCCCGTGCGGTGGTCACGTCCGCGGACTCGAGCTGCTCGGAAATAACGGCCAAGACGTCCGGTTCGTCGTCCACCGCGAGGATTCTTTTTCCCGAGAGACTGGTTGTGTTTGTCATGCTTCCCTCGAATCGCGCCGCCTATTTTACGTGGTTGGGCAGAAACAGCACCACCTGGGGATAGGCGAGCATGATTGCGGTTGCCAGCAGGTACGCAGGGAGAAACCAGACCACCCCCTTGAAGACGGTCCCCAAGGGAATTTCCTTATCCATTCCCGCGACCACGTACGCGCTGATCCCCACGGGCGGCGTGATCGCGCCCATAGTGGTTACCAGACAGAGGGTCACGCCGAACCAGATCGGATCGTAGCCCATTTGCGTCACAACCGGGAAAAATATGGGAATCGACACTAAGAGAAATCCCAAGGCGTCCATGACCGAACCCGCTACCGCGTAAATCGCGAGAATCGCCACCATGATCACCCACGGCCGGACGGGCAATTCCGCCACGTACGCCGCAATTTCGAACGGCAACCGACTGATTGTCAGAAATCGGCCGAATATTATGGCCCCGGTCACGATGATGATAATCATGCACGAGACTTTGAGCGTGTCGATGATCGACGCAACGAAGCCTTGCCAAGTCAGCTTTCTTCTGATCAGACCCAGAACCAGAGCGAAAAACGCTCCGGCCGCGCCGGCTTCCGTCGGTGTGTATGCGCCCGAATAGAGGCCCGCCATGACCAGGGTGAAGAGCACGATCATCTCGAGCGCGCCGGGCAGTGATTTGATCTTCTTGATCATACTCGTACGCGGTCCGCCCGGTCCCATCTCGGGTCGAAACACGCAAATGAGAAAGACGGTCAGGCAGAAGAGAATGGTGACGAAAAGTCCGGGTATCGCGCTGCCCCAGAAGAGCTTGCCGATGGATTGCTCGGTGTAGATTCCGTAGACGATCAAGACCACGCTCGGCGGGATTACCACCCCGAGGGTCGACCCGCACGCAATCGCCGCGCTGCTCAACGCGGGCTTGTAATCGTACTTTTTCATCTCCGGCAACGCCACCGCTGTCATGGTCGCGGCTGTTGCGGTGTTCGATCCGCAAATCGCGGAAAAGCCCGAACAGGCAAGGATCGTCGCCATAGCGAGACCGCCGCGGGTGCGCCCCAACCAGGTGTACGCGGTCTCGTACAGATTGCGGTTGACTCCCGAGTAGAAGCAGATCTGGCCCATCAGGATGAACAAGGGAATGACGCTCAGTCCGTACTTCGAGAAAGTTGTCCAGATCTCGGTGCCCACCAGCGCTACGGCGGCCTCGGTTCCAAGGACGTACGCCAGCCCGCCCAAACCGATCACGCCCATCGCGATGCCGACGGGAAGCTCGGCGAGAAACAGAAGAAGAAGAAGTATGATTATGCCGACCAAACCGGTCATGCGCCGCCCTCCTCACCGGGAAAGAGCAAAAGAAGGAAATCCGTCAGAAGCGTGAAGGTCATGAGACCGCATGCGGCCGCAACCCCGTACACAAACGGATAAAAGGGCATACGAAGCGTTTCGGAGACTTCCCCGACTTGCTGGAGGGTATATGCGTGAGCCCCCACCTTCCACGCGGCCACAAAAAAGAAGATCATGCCGAGAATGAGGCTCAGAGCCACCACTATTCTCCGCAGGACAGTCGGGAAGCGTGATGATACGATGTCCACCGCAACGTGGCTCTTCTTCAGCTGCGCGTATCCCAGCGGCAGCGCCACCGTCAGCGCTCCGAGAAAACCGACGATCTCATACGTCGCGGAAATGGGTCGTCCCAAGAGCCGCAGAATCATGTTCGCGCACGCTACCACCATCATGCCCAGCAGGGCCACTCCCCCGAACAATACAAAGACGTCGTTCAACCAGTTGCAGAGCTTCTTAAGAGCGCCCATGACCCTCCTTCCCTCGGAGTGAACGATGCGGCGGGACTTCTTCGGACTCTCCGGCAATTCCGGCTCGATCCGCATTCGGGTGGACGAGTTTCGTCCCTGTCCGAAAGGTTACACCATGAGAGGCCGCGCCCCGGCGCTTACGCGCTTCGACGCGTTCCCCAGCCGGGCCGCGCTGAAGCGCCGGTCGTCGCGGTCGGCCCCCGCTCGTTCGAGGCTACGAACGCGGCGAGAGCCGAGCGTCGCAATATCACCGATTATTGGAATTCTTTAGAGTACTTGTCTCGAAGTTTCTTCAGATCCGCCAGGAATTCGTCGCCCGGGAGTCCGGCCTCTTTCGTCTTCTTCAGGTATTCCTCGTTCAATTCGGTGAGCTTGGAGAGCCATTTCTTCATCTGTTCGTCGCTCAGCTCGATGAACTCGACGCCGTGCTTCTCTTTTGACCAAGCGACCGCGTCCTCAGCGTGTTTATCCACGTACTTGCCCGTCCAAAGCGCCTGCTCTCTGCTCATGCCGTCGATGACCTTTTTCACGTCGTCCGGCAGGGACTCCCATTTTTTCTTGTTCATCACAACCGCGAAGGGTACGACCCAGAGGTCGGTCATCGTCACGTACTTGCAGTATTCAGCGAACTTCAGGTCCTTCATCACCTCGAGGGAACTGACAAGCCCTTTCACCACGCCCTTTTGTAGCGCTTCCGGAACCGAAGACATCGGCATGCCTTCAGGCGCGGCGCCGAGCAGCCGCATAATCTGGACACCCGTGCCCGCCGCGCGAAGCTTGAGGCCATCGAGATCTTCGAGGTTTCGGACGGCTTTGCTCGACATGATATTCGCCGGCGCACAGGTGAACATGGTGATCACCTTGACGTTGTCAAGCGATTTGGGCTTGTGCTTCTCGAACAACTCCCACATCACCACACTTGAGACGGTCCCGCTGGGGAACATCGCCGGTAGGTCCATCGCCTCGAACAGCTTCCAACGACCCGGCTGATACGCCGTGGCTAAACAACCGATGTCGGCCACCCCTTTCACCACGCCGTCATACATGTTCTTCGCGCCGAGCAGCGTGCTTCCCGGGAACGTCTTGACCTTCACCTTGCCGCCGGTCTTCTTCTCGACCTCTTTGGCCCATCGCTCCATTTGCACGCACGGGAATGTCGGCGCAGGCGGGAAGTTGGCGTAGGTCAGCTGGATGGTCTCGTCTGCGGCAAACGTCGGGGCGCCGCCCCCGACCACCACCAGCGCACACACAAACAGCGCGGAAATGATTCCGAAGGATCCTCTGCTCTTCATTGCGCTCGCCTCCTCATACTGGGAATGTGGGAAAACGTTGGACGATAAACTGCTAATAGGTCCGGATAGCGTGAGCCTACAGGAGTCGCTTCGGCCTTGTCAATGAGAATCCCGGGCCCGACGAACTCCGGGGAGGCGCCGGCTGAACGGTTTCAGCCGACGCGCGGGTACGAAGAATAAATCAAGCTTCGCATTAACTAATAAAACGAAGCATCGGGATTTTCCGCAACTTTTCCTTGATTTTCCCCGCCGCTGTGGTATGACTCCTTCCGCAGGGACATCCGCGATCCCGAAAATCCGCGCAGAAAAAGGAGTTAGTCGATGAAGAAAACCGGCGTCCTGACGATCCTGATTTCACTGACGGCTCTTGTCTTTTGCCTCAGCGCCGTCGCCTCAGACACAAACGCAAAGGTGAAGATGTTCGAACAACGAGCAAATGTGCTCCAAAGCCAGATCGAACAGGCCAAGACAGCCCATCGGACCGCTTTGAACAACCAAATCAAAGCGTACCGCAATTCCATCGACAACCTGATTCGCCAGCGAGTCCAGGTGGACGCTCAGATCGCCCGGCTCGAAGGTGAAATCCAGGATGTCAAGAATCGCGCCAAGGCCAATCTCGAACGACAGGTCGGTCAATACGAAAAGGAATTGGACCAGGTGAAAAACCAGATTTCGGGCGCGGTCAAAGAAGCCCCGAAGTCCTCGGCGGGCGCCCCCGAAGTCAAGCCCGAAGTGAAAAGCGAAGTCAAGAAGGAAGCCAAAAAGGTCGCAAACGCCTCGAAGAAGTCTGAGGACAAAAAGCCCGTTGAAGGGAAATGAGGACGTGACCGGAAAAACCTCCGTGGCGGGGAAAGCCTGAACAACCGTGCGGACGATGGTCCGCAACCCCATGAATGAGCCCTTCCATCCTCCAAGCCGCGTATACGCCGGTCTCTCCAGCCGGCTCTACCCGTTTTTTCAGGCTTTCCTCGACGGGCGGAGGATCGCGGCGGTCGCCACGGCCGCCGCGAGGATATGCCGCACGATAGATGAGCGCGGGTCTTTCGATCGGCGACGGGTCAGCCCGGACGCCTCGCTATTCCCCCTTCGACCCTTCCGATCCACATACCGCCATAAGCCGCGCTTTGGCCTGGAGGGCCTTGTCCACAAAGTTTCCCGACATTGCGCCCGGGGAGACGTAGGAGAGGCATGCCCGAAACTCGTCCGCGTCCTGACGAATGGTGTCGGCTTGGGCCGAGTTAAGTCCGGGGGACGAGACCAGGAAGCGCTCGAACTTCTCGAGCGCCTCGAACATGGCGTCGAACCGCTTTTTCGGATCGCTGAGGCGAGCGGCCTTTTCCACTTCGAGAATGTAGCTTTCGATGGACCGGCACAATCTCTCGTCCGCGCTTCCTTTGGCTGAGTTTCCGAATCGGTCGGAACAGGAGCACGCGCACACGATCGTGAAGCACAGAATACCGACTGCAAATCTAGTCATGAGGTCGGCCCTGCCTGCTTTCTCGCAGCGCCGGAAAGGTGCGCCCACAGTCACCTCTCCGCACGTTGTGTGAATGTGGTCTCGACCGCAAGAGTACGCCGGGATCGGTCGGAGCGTCTCAGCGCCGTCGACAATTCGGGCCGGCCTCGACGCCCCGACCGAGGTTCACATTTCATTCATCAACTATTTTGAGGATGTACCTTTCGCCGCGCTCTTCACCTTTTTCGCCGCGGATTTATCCTCCGCTTTCCAAATCTGCTTTCCGTCCGCTTTTACGGTCTCTTTCCAAAGTGAGTCGACCATCTTGACGGCCTTCATGGGGATAGGCACGTAATCCAGCCCAATGGCCACCGGGTCGCCGTGATTCAGGCACCAATCGAAGAATTTCAGCATGGCGCGAGCCTTGGCCGCATTTTCCTGCTTCTTATGCACGAGGATGTAGGAGACACCCAGGATAGGCCAGGTATTCTCGCCCGGTTGGTTGGTCAAGTCCGTTTTGAAGCCGTTATCCTTATCCCATTTGGCGTTTTCCGCCGCAAACTGGAAGCTTACGATAGACGGCTGCACGAATCTGCCTTCCTTGTTCTGCAGGCGGACACTCGCCAGCTTGTTCGACGCCGCATAGGTATACTCCACGTACCCAATCGACGCGTCCGCGCGCTTCACCATGGCCGCGACGCCCGGATTGCCTTTCGCGCCCACTCCCCGAGGCCACGAGACCGCCTTGTCCGCACCGACCTTCTTCTTCCATTCCGGAGACACGTTGCTGAGGTAGGTGGTGAAGATCCACGTGGTGCCGGAACCGTCCGCGCGGTGCACAACGACGATCTCCTTATTCGGCAGATCGAGGCCGGGGTTGGCTGTGGCCAGTTTGTCGTCGTTCCATTTCCGGATATTGCCGAGGAGCACGTCCGCGAGCAGTTCCGCAGTGAGCTTCAATTCGCCCGACTCGATCCCCTCGATGTTCACCACGGGCACAACCCCGCCCATGATCAGCGGAAACTGAATCAGGCCCTCCTTGTCGAGTTCCTGTCGTGATAGAGGCTTGTCGGACGCGCCGAAATCGACCGTCTTGGCCTTGATGTGAGAAATGCCGCCACCGGAGCCGATGGCCTGGTAATCCAGCTTGAAATTCTTGGTCTTCCGCTCGTACGCGGCCGCCCACTTCGAGTAGACCGGCATGGGAAAAGTCGCGCCCGCGCCGGCGATGAGTTCGACCCGCTCCGCGGCCTCGTCTTCGGCTTTCTTCTCCTCTTCCGCGTAGCCCACGCCGAATCCGACCAAGCCGATGACAGCCGCCGTACAGAGGATCATCAACGTCCTGAGAGTAGTGCGTCGATCACTGGCTCCGCTTCCCGTTCCCGCGCTCAATACGCCTCGCATTGTCGTCCTCCTGAATACTCGTATGATCGTGACGTCCCCGGCGAACAACCCGGGGGCAAGGTGAAAACCAAACATCAGGCGGCTCAGGCCGACCGGGGGGACAACGCGAAGCCGACGCTCGACTTGACCCCTCGGTCCTCCGACCCGCCGGCGACCCCCACGGATCGCCGTTCCGCCGCCTATGCGCCGCGGTCCTTGACGATCGTTCCCTCGATCGAATCTTCCGATGATTCGGAAACTCGCTTGATTACACGCACGCAACCCAACACGAAAACACCTGTGACTCCCCAAAGGTATGAAGCCCAAACCGCCTTGATTGACAGAGTCAACTCCAGGGTTTCACAGCCGGTTAGACGGGAGTTAAAAGATAGATAAGGGAGCCGAAAAGCAAAACCACGGCGAGAAGAGCCGACGATTCAAGAATCGAACGCCAAACGACGTCATTGCCGGCGCAGCGGAGCAATTTCAACGCTTCGGTGTAACGACACACGCTGAGATTGCTTCGTCGCTCCGCTCCTCGCAATGACATGGTTAGGCGCGTCCCGCGACCGAGAGGAGACTACCTCCCCCCGCGCACATTCCGTGGGCCACGCCATGGGCGACGGATACCGGGTCGGTCTCCATTGCGGACAAATCTGACCATCGGTTGCAACGCCTCGAGCAAAACGAGAAAAAATCTTCCGGTGTAATGGGCGCTACAGATTTCCCTCTTCTTTGTCGGGTAGTCTTACATAAAGGGCTCGCGCGTCGAGCGGACGCGGAGCGGAATCGTGTGAGGTTGCAGGAGCGATGGGCCGTTCCGGCGGCCCACACGACGTGCGGGCCGATTTTCCATCCAGGAGGGAATGCGCCATGCCGAAATGTGGAATTTGTGGAGGAGACGCGCCGAAACAGCCGTGTATCACGGAAGACGGTAAGTGCGATCTCTGCGGTCGGGAAGTGACCTTGGCCGAAGAGGCTGAAAAGAAGAAGGACGAAAAGGAAAAATAAGTTCAATGCGGCGGGGCGTGCTATCCAACCCAACCTATGCGTCACCAAGCGGACAATCACCCGTGGGCGCCGCGCCGCCTTCCCCCCCGAGGATTAATCATGACCAAACCCGATGTTCTTGTCGTGTGCGGTGTCTTCGCCGATGAACTCGAATCACTGCTGCCCGATGCCGGCCGACCCGACATCCTGTGGCTCGACCCCGCACTCCACGTAAATTTCGACCGGCTCGAGGGAGAGCTTGTCGCGGCTCTCAAGAAGGTCAATTCCGCCGACCGGAACGTGCGCGTGCTCTTCGGGTCGGGGTGCCACCCGGACATTTGCCGCATGGTTCTCAATCACGGCGCCTCGATTTGGTCGGTCGGCAACTGCATCGAAGCGTTCTGCGGCAAGGAAGAGAAAGAGGCGCTCGAGGCGGATCGCACGATGATTATGACCCCCGGTTGGGTTCGGGCCTGGCCGCGGATCATGGAGGCGTTAGGCTGGGATGTTGTGGATGTGCGGATCAACCTCGGCATATACGACCGAATCCTCCTGCTCGAACCGGGCGTCAATCCCCTCACCGAAGACGAGATCCTCGAATTCTTCGACTTGGTTCAGGTTCCCGTCGAGATCCGGCCGTGCAACCTCGATCGATTTAGGGCCGTGTTGGACGATCTTGTGGAATAACGACGACCTAAAGATGATGAGGCGGACGCGACCGCGCGCTCAGCGGTGGGTTCCCGAGCACGCGGCGTGAGCGCCGGGATCGTCGGCTTCCGCTTCCGCGTCGATGTGCTCGAGTTCGGCCTCGAGTTCCCGTTTGACGGTGTGGCGAAACTCGAAATAGTGTTCGCCCGTCACGCATGAAGCCAAGTACTGCCGGCTTCGATCGGGGAAACGGACCAGGGACGAGAAGAAATACTTCCAGAACTTCCACCGAGATTTGTAGAGGACGCCCTGCCTGAAGAGGGTGATCAGGACGGCGCGGATCTCCGACGGCTTCGGCGCGGAAAAACCCTTTTTGAAGGGCACTCTTCCCATTTTTCGAAAGTGGTTGTACGTGCGATCCAGGTACGCGCCGGAATCGTAGAGAGCATCGTAGCTCCGCACGAATTCCCTGACGATTCGGCCCAGCGGACGCGACGGGACGAAATTGGTTACCCCGGTCTGACTGCCGAATCGATCGGTGAACGCAGAGGGCCGCAGCCGACCCTCCTTGCCGAGCCGTTTCCAGAGATCGGTCCCGGGGACCGCGTGAAGCAGCGTCATGAACATCTCGGGGATATCGTTACGGACGGCGAAGTCGATGAGGACCTCGTCCATGCCGTCGGGTTCCTCGTCCATCCCGATGATGCACCCGGCGATGATCTGGAACCCCGCTTCGTTGATCCGGCCACACGCGACGTCCAAATCCACGAGGGTGTTCTGATGCTTGCCCGCCTTTTCCAACGAGTCCTTGTCGGGGGTTTCGATCCCGAGGAAGACGCGCCAGAAGCCGGCCCTCACCATGAGGTCCATGAGTTCGGGTTCGGACGCGAGATTCACCGAGGCCTGAGTATAGAAGTCGAACGGATGCCCGCGCTCTTCCATCCACGGTATAAGACGCTTGAGCAGCTTCTTCGCTCGAACCTGATTGCCGATGAAATTGTCGTCGACAAAGAAAACCGCGCGTCGCCATCCAAGATCGTACAGCGACTGAAGCTCCGCGAGGATCCGGTCGGGCGATTTCGTTCGCATGGCGCGGCCGAACATGAGCGTGATATCGCAGAATTCGCATCGGAAGGGACAGCCGCGGGAGAATTGGATCGGCATGTCCACATACGCGTCAAGCTCGAGCAGGTCCCATCGCGGGTTGGGCGACCGGGAAAGGTCCGGTCGTTCACCGACGCGCAGGGTCACTCCCGAGGCCTCGCTTTCCACCGCGTCCACGAGCTCGTCGACGATTCCCTCCAGTTCACCCTGCACGATGATGTCCGCGCCCGCCTCGAAGGCTTCGTCGGTCCCGTGGAAGATCATGGGACCGCCCACGACCACCCGCTTCCCTCGACGCTTGGCCTCTCGTATGCACGCCATGATGCCGTCGTGCTGATTGACCATGCCGGTGATGAGGACGACGTCCACCCCTTCCCAGTCCTCTTCGCGGAAGTCCCTGACCGCGAGGTCCGCAAGCCGCAGATGCCAGTTGTCCGGAAGCAGCGCGGCGACCGTGATCAAGCCGAGCGGAGGAAGCAGCGCCTGTTTCCCCAACATATTGAGCACTCTGTCAAAAGACCAGAATGTTTGAGGATAGGCAGGACTGATGAGGAGACCGTTCATTCACGTAACCGTAGGTTTAGAAGCGACCAAAATACAAGTCTATCACATTTCCGGCCGCGAAGGGAAGTTATTCGCGTTAGAAAAGAATTTCGTAATGGTTCACCGGGCTTGAGGCGGCTCTGCGCCCGGTGAGGATGGAGG
>CAYLRL010000013.1:0-70934 GCA_964385875.1 uncultured Syntrophales bacterium
CCCCCTCCATCCTCACCGGGCGCAGAGCCGCCTCAAGCCCGGTGAACCATTACGGTAACAGCATTGTATGACGCCGTGAAAGGCGGCTTGGAAGAGCGCAATGTTTTTCTTCGAACGGTCGTGTGAGGGGTCCGCCCGTAGTGGGCGTGCAGCCCATACCGAGAAGGGGAGCGAGTCCCGGCTCTCGGGGGAACGGGGAGGCGCGCTGTTCGCGCGCGGGCTTACCGTTGTGGCAGCGGCCGCGGCTCTCTTCCTTGTGGTGGAGGTCGGATCTGCGGCCGGCGATCCCTTCGCGCTCTTTGAAGAAGGCAAGGCCGCTCTCGATCGAGGGCAGTACGATCGAGCCGTGACTGTGTTTTCACAAACGTTGCGGCTTCTCGAACCGGACGACTCCAACACCCGTGTGGTGCTCATTTCGCGGGCTCAAGCCTATCAGAAGAAGGGGAGGCTGAAAGAAGCCTGGAACGACGTGAACCGCGTCATTCGGGAGAGTCGACCGACCGAGGGAATCAACCGAGCGAACGCTCTTCACATCCGCGCGTCGTTGCATCTGCGGCGCGAGCGGGAAAAGCGGGCCCTCGAGGACCTGACCACGGCAATCAAGACGCCTCACGACAACCTAGCGCTGCGATCCTCGTCGTTCTCGAACAGGGGGCTGGTCTTCATTCGTCTGGGCGAATACGACCGCGCGGTGAGCGATCTCAATCAAGCCGTCCGGCTCGATCCGTCCCGGGCCCACGCATACGCCACCCGAGGCTTGGCGTACCTGAGAAAAAACAACATCGAACAAGCGCAACGCGACGCCCGCCGCGCGCTCAGCCTCGAGCCGGACGAGGCGGCGAAAAATCTCGCGGAAAAGATCCTCAAGGACGTGTCGATCTCCTTCTCCGGGCCGGACAGAGTCATTGTGCCGATCGGAGACGACGGCCACATTCGCGTCCGGGTGCGATTCGGGAGCGGGGGTAAGCCTTATCTGTTCCTCCTGGACACCGGCGCCACCCACACGCTCGTACGCAGGGACGTCCTCGAGTCCATCAAGACCGAGACCCTCGTAACGGAAATCGGCACAGCGCGGGTAAGGACCGCGGACGGCGCGCTGCACCGAGTGACGCGATACCGCGTGAAGAACGCGTTTCTTTACAACATTCCTCTTGGAGACATGGAAGTGCACGCGTTCGATTCCGACCGAAAGGAGATAACCAACCTCCTCGGCACGCGCAGTCTAAAGGACGTCTCCATCTCCATAGACCCCGGTGAGCGAAAGGCCGAGATACGCAGCAAGGAAGCGGGGGCCGCGCATCTGCGGTGACCGATCCTTTCATCGAGGCGCGCCGCGGAAATGCGCGGGGGCGTGCTCCTCATTGCTCCTCGATAAGATACGTCCCCGATATGATGACGGCTTTTCCGTCATCGTCGATGAAGCGCGCGGTCGACCCGCTCACTTCCACCTTGAAGCGGCCCTTCCACGTTTTGATCGGCTGACCGTTGTCGTTGTACAAGGTCACGGTTCGTTTCAGACCCACAAGATCCGATTTCCAATGGCTTATGTCCTGGCGTTGACGCTCGGTGCAACCGGCGCAGAGCGCGAAAACGCCGAGGATCGATACGAGCGCGATTTTCATCCGCATGGTCGTCCTCCGCAATAATCCCTGAATATCCGGCGCAGTTTATACGATGGGAGACTGAGGCGAAAGCCTCGGTTGAGCGGCGGCGGGGCCCGTAATGGAACGCGGCGTGGGCATGACCGCGGAATGAGGGCTGCCGGGCCCCGAAGGCAGGCCCGGTTCGCAAATTGGCTGATACCGGCTCGCCTTCATACGATGAACTTGGAATTTCATTCTCGCAGCCCGCCTCCCCGCGAGTGACGAGATAAGCGTTCGCCGGGGCCGGTTTTCTTTTCACTCTCGCTCTGGGAGAGCGGTACGGAAACAGCGGCAGGTTATTCCGAATCCTGCGCTTCATCGAGATCCATGTCCGCGAAGAGTTCGGCGAATTGGGAGTCGGTGTATGCGGTGCAGCGATCGCGGAGCTCTTCGTAGGTTGCGAGGAGTTGGAGGCCTTTGTCGGTAAGGCGTGAGCCGGAGCTTCCCGTTTCCACCACGGTGAAGCCGCAGCGTTCCTCGGTGGCCTTGATCTTCCCCCAGACGGCGCGGAACGGCTGCCCGAGCTTTTGTGCGGCCTTGTTCATCGAGCCGGTCTCGCGGATGGCCTCGAGTATGCGGACTCGACCCGTGCCGATGACGAGTTGTCCCTCATCGTTTTCGATCCAAACCCTGGACCTCACCCGGAACTCCATGTCGTGTTCCCCCGGCTCGACGGCGTTGCGCTCAGCGCTGTTACTATAGCCCCATTTTCGGCGGGTATGCAACTCCGTTCCCGCGGAGCGCCCCGACCCGGACGGCGGATTTCGGAGATGCGGGTTGAAAATGGGGGTCCGCCTGTGGTAAGAGCCGTCACCACACGGAAGGGAGGGATCGTTCCATGCCCGAGAACCCGCTGCGTATTGCGTTGATTTACGGAGGACGATCGGCTGAACACGAGGTGTCGCTGCGTTCCGCTCTGTCGATCTTTCGGGCGATGGACAGGACGCGCTATGACGTGACGCCCATCCTGATCTCCCGGTCCGGCAGCTGGTATGTCATGCCGGTGGACGACGCATCCTTCGACGCGTCCGCGAATCCCCGCGAGCAGGATCGGGTCCTGCTGTCTCACGATCCAGCGCACCCCGGGCTTTTCTTTGTCGCGTCGGGTCGGGATCGAGCCGTGCCTGCGATCGATGTCGCGTTTCCAGCGCTTCACGGGCCGTACGGCGAGGACGGGACGCTGCAAGGGCTCTTCGAGCTTGCCGACACCGCGTACGTGGGATGCGGCGTGCTCGGATCTTCCGTGGGCATGGACAAGGTGATGATGAAACATGCGTTCGCGGCGGAAGGTCTCGAAATAGGACCGTTTTCTTGGTTTCTTCGGTCCGAGTGGGAACGAGACCGCTCGGCCGTGCTCGGAGATCTCGCCGGCCGGAAATATCCCCTCTTCGTGAAGCCCGCGAATCTCGGCTCATCGGTGGGCATAACAAAAGTGGCGGACCATGACAATATCGCGGCCGCGATCGATCTCGCCGCGTCATATGATAGGAAGATCCTCATCGAGGACACGATCCCCGGACGGGAGCTCGAAGTGAGCGTGCTCGGAAACGACGAACCCGAAGCGAGCGTACCGGGAGAGGTTGTGCCCCACGCGGATTTCTACGATTACGAAGAGAAATACATTCGAGACACCGCCGAACTGCACATTCCCGCAGATCTGACCGAGGAGACGGCCCGCGCTGCCGGTGAGATTGCGATTCGGGCGTTCAAGGCGGTCGACGGTTCGGGGCTGGGCCGGGTGGACATGTTTCTCACGCCGGACGGCAGACTGGTCGTCAACGAGATAAATACCCTCCCCGGGTTCACGTCCATCAGCATGTACCCCAAGCTCTGGGAGGCCTCGGGACTGCCGTACGACAAACTCATCGACCGACTGATCGATCTGGCGATCGACCGGCGACGCGACAAAGACAAGACGCGCACCGACCGGACCGCGCCATGAAGGCAATGATCCTGGCCGCGGGCCTGGGGACGAGGCTCCGTCCCCTCACCCTGGAACGGGCCAAACCCGCGGTTCCCCTGCTGGGTAAGCCCCTCATTGTCCGCCTGATCGAGCGCCTCGCCGAAGAGGGCGTTACGGACGTTCGCGTCAACCTCCATCATCTGGCGGACACCGTTGAAGCCGCGGTCGAGCGCGCCGATCTTCGCGGTGTCCGCGCGTCCTTCGCGTTTGAACCGGACATACAGGGGACCGCGGGAGGACTCAAGAACAACGAGGCCTTCTTCGACAATGAGACGTTCCTCATGGCCAATGCGGATATCGTTGCGGACTTTCCACTCCGTGACGCGATCGCGTTTCATCGAAGGGAAGGGGCCGCGGCCACCCTGATTCTGGTCCCGCAGCGCTCCCCGTTTCCCTTCTATCCCGTCAGGATCGACGAAGAGGGCCGGTTACTCAACTTCAAGAACGCGCCGCAGTCCGGCGGTCCTCCCCGAGCGGAAACCTACGTCTTTACCGGCGTTCACGTCATCGAGCCCGAGGTCTTCGATTCCATCCCGCCCGGTCGATTTTACGAGATCAACGACCAAGTCTATCCGGAGATACTGCGCCGAGGGGGAACGATCCGCGGGTTTCCCGTCGAAGGTTACTGGAACGATGTCGGCAATCCAGCGCGGTATCTCGATGCGCAGCGTGATGTGTTCGAACGCTCGACGGGGACCGCATCAGCGCTGATTGCGAGTGACGTGACTGTCGATCCGGCCGCGACGATCGGGGAAAACGTTTCCATCGAATCGGGCGCAATCGTGAAGAAGAACGCGTCCATCCGTGACTCGATCGTCTGGGAGGACGCCACCGTCGGGAGCGGCGTGACCGTGGCGCATTCGATTGTCGGCGCGGGCGTCGCCGTGAAGCGGGACTGCGTCAATCGCGTCTTAACTCGAAACGGTGAAATCGAGATCGGATGAATTTCCGTGAACGGCATTGGAACACCTCAATGAACGGCGGAGCGGATATTCCCGAAGTGAGGGAACGCTTAGAAATCCTTTGGGAAGCGTCCGTCCGTCCGATTCGAATCGAACCGCTCGTCGGAGACGCGTCGACACGGACCTATTACCGGGCTCATTATGCGGACGGTTCGTCTGCGGTGGTCATGGTCATGCCGAACCCGGGCGCCGGTGAGGAGGCCGACTTTCTCGATATTCAGCGCTTTCTTGAAGGTCTCGGGCTGCCCGTCCCACGCGTGTACGAATGCTTTCCCGAAGTATCGGTCGTCCTCCTGGAAGACCTGGGCGATGAGCTGCTCGAACGCGCGCTCGACCGCGCATCGGACGCGCAGCAGGCAAACCTGTATCGGCGGGCCGTCGACATTCTTGTGGAGCTTCGCCGCAGAACGGATACGGCGGATTCGCGGTGCGCGGCTTTCGGCCGAGCATTTGATGAAGCGAAGCTCATGTGGGAGATGGACTTCTTCTTTAGTCATTTTGTGCGCGGAATGTGCGGTCCGGCGCCCTCGGCCTCAGCCGCCGCGACCCTGCGCGAGTTCTTCCAGACCATCTGCGAATTGCTCGCGGCCGAACCGCGCATCTTCGCGCACCGCGACTACCATGCGCGCAACCTTCTCATCCATCGAGACGATTTGGTCATGATCGACTTCCAGGACGCGCGTATGGGACCGGCGCAGTACGATCTCGCGTCACTCCTGCGCGATTCGTACGTCTCCATTCCGTCAGCGTTGGTCGACGAGCTCATCGACCGATATCGGCAGGACGCGAACCCGCCCGGGGACCCGTCCGCGGAGCGTTTCCGGTTCGTGTTCGACGTCATGTCCCTACAGCGGAACATCAAGGCCTTGGGAACATTCGGTTTTCAGACGTCGGTCAAGAGGAACGAGCGGTATCTCTCGTCCATTCCGAGAACAGCCGTTTACATAGCTGAGAATATTGAGAAGCATCCCCGGTTTGGGCGGTACATCTCCGTAATACGAGAGCTAATTGTCAATCCCGCGATGAAGATCGAAATCGGCGACCGCCGGCGCAGCCTCGACGGATGATTGCGAGCCGACCTTCCCTCCCCCTTGTATATTAATATCAAGGAATGCTTCTTGATCGTTGGCGGAACAGCTCCCGGGGGGCGTCGGCTTGGGTAATTTTCCTGAAAAATATAGTGGTATTTGGAGAAAGATATGATATAGGCCCTCGGAAATTCCACCTCAGAGGTGATTCCATGGTCAGAATCGTGGTCGTCGCCGCGCTTGTCTGCATGCTCTCCGCGAGCGTGTGCATAAGCGCCGAAAAAGACTCGAATGAGGAACTCATTCCGGTGAGACCCAGCTATCAGGAAGCGGCGTATACCCCGGGGGCGGACGCGGAATATACGGGTCCGAAGCCCAAGGATCAGATGTATGTCTTTTGGCTGCTCGGAAGGATCATCAGTTATCCCGTCGATCAGGCGGAATCCTACGTCAGGGGTCTCATCAGCGGACCGACCGTCAAGCCGGCGGCCGCGCCGAGACCGCCCGATCCCTTCGCGGATGTGGACAAACGGGAGATTCCCCCCGCTCCTCCGGTCAAAAGCGCGTCGAAATAGGCGACACGTGCCGGATTGCGGGCGCCGACGCCGCGGGCGCGCTTAGTTCCTACTACGAGGCTCCGACGTGTTCGGCCGTGCGGCCAGGCTGCGGGACCCGTCGCGCCGATAGGCTTGGAGCGATCGAAGCCGCGTGACTTCCGCGTGCAGCAATTTCCCGAAGATCCTGTGAGCCGTCCGGTTGCAATGGGATTCCCATCGGCTCACGCGCAGCGATCGGCCGTCGAACCGCCTGCGGTAGTCTTGCGTCGAGACGACGATCATTCCGGCTTCGGCCGCGTATTGTTCCGCAAAGCGCCACAGGGGGTAGCGCTCTTTGCAGGGCCGTTGATCGATAACGATCGCCATGATATCGCCGAAACCGGACCTTCGGGAGAATTGATTCATGGCCCTGAGGTCTTGGGCGAAGCGTGTCCGATACGAGCGGAAATCCTTCATAACGTCTTCGATGAAATCCGGTCGGAAATCGATTCGGATCAGCAGCTCGCTCCACCCACGGTCAAGGAACGCGACCGTCCTCGTCGACTGAATGAAGAAGCGTTTCACCTTCTCCGGAAGCGGCAACCGCGGCGGGCGATCCTTCTTGTACACGCGCATGCCGCTCGGCAGAAAATCGTTCAGACAAATACCGTAGATGATGAGGTCGGGTTCGAGGATCGGCGCGAACCGTTCGATCAGCCGGAGCAGATCCGAGCTTTGATACCCGTTTACGCCCAGGTTCAGAGCTTCCGCGCGGTAGTCGGACGCAAGTAGCTCTTCCAACCGAGCGGTATAGGTCTCATGCTCCGCAACCCCGAAACCGTACGTCTGGGAATCGCCGACCACCATGATTCGGAATGAGCGATCGTCCTTCGGCGGAAACGGACCGCGGCGTCGCATGCCGTCCTCGTTGAAGACATGGAGTTTGCCGTGCCAGTAGTACCCGGATTGCGCGCCCGGAACGTCGGCCTCGCGCCTAGCCCATTCATCGGGCATGACGATTCGTGAACGCGCAGGTTGAGGATGGTCCTGCGGGGATTGCATCGAGACGGCCTGAAGAGCCGCTTCGAATACAATGAGCGCGGCCATGACGCCGGCTGCCGCCAACGCCCCGTTGGTCATCGGCCCGCGATTCAACCGACGTCCTGTGAGCCGCGCGACGGCGGCCGCACATTCGATCGCCAGTCCGAGGAGCGCGACGAGAGCGACCGCGATACAGATAAGGGTCATTGCGCCGAACGTGTGCCCTCGGAGAGCGGTCAGAGCGCCTGCGCCGACAGACACGCCGATAATGAGGACGAGAAGAACCATCCGCACATGGGGACGCGAAAAGATCGATCGGACTCGGGACGAGCTTCGATGGCGCATTCTCAACAGGGGAATTCCCGAACCGTGTCACGGCCTCGGGAAACACTTTTCCATCCATTTCGGTGTGTGAGCGGATTCTCCGCTCGAAGGGCGGCCGAGGCCGGGCGGATTCGGCCGCTCACGGTCGTGTAGCCGCTTCATGAGCCGTTGTCAACGGGAAATCCGCTCGTGGGGAAATTTCACACCGTGAGAGGGAAGGGTGATGGGAATCCGGCAAGAGGTCCGGCGTGAATATGCCCGGAGATTGAGAACTCAACCGGCGCTTCGGTGAAAAACCCCTCGTGCGGCTGCGCCGCCCGGGAAGGACACGGTAAAACATCAATGAACGTAAAGTCTTATCCCCTCTCCCTCCGGCAGAGGGAAGGGTGAGAGGAATCCCGTCGGCGTAAACCACCGCTTCGCGGCCGGCGCCGGATCCTATGACGCTTCTTCAGCCTGCGGCTCAATCTTATGCTTGCATTTGGGGCACTGCAGCGCGGGCGGAGTGTTCTTTCGAGCGCGTTCCTCCATGATGGGCGAATCGCACTCGGGGTTCGGGCACTCCATGCTCACCGGTTTGTTCCACAGCGAGTATTTGCAGTCGGGATAGCGCTCACACGAATAGAAGGTCTTTCCCTTTTTCGAGCGCCGCTGAGCCAGTTCGCCCTGCCCGCATTCCGGGCATGTGACGCCCGTGGTGATGGGGCGAGCGGTCTTGCAGTCGGGATACCGCGAGCATGAGAGAAACGGCCCCGCGCGACTGTCTCGGATGACCATGGGCGCGCCGCAGGTGGGGCATTTTTCATCGGTGGGGATCGGTTCGGCCGCGGCCGGTCGATCTTTGGCGATATTGCTCGTGTATGCGCACTCCGGGTACGCGGAACATCCAAGGAAGAGGCCGAATCGACCGGACCGCAGCAGGAGTTCGTGACCGCATTCCGGACAGGCTTCGCCGGTCGGTATGCCGTCCCGTTTGATGTTCAGCATCTGTTCCTTGGCCAGCTGCAAGTCGGAATGGAACGGCGCGTAGAAGTCGGACAATGTGTCGGTCCATGACGCTTCGCCTTCTTCGATTCTATCCAACGACGATTCCATCTCCGCGGTGAAGCCGGTGTCCAACAACCGGGGAAAACTCTCCTTGAGCAGACGGGCGATGATCCTGCCGAGAACGGTGGGACGAAACTTCTTGTCCTCGATTTCCACGTATTTCCGCTTCTGGATGGTGCTCACGATGTCGGCGTATGTGGACGGCCGGCCGATTCCCCGCTCTTCCAGCTCCTTGATGAGCGACGCCTCGTTGTACGCGGCCGGCGGTTGCGTGAAATGCTGCCGAGGAACGAGCTCGTTCAGCGTCAATTCCTGCCCTTCCTTCAGCGGCGGCAATTCACGATCCGCGTCTTCCTTGTCCACGCCGTCCGCGTCGCCGGACGTTTCCTGCTTGTACACGCGCAGGAAGCCGTCGAATTTCAACACGGAGCCGGTCACTCTGAAAGTAAGGCCGTCGGACGCGATATTGGCCGTTGTCATGTCGAAGATCGCAGGGGACATCTGGCTTGCGACGAATCGATTCCAGACGAGGCGATAGACCGCGATCTGACCCTTGTCCAAATACTTGGCCACTCGTTCGGGCGAAAGGTCCATCGAGGTGGGCCGGATCGCTTCGTGAGCCTCTTGAGCGGACTTCCCACCCTTGTACACGTTGGGTCGGTCCGGCAGGTACGCGTCGCCGAATTCGCGCTTGATATAGCCGCGCACCGCGTCGACCGCTTCCGGCGCGATTCGGGGCGAGTCAGTACGCATATAGGTGATCAGACCGACCGACCCCGCGTCGCCGAGTTCCACTCCTTCGTAGAGCTGCTGAGCGATCCGCATGGTTCGACTGCCGGTCATCTTCAGCCTTCTCGACGCGTCCTGCTGGAGCGTGGACGTGATAAACGGCGCCGCCGGCTTCCTCGAGCGCTCCCGACGCTTGACGTCACTAACGATGAAGGGATGCTCCCGCGCGCGGACGACCAGATCCCGGGCGGTCTCCATGTCGCTGATGTGAACCTTCGCGCCGTCCTGTTCCGTGAGTTTTGCTTCAAAGGGGGGCGGTGAATCGGCCTCAAGGCGCGCGGTGATACTCCAGTACTCCTGCGGAACGAACCGCTCCCGCTCCTCCTGGCGATCCACAATGAGTCTGAGGGCCACGGATTGCACTCGGCCCGCGCTCAGGCCGTATTGCACCTTGTCCCAGAGGAGGGGGCTCAGCTGATAGCCCACGATGCGATCAAGGATCCGGCGGGTCTGCTGTGCGTTGTACTTGTCTTCATCAAGTCGCTTGGGTTTCTGCAGCGCTTCCTTGATCGTCCGCTCGGTCAGCTCGTTGAAGAGGACCCGGTAGATCGCGTCCGCAGGTTTACCCAATTCCTGGCTCAAATGCCACGCGATGGCCTCGCCTTCGCGATCCGGGTCGGTCGCGAGGTAGACCGCATCGGCGTTTTGCGCGGCCTTGCGCAACTCTTTGATCACCTTCTCCTTCCCGGGTATCACCTGATAGGTGGGGGTGAAGCCGGATGCGACGTCGACGCCGAGGACCTCCTCTTTGGCCGAGCGGGAACGCCGCGATTTCTTTTCGCCCTTGTCCGTATCGTCCGCCGTCTTGGGCAGGTCCTTGATGTGACCGACCGACGCTTTCACATCGAACTTGGGACCGAGATACTTCTTGATTGTCTTGGCTTTTGCCGGCGACTCTACCACCAGCAGAGACTTGTCCATATATGCTCATCCCTCCGAACGGCGAATCGCCGTTCACGATTCACTCCGACTCCTTCGAGGGTCGCGCCGATCGCCTACGCGTCCGGACCCGATCCTGTAAAAAGCAAGATGATTCAGACTTTCGTTGAAATGTCAAGGGCCGGTCTCGACCCACAATCCACAGCCTCCTTGGAGGTGGGGGTCGGTTCTGCGGTGTTCCGGGGTCTTGGGACCTTCTTCGTGATCCCAAACCCGGATCGCCGGGCATGTGTCGCCCAATCTTGCGTCCTCATGCTCAATCCCCCCGCTTTTCGGACGCACGTCCCCCTTCGGTCGGCCTATCCCCCCCTCAGAGCAGCGTTCTACCCTCCGGCCCGGTCAGCCCGAGGCATACAACAAGTCCTGCTCCTCGTACGACTCCGCCAACGCGGCGCCCATGTCCGAGGTCGCGGTCGCTCCCGTAAGCCACCGCCCTTTTCTCCACGTCAAATATTCCGATAATCTCACCTCAATTCAGTCGGCACAATCCGACATCCTACAATACCCAAGAGCCGCAGTCGGCGACGGGACCGACCGAGTCCGCTCACGACGCCGGCGCTGTTTGAGCGCCCGTGGCTTCCTCGCGAAAGCCCAAAACCCTCGCACGCTCCGAGCACCCGACAGAAGCCCGCGTCACTCTCCAGTATCCGGAGATCGTCCACACAATCACCACCGGCAAGGTTGAGACGGAGCAACGACATGATCATCCGATCTTAATAGTCCCCCAATCGAGATGTCTCGGGCGTATCGCCGGCTTGGTGAACGTTTACATCTGATCGTCCCGCCAACCCTGCTTCCGCCGTACTCGGATCCGGCTCGAAATCAACCAGGAAAGCCCCATCACCGCCAAATACGACGGCAAACCCGACAGCGCCGTCATCCCCCGTCACTCTTTTCAACTTCATACCGGAAACCCAAAACGCCTTGTGACATGATGGCTTTACCTCTTTGGTGATAGAATCGCTATCCAAACCAGATTCTATCTCGCTGGAATCTCAGGGGCATCGAGGTTTTTTACTTTTTTGGGCCCGCGATTAGGGGTACGACAGCGTCTGTGCAAAAGACAGACACGACTACGGAAAGTTCCGATGCTCGTTTAACAATCCGGCCGACCAAACGTCGTGATACATGAGTCGGATAATCGATCCGACCGATCGAACACACGCACGGAGGAATCCCATGCGATCGAGACACCTGATCGTTCTTTTCGCCGCTCTTATTCCGGCTTTCGGCGTAACCGCAGCGCTCGCTCTCCACCAAGGTCCCGAAGACATCGCGGGGACGCAGCTCGCCCGAGCCGCCGGTCCCGGTCCCGCTATCGGCGATGCGGATCAATCCGACGGGTCTTTCGGCCCCGGCCGGGGTCGCGCATTCGGGCGCAAGGGCGGACGATTCGCCGCGCTCCTCCAGAAGCTCAACCTGACCGATGAACAGGCGGAGAAAATACGCGACCTGAACGTGGATTTCCGCAATCGGACACGCGAGGCGCGCATGAAAGCCATCGGGCTGATGGATGAGAAACGGACGATGATTCAGTCCGGAAAGCCCGATTTCGAGAAAATGGCCAAACTCGACGAAGAGATCGTCAAGACGCGCGGCGAACTGATGCGCGAGCGTCTCCGGATGAAGAGAGAAGGCTTGAGCATACTGACTCCGGAACAACTCAATCAACTGAGTCTCCTGACGGCGCGCCGGTCTCTTCGGTCCGTCTTCGGCGGAACGGGGGGACGCGGCCACGGCCGACACTTCGGGCGCTGATCTTCCCCCGGCGCGCGGCTGAAGGTCCGCAGGGCGCAGCCGCGCGCGTTTCGGATTCGCGAAATCTCCCGAGAACTGCTATATTCATACGTTCGCGGTAGATGAAGATCGGGAGGTTGTCGTGACGAGCCAAGACGTAAAGACGTTTGCGGAAGCCTGCGGCGCGGATGTGGTTCGAATTGCCGATTTGGCTCTTCTCGAGGGCATACAAACCGAGCCGGCCGATCTGTTGGTCGGATTCTCCCGCGCGGTGAGCATTGCCGTTCGCTTGGCCGACGGCGTTATGGACGCGATCGTCGACCGTCCCACCCCGCTCTATCAGCAGCATTACCTCAAAGTTAACGCGCTGCTTGACGATATCGCGCTGCGCGTCTCACAATACCTGCAGAAGGCGGGAGGCAGGGCTCTGCCGATTCCCGCTTCGCAGGTGCTGGACGCAGCCGAGTGGACGTCGTACATCTCTCACAAAGCCGTTGCCGTCGCTGCAGGTGTGGGATGGCAGGGTAAGAGCCTCCTGGTGGTCAATCCCCAATGCGGGCCGCGGTTGCGATTGGTCACCGTGCTCACCGATCTGGATCTCGATCCCGACGCGCCGCTCAAGAACCTGTGCGCTCGATGCTCGGCATGCGCGGACGCGTGTCCCGCCCAGGCCATCAAGAACGTGAATACCGACCGGCATTACGAGAATCGCGAGGAAGCGCTTCACTTCGATCGCTGCGTAAGGAAGGTCTCCGAAGAGCACCCACAACTCGATTTCATCGAGAGCCCCATATGCGGGGTCTGCATCCGCGCATGCCCCTTCGGACAAAGAACAAAGGGAGGACGTGCGCGGATCGAATGAAGTCGGGCGCGTTCGCCGACCGTCATGCCGGCCTCTTGCCAAGTTAGGCTTTTCAGGATACATTACAAACTCTTATCCTGCAGCCTCTTTCTTTTTTGGGAGAGTCGCCGATGGTCATCGTGGCCCACATATCCCGGAAAGGCACGCCCATTGCCGACGTCACTTACCGGTCCGGGCTTCACGTCGAGGTCCGTGTGGCGAAAGCGTTCATGGACACCGAGATAACGATCCCCTTGAGCCATTCGGAGAATCGGGCGCTCTCCGGCACATGGAGCCAAGCGTTGGATGAATATTTCAACGAGGGCACGTTTCACGCGACGGAGCATCTCTTCCCGGGCGAGCGCCCGCGGGTGGGAAGCGCGCGGGAGCACAAAGCGCTCTTTCGGCATGCGGTGCGGGCGTTGTCGAAGGACTTGTCACCGCTCGAGTATCAAGTGGACGTCGAATTCATTTAGACGCGAATCGGCCCGGCCTTCCATCCCCGTATTCGAGGACGGCGTGAAGCCCGGGCCGATTGTTGACGTTCGGGAGCGGAACGCGCGTCGGCTTTTTGTTGATCGGCCGCGCCACTCGCTTCACTCGATGATTACACGATGATTAGCCGACCGGCGCGGCTAGGTAGATCCGCGCTTTGCGTCGCTGAACCTTTACGCGGATCGTTTCATCCTTTTCCGCGGCCGCAACCGCATCTCTCAAGGAAGAAACGTCGGAGACCGGCGCGTCGTTGACTTCAAGGATGACATCGCCGGGCCGCAATCCGAGCTTACCGCCGATTCCGTCCGGACGGACCTTGGTGACTCGCACGCCTTCGTCGGCCTTGAGTCCCAATCGCTTGGCGATGGCGGTCGGGACGTCCTCAACTTCGACGCCAAGATCGGTTTCCATCGCGTCCTCAGCGTCCGAGGCTCGGAGCGCGGCCATCTTCTTCGGGTCTCGTTCACCGATGGTCACGTCAAGCTGCTTGGTCTCGCCTTTGCGAAAGACGGTAACGGTCGACTTGGTTCCGGGCCTGACGCGTCCCACCACGTTCTTGAGATGCGAAGCGTCCTTCACCTTCTGTCCGTCGAACTTGGTGATGATGTCGCCCGACTTGATACCGGCCTTTTCAGCGGGGCTGTCGTCCACAACCTGGGAGACCAGCGCGCCCGCCGCGTCCTTACGACCGAACGACTTGGCAAGCGAGCTGTTCAGATTCTGGATGTTCACGCCGAGCAGGCCTCGCCGCACACGGCCCTCTTTGAGCAGATCTTCCATGATCAGCTTGACCGAATTGGACGGAATCGCAAAGCCGATGCCCTGATATCCGCCGCTTCTCGATGCGATGGCCGTGTTGATGCCGATGACCTCACCCCGGATGTTGACCAGGGGACCGCCCGAGTTGCCCGGGTTAATCGCGGCGTCGGTCTGGATAAAATCTTCGTATTCTATGATGCCGACGTTGGTGCGACCTTTCGCGCTGACTATCCCCGAGGTGACGGTCTGATTGAGTCCGAACGGATTGCCGATGGCCAAGACGACTTCGCCCACGCGCAATTCGTCGGAATTCCCGAGCTCCGCGGTTGACAAGCCCTTAGCGTCGACCTTGATGACCGCGATATCGCTTTCCGGATCGATGCCCACAACCTTGGCGTCAAGTGTGCGCTTGTTCGCCATGGTCACCTTGATTTCGTCCGCGTCCTTCACAACATGCGCGTTCGTCAGGATGGTTCCGTCTTCCGAGACGATCACGCCCGAGCCCATGCCGCGCTGCTTGAACCCTTTGCCGTGATGCGGGCCGAAGAATCGCTTAAAGAATTCCTCGGGCAGGCCGGGGAAGGGGCCGTCCTTGAACGGGTGCTCCATCGCCCCCCCCGACACCTTCTTGGTCGAACTGATGTTCACGACCGCAGGGGTGACCTTTTCGGAGATCTCCACGAAGGCCTCGCCGAGTTCCTTCAGGGACGAGACCGCCTTTTCCTCGGCCGTCGCCTGAAGGGCCCCGATCGTCAGAAAAAGCCCGACGAATATGGCGATCGGAAGCGCAACAAAATAAAGATTGCCTTTTTTCATCTGGATTGATCCTCCTAGATCAAGTAATTTTTAGTCATTTGACCAGCGCCCGGCGATTTGGTTCTCCGGGCGCCATAAATCGTGCCGAAACGGTTCTGTGAAAAGAGATTTAAGACCTTACGATCACTCGACATCATACGTGCTACGCTTTATCTGCTCAGCGGTCCCAACTCTGTCAAGCGGCCGGCGACGCGTCCCTTTCGAGCCGGTCGCCGAGCGGTCGCCGAAACGAGTGAGAGCATCATTATGAAGAATCCCACCCTCGATTTTTTCGACGCGCAGGCAGTGATGTACGACGCGTACCAACGCAGCTGCATACCCAAGTACGAGGAGATGCTTGCAGTCGCGGCCGACTGTCTTCAGGATTGTCTCGCGGACGCTGACGCGCCGGTCATCCTCGATCTCGGTTGTGGAACCGGGGCCATGACCCTCGCCCTGATGGACGCGCTGCCGAGCGCGCGGTTCGTCTGCCTCGACGGGTCGCACGAGATGCTTTCCGCCGCGCGGCGCAAACTGCCCGAGGATCGGTGCGCGTTTTACCATGCGGATTTGGCGCTTTCGGACTGTTTCTCCGGCTTGGCGCCTGCGTCGTTTGACGCGGTGGTGTCGATCGTGGTTCTCGAACATTTGCCCTTCGACGCGTACAAGCGCGTCTTGGCTTCAGCGCTGAGCCTCTTGAAGCCGGGCGGAACGCTCACGACCGTCGAAGGCTACGCCGGCGCCGTCAATCAGCGCCTCTATTTCAGAGAGATGGCGCGGTGGGAAGCCAACGCGGTGAACGCGGGGAGCGTCACCGAAGAGCAGCTTCGGGACAACGCTGCGCTCAGCAAAGAAAAAGAGAATCACTACTTCGCGGAGATGGACGAGAAGAAGGCGTGGTGGCGTGAAGCCGGATTCGTCGACGTCTTCTTCCTGTGGCAGTACTACTGTGTCGCGGCGCTCGTCGGTCGGAAGCCCGAGTAGACAAGGATCGCAGACCCGACATCCGAAGCCGAGGGGGCTACATCAGTTCGATTCGCTCTTCACCTCCATTGAGAAGCGCGGCGGTCAACGTGAGATATTCCCTCAGGTGTCTTGTCAGCAGGAAATTCTCCCGGACGAATTCCTTGGCTTTGCGTCCCATCTCGAGCATTTTGTCGGGATTGTGGAAGAGGTAACGCGTTCGAAGCGCGGCTCCCTCGGGCGTGTCCACCAGGTAGCCGGTGTGATCGTTAATCACCTGGAGTCTGATTCCGCCGGTATTTCCCCCGATAACGGGCTTACTCTTCCAGAGCCCTTCGGTGACGGTCAGCCCGAAGCCCTCTCTGAGCGATTTCTGGAAGATAATGTCCGCGCCCCGCTGGAGCGCGTTTACGGTCACGTGAGCATCCGCGGGAAGAAGCAACACATGAATATCCGGGTCGTCGCCGGCCGCATCGCGCACTTCATCCAGGACCGCCTGCCCTTCCGGGTCGTCGCTTGCCCCGCCGCCGGCAAGCACCAGCTGGACCGATGGAGAAAAGGTCTTGACGAGCTTATACGACTGAATGACCCCCAGCGGGTCCTTGAACCTGTCGTACCGTGATATCTGTACGAGAACGGGCCGTTCGGGATCCACCCCGAATTCGCCCAGTGTTTTGTTCACCGTCTCCTCGTCCAATTCGCGGTTCTTGTCGCTGAGCGCGTCGATACTGGGGGGAATCAAATACTGGGTGTGCGGCAGCGGTTGGGCAAAATCGGCGAGCGAGAAAATGCTCGCGTCATACTGCCGCGCAAACCCTCCGATGTACTTCCAGGTGGGCCTGTTGGGGCGGCTTACGTCGATATGGCAGCGCCAGACCCACTTGCCCCTTCGGTCGGGAAAATGCTCGATGAGCGGGGCGGGCTGAGGATCGTGGATGAAGACGATATCCGCGTCGTTCAAAACCGATCCGAACTCTTCCGCGTTTTCCGCGTTGGTGCGTTCGTACGCAGTCAGCAGTTCGGCCGGCGGATGCTCCTTGGCGCCCTGGAGCGCGTTGTGGAAAGTTTTGGTGCACTGATAAAAATCGGGCGCGCCGGTTATGATCTCCCAGCGGACGTCCAATCCAAGCTCCTGTTTCAACGGAACGAGCTTATCGAGAATTTCGGCCACGCCGCCGCCCATGCGGGTCGAATTCACATGGACGATTTTCATCCCTCGAAGCAATTCCGCCAATTGCCGGAGATGATCGATGACCGCGGGACCGGTTATTGGGCTGTACTGCTCGAGGAGCGTCATTGGGAGGCCCCCTCGTAATAGGCCCGAAAGACATTCGCCAATTGGTCCCGCAATTGCGCGAGCGTGACGAAGTAGGGATCGACCTCGGCCAATCGCCGGCGGAGCTCGTTGTACGAGTCGCCCAAGCCGCGCATCCACGTTCGGAAATCGTCTTCCCGCCGCTCCGAGCGTCGCCGCGCGTCGATGAAATGATAGAAGACGCTGCCCACGGACATGTTCGGGATGATCTCCACGAGCGCCTCGGGGTTCTCGATGCGCTTGCGCGTGTCGAAGACCACAATCTGAGATCGGATAAAATGAAACTGATTGTCGTGCGCGGACCAGCTCACCGTTTCCGTCTCGTCCAGCCGCTCCTCGATCACGTCGATAACCTTTTCCCGGAGCGCTTCAATGGACGGGTAATCCGTGGGATCGATTACCGCGAGGCGTTCGGCCAACGCGCCGTCGTGTAAACCGTAGTAGGCCCACACAGCGAAGTCATTGATATAGTCGGGATTGTCGAAGCGCGGACGCAGCAGCCCTCCCCAGAAATGGTAGTACACGCTCCCAGGGTGGATATCGCGGAGAACATTGCGCAGCTCCCGCAGACTCTGCGCTCGTTCGCCCGTGGCAATGGCCACCAACGCGCAGTCCTTGACCGCGAAAGGCCCCGGGACGTTCCCTTCCACAGGGCCGAACGCCTCAGTTGCCGAGACTGCGCCTTGACTCCGGAATTGAATTCGTTTCACGTCAACGCTTCTCCTACTCGCCTGCAATCACCTGAAAATACCCTTTGTCCGACTCGACGTCCGGTCGGCCCCGGTCCGGGTCGGTGTTGATGACGATCCACCGCCATACGCCCACGCTGTCCGGCGTAAACTCATACGAGGCGAGGCCCTTCGGGACCCGCAGCAGCGCATATGTTCCCGAAGGTCTGATGAAGACGACGAAGAAGCCCGACCCGGGTATGGACCCTCCTGAACACGTCCACGTAAAGCGGGCCGGTTTTCCCAGCATGACCGTCTGCGATGGGCCGAGCACGGGCTTGCAGACCCGACCGGTCGACTTTTCCGCTGCGGTCGCGACCACCCCGTTGCTCAGCGCCGCCGTAACCGCAATCGCGACTATCCCTATGCGACGTGTAACCGCCGGTCCGGCCATCGTTCCATCCGTCTGAAACATCTCATTCCAACAGCCGCTCCCAAGGCTTCGGCGCCGATCGCGCTTCATAGGAATGCGTTTCGGAGGTTGCGGTGTCGCCGCATACCCTAACGCAGGGCGGCGCTTCTTGCAAGGCCGGAGGCCCAAGAGCGAAGTCCCGGCCTGGGACGGCGCGGTATGGGAGATACGAGAGATGGCGGCGCTGCGCGGCGGCTAGTTTAAGCAATTTCGAGAAAATCATGCTAAAAAACGAATTTCGCTTGCCATTTCTGATTTCATATAGTAGAATCCTTTTGCACCTAGACTGAGAGGGAAAGGCTATGAATACGGCTCACACTACGCAGCACAAAAGAACCATCAAGGTAAAGGATTTCCTCGCAGACTTCCGCGGCGGCATGCCGGGCGGCGAGCTCATGCGGAAATACAACCTGACGCCGGCCGGCCTGGAGAAATTCTATTCCATGCTCCTCGAGCGGGAAATTCTTTCCTACAAGGACTTTCAAGCTCGCCACAAAGGCAGAGACGATGTGCAAACGGCCGACACCGCGCCCGACGCCGGTCGACGGTTCATTTGTCCTTCCTGTCTTGGAGTTCACGCATCCGACGTGGATGTGTGCCCGGATTGCGGCGGCTCGGACGCGTCCCCCGAGGAGGGCCCGGCGGACCCTGTCGACGCGGTTTCCTTGGATTCCGAGGATGAGACCCGAGCGATGCCGGCTGCGGCTGCGGCCGAAGCGCTCGAGTCCGATGAGGAGGATGACCTGGGCTTCGACGCCTTCACTCCCGGCTCGGACGAGATCGACGGCGCCGAGAGACTCGAGGCCGGCGCCTCCAAGGAGCGGGACCGGTTCGACGACCTCTTCGCCGACGACCGTGACGGATTCGACCTCGATCCTATCGAGATTCCGTCCGACGACGACACGGACCCGGTGTTCTCGGCGAGCCGGCGTCTCGGCGACGACGAGGAGGGGCCTGACCGCGGCGAATTTCAGGGTGGATTCCCCGAAACCGATGAAGAGGTTGTTTCGGGCGAGCCCTTCGGATACTACGACGAAGCCGCGGACGAGGAACGCGGTGATTCGCCGGCGTGCGACGTCTGCAATCATCACTTGGAAGCGGGTGTGCGGGACGTTTACGATCGGAAGCGCGGAATGTTCGCCTTCATGATATCTGCGGCCCTGCTCGTGCTCGGTTTTCTCGGCGCCGGTTCATTGACGCTTTTCGAGGGCTATTCCTTCACTCGGCTGGCGGTCGTCTACTTCACCGGTCTGTCCATGCTTTCAGGGTGCATATTCCTCGCCTTTGCCGTCTTCATGACGAGTCTGGCGCGTGAACGCGTCTTCTATTGCCGCGACTGCGGTCGCGTCCTCCCTCGAGCCTAGCCGCGCAAGCCTTCCGGGCGCGGTTCTCATCGGGCGAACCCCCGTGATGAGACCGCGCCTTCGCGCGTCCGGATTTGCATTTCCATTCTTAATGAATAATAGTGAGACCTGCGAGCGATTCTGCGGAATTCGTGCGCGTACGCCTATTTTCAAAAGGGACCGGCGCCGGACTCATGGAAGGCAATCTCGTAAAAACACTGTTCAGGCGGCTTTTGGAAGTCCTCCGACTGGAACGACCACCGGAATCGTTCTCCGGGACGGACCCCCGCTCCAAGCGGAGGGTGGAATCCTTTGAGGCGTTGAGCGATGGTCTGAAAATCCGTGGATCGATCTACTTCCCGGTGAGCCGGCCCTCGAAGATGTATCCGGTGATGGTTCTCTGCCACGGCATACCCGGAAGCGGCGCGCCCCGGCCCGCGGACGATCCGGGGTATGAGGGCCTTGCGCAGGAATTCGCGGATCTCGGCCTCGCGGCGGTGATCTTCAATTTCAGAGGATGCGGAGATTCGGACGGCGATTTCGATATGATGGGATGGACGAGGGACCTCGACGCGGTGCTCGACAAAATCCTCAATTATCCGCATGTGGACCCTACGCGGCTCCTGATAACCGGCTTCAGCGGCGGAGGCGCGGCCGCGACGTGTACGTGCGCGGACAACGAGAAGATCTACGCTTTGGCGGTCGTGGGCACACCCGCTCACTTCAGGATTTTCGAGCGCGACCAAGCGGAAGTGATCGATGATTTCAGGGAACGGGGCGTCATCAAGGACCCGAACTTCCCCTCGGACCCGGACGCCTGGATGCGTCATTTTGAAGAGGTCGAACCGATGCGGTGGATCGCGCGGTTCAAGGGCAAGTATCTCCTGATCGTCCACGGCGAAGAGGACGAGCTCATTCCCGCCGAACATGCTCGGGAACTCTACGACCGGGCGCCGAGCGGGATTGCGCGGTTGGAACTCATCCCGGGCGGCGAGCATCGGCTTCGGACCGACCGGCGGTGTGTGGAGATACTCAAGGATTGGACGCTCCACGTCCTTGCCTGGAAAGCATAGCCGCGTCGCCGTTCCGGAAGCCCCGAGAGAGAACAGAGATAAGGGACCGATATGGCTAAGAAAAAAGAATGGACTAAGACGATGCGAGGAAAGCAGCTCCTCGCGCCCGGCGATATCATCCAGCTGATGGAACAAGGTGAGTTGCTGAAATGCCGGGTATTATCATGCCTGGCTACGGAAGAAGGCGCCTGCTTTGCGCATCTGGAAATCGCGGAAGGCGATCGGACCGGCGAGCGCATCGAGTCGCTCATCAGAGCCGGGGAAGAGCCGCCCGGTAGCTGACGCTCCCGCTTCCTCCCTACTGCGTGTTCGGTAGTCTGCGGACATACCCCATCCGAGCACGCCTCCCTTCAAGCGCTCGCACATTGCCGACCGCTGTTCCCCTCCCCGGAATGGGAGGGGATACGGCTCGGATCGATGAATCGGTATTCCGCTCCCCGTGGGAGCGGAATACCGGGGCTACCGAATATCCGTGCTTCCCTTCTCGGTGAACAGGCGCTGAGCCGCCGAAATCATCCGTATGTGATCCATTTCCGATTGAATGAGGGCGTCGATATTCTTCTTTCCCGACTCGTCGGGGAGTATCTCCTTCATGCCCAGAAAGAAGCTGACCGAGTCCTTTTCAAACCGGAGCGCCATATCGAGCACGTCTTCGGGCGTGCTGATACCTTTCAAGCGCTCCGCCGCTGCGTCTCCGGTGAAGACGTGGGTGTCCGCGGCCGCCTGGAGGTAACTTTCGGCGAGTCCTTCCGGGTCCCAGACCGCGTCCGCGGGGAAGGAACCTTCGAGCTGAGCGCGCATCTGCTTGAATTGCTCGATGTGGCCGTCTTCCATTACCGCGAGTTGTTCGAGTAATTCCTTGACTTTGGGGTCTTTGGCTCTTTCGGCGGAGTTTGCGTAGAACGCCTTGCCGTTTTCTTCGATTCGCACAGCCATAGTGAACACGTCATCTGCATTACCGAAAACAAACATTCAAGCCTCCTTGGATATCATCCGAGCGAGTTCACGGTCCGACCGGGGCGCGCCGCAATCGGCCCGGCGGCCGCGGGAGACTTGAAACGGCCCACTCCGCGGTCGCACTTGATGTGAACTCCCGTTCGCACGGGTTCTTGGCTAATATAAACGTTCCGGCCGGAATAGGAAAGCGCTGTCGGTTCAATCCGGGCCGTCGTCCGAGCCGCCGCGACGTCAGTCGATCTTTCGATACACGTTGAGGCCGATGCGCTCCTCCCGATCGTATACTCGCTGATTTCCCTCAGTCGACGCCACGATGATCGTCTTGCCCGATTTTGAGGGACCGTGATCCTGAGACAGATCGACGGTGATGGTCAGAATGTCGCCCTGTGTATCCATCACGACATTCTTGAACTCTTTCCGCCTCCCTTTGGCCTTGCGTTTGGACTCCTGCCGGTAGATCGTCAGGCCGATGCGCTCTTCCCGTCCCGGCAGTTTCTTGCTTCCTTGAGAAGATGCCACCAGAAAGGATTTGCCCGATTTCGAGGGTCCCAGGTCCACCGAGAGATCGACGGTGATGGTGAGCGTCTCGTTCTCGATGGCCAGTTCGATATTTTTCATGCCGGTGGGTTTGAGCTTCGCTCCGGGTTTGGCCGTGTCCCGTTCCTTGGATGGCTTTTTCGGCGCGAGTTTGTCGGTGGACGGACGAATAGGCTCGCCGTTTCGGCCTCCGACCGCGTCGATAAGGTGAATATTGCCGCTTTCGCGATCCGAGAGGAACGCCCTGATATCATCCGGCGCAGTGATGATCCCTTCCAGATCCGTATCGGGGATCGTTTCCGTATTCCACCCGGCTTCGTTCAATTGCCTGCGAACCGCGCCCACATCGGTCGAGTTTCCGGATTGAGTGATCCGAGCCGCTTCTCGGACGAAATCCCGCGCGGTCTCGAAATCCTTGAACGCCGGCCCGACCGCCTCGACGATCTCCATGGCCTTGGCGGCACGCGGCGCGTCCACCAGCCCGCGGTCGCGATTGGTGAAGAAACGCCTCCAGGCCGACGGTGTCGGTGTGTCGGCTTCTTTATAGTAATTTCGAAAATCTTCGGCGCTTATGAGAAACTCGAAACCCTCGTCGGTGCGCACCCGGTACGGCGAGGACGAGTCGTCAATCAATTCCACCGTGATTCCCGGCTTCGAGCCGAGGAATTGGCGGTAGCGTTCACCCATCGATGCTCCTTTCTTCCTTCGTCACGGTCGCCGGCCGTTACACGTGTCATTCCGTCCGGCCGCGGCAAACGCGAGGGTCGCCGCCATTCACACCGACGGTTCCAACGACGAAGGGATAGGCGACGTTCAGCCCGCGCGGAACCGGCCGAAACCGCGGCGCGGAGCGCTCGTCACTTGCCGGCGTCGCCTGCAACCGGATATCCGGCTTCCTTCCAACCCGGCATGCCCGACGACATGATCATGAGATTGGAATAGCCGAGCTGAGCCAGAAAGACCGCCACGTGCTCGGCCATCTCACATTCGGGTCCGGTGCAGTAAAGAACGATGGGAGCGTCTTGGCGCAGCAAAGGCGCAACCGCCACAAATCGCTCCTGCTTTTCGGGTTCCGGTAATGAAAGCGCGCCTTCCACATGACTCTCGGCAAAGTCAGCGTGCTCTCGTGTGTCCAGGAATATCGCGTCGCCCTCGGCAAACAGCTCGAAGGCTCGTTGTTCGTCGATCAAGGGAATCCGATGATCGCCTACGACAACTTCTTTCGGCGGCGAATACACCCACGGGATTCGATTGGGCGAAACCGTGTTCACGCCCAGCCCGATCGCCGACGCGATCACCACAATCGCCACGGCCCGGAGGACTATTCCCACATAAGTTTTCATCCGGGGGACTGTATCACCACCGGGTCAGGGACGGCAAGACCCTAGCGAGGGGGTCTTCGGACCGGCCGCCGATCCGCTGCCAAACAAGAGGACGGACGTCGAGCGATGCTCGCTGCGTCGGCCGTGACGCTCTCATTGGACGCGCCGGCGCGCCTCGGTTCGCGTGCCGGGACTCCCGCGAGGCGCCCCGTCGCGGGGGTTTTCTAACCATTTCTATTGACAATCCGCAGTGCGACCTCTACGTATTAATCACATTCCAAGCGGGCACGCGCCCCGGGCCCCACGTCTCCCGGGCCTGCGTCGAATTCAGGAGCGGTATATGGACTACCTGTTGACTGAAGAGCAGAAGATGGTTCGTGAAATGGCGAGAAAATACGCCGACAACGAGCTCAAACCTATAGCCGATAGATTGGACCGAGAACACACACACTCCCCCGACGTGCTCAAAGCGTTGGGCGAAATGGGGATCATGGGCGTGGCCGTACCGGAAGAGTACGGCGGAGGCGGTATGGACTACGTCTCCTACGCCATGGTGGTTGCGGAAATATCCCGCGGCTGCGGCGGCACCGGAACAATCGTGGCCGCGCACAATTCGCTCTATTGCTATCCCGTGCTTACCTTCGGTTCGGAAGAGCAGAAGAAAAAATACCTCGTTCCCGCCGCGTCGGGTCAGTCGGTCGGGTGTTACGCCCTCACCGAGGCGAACGCCGGCAGCGACGCGGGAGCCGTGTCGACCACAGCGCGGCTGGACGGAGACACCTGGGTCATCAACGGCGAAAAGAAGTTCATCACCAGCGGCAATATCGCCGACTACTGCGTGTTCGCCGCCACCACGGACAAGTCCAAGGGGTATAAGGGAATCAGCCAGTTCGTGTGCGACCTTCGCGAAACCCCGGGCTTCAAGGTGGGGCGTATCGAGGAGAAGCTCGGGATCAACGCTTCAGGCACGGCAGAGCTGATCTTCGAAGACGCGAGAGTTCCCAAGGAAAATATCCTGGGCGAACCGGGGTCCGGCCTTCGGCAAATGCTGCAAACCCTGGACAGCGGCAGGATCAGTATCGCGGCCCAGGCCCTCGGCATCGGACAAGCCGTCCTCGAGGAGTCCCTGGAGTACGCCCGGCAGCGTGAGCAGTTCGGCAAGCCCATCGGAGAATTCCAGGCCGTTCAGTGGAAACTGGCGGACATTGCGACGCAACTTGACGCCGCGGAGTTGCTCATCTGGCGCGCGGCGCTCCTGGAAGACCGAAAGATGCCCTTCGAAAAGGAAGCCGCGATGGCGAAGATGTACGCGTCGGATGTCGCGATGCAGGCGGCCGTCGAGGGCATCCAGATTCTCGGAGGGTATGGTTACACGAGAGAATACCCGATGGAACGGCATCTCCGGGACGCCAAGATCACGCAGA
Source organism: uncultured Syntrophales bacterium (assembly GCA_964385875.1). Lineage (GTDB taxonomy): Bacteria > Desulfobacterota > Desulfomonilia > Desulfomonilales > Desulfomonilaceae > CAYLRL01. Next base: position 24,974 of record CAYLRL010000013.1, read on the forward strand.
TATACGAAGGCACGAACGAAATCCAGCGACTGGTTATTGCGCGAAACCTGCTGGGCAAGCGTAAGTAGCTCGGTCGCTCGAGCTTCGTCGGATCGCGCTCCGGGGGCGGGAAGCGATCCGACAGGTATCGCCGGATTCCGGCCGAAATTCTCTAACCCGTCCGATCGCCGGCGCCTCCCGATACGGTAAGGAAGATCGTTGTCGGCTGAACACATACTCAACGGCGATATCCGAGCCGCGGCGCGTTTGATTCGTCGCATTGACGACGGCGATCGTGAAGTCTTCGCGGAACTGAAAAAACTCTACCCTCATGCGGGGAAATCCCATGTGATCGGATTTACCGGTTCGCCGGGGGTTGGCAAATCGACGCTCGTGGATCGAATCACGGGCAAGTTTCGCGAACAGGGAAGAACCGTGGGGATCCTCGCTGTCGATCCCACGAGCCCTTTCACCGGCGGAGCGATCCTTGGCGATCGGGTGCGGATGCAGAAACACGCCGTCGACGACGGGGTGTTCATCAGGTCCATGGCCACCCGGGGGGCGTTCGGCGGCGTTACCAGGTCGACTGCCGACGCGGTCGTTGTGCTCGAAGCCATGGGTAAGGACGTGGTCATCATCGAGACGGTCGGCGTGGGGCAGGACGAGGTGGAAATCGTCCATACCGCGCACACCACCGTGCTCGTGACCATCCCCGGAATGGGAGACGATATCCAGGCGATCAAGGCCGGACTCATGGAGATCGGCGACCTCTTCGTGGTGAACAAGGCGGACCGGGAAGGGGCGGGAAAGACCGTCCGCGAACTCAGATTCATGCTCCACATGGCCGGTTCGCATGCGCGGAACGACGGATGGGAGCCTCCGATAATCGAGACCGAAGCCGTCAGAGAATCCGGTGTGGACGAACTCTACGCGGCAATCGTCGATCATGGTCGATACCTGCGGGAGGAAGGCGGTTCCAAGCTCAAGGAGATCGAACGCCACAGAGTCTCTCGGCAACTTCGCGATCTCCTCACCGAGCAGGTCATGGCGCGAGCGATCGTCGCACTCGGTGGGAACGAAGCCCTGGACGACATCGTCGATGAGATCGTCGCCCGCGCGAAGGACCCGTACAGCGCCTGCGCCGACCTGGTCGAAAAATGTATGGGAGGTCGCGCCCGGTGAGCGCCGACAAGACGTCCCGCATGCGAGACATGGATCCTCTGTGGCTGATGAGGATCTTCACGGTTATTCCGGCCGCGCTTATCATCCTCGCCGGCGCGGGGACGCTCTGGGCATACTTTTTCGTCGTCTCTCTCTTGCCGGAAAGCCGCACTCGAATCGATATTCCCGCGCTGACGCTGGATGTCCGCGTTATACGCGACGGGAAGGGTGTTCCCGGGATAGTCGGCGAGCGTGAGGAAGACGTCGCTCTGGTCCTCGGTTACGTGATGGCTCAAGATCGGCTCTGGCAAATGGACTGCCTACGACGGGCCGCGCAGGGGCGCCTTTCGGAGACTCTGGGTCGAGACTACCTCGAAGCGGACCATTTGATGCGGACCGTGGGCGTCCCGCGCTCCGCTACTCTGGACGCCGCTCGACTTGGCCCTCGCGAAACCGTCTGGTTGGATCGATTCATCGAGGGCGTCAACACGTTCATGTCGGCCAATTCCAAGAAGCTTCCCGTCGAGTTTTCGCTGCTCGAGTATCGGCCCGAGCCGTTTACCCGCGAGGACGTTCTCGGGATCTTGGCCGTATTGGCATGGGACGCGTCTCCAGCCCGGAGAGTGGACCCCACCGTAGCTCGACTCATCGCGCGACTCGGCGCCGAGGACGCTCTGGAGCTTATTCCCTCGGATCCCGCGGCGTCGGCCGGTTCCATTCCCGAGAGTCTGGTCGGATGGGCCCCCCGGGGCTGGTTCTTCACGCCGGCGGCATGGCGGGGACTGCCCTCCATTGTTCCCGGATTCCGGGGAGGCTGCCTGTGGGGGGTTGACGGGCGCCGGACCGGCAGCGGCAAGCCCATGACCGCGTGCTCGGTGTTTCAAACACTGTCCGCGCCCGGCTTCTGGTATCGAGCGCGACTTGTTGCAGGGAATTTCCACCTGACGGGAGCGTTTCCGCCGGGCGTTCCCGTAACGTTCGTGGGAAACAACGTCGACCTGTCATGGGGAGCGGTAACCACACCCGCGGACGACGCCGATCTCTTCATCGAAAGCCTCGATTCGGACGCGGCGGAACGATATTGGCGGATAGACCGGTTTTGGCCGGTCCGATTCTCTCAGGAGACCTATCGCGTTCGGGGGACCTCGTCCGTCACGAGATCCATAACCTCCACCGCGACCGGGCCGTTGGTGTCGGCGGTTTCCGACTCGCGGGCGCTCTCCCTGCGCTGGACGGGTCGAGACGGGGTAGGGCTCTTCCCGGCGTTTTTCGCGCTGAATCGGGCGGGAGACGGCGATGAGGCCCGAACTGCGCTCGAATCCGTCGCCGCGCCATCTCTCAACGTGATCTGGGCCGACTCGAAGGGCGGGTACGGTATCCAAACCGCAGGTCGGATTCCGGTTCGACCCCCCGGGAGTGACGGGATTATTCCAAGGCCCGCCTGGACGGGCGTGGACGACTGGCAGGGGTTTATACCCTTCGACGAGCTTCCCGCAGTTACCAACCCTCCGGACGGCATCTGTCTCGCTGCCGACGGCAGGCCGGGCGGAACGGACTATCCGTTTTTCACCGGCTGCTACTGGAACGTCATTCCTCCAACGGACGCATTACAAAATCTGCTCGGTCGGCATGAGACCTATCAGCCCGAGACCTTTCAAGCGATGCAGAACAGCTCGCTGTCACCGGCGGCCGCAGCGTTTCTGCCGGCCATACGTTCCGCGCTTGAAGGCGCGTTTACTCCGGAATCTGCGGAAGGGCGGTCGCTCGCGATTCTCGCCTCGTGGGACGGCCGCATGAGCCGCGACTCGACCGGCGCCGCGATTTTTGGGTTGACCTATCAAGCGCTCCTCGAGACCATCTTTCTCGAGCGGCTCGGCGAGGAACTCTTCTACGGATATACTGCGTATCCGGCGCCTGCGTGGCGAATCCTGAAGCAGGTCATCCTCGAGGGAGAAAAACCCGGGCCGAAATGGCCTTCACGCACGGAATTGCTGAAGACCGCGTTCAGCCGGGCGATCGAACTGGGAATCGATCGTATGGGGCCGGAACAGAAGAAATGGTCGTGGGGCGCGGTGCATGTGGCGGAATTCCGGCATGCCTTGACCGATCGATCACGGTTCCTCGAATTGCTGTACGACGTGGGCCCGCTCTCGATCGGAGGCGGCGCGGATACCGTAGACATTGCGGCGTGGTCGAAAATCCACCCGTTTCGGGTCGTTGAGGGCGTTTCATTGCGCCAGGTTGCGGACATGACCGTTCCCCCTCGGGTGTTCGCCGCGATGCCCATGGGAACGTCGGCTCACTTCTTTTCATCACATTACAAGGATCAGACGCCGGCGTGGCTCGAGGGGCGGGCCTTTCAAGAGCCCGTTCACCGCGCGGATATCGCGAAGAGCGGCTTCAACACCGTGATCTTTCGCGCCGGAGACCGCAACAAAATCTCGAGCGCGGCCCGGGCCGGCGAGGTGAAATGAGCGATCCTCCTCCTCTTCCTCCGACGATCGTCATTGCGACCCGAAATCGCGGCAAAATACGTGAAATCAAGGACTTGGTCGCGGATCTGCCGGTCCGTTTCCTCTCGCTGGACGAGGCCCCGGCCGCGCCCGACGTTGTAGAAGACGGGGCAACCTTCGAGGAGAACGCGCGCAAGAAGGCGCGGGAGACGGTATCGGCGACCGGCCTCCCCGCGATGGCGGACGATTCCGGCCTCTGCGTTGATGCGCTCGGAGGACGGCCCGGCGTGCATTCCGCTCGATACGCCGGAGAGGGAGCGTCGGACGAGGACAAGTGCGCGACCCTGCTGCTGGAACTAAAAGATGTCCCGGCCGAAGAACGTGGCGCCCGGTTCGTTTGCGTGCTCGCTCTGGTCTATCCCGAGGGGACGGAGCGCGTCTTCATCGGCGAATGCCCGGGTAGGATCACTGACCACCCCAGAGGCAGCGAAGGCTTCGGATATGACCCGATTTTCCTCTATGAAGAGAGCGGCCTGACCTTCGCCGAGATGAGCAGTGAAGACAAGAACCGCGTGAGCCATCGGGGCGCGGCGCTCAGAGCTTTCGCCGACTATCTCCGGAGTCTCTCGGGGCGCGCATGACCGTGCGGCATGCGTCCGCCGGCCCCTTGCGATTTGCTCCTGTCGGATCTATAACAACACGCAACGGGGTGTAGCGCAGCCTGGTTAGCGCGCGTGCCTTGGGAGCACGAGGTCGCCGGTTCAAATCCGGCCACCCCGACCATCCTTCTACAAATGAGTCATGTTACGAGCTCGATGCGGCGTATACCACCTGATGGTTACGAAGGATTTCATGCCGCCGAAACGGATTGCGGAGGCCGGTATCCTACCCCCAAAAACTTTCAATATAGCGGTTGGCTGACGACAGTATGGGCTTGAACGGGGCAACAATGCTCAGGAGTGGCATGTAGTGAACGACTTCATTGCTTCGTGGCGCCGGCAATGACATGGGTTGACGTTTGCCGGAGGGCTATCGGTGGTGGATCGACCCGCGTGCGTCCGTTCACCGGAGGAAGGTCTGCGGCAAGTAGAGCGAAATCGCCGGCACGAACGTGACGATCATAAGGCAGATGAGAAGCAGCAGAAGGAACGGCAGGACCCCGCGGGAGACCTCCGTCAGGCTCTTGTCGGTCAGTCCCATGGCCACGAAGAGATTGAGGCCGAACGGCGGCGTGAGGAATCCGAACTCGATCACGAGGACCATGATGATGCCGTAGTGTACCGGGTCGATCCCGAAGCGGTTCAGCGTCTCCATGAAGAGCGGTGAAAGAATCAGCATCGCCGAGACATTCTCCATCACGGTTCCCATGATGAGAAACATGACATTGACGAGTATGAGGAACAGCCAGCCGCTGTGCACGTGAGCGGTAATGAAATCGGCCACTTGATGGGGGATGCGTTCCGATGTGAGCAGCCAGATCAAACTCATCGCGCACGCGAGGATGAAGAGCAGACAACTGGAGAGGATCGCAGCGTCCTTGCAGACTTCCGGCACGTCTCTGACGGTGAATTCGCGGTAGATGACCAATTCGACGAAGAGCGCGTAGACCACGCTCACCGCGGCGGCTTCCGTGGGTGTGAACATACCCGAATAGATTCCGCCAAGGACGATGACCGGCAGCATCAACCCCCAGAAGCCTTGCCGGACCGTGCGCCACGTTTCGCTCCAACTCACGCGCTCGGCCACAAACCACCGATTCCTGTAGGCCATTCGCAGGGTGTAGAGAATGAAGACGCCTCCGATCAACAGGCCCGGTCCGATGCCTGCCATGAAGAGTTCGGCCACGGAGACGTTCATGACCAGGCAGTAAAGGATCATCGGTATTGAAGGCGGAATAACGATTCCCAACGATCCCGCGGACGTGACGAGGCCGACGGTGAAGCGCTCATCATAGCCGGATTTGATCAGCGCGGGGATCATGATCGACCCGATCGCGACCACCGTCGCGGGACTCGATCCGGAGAGCGCGGCGAAGAAGATGCACGCGAGCGTGGTCGCGACCGCGAGCCCTCCCGGATACGCGCCGACAAACGCATTGATGATATTGATGAGCCGCCGCGCCATCGCGCCTTCGGTCATGATCGAACCGGCGAGGATGAAGAACGGGATGGCCAAGAGTATGAAGTTATCGAGGGCGTTGAAGAGCTGTTGCGGCAACACCATCAACGACGTGGTCGTATGGAACCAGAGCGTCAAACCGGTCGTCGTCACCATCAATATGGCGATCGGCATGCCGATAATGAGGAGAACAAAGAAGCAGATGACTATTGTGGCTATCATGAGGCGGCTTTAGCGGAGTTGAACGGTTCGTTTCGGACAAACGCGGCGACGTGCTTCCAGCCAAGGTAGCCGAATCGCCACGCCATAACGAGTGAGAAAAAGGGAATCGGCAAATATACCCAATACTTGGGTATCTGAAGCACGGAGGTGCGCGCGGTGAAATGACGCAATTTCATGGCCTGCTCCCAGCCGTACACCGCAATAACGAGGAAGATGACGATAGAGATCGCGCAAATCAAGATCTTGAGCCCATGTCGAAATCGATCGTTAGACACGCGCTCGAAGAGCAGGTCCATTGAAAAATGCGTACCGTACTTGACACCCAGGGACGCGCCGAGAAACGCGATGAACACGCCGAGATAGCGGGCCACCTCTTCCTGCCAGGTGAAGCTGAAGTTAAACACGTACCGGGATACAACCTGGACGAAGGTAAGGACTGCCAATCCGAGCAGGACCAGGACCAGCGTCCATTCTTCGATCTTGTTGACGGCTCTGATAATGCGACGCATGAATACACACCGGGGAGAGATCGCGGGCAACGCCCGAAAGCGCTCCCGGGGCCTCGGTTCCGATCGATCTGTTGACGACGGCTACTGCTTGTTCTTTTCTTCGATCTTGGCCATGAAGAAGTCGAAGAGATCAGCGCCGACCTTTTTCTTATACTTGTCCCAAACGGCGGTCATGGTCTTCCGGAACGCATCCCGCTCTTCCGGAGTCAGGTCGATGACCTTGACGCCGTTCTTCTTGCAGTATTCGGGGATTGAAAGGCCCGACTTGGGAAGTTTTTCTTCAAGCTGCCGGTTCACCTTCCGGTTGGTTTCAATCGCGACGTTGGCCGCTTCATGAAATATTTTCTGTTGCTCGTCGCTGAGGCTTTTCCATACTTCCGGGTTAACGATGATCATGCACTCGGTCAGGATGTGGTCGGTGTTGGTGACATGCTTGGTGACCTCCGTGGCCTTGATAAGAATCGATGTGAGCAGCGGATTCTCCTGCGCGTCGATGGTCCCGTTCTGAAGCGCGTTGTAGATCTGGGGGAAGGCCAGATCGATCGGGGACGCGCCGAGGGCTTTGAACGTGTCCAAATAAACCGGACTCTTCATGACGCGGATCTTGAGGCCCTGCAGATCTTCAGGGGTGCGGATATCGCGTTTGGTATTGGTAATGTCGCGGAATTCGTTCTCCGTCCACCCGATGCCGATGAAGCCCTTGGCCGGCAGATAGCTGAAAATCTTCTCCTGCCATTCGGGATCGTCGATCACTGCGTATGCGGTCTCCCGGTTCGGGAAGACAAACGGCAGGTCCATGACCGCGACCTGAGGGACATAGTTCTGCAGCACCGCGGTGGTGATGGACGCCATTTGGAGCGTTCCGGACTGGACCTGTTCGGCCATCGAGGTTTCGCTGCCAAGCTGGCCGAAGGGGAAGGTCTTAATTTCGATAGCGCCCCCGGTCTTCTCTTTCACATATTCGGCAAACGCGTCCGCGCCCTTTGACTGGCCGTGGAACGGCGGCGCGACATGACCGAACTTAAGTTCCATCTTCTTGTTGGCGAGAGCGGGGCCGATGAGAAGAGTGAACGCAAAAAGCATACAGGCCGTCAAAGCACACCATTTCTTCATGGGTAACCTCCCGTTTGAATGGATGAGGGACTGAACGGCGGCGCGCCGGCGGGCGGTCGAGTGACGTCCACCCGGCGGCGCACGCTGTCATCTGATTCGGCAATCACCACGGATACGGCATTTCTTTTACCACACAAGAGGGCTCGATAACCAGTCCCTCGGTTCGGCGCCCGGAGCTCCCGGCGCGGCCGACGAACCGTATGAGACGCGCCCGCAAACGCCAAAGCTATTGCGCACGTCGTCTCGGTAACCTATAACAGAAGAGCAATCTCGTGTCAGGGGAAACAGTCCATGATCGATCACAGGTGTGCGCTTCGTTTCGTGAGCGGCGCCGTTGTCGCTCTCTGCTTTGTCGCGGTGAGTTCGCCCACGCACGCGGAGACCGCGGCTCCCGAAAAGAGTCCGTGCGTCGAACTCCTGATAGCGGCAGAGAACGGAAATCGGGGGCAAGTTATCCGGTTGCTTGATCAAGGCGTGTCGATCGATTGCGCGGGTCCCCGCCATTCGGCCACTGCGCTGCACTGGGCCGCTTATAAGGGTCATGTCGGCGTGGTCAAAACACTAATCGAGAGAGGCGCGACGATCGATGCGAGGAACTCCGACGGTCGGACGCCGCTCATCCTCGCCGCAGGGATGGGTCACGCCAAGACCGCTCGGATTCTGCTCGAGGCCGGGGCGGATCGCAACGCCACAGGCGCGGACGGTCTTACCGCGCTCGATTGGGCGAAGAAAAAGCGCCGGCGCCGCGTCGTTCGAGCGCTCGCTCCCCCTCGGGAAAAAAAGCCGACCGCGCAGGCATCGCGTATCACGGGAGGCGGCAAGCCCCGCAGCGTCGAGACGCGGGTCACTCCTTCGGAGCGAGCTGCGAAGAGCGCGCCCGATCGTGACGCCGCGTTCCTCGCGGCCGCGTACGCGGGCGATGTGAAGAGACTGAAGGCTCTGTTGCAGCAGGGCGCGGACATTGAAGCTCGGGACGCGCTCGGAAACACGGCGCTCATCCTGGCCGCGGCGGCCGGCCATACGGAAGCGGTCAAACTGCTCTTGAAGCGCGGCGCAAACCCGTCCGCGGCGCAAATGGTCGGTTTGACCGCGGCGGACTGGGCCGAACGGTCGGGCGACGCGGACCTGCGAGCGCTCCTCACCAAGTAATCTCGACGGTGTGTGAAAACGACCGCGGCGAACGGAGGGGTCACGGCGTTTTTCGGGGATCGGGCGGCCTGCTCACGAATTCAGGATGATGCGTCTGAGTTTGGCGACGCCTGTGGCCATGTTGAACTGTTCTTCGATTTTCCTGCGCGCGTTGCGGCCCATGGTAGCTCTCAGGGCGGGGTCGTCAAGGAGGGTCTTGCAATGGGCCCGAAAATCATCGGCGCCGTTGGCGAGAAATCCGGTCACCCCGTGATCGATAAAGCGGGCGGCTTCACCGTAGTTGGTTGAAACCGTCGGTCGACCGCACGCCATATACTCGAACAGCTTGGTTGGGCTCTTCGATTGGGTGAAATCGGTGTGCGTCCGCAGGCAGTAGAGTCCGACGTCGATACCCGCGATGTAGTGCGGTATCTTGTCCGGCTCATGCCATCCCAGGAAGCGCACGTCGAGTCCGGGGGCGATCGTCCTCGCGCTCTCTTTCACGTCCTTGAGGAACGCGCCGTCCCCCACCACCTCGAGGACCACTCGCGGATCCTCCAGGGAGTTGAGCGTCTCCATCAGGAAGAGCACATCGCCGGCGTTTTCGCTCATGAAGAGCGTGCCGATCCATGAATAGACCACTTGCCGATTCGGATCGTCGGTCATGCGATCGCCGTTGGGGCAAAAGACCGTCGTGTCCGGGAAGGTGGGGACGATCTCGACGCGTTCGAAATATTTCTTCATTTCCTCTTCGAGGTGAACGCTCGCCACCACCGCTCCCTGGGAAGAAAAGACATGAAAAGGGAGAGTGTCCCGAAAATTGATCGCGGCGTCGACGCCGCCGAGGGAATAGTCGAAGATCCAGTCGTCCACGTCGATCCACAGTTTCAGCGAGAACGGATACATGATCCGGAGGGAAAGCAAGGGCATGAACTCGTAGAAGGGACGTTGCGCGACGATAATCCCCGCTCGGCTGCGAATCCCTGCGATCATGGCGCGGTATATGAGCCACGCGCGTTTCCACAATGGGATGTCGAACGGAGGCAATCCGTCGTAGTGGGCCAAGTCGTCCCAAAACGAGAGGACATGGGCGTCCACGCCCATCCGCCGCATTTCGCGGCAAAACCCGTAGCATCGTACGCGTGACGGCGCCACCCGAAAGCCTTCGTTGGTCCAGAAGAGCACTCGATCGGGAATGCGGGGGAAGAGACGGGCGTACATCCACAGCACGGGATACAGGAGTCCCCAACCGGCCACAATCAACAGTGAACGCCAATCAACGGTCCTGAGGGATCGGCCGAACTTGACATTAAGAAACTTCATGGGGCGTCCCTGCGCAGCGCCGGTTCACCCGGCCCCGCGTTTCGGCGGACCTTACCGTAAATTCAGTCTGAACTCAACAAGTTTGCGTACAGTGTGAAAGGCGCGCCTTGGATGCCGAATGCCTTCCATCATGAGGCGAGGCCATCGGTTGGACGATACCACTTTGTGCAGATCCCACGCCCCGTAGGCTTCCCGAAGCGCTTCGTCCAAGTCTTCCTTGGTCAACGCGTCGGTGCGGTGAACCGCGCCCGTGGAACCGCTGTACTCTTCCCAATTCTCCGAAAGGACATATCCCTTTTCTTTCAATTGATCGAAATAACACGTCCCCGGAAAAGGCGTGGCGATGCTGAACTGAACCGAGAAGGGATTGATCTCCATGGCTTTTTCGAGGGTTCGGCGGATGGTCTCCTTGGTCTCGCCGGGCAAACCGAAGGTGAAGGTGAGATGAACCTCGATGCCTAATTCCTTTGAAATCTTAACCGCTTCCTCGACCTGTTCCACGCGGAGATTCTTCCCGCACGCGTCGATGATCTCCTGGACGCCCGATTCCATCCCGTACTTGATCGAACACATCCCCGCGTCCTTCATCACGCCGAGGATTTCTCGGTCCACCAGATCGGCCCTCGCCATAACGCCCCAGGGCGCGTCGATCTTCCGAGAGGTGATTTCATTGCAAAGCTTCTTGATTCGGCCCTTGCCGATGTTGAACGTATCGTCGTCGAAGTAGAAGGACTTGAAATGCCAGGTGTTGAGGCAGTATTCCAGTTCGTCCACGATATCCACGGGGTTGCGCGTACGGTACGTGTTTCCGCCGTACATCACCTGCGGCCACACGCAGAAGATGCACTGATAGGGACACCCACGGCTGGCCCACATCTGCAGCGAAGGTTCGGGAATTCCACCGGGTCGGTCGCTGTACAGCTCCATCGGGAAGAGGTGGCGGGCAGGCCACGGCAGACTGTCGATATCCATAAGAAGCGGGCGGGGGCCGTTGTCGATCGGCTCGCCGGACGGCCCGCGGTATATCAGGCCGGAAATATTCGCGAGCTCTCCGACGGACTCGCGAGCGTTCACCAGATCGAGAAGGATAAGCTCGTATTCGCCGCGGAAAATATAGTCCACGTGCGTGTGGATCCGCATGAATTCCGGTTGGAGCATCGGGGCGTGCGCTCCGCAGAACGCGATGGGCACGTCGGGAAACTTCGCTTTGAGCCGAGTCGCGAAATTGAGATCGATCTGCTCGGTCGGCGTCGAGGTCTCCATGACGATCAGATCGGGGTCCGCTTTCGATACCCGTGACAACGATTCCTCATCGCCGAGCTTCTCCGCGCACGCGTCGATGACCGAGATCGGTTTGCCGGCGCGCTCGAGGACCGCAGCCGCATATCCCATGAAAAAGGGATAGGGCATGTATCCGCTTACATCGCTGTCTTCAAGGTGGGGCCATCTGCTTCCGGCCCGCACCCCGTATAATCGGCCCCGTCCCCAGGGCGCATTGAGCAGTAGTGTTCTCATGAACCTGTTTATGCCGCCTTTCCCAAAATCCGTCTCCTCCGCCGGGTTCGGACGAGCCGGCCTCTCGAGCGTTCAAAGCCCCGCGGTCTCGAGAAGCGATCGGTTGTCGGTCACCCATCGGGTGATTCGCTCGACTCCTTCTTCCACGGCGATCGAGGGCGACCATCCGAAATCCCGTTCCACATCGCGGTTGTCGGTCAGATAGATCACCATGTCGCCCTTTCGGGGCGCCTCCCGATACGCGATCGTCATTTTCTTCTTCAGAAGTCGTTCCGTCAAGGCCGTCGCTTCAACGAGCGAGAGCGACGAGTCCCGTCCGCCGCCGACGTTCCACACCGCGCCGGAGAGTTCCTCCAGGCGGTCCACCTGCATTGACACCAGTCGGCTGAGGTCGTCGATAAAGAGGATGTCCCGCACCTGTTTTCCCTTGTGTCCGAAATAGGTGAGGGGCCGCTCCAGGAAGCAGCTGATCGCCCAGTAGGTCAGCCATCCCTGCGTAATCACGCCGAACTGTCCCTGTCCCGCGATGACGCCGCAGCGGTTGACCACAACGGGGACGTCGAACGCGTCCGCATACTCCCGGCAGAATAGATCGGCCGCGGCCTTGGACGCTCCGTAGATGGTCTTCCCCGCTCCGTCGAGGCTGAATGAGGAACTGATGCCGTAGACCGGGTCGAATCCTTCGACCGTGTCGCTGTCGGCGATCTCCGTGTCCCAGTCCCATCGCGTTTCATGCTCGGTGAACGGTAGGGCGTTGATGCGCGCCGCGGAATAGACCCGACTCGAACTGAGAAAGATCATCCCCGCGTCGACGCGTCGGCAGAATTCGAGGCAATTGATGACGCCTTCAACGTTGGTCCTGAAATCGAAGAGCGGATTCTGATAGCCCGAGACCACCGAAGGCTGAGCCGAGCACTCGATCAGAACATCCGCGTCCGTCGGCAGCTCAAGTAAGTCCTCCGGGTTGCGGATGTCCCCGTGAACGAACTCCGCGCCGAGCTTTCTCAACCGGGCGACGTTTGTTTCCGCGCCCCTTCTGACGAGATTGTCCAGGATTGTAATTGAATTGCCGCCGGCGAGCAGGGATTCCACCAGATTGGATCCGACGAATCCGCACCCGCCGGTGACGATGATACGCATCGAACGGTTCACCCGGTTTTCGTCTTGATCTGCCAGCTTTCCGCCATTTCCTCGAAAATCTGATGGAGGCTTACGCTGATGTCCCAATCGGGGAAATGTTTTCTGAGCTTTGATAGATCGGAGATGTAGCAGATGTGATCGCCTTCCCGATTCTTCTCAACATATTCGTAGTTCATCCGTTTGCCGGTAATGCTCTCCACGATTTCGAACGACTCGAGAATCGAACACGAGTTCTCCCGTCCGCCGCCCAGATTGTAGACTTCGCCCGGTCGAGGATTCCGGATGTACGAATCGATGGCGCGGGCCACGTCGAGGCTGTGGATGTTGTCCCGCACCTGCTTTCCCTTGTATCCGAAGATTCGATACACGCCGCCCTGGACATTGACTTTGACCAGGTAGTTCAGGAAACCGTGAAGCTCGACGCCCGAATGGTTGGGACCCGTCAGGCATCCGCCGCGGTAACAGACGGTCTTCATGCCGAAATACTTGCCGTATTCCTGAACCATGATGTCCGCCGCGACCTTGGACGCGCCGAAAATCGAATGTTTTGAAGCGTCTATCCGGTGATCTTCCCTGATGCCGTTGTAGTCTTCGGACCGTGCGTAGTCGTAGCGCTTTTCAAGCTCCACCAACGGCAATTCATTGGGGGAATCGCCGTACACCTTGTTGGTGCTCAGATGGACAAAGACGGCTTCGGGGCGATGTTGACGGCAGGCTTCCAAGAGATTGATCGTGCCGACCGCGTTGACGTCGAAATCGTCCAAGGGCCTCGACGCGGCCAGATCATGCGAGGGTTGCGCCGCGCAGTGGACCACCACCTCGATGGGGACCTTCTCGAAGAGCTCGGAGATGGTCCGCCTGTCTCGGATGTCGACAGCATGATTCTTGAAATTGGGATAGATCGATTCAAGGCGCTTGGTGTTCCATCGCGTGTCGCCGTCGGCGCCGAAGAAATCCGCTCTCATGTTGTTGTCGACGCCTATTATCGAAGCAGCCCGCCTGCAAAAATATGAAACGACCTCGGAACCGATCAGGCCCCCGGCTCCGGTCACGAGCATGCGCATTTTCGGACCTCCAATGCCGGTCCGTAGCTTCCTGACTGCTGGTAAACCTTCTGATTCAGGCAACTTTCCACCCATCCTTAGTGTATTGCATCCAGCAAGTCTGGATGGGATGCGATCTTACTCGCTCAGTCCGCCGCTGTCAATCGGTTTTGCCCCCTTCATGGCGGCGTAGTAGCTCTTGCGCGAGAAGATGATCTTGCGCAAAGCCCGAGATTCCAGCCAGTCCGCTACGATCCAGTACAGGTTCTCAAAACCCAGCTTTCGCAACGTAAGGCGAATTCGTCGCCGCATACGCCGACCGAGAATTCGGTATACGCTGAGTTCCAATTCAAACAGAATACGTTTCTTCACATGGGCCCGATCCGGTTCAAGCTCGATCGCGAGGTTGAACGCGCTGCGGGCCCGCTCCGGCAGCCCTTGCCGTATGAGATTCTTTACGAGATCGAGACGCGCGTACTTGAAGTTAGGATTGAGTTCGATCGATTCGCGCACCGCCCGTTCCGCCTCCTCGACCCGGCCGGCCGTAAACTGCAGCAGCGCCAGCTGATGGGTCAAGTGACCGTAAAAGGAGGCGTCGTGAGGAATGGCCCGGTCAAGCTTCAGAAAATACCCCGGGTCGCCGTCCGGCGATCCTAATGGCTCATACCGGCGCCGATTTCCCCGACGCGGCGTCTGAACGTTCTTGTCCGCCACGTCTTCCATAATATTGAGAACGGTCTCGAACAGCGCCAACTGTCGAAATTCCGCGGCGTCTTCAAGAAGAAATCTGATCTCGAGCGGTTTGAGAAACATGACCACCGAGAGCTCGGGTAACCCCAGATCGAAAAAGCTCTTGCTCAGCGCCAAATACAGCATCGAGGCCGGCAGGTCGGTGTCGGGCCGAAAAAAATCCTTTCCGTTCGGCGCCTCCGTCGGCCGGCGTACCCGCTCGGCAAGCCGCACGAGATCAGCGAAGCGATTGTTCTCGCCGAGAGCCTTCCATCGCGCCGCGATCGATTTGATACCGAGTGAGAGGATCTCGCGCTTGCGCAACTCGACCACATTGTGCCGGTCGAAAAGATCGGCCGCGTACCTCATGAGCGCGGATTCCCGTTCGGCGATGACATTGTCGGCCGAGCTCATGCTCTGGTAGTGTTGTCGATACAGCGCATGCACCCGGGGGATATACTTGATTTTGGCCCCTTGAACCAGACTCTCCAGCAAAAAGGCCCAATCTTCGCACCCCGGAGCTTCCATATTCTCGGGAAAGAGCCCCACCCGCTCGAACACCCGTCGCCTGAACACCGCCGAGCAAAGATGAAACGCGCAGATCACACTGAACGCTTCCAGGTAGCTTTCCCACTCCACATGCGGCCGCCACTGTTCAGCATAGGGGAGGTCGATATCCGGACCGTCAAAGATCAACGTCCGCGCATGACAGATGTCCACATCGGGATGAGCGTCGAGGTACGCGGCCTGTTCCTCAATCATGTGAGGAAGAATGATGTCGTCCGCGTCAAGAAAACAGATGTAATCGCCGTTGGTGTTGAGCACACCGGCATTGCGCGCGCCGGGAAGTCCCCGATTCTTTTGGAAGAAGTATCCCACCCGGCGGCCCAGAGACTTCACGGTTGCTCTCGTGTGGTCCGTGGAACCGTCATCCACCACCAGGAGATTCACTCGATCATACGTCTGAGCGAGCACGGAGCTTATCGAGTTGGGCAGGAACTCGGCTCCGTTGTAGCATGGTATAATGACGTCTACTTGGCTGGTTGGCATATGCCGTTCTTATCCGCCGTTTTCCATCTACGCAGTTTCGGCCGCGCGTATCGTCGATTGGACGAGGCATGAGCTGTACGCACCACTACCTGCCGTGGAATCGTACGTCGCCTTCAATGATAACGGAAACAGCCGCGTCCGGCAAGGGTCAACACCCCGTCGGGACCCGGCCGTCCTGCAGCGGCGCGAGACGAACTCGGAGGGGTCTTTCAGCAGAACCAAACCCGGCGAAGATGCGATCTTCACTCCGACAGTATTTGGGAAGCGCAGAGAGGACCATCGTCGGCCGTACGGATTCAGTCCGCGGGAGCGGCCGATTGAAGCCCGGCCGGAGCCAGATATCCGTCTCTGCCGAGCTGATGAAAAAGAGTCGAGGCTTCCTTTTTGCCGGGAGCGAAATAGGGGTTCATATAAACCGACTCGGTGAGATCGCGCACTGCGAGTCCGGGTCTGCCGCGCGCGATATGGAGGCGTCCCAGTTGTCTCTTCACATGGCTCAGAAACGACGCGTGGCCGGGAACGCTTTCAGCGAGCCGGTGGAAGAGCTCGGGAGGCGTCGTCGTCGTTTCGTCCGGCGGCGGGGCCTCTTCGCCGGGTGAAGCGTCCTGAACGAGAAGGCCCTCATAGCGCCGACCGTTTGTATTCGGTTGCCTTTCCTCGTTTTTCACGAGCGAGGTCATGTCTTCGATCACGCGGCGGAAAACATCCTTCAGATCGTAGTCGGTCGCGAGGCGCTCGACCTCGCTGACGTCCCCGCATTTCACGAACATAACGGCGGCAAGAAAGGGTAGACCCAACGCCCCGTACTCCGCGGACAAGGCAAGATAGAGGACGCAGGCCGGAGGCGGGTCGTCCCGAACGAAAAGCCGCGGTAAGAGTGTGTCTTTGCGGGTGGGAAACATCGATTCGGAGAGATTCAGCAGCTCGGTGTAGCGGTCCGTCAGTCCCACGGGAAGGCAGCGCGCGGCCACGGATTTCATGCCCAGCGCAAACAGCCGTTTGCAGCGCGAGTCCCTGATTCCGTGGTCCGTCAACAGCCGATACGCGTACTTCATCAAGGATGACTCACGCAACGCGATCGACGATTCGTCGGTGCTCATGCTCGAGGGGTGCTGCCGATACAGGCTCCCGACCATTGGGACGTACCTGATAGCGATCCCCTTGAGAGCGCATCTGATCAGGAATGCCCAATCCTCGCAGCCGGGATGCTCCATATCGGTGGGGAAGTTCCCAATGCGATCGAAGACTCGGCGGCGAAAGACCATGGAACCCAAATGAACGGCGCATATGGCGCTCAAGGGAATGAGGTAATCCCTCCATTCCACGTGGGGCCGCCATTCCTCCGCGAAGGGGAGGTCCGCGCTGAAGTTATTGAATATCAGCGTCTTGCAATGGCACGCATCCACATGGGGATTGGCCTCGAGAAAGCCGACGAGTGTGTCGATCATCCCCGGCAAAAGGATGTCGTCCGCATCGAGGAAGCAGACGTATTCGCCGGAGGTCATCGACAAGCCGCGGTTCCGGGCAAAGGGAAGACCCTGATTCTCCTGCCGGAAATAGCCGCATCGATCGCCGAAGGACTCGACCGCTTCACGGACGTTGTCCTCCGAGCCGTCGTCGATGACCAGAACGTTGACGGGGGTGAATGACCGGGCAAGCGCGGAACCCACGGAGTACGGGATGTACCGCCGCATATTGTAACATGGAATGATGACGTCGACTACTCCGCTCACCATCGGGCAATCAACCTGAAACGAGCCCTGCGCGCGCTCGGCGATACGCTCCGGCCGCACTCCGTCGTGGGCTCGGCAAATCGTCCGCACCAAAGATGCTCGACATGTGACGTGGGCCCATTTCCCTCCGCCGTCGGTCGGATTGTCAAAGCCGGGAGAGACGCGCTCCGCCATTCTTCGACACTGCCCGCGCGTGGTCGGCGTGCCGACCGTGTCCATGTCGAGGGGGCTTGAGACACAAATTTGATGGCATTATGTTATCAGATGGGATACCGAAAGGTCAAGATGGCGTTAGACGGTAGCGTCGACTCCTTGAATTCGGCCAATCCCCACTATCAAGGCGTTTCTATGCCCCGAGCCCGGGACTCCGTTCACCCTTTGTCTCGGTCTCGATCGGGGTAATATGACCAGCTGCGTCGTTTCCGCCGCATCAAGCCGCGCATAAGCGGTTCCAGCCGGCGAGGGCTCTTGAGGTAGAGGATCTCCAGGAAGCCGGGCGGGTTATAGTCCGCGGGAAATCCTTGCCGGGACGCCCGAACGCCGAGGATTACAGCGCACAGCCTTCGGACTGCCGTGGCGATCAGAGTCGGGTGGATCAGCGCGTCGGGATCGCTCCGCAGCGGGCGGCTTCCATTGGGTGATTCCGGCGCCTGGAGGACTTCTTCGCATCGATCGAGGCGGAATAATATTTGTGTGGTGAGAAAGGGCGCTTCGCCGAGGGGGTGATCTTTGTGTCCGCCCGATTCCTTGGTCGAACTCCGCTCTTCCCGGAGGCGTTCCAGCTCGGCGAGGAGCCTCCCCAGTTCGGCCGTGAGCGGACTGTCCGGGCGCTCGGCCCGAAGCTGCTCGTAGCGGGCGGTGACGGCTGCGGTTCGACTGCGGATCGATTCGTCCAGGGTCATCAGAATCGCCTCGCCTTCCAGGAACGCCACAGATTGCCCAGTTCCACTAGGCCGGGGACGCCGTACGACGCCACAAGCCCTTCCGGCCACAACGACCGATCCATGACACCCATCCATTGGGAAAGCGAACGCGTTCGACCCGGGCGCGGGCGTTCGTCCGGGTCCTGCATAATGATATCGTTGCCGAAATCTTCCGAATGATAGAAACGGGCAAAGGCCCGGCCTTCCTCGGCGCGAGGCAATCGGAGGAATCGATCGAGCCTCTGGACCGCGATGCGGGCGTACTCGGCCGCATCGGCCGTCTGAAAGGGAATGAGACGAGCGTAGGCGTCCACGCTGTCGAATATGCCGGCCTGAAACGCGGTGAGCAGATCGCGGTCGGCCCGCTCTCGTTGATAGTTGGGATTGTCCGTGTCCTGGAAGACCGGAACGACTTCTCCCGTGTCGGGATCTTCCCGCAATTCCAAGGTTGTGGGGTGAGGCGCTCGGGTGGCGAGCTCGAAAATCTCCACATACCGCGTGATCGGCGCTCGGCCTTCGGGGTCGAGGTTGAGGTGAAAAATGAGTCCTTCATAGGAGGACACAGCGTTTCTAACAAACGGCCGGTCTCCTATGAACGCGAGATAATACCCGAACAATCGGGGCCAATCGGGATGCCCCAGGAACGCCCATGTCATCGCGTCCTGAACCGTTCCGCGCCATCCCACATCCACAAGGGCCGCTCGATCCGCATCCCAGAAACCCAGTTGATCGATATATTTCTCGAGGATACGCTTCGTTTCGCGCTGCTTCTCGCGTACAGCGTCCAGCACCTTCGGATGACGGACGAATTGAAGAAACTCGTGGTCCCGAAACGGATCTCCCACGTGGTAGTCGATCGACTTGATGCGGCACTCGCGGGCGACGTCTCCGAAGTCGTCCGGAGTGAGGTTGAACCGCTTGAGCAGCGTGCGGATCGTCGGCTCCAACGACCAGAGACCGATACGGATCTCCCGAACGCCGATATGGTCGATGGAGGCCGAATAGATGGCCTTTCGAGTGAGAAAGGCATATTCGGATCGAACGTCCCGATCGGGCAGGACCACGGGCTTGAGCCGATCGAAAATGCTCTTGAGCACGAAGCCTTCCCGCGCGGGAAAGAGCGCCAGGGAGATATCCTCCCGCTTTATCCGTTCCAAGACTTGATGGACGAAATTCGCCAGCACGGGTCCGACGATTCGGAATCCCACCTCGTACCGAACATCGCCGGGAAACGGGGACGCTCCGTCGCCGTCGAAGGTGTCGGTCAGATCCGCGCCCAGCCAGTCCTCGTGCGCCTGAGCAAGCTTGGCCAGCCGGCAGGCCCGGTCCACCCTGCGGTCATGCTCGCGCGGCCAAAATCGATACGCTCGGATGCCGCGCTTCTTCGGGCGTTGGACGTCGGCCACGGGATGATCCCCGAAATGAAGCCACCGAGCGGGGGAGACGTTTTCGGCCTCACGAACGTAATCGTACATCCGGCCCGAGTGTTTGCTGCGCTTGACCTCCGACGAGAGGTAGCACGCGTCGTACAGGCCCTGATATCCGCATCGATCGAGCAGTGATCGAACATGCGAGCACGTCAGGTACATGTCCGACATGCACGCGACCCGTTTGCCCAGTTTCTTGGCCTCGGAAAGGGCCTGCGGCATGCCGGGCATCGCGCGGCACACGGACTCTTCTCCCGCGAGCTCAGCTTCGAGCGCAATTCGAGCGCCTCGTTCCGCATCCTCCGGGCCTACATACTCGGCGAGCCAGGCTCGAAAAACGTCAGTGATGACGATCTCCCGGTCGTGGCCCTCCTGAGCGGTCTCCTCCCGGAGCCGCCGTTCCGTGCGATTGCGCGCGTCGAGCGCCTCCTGAACGGTGACGTGCACGCCGTGGGCTTTCAGGAATCGCGCAACCGTCCTCGCGGCCGGGACCTTGGTCCTGTCGGGCGGCATGATCGCGCGGCCGATGAGGGTGTCGAAGACGTCGAAAGTCACGAGATCGACGCTCCGGGAAAGCGATTGGATAACCGCGATCACGTCCTGTGCGGAGCGGCGCGTTGTGGAGAATCCGATCATCGATTACCGCTCCCGCCCGAGTACGGACTGCGGTATCCGGGATAGGTCCCCTCGATCACTTTTCGGTAGAGCTCGAGGTGACGTTCGAGAAAAAGCCGACGATTGAAACGTTCGATCATCTTGGCTCGGCCTTTCTCGGCCCACTGCTTCCGGATTTCCGGCCGATCGTACGTCAAACGCAGACCGTCGATCAGTCCGGCCGTATCCTTCTGTGGGACGATCCAGCCGTCCTCACCGTGGGTTATCAGATCGGTTACCCCGCCGGTGTCGAAGGCTATCACCGGCGTGCCGGCGGACATGGTTTCCATTATACTCAACGGCAGATTATCGGCCAAAGTCGGGAAAAGAAAAACATCGGCCGACGCCGCGTAGAGCGCTACCAGCTTATGGTCTCTCAGATAGTCGACCAGGTATGCGTTGAGACGGCTCACCCAGTCGCGGATGGTTTGATCGAAGCGGCCGACCATGACCGCGGTGACGGGCCGGCCGAGCGACTTGAGCGCCTCCATTGCGTAGATCGAGCCCTTGCGAGGGTCTTGGAGGCTCCATGCGGCCATGAAGACGATGAAGTCGTCTTTGGGCAAGCCGAGCGCTTCCCGGACCACCCGCTTGTCCAGCGGTAAGAAGAAATCCGTATCCACGCTGTACGGGATGACCTCCGGTCTCCGAGGGAACATACCCGACCGGACCGCTTCTTCGGCCATCCAATTGCTCGGCGCTATGGGAACGATTCTGCCGGATCGGGCGGTCCGCTTCTTGTATGACTGCATGAAGCCGGTGAAATCAATGGATGTCTCGAGCGGCCACGGTCCCAATTGGGGGCACGAGCCGCACCGGGTGAGATAGGCTTCACATCCCAAGGGATAGAGGCATCCGCCGGTCAAAGGCGACTGATCGTGAAACGTCCAGACCACGGGCCTCCTCTTGGCCAGCCATCGCATGGCGATGGGGGAGAAGGTCCCGGAGATGTCGTGGAAGTGATAGAGATCGTAATCGATTTCCTTCCACAGCCACAACCGGGGAAGCTCCGGGGTCAGAAAGTCGGGCAGTCCCGCGGTTGCGGACATCCACCGGCAGAGGTGGTGAAAGACTCCGAACCACGGCCCGCCGAAGAGGAGCCGCCCGTGATCGCCGGGAGAGCCCTCGTGCCCCTTCCAGTGATGGACCTCCACATTATCGCTGTCCAGCAGCATACGGCCCAGTTCCTGGGCGACGCGGCTCGCGCCGCCTCCGTCCGCGTTGGCCTTGCTGACAACCGCAATCTTCATCGGTTCGGCGGGGGTCTTCATGGTCTACAGTCTTACGAGCCTCTCTCCCGCGAGTCGTTCGAGCTCGTCCCAATCGCCGGCGGATCGCACCCCCGGGGATTTACGGGCGGTTTCATCGGCCGCGTCGAATCCTTCGACCTTTCTGGGAACGCAATAGAGCAAACCGCCATGTTCCACAATTACCTGCGTCCGGCCGACGCCGACAATGCTTTCCGGAGGAAGGACGCCCGGATGGATCAGCTCGCGCGGAAGCTCTTTTTCCGCCTGCGCCAGATCGGTGAGGATGTCGTCGAACCAGTCCGGGGATTCAAACCAATCGGGCGATTCGCGGATCTTTGAGGCCAATCGCGCGGCGGCTTCCGGATCGTTATAATGGGCGAGCAGGCGGACCTTCGCGGTGAGGATCTTCAACCGTCTCAGGCCGGAATGCGGCGCCGTCGCCTCATCCATGAGCTTGACGGCCTCGTCCTTCGAGATCGTGCGCCGGTAATCACGACTGAGAAACTCGTCCGGGAGAGCCTCGACGCATCGGAACGCGAGCGTGGACCCGTGCGGCGAGTACACAATCTCGAAGAATCTCCGAAGCGCCCGCATCGTCACGTGAATCCAGAAGCAGTGAAAATGGAAGTAATCCTGGTGAATGACGAGCGACCGACCGGGAATCAAATCCCCGAAGAACTCCCGGATCAAATGGTCGTTTATCTCCCAACTCTTGGCCACATCCACGAACATCAGTTCGATCGGGCCGTGATCCCACTTTTCATGAAGAATGTCGCCGGCGTGGATTTCGACCGCGTCCCGGAAAGGTTCGATGTTCCGCTCGAAAATCGGCAACAGAGTGTCGCCGTCCTTCGGTCGCCACTGAGCGTACAGATCGCCCAACTCGGTATGCGCGTAATGGAAGAGATTCGCCATATAATAATCTTCGTACCTGAAGAGGTCGTACGAATGAATCCGTCCGGCCGTATCCGCCACCTGCGGGTTCTCCAGGAGCCCCTTTGCCAGCGCCGCAGTCGAATATCCCAAGAGGCATCCCGCGTCGACGATCGCGCCGCGACCCTCGTAATACTCACGTGCCTGTCGGCGGAGGTACATCCCTTCTTCGGGACACATCATGGCCGGGATGACGCGCAACTCCTCTTCCGTTCGTTCGTCTTTCAACCAGGGGTTGAGCGCGGTCAGGCGCCGTCGGAGCCGATCCCGATCTTCCCGGAGCCGGGCGTTCTCGTCGTTGAGGCGCTCCAACCGGTCGAACAGATCTCGAGCGTACGGAAGCCTCCGCGCGACACTGATTCCAGCTCGACGGACCGCTGACTCATCCGACATGGCTGCGTCCTCTGTTCAAGCGACTATCGGCGCGGGCGGCTACGTTCATCGATAATTCCGACTGTATAGCATTGCGAGAAACCGATGCACAATTTTGCCGAATAGGGAACGGGATCCCTTGAGATCCCGCAGGGCTTCCAACTGAGCGAATCGTTCCTGTGTGCCGTCCTGTATTCGCGCGATCGCGTCCGCAGGCACGTTCTTGTATCCGCCGGAGCTGTCGGCCTTGAAGCGGTACGTGCCCTTGATTCCAAGCCTTCGACATAGCTTGAAAAAGACAAAGGGATCGTCGATAAGATCCTCGTATCGCACCACCGGCGTCCGCTCGGGGTAGGCCGGTTTCGCTTCGAGAATGCTTTCATTGCGTTTATTCCAGTGTGCGATAAAGTCTTTCGTATTGTCGAGGCTCGCCCAGCCTTTCTTCATCCAGGAATAGAAGACGTTGATCGGATCCCGATAGATGTACGGGATGTGCAGATCGTACGCGGCGTACTCGTGGAACACGTCGACGATCTCCCTCACGTTGGTTTCGCTGATGGGTTTCAGAAGCGCGGGCCCCTCGTCCCGCAGAAGAATCTCCCTGATTTCGGGCTCGTCCCTGAGGAGGAAACCCTTCATATTGTCGCTCTCATAGAAGACTTCGAGACGATTCTCGTTGAACGACGTTACCGCGGGATCGTCGGCCATCGAATAGAAGAGCGCATTCGTGCCGGACCTTTGAAATCCCATGATCATGATGAGTTTTTTCATTGTGCGCATCCTCGTCCCACGCCGTCCTTGCCCGGCGCCGCCCGGCGTCTCATCGTCCGCTCCCTTTGAGCCAATCGAAGCATTTCCTGAGCGGCGCGGTAATCCTCCATGACAGTGAATTGGTGAGTTCGCTCAACCGCGCGTTCTTGTAGTCGAGTTCCGCGTATACGTGCATGAGATTGGCGATCCGCAGCGCCAACCGGTCGGTCACGTCCTCGAGGACATCTTCGCGCCCTTCTTTCATAACCAGATTTCCAAGCGCGGCGAAGTAGCGTCGAATGACCGCAGTTTCTGCGTCGTCGGCCTCGAAGAGACCGAACAAGGGTTCTCGGCGCACGTCCTCCCCGACGCAGACCACGCCGAGGCCGTACCCGTGAACAAGCTCGAAGGTCGGGTACTGCGGTTCGAGTTCGCCGAAGAACCGCCGCACGCCGAAGTCCCGCTCGGCCGCGTTGGTATCGTGAAGGAGGACGACGCCGCGGGAGCTGAGCTTGGGAAGCCACGTTTCAAAATCGCGTTTCACCGCCTCGTACAGGTGGCAGCCGTCGATATGGAGGAGATCGACCGTTCCATCCGCGAAGCTGTCGACCGCTTGGTCGAAGGTCATCCGAAGCAGCTTGGAAAACGAGCCGTACAGCGGATCGTGATGATCGGAGAGATCCTTGTAAATCTCGTCTCCATAGTAGCCGGCCTGCTCGTCGCCGGCCCATGTGTCCACCGCATAGCACTTCGTGGGGAGCCCCAGCGCTTCCACTCCCTGGCAGAACGCGCAGTAGGAGATGCCCGTATGCGCCCCCAGTTCGACAAAGACGTCCGGACGATGCGCTTCGAGTACGGCGAACGCGAAGGGTATGTTATCCAGCCACGGGGTCGAGAAGGTGACGCGCCGGGGTTTGATGAACGCGCTTGGGTATTTGAGCGGATCGAATCTCATTATCGGCCCTTATGGGAAGTTTGCCGTCGCCGCGCATCGCGGTCGGTCCGTCCGGCGGAAACGCCATGGCGCCCGGTGAAACGCTTCATGAAAACTCTATCTCCGTCTCGATCAGCGTGAGGCCGACCAAGCCCGTCTCATTGGGGCGAGCGGAACGAGCGTGCGATCGGAAAAAGACTGCGTCATGAGACCATTGGACGTCGGCGCGGCCGCCGGGGCCCAGTTCGCCGACCGCGGCCGAAATCGAGTAGTCCCCCGGCGGGAGCAGCGGCATCCGAAAGCTGAATCGAGCTTCAAAGGACCGACCCGACAGGATACCGGGCGCGCGATTGCTGTACGTGAGCGACGTATTGTCCGCGAAGAGCCGCTGCCCGAGACGATCCCGCACCACGAACGCTGCCAGGGGATTCTCGAGATTCCGTTCCGCTCGGGCTTGGATCGCCACGGTCGCTTGTTCGCCGCATTTCACGGCTCTGAGTATGTTTCCCGAGTCCGTTTCGATCAAGAGAACGTGCGTGATGATCGCTCCCGCGTCACCTGCCGAGGCCTCTTCATCGCTCACGGGGACCACGGCCACATCCCGCTCCAGCTTGAGGTGATCCGCAAACCGCGAGCGTTGATCGAACGCGTTCTGCTCGGGCGGTGCGTCTTCCTCAATCGACTCCGTCTTCTCTTGCACGCGACTGATCTCTTGCACATTCTCGAAGAGCGATTCGATGTAGCGCGCGCAGACGTCCTTGGCGGATCCATCGGCTTTCAATCGACCTCGCTCCAGGAGAATAGCCCGCTCGCAAAGACCTCGAATCGCGTTCATATCATGACTGACGATCAACAACGTGCCCGACTTCCGATACCGCCTCAGGTAGCGCATGCACTTCTGCCGGAAGAGCGCGTCGCCGACCGCGAGCGCTTCGTCTATCACCAAAACGTCCGCATCCACATTGGCCGCGACCGCGAACGCAAGCCGCATGCTCATGCCGGTCGAATAGGTCTTGATGGGCCGCCGGATGAAGTCGCCGATATCCGCGAACTCGGCGATGGAATCGAAACGTTCGTCGATCTCCTCTTTGGATAGGCCCAGGACCGCGGCGTTCATCCGCACGTTCTCTTCGCCGGTAAAATCGGGATTGAAACCCGATCCCAGTTCCAAGAGAGCGGCGACGCGGCCGCGCGTCTCGACGCTTCCGACGGTCGGAGCGAGCGTTCCGCAGATGATCTGCAGGAGCGTGCTCTTGCCGGCGCCGTTGACGCCCAATATTCCCAGACTTTCGCCGACCCGCACGTGGAATGCGATTTCCCGAAGCGCCCAAAATTCGGACGACGCGGACGGACCGCGCAGCCGCAACGCGTCCCTCAGCTTGTCCTGGGCCGGGCGATACGTCTGATAACGCTTGCTCAGGTTTCGCACCGCTACGGCGAGGGGAGGACGCTCGGTCAAGGGCGTCCGTTGTCGAATCGCACGCGCATCCATGTTTGCCGGGACATCAGATAACATCGGCGAACGCCCTCTTGCTCTTCATGAACCAGACGTATCCCACCTGAAGGATCACGAACGATACCGCGGTTACGACGAACCACCAGAACCATTCGATCGGTTGGCCCCACATGAGGGTGCGCCGAGCATTCTCAAGAATCGTCGTGAGCGGGTTCAGTCGCAGAATCGGTTGCAGACTCTCCGGCGCAGCGGACAGCGGATAGATCACCGGCGACAGGAAAAACAGCAGCTGCACGATTATGCCCACGGCTTCCCTCAAATCCCGCAGAAAGACCCCCAGCGAGGCAAGGAACCAACTCAAACCGAGTGAGAGGGCGCACAGCGGAATAAGAACCAACGGAAACTGATACATGGTCGGGGACAAACGTTCCGAAAAAACGAGCAGCGCGGGCATCAGAATGGCCATGCTCATCGCCGCGTTGATCAGCCCCGCGCCGACCACCGATACGGGAAGCGTCTCGAGGGGGAAGACCACGCGCTTCACGTAGTTTGCGGCGCCGACAATAAGGCAGGGCGCGGTCGACACGCTTGTGGAAAAGACCGAGAAGACAATGAGCCCGCAAAAGAGATTGAGTGCAAAATCGAGTTTGCCGCTGCCGGTTTGCGCGACGCCGAAGCGCGCGTTGAGAATCACGCCGAAGACAAACGTGTAGACCGCCAGGGTCATCAGCGGGGTTATGAGCGTCCAGATCAAGCCCAGATAGGTCCCTTTGTACCGACCGGTCACTTCCCTCCAGGTGAATTGCTTGATGATCTCTCGAAACTGATACAGGTTTCCGATCATCTTCCGCACGCCGACAAATTCGCCCGCGGAAGGCGGTTCGGAGGTGATGATCCGTCTGGCGTTCGACGCGGCCATTGGCGCTTTTACCTATTCTCCGACCGGGACGCGATCTTTCGTCGGTTCCGCGGTGAAAAAAAGAATACTCGTAATGGTTCACCGGGCTTGAGGCGGCTCTGCGCCCGGTGAGAATGGAGGGGGAGACTCATCTCGCCCTTCAAACCTCCCCCATCGAGATATCAACGGCTTATCGCTATCCCGGTGAACGGTTACGAATGCTCCAGAATGCCGGAAGCAAGTCCCCATGCCGTCTATTCCTCTGCGATTCAGTTTCCCGGACTTTCGTTGGGCCATCGGCTCTCGACCATACGCCATTCTTCCGGTGAATTGATGTTGATATAGTGATCGCATACTTCAAAATACTTGACGGCCTCGCCGTCGTCGATGGCGCATTGGATCAAGTCCGGCAACTCTTTCTCGCCCCGAAAGGGGTTAATGGGCGTTAAACCGGCATAATCGAAGATCTCCGATCGAAAAATGATGTTCCCGGTGCCCATCAGTTGATTCAGCGGTTTTCTCGGCTTCTCGACGAGCCGATACACCCGATTGTCGGGGCCGTGGATCAACGCGTAGGTCCTGCGGATCATATCCCTATTCTCTTGACGATGAACCCCGCACACGCAGAAGAGCCCGTCGCGCTCGAACAGGTCGAGCATCTCCTCATGCCGACCGCCCAGGATGACCTCGTCGGCGAGAAAGAGAAAGAAATCCTCGGAATCCAGATACGAGCGGGCGCACTCCATTGCGTGGACGAGCCCTCGCTGTTCGCTCTGGATCACGTACGAGATCCGTTTGCCCTGGTGTTCCGTTCCGTAGCGGTTGATGATGCTCTCCGCGCGGTATCCCACAACGATGACGATCTCGCCGATCCGGTCGATTCCGGCCGCATTGTCCAGACTGTACTCGATGAGCCGTTTGCCGTGAAGCGTAAGCATGCACTTGCTTTCACGCTCGGACAGCTCCTCCATGCGCTTCCCTCGTCCGCCCGCGAGAATGAGCGCCTTCATGAAGAAACGCTCCTCTCGGACGTCGACGCCGGACTTTCATACAGCCCTCGGGTCTTTTCCCAGATTCGGTCGTCGTCGCATATTTCGAGAACGGCGCGGCGCGCGGATTTTCCCATCTCTCGCGTAGCGTCTCCATTCCGAAGCACTCGGAGGATCTTGTCCGCAAAGTCTTTGGGATCCTGCGGATCGGCCAGCCATCCGCTCACACCGTGCTCGACGAATTCGGGTATACCGCCGGTTCGACTTATGACGATCGGTTTTTCCAAAGCCATCGCCTCGATCATCAGCAGGGGGGACATATTGTCGTACTGTTCGGGAATTGCCACGACGGCCGCTCGATGGAGGTAGTCCTTGATTTCCGACGGTTGGAGATGGCCCTTGAAATCCACCTTATCGCCGAGCCCCGCGGAATCGACGAGAGACGTGAGGGTCGCCTCGTAGTCTTCGCCGAAGCGCACCTCGCCTCCGATCGCGATGAGTCTCGCGTCGGGCCGCTGCTCGAGGACAAACGGCATCGCCTCGAGCAGTCTGTGAAGCCCCTTGCGCTCGTTGCGCCAACCGGCGAAAAGAATCATGTTCGGGTCCACGGCCGCGGTCGAGTCCTCAGCGCTCCGATACTCCATGGGCAGCGTGAGGGGAACCACCCGGATTTTCTCCGGTTCGATTCCGCAGCCTTCCAAAACCTGCGCGGAATGGCGGCTGAGAACGTGGAACACGTCCACCATC
The DNA here is from genome assembly GCA_964385875.1 of uncultured Syntrophales bacterium. Lineage (GTDB taxonomy): Bacteria > Desulfobacterota > Desulfomonilia > Desulfomonilales > Desulfomonilaceae > CAYLRL01. The sequence continues at coordinate 53,523 of CAYLRL010000013.1, forward strand.
TTTAAATATCGATCGAACACCCTCTTGCGAATGGAGAGCAGAGCCGACTGAACCGGCCGGAATCTGGACGGCAGACACTCGAGGCACCACGGTCCGTGGCCTCGCGTGCAAAACCGTTTCGACGCGTCCAGCAGCATCACCGTTGGACAGAAAAACCAGTAATCGTAAATCGAGGCTACGGTCTTCAGGCCGAGTCGCTTTGCTTCCGGAAGAAGGCTCAACGTGAGAAACTGGCAATTGTGGAAATGGACCGCGTCTGCGTCGCTTTTCTCGAGCATCCGACGAAACGCCCGGCGAGCCAACGGATCGTACTGGAGCGCGAACCATTTGGCCGCTTCCAGGTATTTACGCGTCATTCGAGGAATGTGATCTTCGACCACCGGGATGTACTCGGCGGGGAACTCCGGTTCACCTTCGATCTCCGGCCGAAGGGTCGCTATGAGCACGTTCCATCCATTGCGCGCGGTGAGCAACGCGGTCCGGTAGCACGCCTGTTCCGCGCCGCCCACATGCTGGTGGATATCTCTGAAATAATTTGTGACGTGGACGATCTTCACTTCAGGCCGCCTGTCCTCCGTCATTCCGCGCCCGGTCGGAGCGGCTTTTCCGGGACTCGAAGTCACGGATGGAAATCGATCCGCCGGCCGCGGGATGTCGGAATATATGGCAGTTCTTGCACACCGGGTTTACGATGCCCTTCCTCAAATTGGCCGTAAAGCGGGCCTTCTCCGGACCGCGCCACCAATCCCGAAAATCCGTTTCGAACAAATCGGCGAACGCGTGTTCCTCCTGATAGGGTCGATCGTTGGCCTCGTTCAGCGCGCAGCACGGCTGAACATGACCGGTGACGAGCACGAACGGCTCGTTCCACTTGGCGCACGCGCTCATGGGTTTGTCGCACGTCACGTTCTCGTTGACAACCGTAAATATCCCCCGTTCTCGACACATCCGCTCGATCTTCTTCATACGATCCGCGTCGGGGCGTTCCACAAGGTGTTCGATCTCCTCAAACGGCAGGAGATTGGTCCAGTAGATCATCGGCGCGCTCAAGCCTCCCTCTTCGCGCGCCAAGTCGGCCACGAGGTCCACGTAGGCTTCCATCTCGTCGGCGTTGTCCCGGTTGATGATGAAATGAAACCAGAGTTCGGGGATCGGCGACTTCAACTCACGTTTTACCCTCATCAACGTACGGATATTGTCCACAACCCGATCGAAGTCGGACCCCACGCGGATTCGATTATACGATTCGCGAGACGCAGACTCGAGAGACACCCAGATCTTGTTCACGCCGATCCGGACAAGCTCCCGCGCAATCGCTTCGTCGAGCATGTAGAAGTGATCGAAAAACTCGACGAAGCACCGCTTTTCGAGCTTCGCGTATCTGAGCATCTCCATGTATTCGGGATTGAGAAAGCCCGATCCGATACCCGTCATGCCGATCCACCGGAGACCGGGGAATTGATCGACCACCGACCGGAATTGATCGAAGCTCATGTGGCGAGGACGCTCGGTCCAATAGGTATGTTCACAGATCGTGCATTTGAGATTGCATGCAGTGGTTACCTCGATTTCCAGCTGCCGCGGGTAGGGCCCGAACATGGGAAAGTATTGATACAGAAAGTCCTGGAGCGCCAAGCCGGCGTCGCGGGAAAAGAGGGTGGCCCATACGTACGATCGCGCGTTGGCGAAGTCGTTCCGGTCGAGCAGCCAGTGGGCCAAATATCTCAGCTTATATTTGGCGAGGGGTAACAGTCGTAATCGTCGTGTATCCATAGAGTTTCCGTGAGACGCGGTCAAACGCCTGCATATCGCGCTCACGCCGTGCTGAACAGGTCCCGGTTATCCCGGATCCATCCCATGAGCTTGTCAATACCGTCCCGAGGAGCAATCGTCGGCTTCCACTTCAACGTCCGTTCGGCCTTCCCGATATCGCACACGAAGTATCGGAGATCGCCGTACCGGTCCGCTTCGAACTTCACGATCACCTCCCGATCGCAGAGTTCGCGTATCAGGTCGATGCACTCGATGAGTGAGATACTGAGCGCCTCGCCGCCGCCGATGTTGTACACGCCCGGTTCCCGCCGCTCGTAGAAGGCCTGAAACGCTCGGGCGACGTCATCCGCGTAGAGAATGTCCCGCACCTGGCGGCCCGCGCCGAAGATCGTCAACGGTCGGCCCGTAACCGCGCGTATCGAGAAGTTTGCCACCCAGCCGTGATCTTCGCCTCCGAACTGCCTTGGTCCGTAAATGCCCGTGAGCCGGAAGCTCGCGGCTTTCAAGCCATATACATCCGCATACGCGCGAACGTAGATATCGCCGGCCATCTTGGACGCGTGCAACGGTGACAGATTTCCTTCCATGGTCGGGTGAGACTCGTCGATCGCGGCGGGGGTGCGCACGTAGCGTGTCTCGGATTCACTCAAGGTCTCGTTGATCCGATTGCCGTACACGTGGATCGTCGCGCAGGACGCGACCGGAATCGAATGACAACGCGCGGCCTCGAGAACGTTGAAGGTCCCCGTCACGTTGGTCGAAAAATCCAACACGGGATCTTCCCATGAGATCGTCATCGCCGGCTGGGCCGCGGTATGCACGATGTAGTCGCATCCGGACGCGTAATCGTTGAGCGCTTCCGAATTGCGAATATCCTCACGGACCATTTCGACGCCCATCGATTCCAGGAGATTCCAATTATAATCGCGAGCGGCTTCGGACCCGTAGCCGGTCCGTTCGATCTCGTACTTGGTCATGTTGTCGTAGCTCACCACGGAGTCGCCTCGTTTCACAAAATGTTCGCATACGTGCGATCCGAGGAATCCGCAGCCGCCTGTGACGAGAACTCTCATGTTCGCAGACTCGATTGGATGTGCGCCGGCGGGCTCATCCGGAAAGCGTCGCGCTTCTCAACATAACGTGATGGGATCACGCTCTCTTTTCCGATTGCGCGGCCGGTTTCCGATCCGCTGACCAAGCGATTGAGCGTGCTCGTATCGCGCGTCGCGGCCGACCCAAGCGCGATCGAATAGTATCCCGAAAGCCGGCCGGCGTCAAGCGCCTGCAACTATGGCGGATCTCAAGGTATTTCGAGAACGCGCACTGGCGGGCCGGGGCGGGTTCTCACGACGTCGGGCGCTCGACCTCGGGATCGCCGCTGCCGGCGATCACCGCGAGCTTGAGCTCCCCTTCCCCGTCATTTGAGAGATAAACCGTGCCGGACGGAAACGCAAACTCGATCCCCTCCTCTCAAAAGGCTGGTGGAATCAGAACCTCGCCCTCCATCCTCTTATAGCAAAACATGAATCGCAAGCCGAGCCGCTCCGGCGATGCGCGAAACGAGATACGGGATTATGGAAAGATACGGCATATTTGGAGGGAGATTGAGACCGACGACAAACGCGCAAAGATTAGGCTTTGGTCACGATCACTCGAGTAGGTCGCGATCCGTCGCTCAATCGAGCAGTATTCACACCTGCGCCTCTCGGCGGCGAGGTCTGCGTGCGAACTCCGTCGACGATTTGCGCAGCAGCCCCTGACTGAGCGTATCCGAAGCCCCGGGCCATCGCGGTGACTCCCTGTTTGATTCCGGGCGCGACCTGAGCCGTGCACGTCACTGAGATACCGGTATCCGCGGACTTGACCGTAACGAGATCGAGATTCTTTACGCCGATCCTGCGGGCGTCTTCATAATTGATCAGCAGCCGATTCTCGGGAAGGACTTCGAGCAGCCAGCTATTGAGGCCCGAACGAGGCGAGCGGTGGAAGGGAAGCGAGTAGGTGATCAGCGCAAAGACCTCCCCTTTCGTGCGATCGGCCCGCGTCCCCTTCGGCGCTGAAATCTTTGGAGAAGCCGCCTGAACATCCCACGCGCCGGGCGTTTTGGGCGTCCAATCGGGAAGAAACACCCCGCCCCGTTCCGCGACGCGTTCCAGACTGGTCTCCCCTCCGGCAATGGGGAATCCCGATTCGTTCATGGCGTCGAGGACTGCAGTGAGGGCTTTCCGGAAAAATGCCTGAGCGGTCGGCGGTCTCTCGTCCTTGTCCGGCTCGAATCCGCGAAGCTCCAGTTCCGCGGCTAGGCGGGAGAGGATGTCCTCCATGACCATCGCCTCGGGGAGAAGACCCGCGTACCGCCCGGTTTTCGCGTCGATCTTGCCGACAACGGGCGACCGCGCGCCGATACCGGGCTCGACCACGGACGACGGGGACTGACAAATGTCCCACCGTTCGAGATAGGTGGTGTCCGGGAGGATGTAATCCGCCAAGACCGACGTCTCAGTGATCTCCGTGTCAATTGCGACGCTGAGAGCCACCTTCTTCCGGTCTCCGAAGTAATTCTTCGCGGAGGAGGGATCGTCGTACACCGGATCGCAGCGCCACATGATCAGGCACTCCGTCGGGTCGCCGTACGTCCCCGAGCCCTCCGCCGCATCGGAACCAAGGAGCCCGGCCGCGGCTTTCGGAAGATACTCGTCGTTTCGCCGGAAAAGCCCTCCTGTTCCGGGCGCGGACCCGATCATGAGGTTCAGCGCGAGAATCGTCTGCGCGGCTTCGAGTCCGTCCGGCTGCGAGAGCACCCCTCCACCGGGAATCACAGCGGCGGCTTCACCGGCTTCATCGAGCATGCCGGCAATTTGCCGTATCACCTGCGACGGGATCTTGCAGGCATGAGCGTATTCTTCCACCGTCCCCAAGTTCGGCAGGCGGCTCGTTTTTTCGCGCAGCAGGCGGGCTCGCGCCGGGTATTCATCCTCAACCGCGCGCATCACTCCGAGCGCAAACTCGTGATCCCTTCCCGGCTGGATCGGGATCCACCCGTCCGCTTTGGTCGCGGAGACCGACAGGCGGGGGTCGACAACAATCCAGGTGAAGCCGCGACCGCTCACCCGGGAATCCGAAATCCTTCGAGCGAGCGAAACGAGCGGAATTCCCGAATCGAGCGGCGTATCACCGAAGCCGATCACAAGACGGGCTCGACCGTAATACGGCGCGACCGCGCCGCCGGCCGGTCCGAAGACCGCGGCTGTGGCTTCTTCGGCGCGTCGCTCGACGAAGCCGTCCTTGTTACGAAGTAGACGAGCGCCGGGAAACGCGGCGACAAACTTCCGTATGAACGTCTCCGATCCCCAGTCGGTCCGGCCGACCAATACATCAGGTCCCTTGCGTTCGCGCGCAAGCTCCCTGAGTCCCCGGACCGGCCCCTCTCCGAAGAGGTCTCCGCCCTGGAGAATCTCCCCGATCGCCTGCTCCCACGTGAGCGCCCGCCATTTGCCCGACCCGCGCCGGCCGACCCGTTTCAAGGGTTTGGCGACGCGGAACGGGTCATAGAGCGTTTGAACTCCGCTCCCGCCGATGGGGCATATTGATCCGCCGAAAAAGACCGCCCGCTGCGGGGGGGTCGCAAACGGCAGCGGATCGGCTGTCGCTATCGGGCTGTACGGATTGCCGCTGATTTTGACCGCCGCGCCTCGGGCTACTCTGCACCGGATGCCGCAATTACCTGGGCATAACCCGCACACGGTATATGCGTTCTTCACGCCCTTCAGCGTTTCCACCGGGTCCGGGCCCGGAGCGCCCTCTATATACCGAGGCACGGGGTTGTCGTCGGAGAGGAGCGTGCACCCGGCGAAGAGGGACGCGCCCCCCAACATAGCGGCAATGCGAAGGAATTCTCTGCGGTTGAGCGTCTGTTTTTCGTTCATGGTCGTCATTAACTGAGCGGTATATCGAACCCGATGAACACCACCGAGTAGCGCATAAGGAAAACCCCGCCGATGATCAATGCGGACGCAAAGCAGAGCCACGCGCGGTTGTCCCGGGTCTGCGGCAGGAGCAGAATTGCAAGCGGGATCAGCATCCCCGCCACGATTTCGCCGTATACATAGAGTTTCTCGTGCAACGCGAACATGATCGAAGCCCACCCGTCCGCGGTGGACACGAGCAGCGTCAACCAGAACGAGCCGTTCCAGAAGAGGTCTACAAGGAGGATGCCGATCATCATCAACCGCAGACTCCGGAAAAGCTCGGGAGCGAGCTTCTCCTTACCGAACCGGTCCATGATCATGGCTACGACGACCAGAAGGGCTATACCCGAGAGCAGCGCGGACGTGAGGAAAAACCCCGGCATCAGCGCGGAATGCCACCAAGCTCGCGCTCTGACGAGCGCAAACGCGAAGCCCGTGTATGCGTGGACGAAAATGGCCAACGGGACGGTGATCATGCCGATGACGCGGGTGATACGTTCATTTTTGACAAAGATAAAATAAATATAGACCACGTTCGCGATCGGATAGAGCGTCAAGAGCCACGACCCGTAGGACAGCGCGGACGTGTTGTTGAAAAAGCTCGGAACAAGCGTGTGCCAGAACCGCAACGGCTGATGAAGGTCGACAATCAGGCAGATCGGCGCGAGGAGCAGCAGGACGAAGGAAATGATCGCGGCCGGCAAGGCCATCGGCTTGAAAAGCTTAATGCGGAAGACCGTCGATAACGTGGACAAAATGAACGACCCCGCGGACAGGCCGGTGAAATAGAAATAGAGCGGAATAAAGATCTTCCACGGCATGGCGTGGGGCACATTGTAGAGAACCGAAGCTTCCATTACTCCGAATCGCCCTCTTTCCAGTAGTCCGCGCTCGGGCTGGGGATGTGTTCGTGATACCTAAGAATCTGCTCTTCCCAGTCTTCGGAATACTTGATCCGACCCATGAGCGCATGATCCGCGGCCACGTAGAAAACCTTGGGCTTCGTGCCCAGTTCAGGCTTGAGCACGGAGGTTCCGACCTGCGAAAGCAGGCGACGGATGTCCGACTGAGGATCGTCGAGATCGCCGAAGACCAGGGCGCCTGAAACGCAGGCTTCGACGCACGCCGGCTTGAGTCCTTTGTCGATGCGATACGCGCAGAAGTCGCACTTGTCTGCGGTGTGCCGAATCGGGTTGAAGAATCGTGCGTCGTACGGACACGCGGCGATGCACATGCCGCATCCGATGCACTTCCCGTAATACATGACCACGACGCCGTCTTCTTCCCGACGAACCGTCGCCTCGACAGGGCAGACCTGCACGCACGGCGGGACGTCGCAATGATTGCAGAGCCTCCGGAGAAAAAAGTTCGCCGCGTCGGGGTACGCTCCCTTTTGGAGACCCTTCACCCAGGAGCGCCAGTAACCGAGAGGGACGTTGTTTTCGCTTTTGCACGCGATCGTGCAGCTGTGACAACCGATGCAGCGCCGCTGATCGACGAGCATGCCCCATCGCCTCTTCCGCGTCGCGGCGACGGACTCGGGGAGCGCGCGGGCCGACGGTTCGGCGCCCGAGGGGCTCTTCACATCCGCGATGGGAGGTTCCGTTGGAGGACCGGTCTCTTTGCTCATTTCTGTTTGACTATCCATCTCGACGCGGCGTCAAGCGCTCTCATCGACGCTGATGACACTTGAGGCATTCGAATCTGCTGAATGATTCCAATCCGTTATGGCATTCGCCCACCGCGCAGGTCCTGCAGGCCCTCGGCACGTCGTACGTGACGAGCGTCGCCTCGCCTCCCCACTCCGAGCCGCTTACCAGCATCGTCTGCTCGTCCTTGCCGATACGGAACTTCCGCGGGGGCGAGTCCTTCAGGACGCGCAGGACGTACGTCCCATATTTCTGCGCGGGATAGATCTTGTCGTGGCAAACTTTGCAATCTTTGTACTTCCCGTCCTTGAACCACATGTGCGCATAATGACCGAAAATCACCGGGCCGGGCGAACCCTTCCCCTCATACCCGACGTTCCCCCCGCCGTGAATCGAGGAGAGCGTCAAGACGGCAAAGAAGATCCCACCCCCGATCAGCGCGACCAGAATGATCCCGACCGCCGTGGCCTGATACCGCCGGAAGGGGGTCTGGTCCCTGAGATGGAGCAGATAATCTTTCAGCCCGGTCGGCTGTGATTGTGTTTTCTCTGAAGAAGCCATACTCGGTTCGGCCTATCGCTCCCGCTTCATCGCTGTTTCCGTTATCGCAAGGTCCCCACGTACTGCGTGGTCCATTGTCGTTTCTTGACTTCCGGGGTCATGTAGTCCGGGAGGACCATCGGCGCCACCCGATCGGTGTCGATGCCGGCGTCTTCCATTTCTTTGTGGAATTTCCGGACATGCTCGACGGAGAGCCGGCCCACGTCGCCCCGCTGCCGCGCGTATGCGCCCGCGGTCTCGCCGGCCAGCCTACCGAAGACGGTGATATCCAGGAGCGAATTACCCATCAGCCTGTTCGCGCCGTGGACGCCTCCGCCCACTTCTCCCGCCACGTAGAAGCCGGGCACGTTGGTCGAGCCGTCCGACGCATATTCGAGCCCGCCGTTCTGATAGTGGAGCGTCGGGTAGATGAGCATGGGCAGCTTGGAGATGTCGATGCCGTAGCGCTTGAACAGGATGAACTTTGCCGGGAATTCCCGTTCGACCGTGCCTTCCTCCTCGAGCATGTCGATCATGGGCGAATCGAGCCACACACCGAATTTGCCGGCCTGTCCGGGAATCGGCACGCCTTTGCCCACATCGGTGCATTCCCGAATGATGCTTGCGGATTCCACGTCTCGCGGTTCACGCTCGAACACGAACTGTTCCCCGTCGATGTTGACCAGGTTGGCGCCGGCCCCGCGGACTTTCTCGGTGATGAGGATGCCTTCCGCCTGCTCGGGGAACGCCGCGCCGGTGGGGTGATATTGCGTGGCGTGGAGGAACCGCACGTTCACGCCCATACGATATCCCATGACCAGTCCGTCGCCGGTGGCGCCGTAATGGTTGGTGGTCATGAATCCCTGGATGTGCAGCCGTCCGCTGCCGCCGGTGGCCATGACCACCGCCTTCGCTTTGACGATGAAGTATTCCTCGGTCTCGAGATTGTACAGAACCGCGCCGGCGCATGCGCCGTTTTCGTCGATGAGCAGCTCGACCGCGGGGGAGAATTCGAGGACGCCGATCTCCTTCACGCGGTTGCGCGATTCGTCCCTCAGCACGCGCATGATCTCAGCGCCGGTCATGTCGCCGGCGTAGTGCATGCGTTTGCGGCAGGTGCCCGCGCCGTGAAGCGTGTAAAGCTTGCCGTCCGGCCATTTCGTGAGCATACAGCCGAGGGTTTCCAGCCACGCGATCACTTTGGGCGCTTCGACCACCATGGTCTTGACAAGCTCCCGGTCGTTCTCGAAGTGACCCCCGCCCACCACATCGAGAAAGTGGTAATAGGGCGAATCCTTCCAGCCCTTGGTCGCGGCCTGGATACCGCCTTCGGCCATCATGGTGTTCGCGTCGCCGTGGCGGAGCTTGGTCGCGATGATCACCGACGCGCCCTGCTCCTGAGCGATGAGCGCGGCCGCGGTGCCCGCGCCGCCGCCGCCGATGACGAGCACATCGGTGGAATAGTGAACTTCATCGAGGTCGATACGATCGGGATCCACTCGGCTGCGGGATTCCAGCTGGTCTGCGACTTCCGAGGCCAAGGCGTATCCCTTGCCGGGACCCACGCGGAGTTCCCGGAGGCCGCCGGCACGGTAGTCCGGGTGATACCGCTCCAGTCGTTCCTTGCGCTCATCCAGTGTGAGGGCGGGGAATTCCTCCCCGGCCTTTTTTCTCTTCACGCGCTCGGGGCGGGTTTGTTCGACTCGTTTGATGAGCTCCATGAGCTCCGCGGTGTATCCCATGGCTGCCTCCAGCTGAGGATCGATTCGGAGAAGCGTCCGAAGAGAATCCTCGTCGGCCGTTCTTGTTACAGGTAATCCTTCTCTTGCGGCTCCCACATCTCCTCGGCGGTATGGGGCTCCATTTCCCGATCCACGTAGAGTCTTCTGAGCGTTTCCACATCCGCGCTCATGAGCCTGCCGAGCGGCGCTTCATAGTGTCCTGCGTTGATCTTCTCGACCATCGTATGGACATGCTCGGCCTTTGGCCTGAGGTGACGTCCGGTCAAACGACGGCACAGGATGGCGATGTTGTATTGGCCCAGTTCAGCGGGGCAGCGGGACGCGCAAATGCCGCACATGACGCAGGACAGGGAGATTTCGGCGGCTTTCTCCACGTCTCCTCGGAGCGCCGCTGACACATACTCCATGACGGGAATATCCATGGGACAGGACTTGGTGCAGGTGTTGCACCCCATGCACTTGGCGAGCTCGGGATAGGCCTTGAGCAGCGCCTGAGCGTCCGGCTTGAGCTGGTCGATGTCGTAGACCGCTCGATTGGCCGGAAAGAACGGTATCATCGTCAGGTACATGTTCGGTTCGACGATCGTCTGACACGCCAACCCCACATGGATCGCCGCGCTTCCCGGTTTGCGATAGACCGTTGCGCACGCGCCGCAGATGCCCCCGCGGCATCCGCAGCCTCGGATCAGCTGGTATCCCGCGAATTCGAACGCCTTCTGAATCGTCAGCGTGGACGGGACGTCGTACTTCTTCCCCATGATGAAAATGGGAATGAGATCGGTGCGTTCCGAAAGATCGGGCGTCGTATCTTCGGGGATGTCGTGTTTGAGTTCAGCCGTGGACATGATCTCTCATCCTTTCTCGACCATGAATCGGATCCGAACGCCTCGCATCAGCGGGCCAGGAAAACTCCGATGACAATCCCCATGACCAGGGCGATGACCGCCATGAAGTAATTGTCGAGGGAGGTTATCTTCGGAGCGGGCTCGATGGTTTCCGGGACCACTTCGTCGACGATGTAATCCTTGTACGCCGTGTCCACTTGCGGGCACGCGAGCACGCATGAGTAGCACTGTTCGCACTCGTCGCCTACGCACGCCTCGAGCGCGAAGGAGGTCCGCTGTTCGGTTAGCTCGAAGAGCTCGGGCCGCTTTCTCAGCACGGGGCACGAGTCGATGCAATTTCCGCACGCGAGACAGGCCTTGTCTCCGGTTATGTCCGAGTCGAGATCGCGTATGTAGAGGCGGTGATACGGTTCCACTCCCTTGGAGAGCAGTCGAAATCGCGCCACGGGCGGCTCCTTGGTGTTCAGGATCTCGTCCGCGATCTCCTTGTTCATGTTTTCTTTGCTATGGTCTTTAGGCGCAGGCATCTCGAGCCGCTCCTCTTCAGCCGTCGTTTCGGACCTCCGCCGAAGCGGTGGTTGCGGTGTTCTGTTTCCGTCTATGACGCTCGAAGTACCGCTCGGTCATCCAGGGATGGCATTTCACGCAGTTCTTGTAGTTTGTGCCGTTACTGCAATCCGCGAGAAAAATCTTCTTCTTGAAGTGGATCTTCCCATTGTGGCATCGTCGGCACGTTTTTTCCGTCGGTACGGCCACCATCCAGCGGGGATTTTGGGATAGGGTCCGCCACGCTGATTCCCGCGCCTCGATGAATTGAGTCTTCGTCAGCGGCATGATCCTGCCGCTGCGATACGCATGAGAGGCCGTCGCGTGGCACGCGTCGCAGTTGAGGTGGTTCACTTCCGCATAATTGACCGCCTTGTCGGGTTCGCCGGTTCCCTTTTGATACCGTTCGTGACACTGAGCGCACGTATCTTCCCGCTCGAGGAGATGTTTCCGATGATCCATCTGAAGCCCGATCTCCTTCAGCCGATCCGGGAGATCCCGAAGAAAGACGATTTTTCGCCATTCCGCTGCTTCGTGGCAGTAGACACAGTTTTCCCGCGGAATACGGGTAGTGCGGAAGATTCCCGAAACCTCAGGGCGTCGGGGATCGATCTGCGGCACGATGTACTCGGCAATGTGGAGGAGTCCTCGAAACCGCGACATGAGCGTGCCTTCCGCGCCGCCTTCCATGTGGCAGTCCGCGCATGCGATCAACTCGTGGGAAAAGCCTTTCTTTTCGGCTTTCAGTCGATCGGCCATCCATTCGGCGAAAGCCGCCTCCCGCGTATGGCAGGCCATGCACGTGGAACTGCGGGTGGACGCGTCGGCCGCCACGAGAATGACCACCAGGAGCGCGACACCCCCGGCGATGTACGCCGCGGCTCGCCCCATCAGACGGCCTCCTTTTCACGAGGCGCCGAAGCCGATTCGCCTTGTTGTTCCCGATACGCCTGATACGCCGCGGATATGACCAACGGGCCGCAGTTGCCGATCGGACACTTCTGGGCGCATCGACCGCATCCCACGCAGTACTTGGACAACTCCACGACCCGCTTGTAATCACCCAATCGTGTGAGCAGCACCAAGCCCATCGGAAACTGCACGCCTTCCGCTTCCTTCACCGGGCAGACACCCACACAGGACGCGCAGTTGTAGCAGTTGATCGCTCGGCCGGTCCCCGGCGTCAGCATGGACTGGAACGTGTACTCGAAGACAAGGAAGACCGAAAAAAGGATGGCCAGCGCGTTCAAGGAGACCCGGTTCGGCCACGTTCCCAGAATCGCGTTGAAAAAGCCGCTCGAAAAGGCGCTGTACCGTGGAAAGTTCGGGATACCCTTACTGAGCGCTGATTCCACCGCATTGGCGTACCCGGCGAGCGTCGCCTTGGCTCCGCGAAACATACCCGGCTGCTCGGGAGGGACGAGCGTTCCTCGTTCCAGCGTTGAGCGCTTGAACTCAGCCACTTCATTGTCCAAGACCGAGATGAGGTCGGGATACTCGAGTGTCTCGATGCCGGTTATTCGATGATCCTCGACGGTTACCTTCACCTCGATGGGACCGCGAAAACCTTGGCCCATCCCCGTGTACGCGCCGTCTCGAACCGTCTGTATGCCCTCGCCGAGCGGACGCATCCCGATCCGCCGCTGTTCGACGCGTGTCACGTTCAGGTACGCGATCGCGTAGCAAATCGCGAGGATTCCAAGAGCCATCCCGAGATAATAGATCTTTTCACTTCCCGTCCGACGATATTCGCGCCACCAGACGACGCCCAAGACGCAGATAAGCGCCGCGGTCAAGATCGCCCTGCTCGACGGGAACAACGCCGCGGTGACGAGCAGGTAGACGGTGAGGCGGACTCCCCGATTTTGTGCGGTGTCCCAAAGGAAGCCGCGGGGGTCATCCGCCAGCCTTGACCACGTCATCGATGAATTCCTTTCCCACGAGCCCTTCGCTCAGCGCTCGATCCAGCGTATAGCCGGGCACGACGCCCGTCCGCATCGCCAGTCGAGTGTCTTCCTGCATGATCCCGAACATCTGCGGAAGCGGAAGATACTGAACGCAGTAACTCTGACAATTCCCGCATCGGATGCACTTGAGACCGCCGTTGCGGATGAACCGATCGTAATCCAGCACCCGCGCCGCCACCGACAGCTCCGCCTGATACATGATCCCCACCGGGCAGTGGTCTTGGGTCGCGTAGCACGCCCGGCATTCATAACAGTATATCGTCGCGGCGTTTCGCCGCAGCAGCGGCTTGATCAGCGTCGCCAAGAGGGCGGCGACCACCGCGAAGACCGCCGCGCGGTCCAGATTCTTGGTCCAGCCGCGATCCCGAAGGTTCGTAAAGAACTGATACCGGTGAATCCCCGGCAGGACCATCGGCTGTTCCGTATCGTCCCGTTTATGTTCGACCTTCTTTTCGGTTGTATCTTCAGCCATCATTCAATCCGTATACTCAGTGGGGCAGCATCGACGACATCAGGAATCCCGCGATGAGCCCGCCGAGCGCCCCTTGTAGGAGCTCCTTCGGGCTTTTCATGTCCAGCGCCCACGCAATGATAATCCCCGAGAGCGTGCCCACGAACAGAAAGATAATCCAGGTCAACACAGCGCAACCTCACATGTCGGGGCCGGTCAAAGTGGCCGTCATCCGTGACGACAATCTCGTGGGGATCATCAGACCAATGAGCGCGGCAGCAACCAAGCCGCCGGCGATGCCCTGACCGATCGACTTGAGATCCATTTCATAGAGCGCAAACGCCAAAATCCCGCCCGCCAAGGCCCCGCCTATGAGAAAGACCGCCAACTGGAAGATTCGGTTCCGAGACTCGTCGCCGCCGACCAGGCGACTGCTCAGGAAGATGAAGAAGACGCTCGCCAGCGCAATAGCGATCGTAAATCCGCCAATGGTCAGGATGTCGTGAGCGAACTGGGGATTACTCGGCTCAAATACCGACAAGTTGAGGAATTTCATATAGATCGCGGCCAACGGCGCCATCACTCCCATCGCGGCGAACGAGTACGCTCCCTTGATGTAGCCAGTCTCCGCCCGCATCGTCCCTTCGCCCATCATACCGCCGCCGCCCAAAGGCGACGGCCCGCACGACGTGGTCGCATTGATGATATACGCAGCCATAACGATCGCAAGCTGCGGCCACGTGAGAAAGCCGAACTTGGCCGGACCGAACAGATACAGCACCGGAACCAAGGCCGCAGTAAGGATACGCGAGCACGACAATGGAAGGATCGTCTGGAACTGCACGAAGATCGCCAGCATCCCCGCGACGCCCAGGAACGGCACCGCAACGAGACTGTTCAGGAGCGTTCCCAGAGCGTCGAACCCGCCTGTCGCGGCCAGCGCTCCCGCGGCCAAAAATCCCGCGGTCATGGCCGTCACCGGCAGAAGGATGATCCCCTCCATGAGATCGTTCAGTCGAATGCGGCACGCGATCACCATCACGATCGCGCCGCCCACGAGCACCGTTTGAACCGGCATCTTGCCGAATACCTGGAAAATCGCAATCCACAACGAGAGCACAAAGATGACGAGAGCCAGATATCCACGCGCCGGCGCTTCGACGCTCTCCTCAGCGGTCTCGCCCGCTTGATCCCGCGGCGTCTCCTTCAGCGCCACATCGCCCGGATAGAGCTTCTGCGATACGAGCTTCAGGAACAGGGCGACGATCGCGGTCCCCAACATGAGCGAAAACGCCTGGGGCGCTCGCAGCATACCTTCGGCCGCAGTCGGAAAATGCGCGCCGAGAAACCCTTCGCCGATCTGACCCACACCGCCGATCGGCGACGGTCCGCACGACCCCATCGCGTTGCGGGTGAATGAGCCGATCAGGACGATTATCTGCGACTTGGTGAGAATCCCCATCCCGCCTTCGAGCCCGAACGTGAACAGCAGCGGCAAAAGGGCCGCGGCCAGGATGCGACCGCAGGGAAGGGACGAAATCACCGGGAGATTGATGAGAATGACCAGAGTCCCCGCAAGGCCGATCGGGCTCTTGCGCAGATGACGGAGGAGAACCTTGAGCGCCTCGAAGCCGCCGGAGGCTTTGAGTCCGCCCGCCAAGAAAAGGCCGGTCAACAGCGCAGTGATCGGATGCAGAATGATCCCGCCGAGGAACTCGTTGGGAAGCGTCAGAACAGCGTCCCATCCATAATAGGCCAACCGAAATCCGGCCCCCAAAAAGAGGCACAACACCGTCGACAAGACCAGCACCGTCTGCACGGGCGTCCGAATATACCCGAACAGGGTAAGGAGCATCAGTCCGATGAATATGCCGAGCGTTATATATCCGAGAATCTCCACTAAGGTCGCCTTTGGCCGCGCTCGAGCAGCCCCTTCTCCCGACTACCCCCGTGGAAGCCCACCCCGAAGCGCGGCTTCACACTTCCCGACGCGTGCGGCGGCCTCAACCGCGCAAGCTCGGCGTCCGCAGCCGGACGATCGAAACCATGCCAAGTCCACCACCCACCCGTCCTTGGTTTCAGCCACTCGAACTTCGTCGCCCACGTTCAACCGGCCGATGCACGCAGTGCAGCAGTTCAGCGACGCAGCCACTTCCCGGTTGTCATCGAGCATCACTCGGACGCGTGTCACGGGAAGCGGCGCAGGCGAATCGAACGGATCGTCGGCCGCCACGAGGATTCCTCGCCGCCCGCCCCGAATTCGATACACTTCCGCTGCGACGAAGAGCGCGACAAGGAAGAGCAACGTGAGATATTCCAGTCCGTTCATGGGGATCAGCCCATTTCGCCGTTACGGCTGAAGACCTGAATGCGGCCGTTGCCATTGTCCGCCACCCATACTTTGTTCCCGCGAATCGCTATGCCTGTGGGCCGGTCAAACTCACCCGGATTAGCGCCGTGTTTACCCGGCACGGACACTGGCCGTCCGTCCGGGCGGAACCTCAGCACTCGATGATTGCGCGTGTCCGCGACCCAGATATCGCCGTCCTCATCGATCGTCATGCCCTGGGGCTGATTCATGGAAGCGGGAGCGCTCCCGACGTCGCCGAAGCTGCGTTTGTACGTGAAATCGGTCCCGAAGACTTTTACCAACCCATGCTTACTGTCCAGCACGAACAATTCGCCTTCAGGGCCGATCTCGGCCGCGGTGGGCAAACGGAACTCATCGTCGCCGTCGCCCAACTGCCCGACGATCGCCAACAGTCCATAATCCTTGAAGATCTGAACCCGGTGATTCCTCGTGTCCGTCACGAGCAACCGGCCGTCCGCCGCCACAGAGACCCCCTCGGGAGTGGCGAAGCTCCCGCCGATCGATCCCACAGTCCCGAGGATGCGTTCGACCGAGCCGTTCCGGTCAAAGACCTGCACCCGGCAGTTGTTGGAATCGACCACGTAGATCGATCCCTTGGAATCGACGGCTATGCCCTTGGGATAGTTGAATTTACCCTCGCCCGCTCCGGCGGACCCGAAGGAAGAGACCGGTGTGTTCGAGGAATCGAGCCGAGCCACCCGATACCCTGCGGGATCGGTGACCAGAAGGCCGCCGGATTCGTCGATCGCAAGGTCGAACGGACCCTTCAAACCGGAGTCGGCTGAGGTCGAACCTTCGGCCCGCCCGCCGGCCGCAATATTGATGACGTGGAGAAGAGAAAAGGCTCCCACCACTCCGCAGGATGTCAGGAAACTACGTCTGTCCATAGCGATTCCGCAACACAGCGGCAGATACGCAACTACGCTTTGTCGCTGAAGAGTTCCGTATTACGATGCCGGATGACCCGCATCCGCGATGGGACGCTTCGTACTATAGGCCCACACCCCCGCCGAGTCAAGAGCAACCGCGCGGCGATGCCCGAGCTACGGAACATCATTTTCGTCGGTCGATCCGAACACGCCGTTTGAACCCACGTCGGCGGGTTTGTCGACGATCGAAAAGATCGTGGCGAAAATGGATAAACGAGTCTCACCGGAGATCGTCGGTTCGAATTGGCATAACATCTACGACGGGATAGAGTGGCGACACGACGACGCCGGGGTGTACATCAGGAGCCGGCAGAAAGGTCGCCGACCGTTGAGAACGGACGGAGACCCGATCATATGCAAAACGATCATGGAACTTTATGGGCAAACCATTTTCCGAGCCGCGATCAGGCACGGCGTCCCCGTGGAACTCATCGTCATGACCATCGCCACTGAAACGGGACACTTAATCCGAGATCCCTTCACCGGGATACGAAGCTTTCGTTGGGAAGACCGATACACCGGTACAGCGCCGGTCCGATGCAGACTCTCGACTCGACCGTCCCGAGCATTGTTGAATCGTAACCGTTCACCGGGATAGCGACAAGCCATTGATATCTCGATGGGGGAGGCT
>CAYLRL010000014.1:0-70422 GCA_964385875.1 uncultured Syntrophales bacterium
CCGGGAGCGACGGCATGTATCTTCCCCACGGCATGCTTCGGAGACACATTTCATGGATCGCGTAAATACGACAATTCCGCAACTGCTCGTGGATAAGGCCGCAACGTACGGCGATCGCACGGCGCTCCGCGCGAAGCACAAGGGCATTTGGCGTGAAGTCTCCTGGAGGCGCTATCTTGAGAAGGTCACGTTCTTCTGTTTGGGGCTCGTCGAATTGGGGATGGAACGGGGCGACCACGCGTCGATTCTCGGAGAAAACTGCCCTGAATGGATTTACGCGGATGTGGCGATACAAAGCCTCGGGGGCGTCTCGGTCGGTATATATCCGACCAATTCCGGGGATCAGGTTCGATACATTCTCGATCATTCGCAATCGCGATTCGTCGTCGCGAAAGACCAGGAGCAGGTGGACAAGGTTCTCCAAGTGAAAGGCGAGCTTCCGTTTCTTCAGAAGATCATCGTTATCGATATGAAAGGGCTCCGACGGTACGACGAGCCGCTGATTATCAGCTATGCGGACGTGGAAGATCTGGGAAAACGCCGCAATCGAGCGGAGCCGGATCTTTACAGCCGGCTCCTGGAGCGTATAGATCCCGACGACACCGCGTTCATCGTCTACACGTCGGGCACGACGGGGCCTCCCAAGGGCGCCATGATTTCGCACCGCAACATCATCCACCAGGTCATCAACGGACTTCAGCCGATACTCCATTTCACCGATCGGGACGAACTCCTATCGTATCTTCCCTTGTGTCATATTTTCGAGCGCAACCTGTCGATGGCCATGCCGCTGGTCTTCGGATACACGGTCAACTTCGCGGAGTCCATCGACACCGTTCAGCAGAATATACGCGAAATCTCGCCCTCGTTCTTCGCCGCGGTTCCCCGCATTCTCGAGAAAATGTATTCCTCGGTGCGGATTAAGCTGGACGATTCCACGCGGTTCAAACGATTCATGATCAAACTGTTCGAACCGGTCGGGAAGAAAAGCGCGGAATACAAAATGCGGCAGGAGGCGCTCCCGCTTGCCCTCAAACCCGTCTACGCGCTTGGCTACCTCTGGAGCTTTCGGCCGCTCCGGGACAAGCTCGGCCTGCTCGATTGCCGATGTCTCATGAGCGGCGGCGCGCCGATCGCTCCCGAAGTGCTTGAATTTTACCGCAGTCTCGGGATCGTCACCGTCGAGATGTACGGCCTCACGGAGACCTCGGGCGGTGCGTCGGGCCCTCACCATGAAATCAAACATAGGTCGGTCGGGCAGCCGATCAAGGGGTGTGAATTCAAGCTGGCTGAAGACGGTGAGATGCTCTTCAAGGGCGATTCGATCTTCAAGGGGTATTATCGCGATCCTGAGGCGACGCGTGAGGCGCTTGAAGACGGATGGCTGCACAGCGGGGATATCGGCGGATTCGACCATGACGGTCACCTTTACGTAGTAGACAGAAAAAAAGATATTATCATCACCTCGGGCGGGAAGAATATATCGCCCTCCGAGATCGAGAATAAGCTGAAATGCAGTCCTTATATCAAGGAGGCGATTGTCGTCGGCGACGGGAAGAAATACCTGACCGCGCTCGTGCAAATCGAGTACGATAATGTGGGAGCGTGGGCGCAACAGCAAAAGATACCGTTTACCACATACAGAAGTCTGGCGGAGGACAAGGCGGTGTTCGATCTGATCAAACGGGAGATCGAACGAGTCAACGAAAGCTTGGCTCAGGTTGAGACGATCAAGAAATTCACCATTCTGTCGAAAGAGCTGGACCAGGATGACGAGGAATTGACCGCAACGCAGAAAGTGAAGCGCAAGGTGGTGGGGAAACGATTCAAGCGGGAGATCGACGCGATGTACGGCAGGGGCTGAGGAAGTGCGGCGATGAGTAGCACGGCAAGGTGATTTCATGGACAAAATTTTCGAGGTATTTATAAACGGCCTGTCAACCGGCGCGGTTTATTCGTTGCTTGCTCTGGGGTTTGTATTGATTTTCAAATCCACGGGCATCATCAACTTCGCGCAGGGCGAACTCGCGATGATCGGCGCGTTTGTGTGCTATACCTTCGCTACGCTTATGCAGCTGCCCTACCTGGCCGCATTCGCCGCCACAATGGGAGTAGGACTGATTCTGGGGGCGATGATCGACGTGGTTTTTTTTCGACGCATGGTCGGCGAGCATATGTTTTCCACTATTATGGTGACCGTCGGTCTGGCAAGCATACTCATGTCTTCCGCGGGGATCATATGGGGTCACGACGTCTATCCGTTGAAATCGCCGTTCACCCACAAGACGCTTGAACTGGGGAACATTGTTCTCTCCCAGGGCGCGGTCTACACGATCGCTGTTTCACTCCTGCTTTTCGTCCTATTTGTATTCTTCTTCAATCGATCGCTGTTGGGGATCGCCATGAAAGGAGCCGCGGAAGACCCCGATACGGCCGGTCTTATGGGAATCAATGTCAAACGCATACACGCCGTCGCGTGGGCCATCGGAACGCTCACCGCGGCGGTGGCCGGAATATTCCTGGCCGAACAGAGCTTTGTGCGGCTTACCATGAGCTACACCGGGATAAAGGCAATGTCCGCAGCCATTCTCGGAGGCATGGACAGCCTCCGGGGAGCGATCCTCGGCGGCGCGATCATCGGAGTGGTCGAGGGTTTCGCCGCCAATTACCTGAGCGGGATGGAAGTGGCGGGATTCCATTTCGGCGATGTGAAAGACGTGACCGCGTTCCTGATCATGATCGTGGTTTTGATGATTCGGCCCCGCGGCATATTCGGCAAAGAAAAGGTTGAACGGGTATAGAGGACGCGATGGGAGCAAGTTACCATACCGATTATCGGGAAGATACGGCGCTCTTGCCGACGCTGTGGGTCAAGGCTTGGCTCGCCGTGCTGGTTGCGCTGCTCATCGTCGCGCCGTTTATTCTCTCGCGGTATCAGCTGAGTATCCTGAATGAAATGTCGATTGCGGTAGTCGGCGCGGTCGGGCTTAACTTGCTGATCGGGTACACCGGTCAGATATCGCTTGGCCACGGCGCGTTCATCGCCATTGGAGCGTACACGACCGCGCTGCTTACCGGCAAGGTGGGACTCCCCTTTATTGTGTCGCTGCCGCTGTCGGGCGCTATGGCCGCGCTCCTCGGGATGATCGTCGGCATCCCGGCGCTGCGCCTCAAGGGGCTCTATCTTGCGCTGGGCACGCTTGCGTTCGGCTTTGTGGTGGAATACGTCGTATTCCACTGGGATCTCACCCAGGGCGACATGGGCACGGCCGTGCCGAGGGTGAGTCTCGGCGGATGGGTCATTCGAACCGAATGGCAGTATTTCTATTTTTCCACGGCGTTTGCAGCCCTGGCGGTGATCGTCGGGAAGAATATCGCTCGGAGCAAGATCGGTCGGAGTTTCACGGCGATTCGCGATCGTGATATCGCCGCGGATGCGATGGGCATACCCTTAGCGAAATACAAAGTAATGGCGTTCGCTATCAGTTCTTTCTACGCGGGCACGGCGGGTTGTCTCATGGCGCATTATCAGAAGTGGATAGTGCCCGGTAACTTCGATCTACACCTTTCGATCGCATACATTGCCATGATTATCCTCGGAGGTCTGGGAACCATTTTGGGCTCGGTCCTTGGAGCTATACTCATCACGGGGATCCCTCACGGGATCATCTACACGACTGATTTTTTCAAAGACGGTTATCCCGCATTGAGCGGGCTTATCGTCGATTTCAAACTGGGCATATTCGGCCTCATTGTCGTCTTGGCGCTCCTTTTCGAGCCGCAGGGGCTGGCGGGAATATATCGCCGCGTCAAGACCTATTGGAAGACATGGCCGTTTAAATATTGAGTTCGCGCGAAGGGCGCGCGGTCCGATCGTTTTTACCGGCGCGATCCACCGCCGGAGACGGGAAATCCGGGTGGAGCGCGGCTCTCAACCAACCAGCGAGGAGGAAGCTCATGAAGAGAGTACGTCGAGTCCTGACGCTTGCGGCGATCATCGTTATCTATTGCGCCGTAGGCGCCGCGACCGCGGACGAAGTGCGGGGAGTCACCGACACGGAAGTCAAGGTGGCTTGCCTCGTGGATTTTTCGGGCCCGGGTAAGTACGCCGGCGCGCCGATCAGCGACGCGTTCAAGCAGTACATCGCGTGGATCAACGATCAAGGGGGCATCCACGGCCGGAAGATCAATCTCATCGTCGAGGACAACGGCATCCTTCCCAATACGACGATGAAAGCGGCTCGGAAAGTGATCCTCAAGGACGGCGTCTTCTGCATCGGGTTCAACCTCGGAACAGCGGGTTCGGCCGCTATTCTGCCGCTCTGCGAAGAGAATCAGTGCGTTCTGATGCCCCACGGCGCGAACAAGAAGTTTTACGATCCCGGGAACAAGTGGGTCTTCGTTCCTCATACCGTTCAGTTCGGCATGGCGTGCCGAGCGGTCGAATATGTGCTCGGAAAGAACCCGAAGGCCAAGATCGGCATGATCTACCAGGATGACGGATTCGGCCGGGAAGGGCTGGCCGGCGCCAAGGCCGCTGCTGAGTTCATGAAATCGGAGATCGTCGAGGCAATGCCGTACAAGGTCGGCACCATCGACTTCACTCCGCACATGAACGCCATGAAAGAAGCAGACGTCGATGTGATCGTCCTCTGGACGTACCTTCCCCAGTCGGCCGCGGTGATCAAGCAGAAAGTCAAAATGGGCTGGGATGTCGACCTTATTTCCAACAACACCACCGGCGTTCCGCCGCTGTTTGCGCTCGCCGGCGAGCATGCGAAGGGATACAAGCTCGTCACGCCGTACGTTCCCATCCAGACCGACGCGCCGGGGATCAAGCAGGCGATCGAAGTCAACAAGAAGTTCGGGAATTACGAGAAGCAGTTGGGCAATCCCATGTATCCGCACTATCTCTATCTGGCCGCATGGGGATACGCGACCGCGGTCTGCGAAGGCCTGAAAAAAGCCGGCGAGGATCTGACCCCGGACGCCTACGTCAAGGGCCTCGAGAGCATCAAGGACTACGACATGGGCGGCATGTGCCCGAACATCACCTTCGGCCCGAAACGGCACGTGAGCAGCTTCTCGAGTCTCGTTCTGGAGGCCGATCCGAAGAACAAACAGTTCGTAATTGTCGACCCGATTCGGGAGCCCAAGACGCCTCAGCGGTAGGCGCCGAGAAGCGGACGAGGACTCGACGTACACCATGAGGGGAATCGCGTCGAACGGACGCGGTTCCCCCCAATCCAACGCCCGACGCGGACGGACGCCGGAAATGGCTGTTATTCAGACCGTTTTCACGGATATGATCGATGTTGAGTATCCGATTATCGGAGCGCCCATGTTCCTCGTGTCGTACGAGGATCTGACCGTCGCGGTTTCCGAAGCCGGCGCCCTGGGAACGTTCCCGCTCCCCAATTATCGAACCGTGGATGATCTCAAGATCGCTCTCGACACAATCAGGCGACGGACCGAGAGGCCCATCGGCGTCAATATTCATCTTTCGGGGCGTTTCGCATGGAAAGAGCAGCTTGCGGTTTGTCTCGACGCCGGCGTCAAATTCTTCATCACGTCCCTGGGCGATCCGCGGCTCATCTTGGACGACGTGCACGCCAACGGCGGGAAGGTCTTTGCGGATCTCATCTCGTTGGAACAGGCGAAAAAAGCCGCGGATCGCGGCGTGGACGGCATCGTGGCGGTCGCGTCGGACGCCGGTGGACACTCGGGGATCTCTCCCACATTGATCTTGGTCCCATACCTCAGATCGAAGGTCGGGCTGCCCGTCGCGGCCGCGGGCGGGATCAGCACGGGCCGACAAATGGCCGCAGCCATAGCGGCCGGCGCGTGTGCGGTCGTGGTTGGGACACGACTCATCGCAACCGACGAATCACGAGCGCTTCCCGAATACAAGAATGCAGTTGTTACCGCAGGGCCCGAGGATATTGTGTGCAGCGCGGAGATCACCGGGAACCCCGCGAACTGGCTCGCCGAGAGCATCAAGGACTTCAGAGAGCGCCCCGAATTGGGATCCCGGAAGTGGCTCGAACTCTGGAGCGCGGGCAAGAGCGTAGCGCAAACCGAGTCGATTCTTCCGGCGGGGCGGGTTATACGCGATATCGTCGAGGAATACATCGAGACGTGTCGCAGCCTCTCCCGCACGATCGAAAATATACAGGATCGCTGAGTTCACGCCGGCGGACTGAATTAAGGAGCGGTTAATGGACTTTTATCTCACCGAAGAACAAAACATGCTGAAGGATACGGTGCGGCGATTCGTCAACAAGGAGATTCCCCGCGAGACGGCTCAGCGTATTGACGAAAACGATGAATTTCCGCACGAGCTGCTCGATAAGCTCGGCGAACTGGGGTTCATGGGGATCAACATTCCCGAAGAATACGGCGGAATGGGCGGGACCGTGTTCGATGAAATGCTGTTTTTCGAGGAGCTAGCCCGCAAACTGCCCGTTCTCGCCTGGGCCGCAGGGAACATAGTGCTCTACGGCAATTCGATCATCGCGATCAACGGGAATGAAGAACAGAAACAGAAATACCTGCCAAAGCTCGTCAACGGTGAGATGAAGTTCGCGTTTGCGCTCACCGAACCCAACGCGGGCTCGGACGCGTCCAATATCCGCACCAAGGCGGAATTCAAGGACGACAAGTGGATCATCAACGGCAGTAAGATGTTCATCACCGGCGCAGGCATCGCGGATATCGTGGTGACCAACACCCGCACCGCTGAGCACCGCACCAAGGGTATCACCCAATTTCTCGTCGATACGAGCCTACCCGGATACAGTGCGAAGCCGATCAAGAACCTCGGTCACAAGGGCTCGAACACCTGCGAAGTCTATTACGACGACGTAACGGTAAATCCCGAAGACATTGTCGGCGGGCCCGAGCGCCTCAATTACGGCTGGTATCAAATGATGAAGCTGCTCAATGAGGAGCGCCTCCTGCTCTCCGCATGCGCGTTGGGCATCGGTCAGGCCGCGCTCGACTACGCCCTCGACTACGCCAAGGAGCGGGTTCAATTCGGCAAACCGATCGGTTCGTTCCAGGTGATCCAGCACAAGCTCGTCGATATGGCCACCGAACTCGAGGCAGCGCGGAGGCTCGCGTACTACGCGGCGTGGATGGAAAACCAGGGGATGGAATGCATCAAGGAGACCTCCATGAGCAAGTATTTCTGCGCGGAGACCGCCAAGAAGATTACGCTCGAGTGCGTGCAGATCCTCGGCGGGTACGGCTACACAATGGAGTACGACGCGCAGCGTTTTCTCCGGGACGTGTTGATCCTTTCCATCGGCGGCGGAACAACCGAAATTCAGAAGAATATCGTAGCCAAGCAGCTGGGATTGTAATTCGAATACATACGAACGCGGGATCTCGCATCCGCGTTTCGACAGTTATCCTGAGGAGTTGACCATGAGTGATTTACGAGGCAAAGTGGCCGTCGTCGGCATCGGCGAAGTCCCCACCGGCCGTTTCCCCGAACGCGCGGCGATCTATCACGCTGTCGCGTCCGCGAGGCAGGCCATCCGTGACGCCGGCGTGAGCAAGGATGACATCGATTTTGTGATGCCCACCGCGGCGCTCTACAGTCCGCAGTTCAACACCGAGCTGGTCACCTGCCGCATCGCGGAGGAACTGGGGCTTAAGAACGCGAAAACGAACTGCCAGATCTTCGCCGGCGGCTCGAGCGGAAGCTGTTTTCTCTCTTTGGGCGGGAGCCTCATCGTGACCGGCGCGGCCGACTACGTGCTCTGCGTGCACGCGGACCGCTTGGGGAGCGGTGTTTCTCTCCAGGGCGGGATCGATCTCTTCTCGACCGCGGGCATCTCCACCGAATGGGAAGTCCCGTACGGCCAGCACTATTCGTCTATCGCCGCTTTGACCACCACGCGATATATGTACGAAACCGGCGCCACGGACGAGCATATGGCCGCGGTCTGCGTGTCCAACCGCAAATGGGCGGAGCTTAACCCCAACGCCAAATTCCGAAAACCCATGACCATGGAGGAAGTCCTCGAATCGAAGATGCTTTCGACGCCCCTGCGCGCGAAGCAGTCGAACATGCTCTTCGACGGCGGGTCCGCGCTGTTGCTGACATCGCCAAAGCGTGCCAAGGACCTCACCGACAAGCCGGTATACTTCCTCGGCGAGGGATCGCGGGTCACCCACTTCGTCTTTTCCCAGGAGCCGGATATCACGCGATACGGCTGGGGGCCGGCCGGCAAAGACGCCTTTGCCGAAGCGGGATTGACGCCCGAGGATATCGACGTGGCCGAAATCTACGACTCATATCCGGTCTTTCAGCTGATCGGCCTCGAAGAGCTGGGATTCTGCGAGCGGGGTGAAGCCGGCGAACTGCACCTTCGAGGCGACACCTGGCCCGGCGGAAAACTCCCGACGACCACCAACGGCGGCATGTTGTCGCAAGGTCACACGGGCGCAGGCGGCGGCGTCGCGCTGCTCGTCGAGGCGTGCCGTCAACTCATGGGCAAGGCCGGCGAACGGCAGGTCCCCAATGCCAAATTTGCGGTCGAGACCGGTTGCGGCGGCACGTACATGGACGCCCACGTTTCGATCCTCGGAACCGAGATACCGTAAAGAGGAGGAGATTAATGGATGCGCCGAAAAAACCGGCTCCGCTCGTGAACGACTGGGCGAGGCCATACTGGGAAGCGGCTCGAGAACAGAAGTTCGTCATTCAACAGTGCAAAGACTGCCAAGGCTACATTTTCTATCCCCGCATGGGGTGTCCCCATTGCTTTTCCGACAACGTTGAGTGGGTCGAAGCCTCGGGCAAGGGCACGGTCTACTCATATACCGTGGTCGAAAACAATCCGCCGTCCGCGTTCGTGAACGCCGTCCCCTTCGTTATCGCGCTGGTGCGTCTCGACGAAGGCGTGCAACTGCTCACCAATATCGTCGATTGCGATCCGTACAGCGTCACGTGCGATATGCCGGTGGAAGTCACCTTCGAGAAACTGGACGACGAATTCACGCTGCCGCAGTTCAAGCCGGCCAAGACCTGAGCGGAATTCGGACGGAGCGAATCAATGGAGCACAGCAAATACGGCGATGACTTCAACGTGGGCGACGTGTACACCACCGCGGCCATAACCGTCACGGAAGCGCATGTAGTGCAGTGGGCAGGCCTGACCATGGACTTCTACCCCTTGCACATGGATAAGGAGTATGCCGCCAAGACCCAATTCGGCGAGCGGCTCGTGCACGGACCGCTGATCTTCGCCCTCGCCGTGGGACTCGTCGGCAGCGCGGGCTTCGCCGGCGACGCGGCCGTGGCCTGGCTCGGCGCGAACAACATGAAGATGCTGGCGCCGGTGAAGATAGGCGACACGGTCACCGTTGTGGTAAACGTCATTGACAAGCAGCCGACCAAGAAGCCCGACAAGGGCGTGCAGACGTGGCGGTATACGGTCAAGAATCAGCGGGACGAAGACGTGATGGTCTTCGATTACACTATGATGTTTCACATGAGGACGTAGCGATCGAAGAAGGAAAAGGCGGGGTCGAGACATGAAGCAGGTGAAGGACGTCTATATAATCGGCTCGTACAGCACGCGGTTCAAGAAGTGGCTCGACAAGTCCATGAAGGACCTGACGCGCGATACCTACCTTGGCGTGCTCGAAGACGCCGGCATGAAGGACGGCGGCCCAATCGAGTTCGCGTGGTTCTCCAACTGCTCCATGGGAACGCTCTGGGAGCAGGATCTCATCCGCGGGCACGTCTCGATGTCGGCCCTTGTGGAAGAAGGGCTCTTTCCCGAGCGGGTTCCGATCATCAACGTGGAAGGCGCCTGCGCAAGCGCGTCCATGGCCCTTCACGGCGCGTGGAAAGACATCCTCAGCGGCCAATGCGACGTCTCCCTCGCGATCGGTGTCGACAAATTCTATCACCCCGAGATGGAGCGCGTCGTATCCGCGTACGAGCACGGTATCGACCGCCTCGACAAGGACCGCCTCATCGCGGAGTATTCCGAAGTCGCGGAGCGCTGCGGGCGGGAGTTCTCCATCGGCGCAAACCATACGGTCTTCATGGACACCTATGCGATGCAGGCCTGTTGGCATATGAACAAATGGGGCACGACCCGGGAGCAGATCGCAATCGGCGCCTCGAAGAACCATTACAACGGATCGCTCAATCCGAACGCCCAGTATCAGTTCGAGGTTCCCGTGGACAAGGCGCTTGCCGATTACATGGTCAGCTATCCGTTGACCCGCTCGATGTGCGCTCCCATCGGCGACGGCGGCGCGGCCGCGATCGTTTGTTCGGAAGAGTATTATCGCGGGCTCCCGGAGGACGTGAAACGCCGCGCGGTCAGGCTTTCGGCGAGCGTTTTGACTACGGGCAAACATCGGAACATCGAGGAGCCGAGCCTCAGCAAGCATGCGGCCGACCGGGCGTACGACATGGCGGGCCTCCGACCGGACGATGTGGACGTGGCGGAACTGCACGACGCGACGTCCTTCTGCGAGATCTACCAAGCCGAAATGATGGGATTTTGCCGGACCGGCGAAGGCGGGAAGTTCGTCGAATCCGGCGCGACCAAGCTTGACGGGTCAATCCCGGTCAATACGTCCGGCGGGCTCGTCTCGAAGGGGCATCCGGTCGGCGCGACGGGTCTGTCCATGATCAACGAACTCATCATTCAACTGCGCGGCGAAGCCGGACCTCGTCAGGTTCCCGACGCGCGGATCGCGCTGGCGGAGAACGGGGGCGGCGTCATTTCCACCGAAGAGTTCGCGTGCAGCATCACGATCCTCGAGAGAGTCTAGATATACCGCCGGGCCGCCGGCTTCCTTACCTACGGAGGAGGAATCATGATCACCCAAACCATACCGGCGCTCTATGACCGATGCGTGCAGTTTTACGGCCGGCATACCGCGATTACGTACGGCGACGTAAACTACACATACAACGAGATGGGCGAGTACGCGAATCGTCTTGCGAACGCGTTTCAGCGCCTCGGGCTCAAGAAGGGCGACAAGATCGCGTTTCTGATGGCGAATTGTCCGGAATATATTTTCTGTGAGTATGCCGTCGGCAAAGCCGGCTGCGTACGGGTGCCGCTCGCGGTGCTGCTCGGGTCCGCAGACCACATTTACATGATGAATCAGGCGGAATGCACCGCGCTCGTCTATCACGAGAAGATGGCCGGCCGCGTCAAGGAGATGATTCCTCAGCTCGAGACGGTGAAGACCTTCATCTGTGTGGGCGACGATCCGTCGTCCATGATGGAGGGGCACATCCATCTCCGGCGCCTCATGAAAGAGTACGATCCGACCCCCGAGCCGGTCGAGATCGACCCCGAGGATCTCGTGGGGATCTACTATACCGGCGGCACGACCGGGAAACCGAAGGGCGTGATGCTCTCGCACCGAGCATGGGTCTATACGGTCCTTATCGAGATGCTCGAGTTCGGCTTCGGCTGGGAAGAGACCTTCGTCTATCTGACGCCGCTCACCCACGCCGGCGGCTGTTTGATGCTGCCGGTGCTCCTGAGAAAAGGCCGCTGCGTTATCCTGGATCACTTCGATCCGAAGCTGCTCCTCGAGACCATCCAGAAGGAGAAGGTGACAGCGACCTTCCTCGTTCCCACGATGATCTACATTTTGCTCGATTATCCGGACCTCAAATCCTGCGATCTGAGCAGCCTCCGTAACATTATCTACGGCGCGTCCGCGATCGCTCCGGAGCGCCTCAAACAGGCGGTCACCACGTTCGGCCCCATCATGACCCAACTCTTCGGCCAGACCGAAGCGCCCATGTGCATCAGCGCCCTGTCGCGGGAAGAGCACGTCATCGACGATCCCGAACGGGAGCGGGAAGTCTTCTCATCGGCCGGCAGACCCACCTTTCACGCGCAGGTGCGGCTCCTGGACGAAGACGGGAACGAGGTCAAACAGGGCGAGGCCGGCGAGATCACGGTCAAATGCGCCAACATGATGCACGGCTATTTCAAGAATCCCGAAGCCACCGCGGAGACCATCAGGGACGGCCGGCTCCATACCGGCGACATCGCGAAGCAGGACGAGGAGGGATTCCTCTATATCGTGGATCGCAAGAAGGACATGATCGTCAGCGGCGGTTTCAACATCTTCCCTCGAGAGGTCGAGGACGTGCTCTTCGATCATCCCGTGGTCAAGGGCGCCGCGGTCATCGGCATACCCCATGAGAAATGGGGCGAAGAAGTGAAGGCAGTCGTGGTTACCCACGAAGGGCAAAGCGTCACTGAAGAGGAACTCATCGCATTCGTCAAGGAACGCAAGGGGAGCCTGTTGGCGCCCAAGTCCGTGGAATTCTGGGATGAGATCCCGCTCACCAACCTGGGCAAACTCGACAAGAAGGCCATCCGAGCCAAATTCTGGGAAGGTAAGGACCGCATGGTTTCGTAGTGGCCGCTCCCGTCGGATCATGTGACGAGGGACCGAGAAGATGACGATCGACTACACCCACGAAATGAACACGGAGATCCGATCCATATCCGGCGGATACGAGTTCGACACCGAAGGCGTGATCGACGTGGACGGCCGGGAGGTTCTCTACGTGGCGGGAAACGCGGTCGCGGACTCCGCATGCTGCGGGTTTTGGGGCTGTCGATACGTCCTGGTTCCGGGAGTGTTGGTGCGTCGCCATTATACGTTCTCGGACAACGGCGCGCCGATCTCGGAAGTGGAACCCATAACCGATCCGACGTTACAAAAACGGCTCACAAAACTGCTCGAGCACCGAGAAAGCGCGGGCCAGGTCAGGTTCTTGTAACCGCATACAATCAAAGTAATGGTTCACCGGGCTTGAGGCGGCTCTGCGCCCGGTGAGGATGGAGGGGGAGACTCATCTCCCCCTCCAAGCCTCCCCCATCGAGATATCAATGGCTTGTCGCCATCCCGGTGAACGGTTACCAATCAAAGCGTCGGCGAAGTCCGATTACCGGACCTCGCCGAACCCTCGAGAGCGCCGCGCGCCGTGTGGTCGACGCTTGGCGCGCGCCGAACGCGGAGGAAGCCAATGCAAAGCACATATGACGATCGTGTCGATGAATCCAGACCCTGGCTCCAACCGGAAGCCGGATGGCCGGACGCAGTGCCGAAAAACTATGACTTCCCGAGGATCACGCTCTACGAAATGCTGAAGAACTCGGCGGAAGGTCGCCGAAACGATCCTGCGATATGGTTTCTCAAATCATTCATGACGTACGGCGAGCTGGTGGATCATGTGGACGCCATGGCCGCCGGCTTGCACAACATCGGGTTGCGCAAAGGCGATGTGCTGGCAATATGTCTGCCCAGCTCCTTTCAGTACGTGATTACGTACTACGCCTGCGCAAAGCTCGGGGTCATCACCACCGGGGTGAATCCAACGTACTTGCCCGGCGAGGTATTGCACGAACTGCAGCTGACCGAGCCGAAAGCGGTCGTGGTTCTCGACGCGCTCTATGAGCCCCTCTTTGCCCCGATCACGGACAACTACGCGATAGAACACATCATCGAAACAAATGTCGCGGACTTGGTCGGCGTCGCGGCGTGGAAGAAATGGCTCGGGAGGAAGCTCAAGAAGATCCCCACCGGACGTGTGCCGGCCGGTTCCCTCCGTTTCAGGGATCTCCTGAAAGCTCGGCCCCAACCCGCGCCCGCCGATGTGACCGCGGACGACATTGCGGTTTACATTATGACCGGAGGGACCACCGGCGTGCCGAAAGCCGCGGTCCTGACGCATTTCAATTGTGTGGCCAACGCGATTCAGGTGACGTTATGGGTGTGGACCCGAGAACCCGGCGCGTGTATGGTAGGGATTCTCCCCTTGTTTCATTCGTTCGGTATGACGGCGATTATGAACACCGTCATCAACGCCGGCATGTGGGCCATGCTTTTTCCCAAGCCGCCCGAACCCGAAGAGCTCTTGGAAACGCTCTGTGATGTCGCGCCCGATGGTCAAGCGTACTACCCCGGCGCGGAGGTGCTGTTCCAGCGGATAGCTGATTTCCCGGACATCCACAAATACCCCATCGCCGGCAAACTGAGAGGATGCATTTCGGGCGCGGGACCTCTGCATCGAAACGTGAAGGAGCGCTTCGAGAAGGCTACCGGCGCGCGGCTGGTCGAAGGATACGGCCTCAGCGAGGCGTCGCCTGTCGTGTCCGGCGGGCCGCTGGGCGACGTCGACACCACCGGGACCATCGGGTTGCCCCTTCCCGGGATCGAATGGAAAATCATGGATCTGGAGACGGGCGAACGGGAAATGCCGATCGGTGAAAGCGGCGAGCTGACGATCACCGGCCCGACGGTCATGCAAGGATACTTGAAGAATGACGCGGAAACCGCATCCACCATACGGGAAATCGACGGTAAGCGCCGGCTGTACACCGGCGATATCGGCTTCATGGACGAGCACGGCCGGGTCACCCTCAACGACCGCAAGAAGCAGCTCATCAAGATGAAGGGAAATTCGATCTTTCCCACGGAAGTCGAGCAGCTGGTCGGCATGCACGAATGTGTCTCGGAAGTCGCGGTGGCCGGTCTTCCCGATGAAATCACCGGTGAAGCGGTGAAGGCCTGGGTCGTGCTTCGAGACGGCTGGAGAGACCGCATCAATCCCGAGGAATTGAAGATCTGGTGTGAAGCGAACATGGCCAAGTACAAGGTCCCGGAATACATCGAATTCATCGACGAGATCCCCAAGACGCTCGTCGGTAAGGTCCTCCGACGGGAACTCCAGGAGAACGATCCCGTGTACAAGGAGTATTACAAAAGGTTCGGAGCGAGGGATTGAACGTCGGTATATGATATAATGCGGCCCCCGGCGGGCCGCGCTCGTTTGCGCCGCGATCGCGCCGTCCACAGCACATTTCACGCACAGGAGCATTCATGGATCGACAATTCGGCCCTATCCGCTTCATATCCGGCGAGAACTCGGGCAAGTACCCCCACTGCCATTCCCTGTACATCGAAGCGGACCGAAAGACCCTCATCGATCCCGCATCCGATCGGAAGAAGCTCCGGGAACTCCGTGACGGACCCGGTGTGGACGCGGTCTGGCTCTCTCACTGGCATGAGGATCACCTGATGAGCCTGGATCTCTTCGAGGACTGCGAACTTCGTGTGTCAGAACCGGACGCGAAGCCTTTGGAGAGCCTGGAGAGCTTCTTCGACGCGTACGGCTTGGACGAATCGGAACGCGCGATGTGGACCAAGATCATGGTCGAGCAATTCCACTTCAAGCCGAGAAGACCGGACCGTTTCCTGAACGACGGTGAAATCATCGACCTGGGCGGCGTTACCGTCGAAGTTATCCTGACGCCCGGCCACACGCCCGGCCATTGTTCCTTCCTCTTTCCGGACGCAGCCGTGCTTGCGATGGGCGATTACGACCTGAGTCCCTTCGGACCCTGGTACGGCGATGTGGATTCGGACATCGATCAGATCGTCGAATCCGTTGGCAAGCTTCGTTCAATCGAGCCCCGCGTATGGATCGTGTCCCATGAGACGGGTGTGTACGAGAGCGACCCGGGCGACCTGTGGGACGCGTTCCTCGCGGTTATCGACACGCGGGAAGCCAAACTCCTGGATCTCTTGAAAGAGCCGCGCACCATGCCCGAGATCGTGGACGCGCATATCGTCTACGGGAGGAAGCGTGAACCCAAGGAATTGTTCGATTTCGGCGAACGGGCGCTCATGGGTAAGCATCTGGAACGCTTGATGAAAAAAGGAACCGTTCGGCAGGAGAACGACCGCTTCAACCTCGTTTGAACCCCGCCGATTCCCGGCGCCCGCTCACGAAAAATTATTCCTTCCTCAAGACGAAAACCACGAACAAACGCCGAATAGAATTGACAAACGTTCCGTGGGACCGTACACGGGCCTTTCACGAATGCGCCCTGCGCGTTTCACCGCAGGAGACTAGCGGAGAAAAAAGAATTAACATCATGAGCTTGCGGCGAATTACTCATACTCTGACTGCGCTCGCGTTGTTCCGAACGCTCACCGTCGCGATCGCATTAACCCTGGCACAACTCCCGGCCGCGTCGGCCGCGGACCCGCCTCAAGCGGGCGTGGCGCCGGCCAAGAGCGCGGAAACCGCTGAGACGTCGGTCAAGATGAAGGTGAAGAAGGGCGCAGCGACCGATCCTGCGGAAGAGGGCGCCGAGGCAACCATCAAGCTGAAGGTGGAAGCGGAAGAAGAGCCGCCGGCTTCCGGAATCCTGAAGCCGAAGACCAAGCCGGCGGGACCCATATCGCCGGTGGATACGGAGGCCATCGACGACGCCGCGGAGAAAATCTCAGCCAAGATCGACACGCTCACCTTGATTGTGAGCGGCTATTTGGGAGAGTGGGTCTCGCGGCCTGTTCTCAACGGCGTCACATGGCTAAAATTATTGATTTCTCTCTCGGTATTGCTCAGCGTGGTCATCGTGGAACGATTCGTCCGGAGATTTCTCACATGGCGATTGGAGCGGCTGAGCCGAGAGGGTCTCGAGTGGAGCTGGAAAGGCGTGCTCCTTCGAGTGGTATACAAGCCGCTCAGCGCGCTCTTCTGGATCTACGGATCGTACGCGGCCGCCTCACTGTTGTTCGGCCACCTCGATACGCCGTTCGGCCCGAGCTTTGTCCATAACACGGCCAATACCGCTGCGCATATCTGCGGCGCGCTGGCCGGTATTTGGCTGATCTACCGGCTCATTTCAGTGCTCGACCGGTATTTCCTGGAAAAGGCCGAAGCGCCTGACAGCAAGGTCGATCATCTCCTGGCCAACGTGCTCGGCAAGACCATCCGTGTGATCGTTGTCATCATCGGCGGCCTGGTCATCTTGCAGAACGTGACGGGCGTCAATACGGGCGCGCTTCTCGCCTCGCTGGGTATCGGCGGTCTCGCATTTGCGCTCGCGGCCAAAGAGCCGCTCACCAATATCTTCGGAACGTTCACCATCCTTGCGGATAAGCCTTTCCGGGTGGGGCAGTGGATCAAGATCGACGACTATGACGGATTCGTGGAATCGGTGGGCTACCGGAGCACGCGTATCCGAACCTGGGACGGCTTCCAAGTGACCGTGCCCAATCAACGGATCCTCACCTCCAATCTGGAGAATATGGCCACACGGCACTTCACGCGGTGGAAGACCACCATCAAGCTGCCGTACGGCACTCCCACGGAGAAGCTCGACCGTGCGGTCGAGATCATCCGCGGCGTTCTGGCGAATCATGAGCATATGCATCCTGACTGGCCGCCGCGGGTCTATTTCACCGGGTTTGACGACTGGACCCTGAACATCTTCATCAGCGTCTGGTACAACTCGACCGACTGGTGGGCCTACTACGACTGGCTCCACGAGACGTGTCGGCAAATCAAAGCGCAACTGGAAGCCGAAGACATCCAACTGGCGGTTCCTCCCCACGCTCTCCATATGGCGAACACGGCCGTGACGGGCCTCCCCGCGGGATCGATCGACTACGGCGTGGGCGCGCCGTACCCCCACGCACAGGCGTAGAGAGGTGGAACGACGCAGACTGTTTTCGGTCACGGCAGCGCCGCAATCCGCCGACCGTTGTCCGGCATCACGTCGTGGCCGCAGTCGGGGATGATGACACAGTCGCCGCGGCAGAAGTCCGCTATTGCTCGGGCGGTGTGGACGGCCGCTCGGTCCTCCGCGGCGGCCGCGCTGTGCGAAGAACGGCCCCCATTTATCGAGAGCCCGCCATCCGTGGCACGCGCCGGGGATCGAGAGCATTGTTTCCGCGTCCGTCGACGGATTTAGGTGAGAATACTCCATGACGAAGAGTCCGTTGATGCGGTGTTTTCTCTGAGTGGCGGGCGTGATGTGATGAGTGGTCACGACTTCCTCTCCGGTCTGCGCGATATGTTGTGCGGAGCGTTCCACATATGGATCGAGACGGCGCCGCTTCTTTCTCCCAGCCTTGGCCTCCCGAATAAAATATTTCCTGATTCCAATTCATTGTACCAGATCGTACCCGCAATTCCCCGCGGCGCCCATCTTGCACCCTGACTCCCCCAACACGGTCTCATGCTCGTAGTCGGCGTCCCGAACAGGGCAGGCCGACCCGGACACCGCGCCCGGCGAAGTCGGATGGCCAACCGCTTGCCGGACTAAGCCCTCCCGGCGCTGTTCACCGACCGAGCGGCTCGACCGCGAAGCGGAGAGCGAAGCGACGGGAGGAGCGTGAGGCCGTCCGATTGCGCTCGCTGAGTTTACACCCTTGGAGGTCATTGTGGTCGGGATAACGTCATATGGAGTGTATGTCCCGTATTATCGGTTGAATCGTCCCGACATCGCAAAGGCGTGGGGCGGCTTTCAGATCCCCGGTGAAAAGGCCGTGGCGAACTTCGACGAAGACTGCGTCACCCTGGCGGTCGAGGCCGCCCGCGACTGCATGAAGGCCATGGACAAAGATACGGTGGACGGCGTGTTCGCAGCCTCAACGACCTTTCCCTACGCGGAAAAGCAGACGGCCGCTCTGACCGCAGCCGTGCTGGATGTTCCGCAAAGCGCTGACACCTTCGACGTGACGGGGAGCCTCCGCGCGGGAAGCTCCGCGTTCCGGCTCGCGGTGAACGCGGTCAAGGCCGGAGCGTCGAAAAACGCCTTGGTGAGCGTCTCCGACCTGCGTCTGGGCAAGCCCAACGGCGCAATGGAGATGCAGATCGGTGACGGCGCGGCCGCGTTTCTCATCGGCGACGGTGACGTGGTTGCGACCGTGGACCACACGTTCACGTTCAACAACGAGATGTACGACGTCTATCGACCGGCCGACGAGCGATTTGTGCGTTCCTGGGAGGACCGGTTCGTCCGGGAGATGGGATACGGTTCGTTGGTTCCCGCGGCGGTGAAGGCCGCGTTGGAGCAGTTCGGCGCCAAGCCGGAGGACTACGCATGGGGCGCGTTCTACGCGCCGAATCCTCAGTATCTCGGCGCCGCGGCCAAGAAGTCGGGCTTCGACCCGAAGGCTCAGGCCGTGGATCCGCTCTGGGGCATGACCGGGAACATGGGGACCGCGCATTCCTCCGCGCTCCTCTGTATGGCGCTGGACAACTCGGAGCCCGGCGACAAGATCCTCTGGGTGAGCTACGGGGACGGCGTCGACGTGATTTCGCTCACCGTAACCGACGCGATCGGCAAAGCGCAGGAAAAGCGAAGCGTCCAACGGATGCTCGAATCCAAAGCCTTGACCACGTACACGAAGTATTTGCGGTGGCGGGACCTGGTTGCGCTCGAGCCCCCTTCACGACCGCGGATGGAACCCGCGTCCGCGCCTGCGTTGTATCGCGACCGGAAGTGCGGTCTGGCGCTCAACGGTTCCAAGTGCGGCGAATGCGGGACCGTGCAATATCCGGTTCAGCGAATTTGCATGGAGTGCGCAACCAAGGATCGCATGGAATACTATCCCTTTGCGGACAAGCAGGGGAAGATCGTCACCTTCTCGCACGACA
This sequence comes from uncultured Syntrophales bacterium, assembly GCA_964385875.1. GTDB lineage: Bacteria > Desulfobacterota > Desulfomonilia > Desulfomonilales > Desulfomonilaceae > CAYLRL01. The sequence continues at coordinate 19,472 of CAYLRL010000014.1, forward strand.
ACCTGGCGGTGTCGCCCGATCCGCCGACGACCCTCGCCGCGGTCGATTTCGAGGGAGGCGGCCGGATCATGATGGACGTTACCGATCGCGATCCCTCGGACATCCAGGTCGGCATGCCGCTCGAGATGACCTTCAGGAAATTCCGGCGAACCGAAGGCGTGGACGTGTACTGGTGGAAATCGCGCCCCGTTCGGTAAGGCCGGCGATCGGGTTGTTCAGGCATCCAGGGAGGTTACCCGTATATGGAAAGCATAAAGGATAAAGTCGCAGTCGTCGGAATGGGATGCACGAAGTTCGGCGAGAATTGGGACAAGAGTTTCGACGATCTCGTTGTGGACGCGGCGTACGAAGCGTTCGAAGACGCCGGTGTGGAACCCAAGGACGTGGGCGCGGTCTGGCTGGGATCGTACTGGTCCAATCTGCCGGCGCCGAGCCAACCCTTTGCGACAACGCTCAAACTCGACTACAAGCCGATCACGCGACTCGAGAACATGTGCGCGACCGCGTCGGACGCGTTCAGGAACGCGGCGTACGCGGTCGCGTCCGGCGCGGTGGACGTGGCGCTGGCGATCGGCGCGGAGAAACTCAAAGATTCGGGATACAGCGGACTTCCCACCGACGACATCGCCATGGGGCTGGTTTCGACCGCTCCCAACACCTTCCGCAGCCGCAACTTCACTGCGCCCGGACACTTCGCCATGATGGCAACGAGCTACTTCAACAAGTACGGCCTCAGCCCGGACGAAGGCCGGGAAATGCTGGCCAAGATCATGGTGAAAAACCACAAGAACGGCGTCAAGTCGCCCAAGGCTCATTTCCGGCGTGAGATAACGGTGGAACAGGTGCTCAAGGCTCCCATGATCGCCTGGCCTCTCGGGCTCCTGGATTGCTGCGGTGTGAGCGACGGCGCGGCCGCCGCGATTCTCGTCCGCAAGGACATGGCCAAGAGCTTCCGTGAGGATCCGGTCTTCGTGAAAGCGGCCCAGATCGCGGTGGGGCCCTCCGAAGGCTATATGAACCCCAAGCATGACTGGACATCGGTGAAAGAGACGTATCGAGCGGGCCAAGCCGCATTCGCGGAAGCCGGCGTCAGCGATCCCCGCAAGGAGATCAGCATGGCGGAAGTCCATGACTGCTTCTCCATCACCGAGGCGATCATTTACGAGGATCTGCAATTCTCGGAACGGGGCAAGTGCAAAGAGGACATCGACGCCGGCGTCTTCGAGATGGACGGTGATCTGCCGGTGAACATGGACGGCGGCCTCAAGTGCTTCGGCCATCCCATCGGCGCGTCCGGCCTGCGCATGATCTACGAGCTGTACAAGCAAATCCAGGGCAAGGCGGGCGACCGGCAGGTGAAGAATCCGGCCCTCGGACTGGCCCACAACCTTGGAGGCACCCCCGGCGGAGCGACCATCGCGGTCTCCATCGTGGGTCCCTAAATCGGACTCCTCGCGTGCGGCCTGTGCGGCGCGGCCCACACCGGAGCAGCAAGGCCGCCGATTCTCTCTCGATTCAGGCCCATTTTCGAGGGCCGGTTAAGCCGGCCAACTATCCACCCTACCGAAAGGCTTCCCCCAGCCTCTCGGTCTACCAGGCCTCATGCGGGGTTCCCCCCGACCTCGCATGAGGCGCTTCCACCGGATCGTTTGATTGTCCCCTTGTGGGGTCGTGGGCGCTCGTACGGGCGCCTTTTCTTTTTTCAGGGCCGGTTGTGGGGACGCGTGCGCGGTCTCGTACGGTCGAGACTACCATGTGTGGGAATCTAGGGATCTCGCGGTTCGACCGAGATCGTCGTCTCTCGTCCAAGGCCGGGGAATATACGGTATTCGAGTGTCGTATCGGGCGCGCAATGAGGGTGAGGTAGGGGGAAGAACCCCGCTATATTGAGGAACTTCCCACTGATGCGAAAGGAAATTTAGCCGAATAGCTCGACCCAATAATACGGCGAAATGCGCAGTGACGCCAGTTAGCAGTCGGTCAGTTCCGCGTCAGCGAGGTGTGAATGAAGGCGGCGATGGAAGCCGTTTCGGCAGGTTTTGTCCCGGTCGGGACGATTGGGACGCCGCGCTGGGATGGGGAATCTGTAACGGAAAACACAAGCGTCCCGCACGCAAAAAAACCCGAATACGCCTGCGGCTCATTCGGGTCGATTCGTGTCGATGGGCTGGAGCGGGAAACGGGATTTGAACCCGCGACTTCAACCTTGGCAAGGTTGCACTCTACCACTGAGTTATTCCCGCTCTTCAATGCTTCAGTATAGCCCTCCAACCGGCGGTGTCAAGAGGAAATTACCCGATGATTTCAGCGCGCGACCGGCGGGGGCGCAGGGCTCAGGGTCGCTCGGAAACGGCATGGGAGGCGGGGTCCCTCGTACGACCGAGCTTGACACCGTCGCGACGATCACGTACGCTCGGTGATAAGCGGATTTTTCCTTCCGCGGATTCTCCCATTTTTCAGGACAGTTCATGGCCGAAACTCAGTCGGACCGAGAGAGAATCTCATCCGGCGTACAGGATTTGGACACGCTTCTCGAAGGCCTCCACGTGGGCGATAATGTGGTCTGGTACGACCACGCGGGGAGTCTCGCCCCCGTCTTCTGTCACCATTTTCTCGAGGCGTCTCGGCAGGCGGGTGAACCGCTGGTGTACGTGAGTTTCGATCGCTCGCCCCGCAATCTCCTCGATCAGCTTGGAGCGCTCGCCGAGTATCCCGGCCTGACGATCCTCGACTGCTTCACCTGGGGTAAAGGCGCGGGATCGGATGTCTTTCTCAATTTCTACTATGAATCGGCCGCGGATCGTCCGTGCAGGATCGTGCGGGTTGACGAGCCCCGCAACCGGGACCACGTTATCGACGCGCTCTACGGCGTCCATTCCTCCCTCGATGGATGCGTCAGGTTCGTCTTCGAGAGCCTCACCGGCATGCAGGAACTCTGGGGCGGTGAAGAGAGCATCGCGAGCTTCTACGGTCACTCTTGTCCCAGACTGTACGAGCTGAATACGGTCGCGTACTGGCTGATGGAAAAGGACGCGCATTCCCAGCGGGTCAGGGCACAGATCAATCAGATCGCCCAGGTGGTAATCGAACTCTCGGTCAGGCGCGGGCGAACGTCGCTCAGCATCGTCAAAGCGGAAAAACGCAGCGAAGCGAACCTGCACAGGTCCTTCACCTACTGGACGAAAGACCGGCAAATCACCTTCGAGAAGGGCAAACGATCCGCCGGCCAACTGGAACTCGGATCCAGGCTGCGAGACATCCGCGCCATGCGGGGCGTTTCGCAGACTGAATTGGCGAAGCTGGTCGGGGTCACGCCGAGCACGATTTCGCAAATCGAGAGCAATCTCATCTATCCGTCGCTGCCCGGGCTCATCAAGATGGCGGAGGTTCTTTCCGTCGATGTGGGGTCGTTCTTGCAAGAGAAGGAGAACGGGGACAAGCCGTTCATTTTTTCCGGCGCGGACGCGGTTGAAGTCAAACTACCCGATCTGCCCGAAGGCGCGGTCGTCGCCAAACTTCTGACCCCCTTCCGCTTCGACGTCCAGGCCGATCCCTATATCATTGAAATTCCGCCGAAAACCGAAGTTCCAGGCCACTTCTTCGTGCACAAGGGGGAAGAGATGGGATACGTGATCGCGGGGAAGCTCGAGGTTTTTGTGGACGATACGTATCACACGGCGCGCACGGGAGACCTGATCTACCTCACGAAGCGCCTGCCGGGAAAATGGCGGAATCCCGGTCCGGGGGCCGCGCGCATACTCTGGATTAAGCTCAAATAACAGGGATTTGCTCGGACGAAAAAAAACCGCGCGGGAAGCGATTCCGGCGCGGGCATGCGTGGAGGTCGGCTGCGACTCGAATGATCGTCCGAGTCACAGCAAGCCTCTCACCAAACTACAGTTGGAGTGACGTCTGCGACTTAAGCCGGGGCGTCGGCTTAAGTTTCGGATTTTCGCCGAAGGGACCGCACGGCGGTCCATTTTTGCCGAGCTTGGCTCGGACATTTCGGAATTGGTGCACCATAAGTTATACTAACAGCGTCGGTCAAGCCTTTTTCGACCGGCCCGACCCGTCCTCCTCAAATTACTCCCTCGACCGGGCGCCCGCTTCACCTTGGGCGGCGCACCGAAATACCTTGGGTTCGAGCGCCCCGTTTTTTTATCGGATCGTCTCCTCTCGCTTGGCCGTTCGCCTTGACCGGGGCAAAATCATGCCTACTTTAAAGCGCAGAGTTGGGTGCTGATGATCGCTTGAAGAATCCCGAATCACGGGATGCGATGCGCAAGCGGAATTGCCGCACGGGCCTTTATCGACTTTGGAGAATGAATTAATGAGATATCAGGGAGATACAGAGATGTCGAACATGTGTGTATGTCCGCACTGCGGACTCGAGATGGACCCGATCCGTATGCCCGACGAGTCGAGTTGGGGCGGCGAGATCCATTATATTTGTTTCAACGATAACTGCGGGTACTACCGGCACAGCTGGGACGCGCTCGACGAACAGGGCATCGAAAAAACGGGCTACCGTTGCAGGATGGACCCCCGCGGCGGCTGCGGGCCCGCTCCGGTCTGGTCGGACGCGGCGCTGAAGAATCTCATCGTGTGCGACATTGTCTGTGACGATGCGCAGCCGGCTCGCAGCGAAGATCTCTTCGGGCCCGACGCCTTTTCGCGTGATGAAGAGAGCCCGGACGCGGAGTTTTACCGTTCGCCCCGCTTCGTTGACCACCTGGATTCGGTCGCGCTTGAGACCGTCGAAAAGCTCTTTGCGCGTCTCATTCCGGAGAATGTCCGCGTCCTCGACCTCATGGCCGGTCCGGATTCCCATCTCGATCGGGTCAAAGGCGAGAAGGCCGTTGTGGGGCTGGGACTCAACGAAGAGGAACTCAAGGCGAATCCCGCATTGTCACGGTATGTGATTCATGACGTCAACGCGGACCCGACGCTGCCGTTCGACGACAACCGGTTTGACGCGGTGGTCAATACCGTGTCGGTGGACTACATGACCAAGCCGCTCGAGGTGTTCCGCGAGGCGGCTCGCGTCCTGAAGCCCGGCGGGCTGTTGATCACGGTCTTTTCCAACCGGATGTTTCCGCCGAAAGCGGTGGATATCTGGAAGCGAACCAACGAGAAGCAGCGAGTCGAACTGGTGAAGCGATTGTTCACGTCATCCGACGCGTTCATCATCGAGGGAGACTTCGAGAGCACGGGTAAACCGCGGCCCGAAGACGACAAATACTATTCGCTCGGTATTCCCAGCGATCCCGTGTACGCGGTGTGGGGCAAGCCGAGGAAATAAGCCTGGGGCTCTAACACCGAGTCGAGACGTAACCGTTCACCGGGATAGCGACAAGCCATTGGTATCTCGATGGGGGAAACTTGGAGGGGGGAGATGAGTCTCCCCCCTCCATCCTCACCGGGCGTAGAGCCGCCTCAAGCCCGGTGAACCATAACGTGGAGACTGCGTAAACTGAAACTGGGAAGCGGCGTTCGCCGAATGATTCGGCGGTCGCCGCTTTTTCATTGAGGGAATCCGTCGAGATCCTCGCGGAAAATGCTATTTCAGGCAATCGTCCACCGCTGCTTGGATCTCGGGGAATCGAAAGGAAAAACCGCTTTCGAGGAGCCGTTCCGGCAGAACTCGTTGTCCGGTCAAGATAACCGAACCGAACTCCCCCATTACCAGCTTGATCATGAATCCCGGCGCGCCTATGAAGGCCGGTCGATGGAGGGCCTTCCCGATAGCGCGGGAAAGGTCCTTGTTCTGCACGGGATTGGGCGCCGTGAAGTTGAAACGCCCGGTCATTTCGGCGTTGTCGAGGACGTATTCAGCCGCGGAGCACAAATCATCGATGTGTATCCACGAGAACCATTGCCGGCCGCTTCCGATCGGTCCGCCGACAAAGAAGCGAAACGGGCGGGCCATCTCGGGGAGCGCGCCGCCGTCGGGGCCGAGCACAACGCCGAACCGGTGAATGACGACCCGAGCGCCCTTTGACTGAGCCTTGAGGGCTTCCTCTTCCCATTCCACGGCCAAGGTCGCAAGGAAGTCGTTGCCCGGAGAGCTCTCTTCGTTCAGCTTCTCATCCCCGCGCGGTCCGTAACAGCCGACCGCGGAAGCGCTGAGGAGCGTCATATTCGAGGCGTCCTCCGGTATGGCGTCCACGAGGTTCCTCGTGGTGAGGAGCCTGCTGTCGCGTATGAGTCTTTTGACGCTCTCGGTCCAACGTTTGAAGATGTCCACCCCCGCCAAGTTGATAACCACATTGTGCTCGGGCGCCGCGTCCTGCCATGCGCCGGTCTTCATGCAGTCTGCGGCGATCTCACGAAGCTTGTCGCTTTGGACTGGGGAACGGCCCGGTCGCCTAGCGAGAATGGTTACCTCGTGTCCCTTGTCAAGGAGTCGTCTCGTCACGTGGGTTCCAACGAAGCCGCTTCCTCCGGTTATCAATATTTTCATCTGGTATCCCCCTTGCCGCGGCCGGCCGGCGATCATTTCGGCACGTACTATTCATCCGGCGTCTGAAGATGCATCTGTCAATCGGTCGGGCGGGTGTCAATTGCGGCGTTCGGGGCCCGAGACTCATCTTTTCACGCGTGATTGCGCAGCTGCAGTTCGACGGGGTGGGGGTTCATGTAGCTTTGCGTGTTCACGTACGCTTTTTCGTATTTCCGGGCGTAATGGTTGAGGAGGGTGACGGGAACCACCAGCGGGACATGCCCCTGATGGTAATTCGTAATGATATCGATCAATTCTTGCTTCTCGTCCGGGGTGAGATCGCCCTTGAAGTATCCCATGATGTGATAGAGCACGTCCGTATTCTTCTTAGGGGTGGTCTTGAGGCGAAGCGCCTCGAGGAACAGCGTCCGATACCTATCGAAGAGCTCCTCGACCGGATACTCCTTTGCCTGAGCCGTCAGTTTACCGAGCATCGAATGATGCCGCGGACTGTGCGATCGAATGAGAAACTTGTGGCGCGTGTGGAATTCGACGAGCTTGCCGCGGGACAGTCCGCCGGATATCGTTTTGCGCCAATCCCTGAGGGCGAAAAGGGACTCGATGAAGTTCTTCCGCAATTTGGGATCGTGGAGCCGGCCCTCCTCCTCAGTTGGAAGGAGCGGAAAGTGTTCCATGAACGCCCGAGCGAACATGCCCACGCCCTTTTTCACGTGAGAGCTGGGCCCAGTGTAGACTCGAACCCGCTCCATGCCGCTGCTCGGCGAGTCTTTCTTGAAGATGAATCCGCACAGGTTCTCTTTTTCCAATTCCTCGACCCGGCGCCGGGCCCATTCGGTCATGCGGTCCGTGTAGTCGACTCCCGTGCGGGACGTGACGAAGCGCGGAGATTCGGGATCGCCCACGAGGCGGAAGGATTCCCTGGGAGTGTCGAATCCGCACTCGACTTCGGGGCAGACGGGGACGAACTCGACGAAGCTGCCGAGCGTGTTGACGATGTAGCGGTCCAGCGCATGTCCGCCGTTGTATCGTACGTTGTGCCCGAGGAGGCATGCGCTTACGCCGAGTCGAATCGGTTCGTCCATATCATTGCCCTTCCGTTGAGCGCCGTCCGATTAGGACGCCACGGTTGTCAATTTCATGCGGGATATGATGCGTGCAACTCCGGCGGGGTCGAGTCATGAGCCGGCCGCCGGCGTCGCCTAATGAAAGCCTCGACCCAAAGCCCTCGTTTCGTCTCGTTTCCGAGCCGCCTCGATCAGCAGAAATTGGCTCGGCTTATTAATCGTAATCTTCTCCGGATCGTTCCACGGAAGGCTCGAGAAACTCCCGCCTTCGAAGCTCAGGCAGCGGTACAACGCTTCTTCCCCTTCGAGATCCCCGCACGTCGCATGGCGAACCTCTCCCGCGTCGACGTAGAGAAGACCGCTGCGGTCATCCCGGGATCGTATCTCGAGTATGACGCGGCGACCGGTAAAGAGCATCAGCTGGACGTATTCGAGGATGTCGATGCCCTCGATACGACCGGAGAACGCGGTGTCCGCAACCCCGACGGTTCCCTTGGTCTCGCTTGCGGTTACCTCGACGAGTCGTTCCGCGTCGATGGGTTTGGCGACGATGCGATCGATCTCTCGGTAGAAGGGAATCTCGTCCTCGTTGAGTTCCACGCCTTCGTCCGCCATGACAATGAGCGGCGGTCGGGAGATTCCCCGTGAGCCGCATATGGAGTTGATCGCGGAACTAATCTCATTACCGTCGCTCCCCACGACGGCCAGGTCGAAGACCACCGCGTCCACCTCGGTTCTGCGCAATTCCTCGAGGGCCTCCTCCGAGGTCGCTGCGGCGAGGACCTGATGGCCCATATCGGTGAGCCTGTTCTTAAGCGATGTCCGGGCCTGATGGTCACCGTCGACGATGAGCAGGTGAAATGTTTGCGTCGCGTCCGCCTCGGCTTGCGGTTCTTTGTCTGCGACAGGTCTGGGCTTGTGGGGAAGGCGGACCGTGAAAGTCGTGCCCTTGCCCTGTTTGCTGGTGACCGCAACGGTGCCTCGATGGCGTCGGATAATACCGAAAGAGACAGCGAGCCCCATCCCCGAGTGATCGGGCTTGGTCGTCCAAAACGGTTCCCCCACTTTCTTGATATTGCGCTTGGGGATCCCCACGCCGTTGTCTTTCACATCGAGAATGACCCAGCCTCCCTCCACATAGGTCTTGACCTTAATGAGTCCGCCGTCCGCGAGCGCTTCGGCCGCGTTCTTGAGAAGATTGACGAGCACCTCGATGATTTCGTATTCCTCTCCCTGAATGAAGCACTCGGGCGCCGGATCGGTCTCGAGCCGCACTTCGACGCCGTTTTCTTCCGATCGGCCTTTCCACCACGGCTCCGCCTCTTTTATCGCCTTCATGAGCGTGTCCGACAAGTCGAAGAACTTGCCTTGGGACTCGTCCATGACCGCGCGCGAACGAACGAATTGCTGCAGTCGCCGGACCGTATGGCCGGCCTGATACGCGTTGCTGCGGATTTCCTCGAGGAGTGGACGGACCTCGGAGAGGCTTCCTGCTTCCAGGCTCGAAATCGCCATCTGAGAGTCCGCGGTCACCACCTGGAGCGCCTTGCTGAAGTTCTGCGCGACGCCCGCGGCCATTTCGACAAGCGCGCGGAGGCGCTCCGACCGGACAATGAGCCCCTCGGCGCGCTTCTGGTCGGTAATGTCTTCGATGACCGCCTGCGCCGCCACCACCGACCCGTTTTCATCTCGAATCGGCGCCGGATGAGCGCGAATATGGAGATCGCGGCCGTTCCGGCTGCGCAGCGTGAATTCGCCGAGGCCGGGATCGCCCGACTCGAGGCACTTTCTTATGGCCGCGGACACGCCCGCTTCAAGAAGCGCGGGATGTGAAAGGAGGTTGAGATCACGACTGTTTTCGGCCGCAGGAATTCCGAGAATCCGTTCCAGCGCAGGATTGATCTCGGTCACATTGCCGCTCGGATCGCAGGAAACAATCCCCACGGGTGAATTTTCCACGAGCGTGCGGTAGCGGGCTTCCCGCTCTCGGAGCGCATCCTGAGCCTCCTTCATCGTCAGGAGCGACTCCATCCGGACGCGCAGTTCAACCTGGTCCACCGGCTTGGTGATGAAGTCGTTGGCCCCGACTTCGACCGCCTTCAGCCGGTCCTGTTTGCTCGTCAGGACCGTCACCATGATGACGGGGACGCCGTACATCAAGGGGTCCTTGCGGATCCGTTTGACCACCTCGAATCCGTTCATCTGAGGCATCATGACATCCAAGAGCACCAGATCGATGCCCAGGTGGAGCTTCTTGAGCGCCTCGGGACCGTCGGTTGCGGACTCGGTCCGATATCCCATCGGTTCGAGCATGGCCTGAAGCAACCGGAGGTTGTTTTCTTCGTCGTCCACTACGAGAATACGCTTGACTTCGCTCATGGTTGCGTTCCTTGTCGGACCGGCGTCCGCCTGCTGTTCGTCTCTCGATGCGCCGCCGTTTCTTCCGTTACCCCTTGCAGGTCCCGCGATCCATTGCTCGGAAAGCGGGGATCGTAAAACTGAATGTGCTGCCGCGACCGGGTCCTTCGCTTTTGACCCAGATTCGGCCTCCGTGCAAATCGACGAGCTTGCGCGCCAGGGCGAGTCCCACACCCGCGCCTTGACCGACGCGTGAATAGGACGAGTCCACCTGCTCGAAGGGCTCGAATATGCGTTCCTGATCTTCGGGCTTGATGCCCGCGCCGGTGTCGGTGACGCTGATGAGGATGTCGCGCTCGCGAAGTTCGGCGCGCACCTCGACGCGTCCTCCTTCGGATGCGAATTTCACCGCATTCGAGAGGAGACCGAAGACGATATGTTTGAGTTTGACCTCATCAGCCTCGATCTCGAACGCGTTCCGGATCGAGGCCGAGTCGAAATCCACGCTTATGCCTTGTCGCAGGGCCTTTTCCCTAACGAGCGTCACGCAGTTGGCCAGGACACGCTCGATGTTGACCAGCGAAATCTGAAGTTCCATCCTGCCGGATTCGATGAGCGCCAGGTCGAGAATGTCGTCGATGAGGCCGAGCAGCCGATGCGCGCTCGTCAAGACGTGGCCGATATAGGTCCTTTGCTTCGAGTTGAGGGGCCCGTACGTCTCGGCCGAGAGGATCTCCGCAAACCCGATGATCGAGTTCATAGGCGTCCGCAGCTCATGGCTCACGTTGGACAGGAAGCGCGTCTTCGCCGCGTCCTCGGAGTGAGGGGTCGGTTCGGATTTGTCGGCCGAATTGGGCAAGGGGGGGAATATTTCGCTCGATATGTGGGCGCGCCGAGCAAGGGCGAATTCCACGAGCGCATCGAAATCGCCCGATAACACTTCGACGACCTCGAAGCCGGCTATGGGCAAGCCGTGCCGATCCTCAGGGTTGAACCAGCGACATCGTGCGGTGAGTTCGATAGACGGCGACTCGATCAGTCCATCGACGGTGATACTGAAGTGTTTCAAATCGCCGACGTCGGCCTCGACCCGAGTCGCCTTGAATCCTCCATGAGTTATGTCCGCGACGCTTCCCCGTTGATCCGCGCGTCCGGTTTCTCGGATCGTCAGGGGCAATGTCAGGGGGGCGCGAGGCGCGAATCGCCTGTCCTCGATCTCGATCGAATCTTCGTACGTCGGAATACGGTTGAAGACTTCCTCAGGGCTCAGTACTCCTGCGGCGACCACCTTTCTGAACAAACTCTGGAGACCGCGCGCGGTCAGCTTGTACTTCTCCATGAGTTCCGCGTCGGTCATGCGCGACCGGATGTCGTGAGCAATGTCCCCGGCTTTGATATTACGATCGGCGGCCATCATTCACGTCCGTAGGTGGAATGAGTGAGGTGGACCCGGTTGAGGGAAAAGTCGGCGCCTCGAAGCTGTTCCCTCGTCCCCCCGGCTGCGCTCGATGAGGGGGAATCCACGCATGCTCGAGATGCCGGTTTTGAGCGGCGTAAAGGAGAAGTATACCGTTCTGCGTGACTCATTGGCAACAATGCAAAACGCGGGTCACTTCGACCCGTCCGTCGGCCGAAGGGGCCGCGACCTTCCTCCAAGGTTTGATTCCGTCCGCTTTAGGTGTACGAGGCCGATTCGGTCGACAATCGATCGCTGCGGCAAGCTCCCCGTTGAAACGAAGCTTCCCCGAGCGCCGCGACAATGATAGTCTCGGATTCAATTACTGCCGCCGCGGTGAGATCGGGGGATCTCCATGAAAGACGTTCCTGCGCTTCGCATCAGACCATGTAACGAAACGGCCGTGAATGAGGACGGCGCGTATGTTCTCTACTGGATGATCGCCAATCGACGAATCAGGAGAAATTTCAGTCTCCAACGGGCCGTGAAACTCGCCGCCGGCCTGAACAAGCCGCTGATTATTTTCGAAGCCCTCAGGTGCGGTTATCGATGGGCGTCGGACAGGCTGCATCTCTTCATCATCCAGGGCATGAAAGATAACGCGGAACGGCTTCGAGACGGACCGTGCTCGTATTATCCCTATCTTGAACCGCGTGAGAACGACGGAAAAGGGCTGCTGGCCGCGCTGGCCGAACAAGCCTGCGTCGTGGTGACCGACGATTTCCCGGAGTTCTTCCTCCCACGAATGATGCGAGCGGCGGCTAAACAGGTGAAGGTGGGACTGGAAGCGGTCGATTCCAACGGACTCCTCCCCATGGCCGCGGCCGATCGAATCTTCCCCACCGCGTACTCGTTCCGTAGATTTCTCCAGAAGAATCTCCCCGATCATCTTTCGGAGTTTCCCCCCGCGGATCCTACGGCCGACGCGGATCTTCCCTCTCGTGCTTCGATACCGTCGGATATTGCAGAGAAATGGCCCCCGGCCGACGTCACGTCCCTTGCCGAGGATCCGGATTCGCTCAGCGACTTTCCGATCGACCACAAGGTGCGCCCCGCAGCGTTTCGAGGGGGCTCGGAGGCCGCGAACGCGGCTTTGGAGCGATTCATCGCCGAGAACCTCCATCAATACGCGGATCGGAGCAATCAGCCTGACGACGATGTGACGAGCGGGCTGTCACCGTATCTCCACTTCGGGCACATATCCGCACACGACGTGTTCGCGTCGATCGCTCGAAAGGAGGGCTGGTCGAAGAACGACCTGTCCGACGAAACAAAGGGGAAGCGCTCCGGTTGGTGGGGAATGAGCGAGAGCGCGGAGCAGTTCCTCGACGAACTGATCACGTGGAGGGAACTCGCCTATAACATGTGCTCCCGTACCGACGAGTACGGCGCCTATGAGTCGCTGCCCGAATGGGCTCGAGAAACCATCGAAGATCACCTGGAGGATCCTCGGCCCTATATCTATTCGGACGAGGAATTCGAATCCTCCCGGACCCACGACGATCTGTGGAACGCGGCTCAACGGCAATTGGTTCGCGAGGGACGCATGCACAACTACCTTCGTATGCTGTGGGGCAAGAAGATCTTCCACTGGACCGAGTCGCCCCAGGACGCGCTTCGAATCATGATCCACTTGAACAATAAATACGGCGTAGACGGCCGTAATCCCAACTCGTACAGCGGCATTTTCTGGATCCTGGGGCGGTACGATCGTCCGTGGGGGCCGGAACGCGAGGTCTTCGGCAAAATCCGCTACATGACATCGAAGAGCGCCGCGCGAAAACTCCGGGTCAACGAGTATCTCGAACGGTACGGCCCATGAGCGTGTTCACAGAGGAATTGGTCCGTTTGAATCCTCCCGCTGAAGGACGCAGGTGGATCTTCGCGCCGTACGACCAGGTCACGGATTCGGTGGGGCCCCTGTCACGGGAAGATCCGCGAGACGTCGGCGTCATTCTGGTGGAAAATCCGTGGAAGGCCGCGCGACGACCGTACCACAAACAGAAGCTCGCCCTGATCCTTTCGAATCTTCGACATTTTGCCCTCGAACAGGCCGCGCGGGGCGTGGCGATCCGTCATCTGGTCGCCGAGGGACCGTATCGAACCGCGCTCGAACCCCTCACCGACGAGCTGGGCCCCCTCCGGATGATGAGACCGGCGGAACGGGAACTGAGAGACGACCTCCAGCCGTTGGTCGACACGGGCCTCCTGACGTTCGAACCTCACGAAGGTTGGATGACCGACCGAGATCACTTCGTCGTCGGCGCCGGTGAGGAACCGCCGTGGAGGATGGACTCCTTCTACCGGCATGTGCGGAAGAAAACCGGACTCCTCATGGACGGGGGAAAGCCGGTCGGGGCCAAGTTCAGCTTCGACCCGGAGAATCGGCTTGCGTGGAAGGGAGAGCCTGAAGCGCCGCGACCCCCGACTTTTCCCCGAGACGCGATCAAGGAGGAGGTGGGGGATCTCATCGGATCCCGCTTCGCTCATCATCCGGGCGCGCTCGACCTCGACCGCTTGCCGGCGACTCGTGAGGACGCGGTGTCCCTGTGGACGTGGGCCAAGCGGGAGTGCCTCCCCCATTTCGGGCCATACGAGGACGCAATGTCCGTCGATTCGACCGGGCTGTTCCATACGCGCCTCTCCGCGCTGCTCAATATCCTTCGGTTGACGCCGGCGCGAATCCTCGATGATGTCCTTCATATGGATCTGCCCTTGCAGAGCAAGGAGGGCTTCATCCGACAAGTCATCGGCTGGAGGGAATTCGTCAACCACGTCCATGCCGCGACGGACGGTTTTCGCGATGCGCCTATGGAGCGACCTTCGGTGTCGGAGCACCCCGGTGACGCAGGGTACTGGACGTGGGCCGGCGCCGCGTGGAAGTCCATGCGATTCGACGGCGACCCGGACGGCGGCGCGCGGCCGAATCATCTTGACGCTCGAAATCCGGCGCCCGTGGCGTATTGGGGCCGGCGGTCGGGACTGGTGTGCCTGGATCGGACCGTGACCGACGTGTGGCGGATCGGATACAGCCACCACATTCAACGGCTGATGGTCCTCTCCAACATTGCCTCGCTGCTGGACGTCAATCCCCGGGAGCTCACCGACTGGTTTTGGGTCGCGTACACGGACGCGTACGACTGGGTCGTCGAGCCCAACGTATTCGGCATGGGCACGTATGCGCTCGGCGACCTGATGATCACGAAGCCGTACGTTTCCGGCGCCTCATACATAAACCGCATGAGCGATTACTGCCCCGAGTGTTCCTTCCACCCGAAACGGGATTGTCCGATTACGCCATGGTACTGGGCCTTCCTCGAACGCCACAGGGAAGTCTTGGAACCGAACCCGCGGATGAAGTTACCGTTGGCCTCACTGGAAAAGCGCGCCTCGGACCGGAAAAAGAGAGATCGGAAGGCGTTTGAACGTGGGCTCGAACTCCTCGCCGCGGGAGAAGCGCTCAAGCCGACCGATTTCGTCTGACGCGACGCCGGTCCGGAGAGAGACCCTGAAAAGAGCCGGCGCCCTCTCCGTTTGGGAGGCCGGGCAATGAACGCCTGTAATGGTTCACCGGGCTTGAGGCGGCTCTGCGCCCGGTGTGGATGGAGGGGGAGATGAGTCTCCCCCTCCAAGCCTCCCCCATCGAGATATCAATGGCTTGTCGCTATCCCGGTGAACGGTTACGAACGCCTCATTGGCGCCGCTCCGCGCCGCGGCCGGGGAGAACGAGAAAACGAGCGCACCGCTCGTCGGCGATGCGCTCGACCCAAGTTCAAGACAATCTCAGACGGCGTGGGCCGTGCGAGGAATTAATGACCGGTAGCCTCTCCCGCTCCGCGCGGATACCGGATGCTTTCGACCATATCCTGCACATCTTGCGGCGGCGGCGCCGTAAAGAGCGAGACCACATAGATCGCAATGAAGTTGAAGATCATACCCACGGTTCCGATGCCTTCACCGCTTATACCAAAGAACCAGAAGCTCGAACCGAGGAACTTCACGTCGATGATGTAGTACGCGGTGAAGATGATGCCGATCAGCATACCCACGATGGCCCCTTCACGAGTGGCCCGTTTCCAGAATATCCCCATAACAATGACGGGGAAGAAGGAGGAAACGGCCAGACCGAACGCAAAGGCGACCACCTGGGCAACGAACGCCGGTGGGTAGATACCGAAGTAGGCGGCCACACAGAGCGCGACCGCGATCATGGTTCGGCCGACGATCAGCTGGAGTCGTTCCGACGCCTCCGGGTTGATCATACGGAAGTAGAGGTCGTGCGCTATCGACGAGGCAATCACGAGGAGCAGCCCCGCCGCTGTCGAGAGTGCTGCGGCCAGACCTCCCGCGACGACCAAGCCGACCACCCAGGGCGGCAAGTTCGCAATCTCCGGGTTGGCGAGCACCATGATATCCCGGTCCACATAGAGTTCGTTTTTGTTGTCGGTGGGTTTGTTGGTGACCATACGCTGGCCCACGGGGCCCTTCTTGTCGCTGAACGTGGGCTTGCCTGCGAACGGTGCGCCGGGACGATACTGGATCTTTCCGTCGCCGTTCTTGTCAAGCCAGGCGATAAGGCCCGTCGTTTCCCAGTTCTTGAACCAATCGGGAATTTCAGCGTAGGCCTTCTCGTTGATCGTGTGGATCATGTTGTACCGGGCGAAAACCGCCACCGCCGGCGCCGTGGTGTAGAGCAGGGCGATAAAGAACAGCGCAAAGCCTGCGCTGATTCGAGCGGCCTTGACGCTCGGCACGGTATAGAACCGGATGATCACGTGAGGCAGACCCGCGGTGCCGCCCATGAGCGCGAAGGTGACGAAGAGCATATCGAGCATGCTCTTCTGCCCCTTGCCGAAGGCGGAGGTATACTCCGCGAACCCAAGGTCGGTGTTCAATTGATTCATCACGTCCAGAAGCCACTGGCCTGCGTTGGGTCCGGAAGCGATCGTGCTTCCGAAGCCGATCTGCGGAATCGGCATTCCGGTCAACTGCACGGAAATAACCACCGCCGGAATGAGGTAGGCGATAATCAACACGCAGTACTGGGCAACCTGGGTCCAGGTGATGCCCTTCATGCCGCCCAACCCCGCGTAAATGAAGACGATAAACATACCGATGAACACGCCCGTGGTGACCTCGGTCTGGAGGAACCGGCTGAACACGATTCCCACGCCCCGCATCTGACCGCAGACGTACGTCAACGACACGAAGATCGCGCAAATGAGCGCAACGACACGGGCGGCGTTGGAGTAGTACCGGTCGCCCACGAAGTCGGGTACCGTATACTTACCGAATTTACGCAAATACGGCGCCAGCAGAAGGGCAAGAAGCACGTAGCCTCCGGTCCAACCCATGAGGTACATGGCGCCGGTGTAGCCCATAAAAGAGATGAGTCCCGCCATCGAGATGAACGACGCGGCGCTCATCCAGTCGGCCGCGGTCGCCATCCCGTTGAAGTGCGCGGGTACCCCCATACCTGCCACATAGAAACCTTTCGTTGTGGCGACGCGCGACCGCCATGCGATAGCGATGTAGAGGCCGAATGTCAATCCGACCATGATAAAAGTCCACGTCTGAATCCCCATAGTCGCTCTCCTTTCCTATCCCGTGCCTACGGGATATTAGTTGGGCGATCGCGCTCGTTATTCGTGAACGTCGTATTCCCGGTCGAGCCTGTTCATGAGCCACACATAGACGAAGATCATAATGACAAAGATGATCTCGGCCCCCTGGTTGGCGAACCAGTAACCCAAGGGAAATCCGCCGATGTGGATGGCATTGAGCGGCTTGACCAGAAGAATGCCGCACACGTAGGAAACAAACGCCCAGATGATCAGGAGAACGACCACGTAGGTTATGTTCCTCCTCCAATACTCCGCCAAATCCTTCGCCATTCCAACTCCTCCTTTTTTTTAGGGATACCGCGATCGAGCCGTTCCTCCAGATTCACGGCGCCGAGCGGCGACGTCCCATTTATCTTTGTTGAGGTCCATCCGGAAGCCCTGTCCGACTGAGCGTACGATTACGAAACAGCGAGATCCGGTTTACGATCGTGCCTTTTGCGCGAACTATACCGTATGCCTTCCGCCGCGCAGCAGGCATGATACGTTTAACCGAAGCCATGTTCGTCGAACCCGGCTCGCTTCCTTCCTTACCGACCAAACCCTTCGGCGCTCCCCTATTCATCCTTTCTCGGGCGCAATACGCCGTTAATGGTTATCCGGTTACGCGAACTGCGGACTCACAACCTCAGCATGCTCTTCTGTGATGTTTTGACGTGTTAGAGGAAGTTGCTTTTTTCGCCTGTTCGGCTGAGAGGATCGTTCGGGTTCAACGCCGTAACGAATACGCGTCGTCCGGGCCCGACGATTACCTCTTCAACCCCTTCTTCCCGCCGGTGTCGGTTTCGTCGTTCCGCTCCGACTCACTGATAAGCATGAGCCGCTCTTGACCGACAAACGTGCGTTGATGGCGTGGATCGATGTCTCCAGGATTTCGAACCCCGACCTTGGAGTCGATCCGTTCTCTGCAAAGACCTGCGAAGGGAGATTGTTCAACGGATAAGCGATCGTGCGGCCGCGCCGGCGCATGGGCAGGAGCGTATTCGGCCGGGCGAGGTATAGGCGAGTGATCGCGTCGCACGAGATGGAAATCGTATCGGGAAAAACGCATATGGAGAATCCACGGCGGATTGAGAGAAGCGCAACCAACCCCGGCGCCGCGTCGCGAGTGCGCAGGGAGCGGGCCGCTCCCTCGAGTCTGCGTACGGGGCAGGCTTATCCGCAGACACGCCTGCGACTCCGCCGAAATCGCTGCGCGGATAAGTCGACTATTGGCGAACGTATGACGCTGGTCGGACACCTGCATGAACTATTACCTTCCCCGACCGACCGTGGTCCGTGTTCCCCCTCGGTCAATGCCAATTGCGCTTGTGGTCGTTTTCCCTCGCGGCGTCCCCGCCGCCCTGGGTCCTATCGCTTACGTCCACAGACAAAAAAAGCTTGGAATTCTACTGCCATGACGTGGCCGTTTCAATCGTAGAATACTCGTGACATCGAACTATACAGACGCCCGTTACCCTTGTCAATCCAAAAATTCACCCGCAAAGGCGTTCGGGAACACCGACGAACGCGGTCGCGCGGGGGTCCGTCCGTTCCCGCCCCGTCGAGTTTCGGCGTTCCCGACGCGTACGGAGCGTTCCGTTCCGTGCCGTCGCTTGGGGCCCGATTCCGAGAGGCAAAGAGAACTTGCCATGAATGATCAAACCTGCAACAATGACATTCGATCTTCCGATTGATCCGGCTAACCAACGGCAACCCGATTCAGTGGGTCGATGAGCGACGCATAAAGTCGCCAGGCCGAGAAGTATCGGCCGTCGGCTTATTGAAAGGCCTTTCTTCGATCGGACGCACGTGAGAATGAATCCTTTCTCCTCTGCCTCGTATCATCCGGGCGCATGCCCCGGGAAGAACCCCCGGTCGCGAACGCCGTTCGATCGATCCGTCCCCGCTGCGCTCCACACGCGGGAAAAGGTCGGCCAAGCCCGGCCGCGCGGATTTTCCCTCTTGTCGCGGCATCCCGGCGTTGATCGATGGATCGCTTCCCACCTGGTTTCCCAAGAGTGCGATGTCCGTAAGCGTCCGGTCGTGACGGGCCGGACGACGCCCGGCGCTATGTCGGGCCATATGACGTGTTCGACCGATGATGCAATCGTTTTGCGTCGCGCCGGTGTTCGGCGGGCGCGCTCGACGACTGAGACGGGGCGCGGCTGACGCAGCCCAACGCAGAAAGCTCGAAAACGGACGGACTCTGCGGATCGACAAGACGGCTGCGACGAGCATCGAGGCTCGTTCGAGGGGCGTTCCCGTCACAAAGCCCTCGGTTCGGGTGACGCGTGCCCACGTCCGGCGAAATCCGCAGTTCCCAGGGGCTTTTTGAGACGGTTCTCATCGGGAGGCCGTTTTCGATAGGGGCTTTGGAAATCGTGGTCGGGAGTTCGGCCTTTTCCTTCAACACCTACTTAAAAGACTTGGGGGTTCGAAATGAAGTACGAGGAAGCGTTCCGTGAATCCATTGAAAATCCTGAGGCGTTTTGGGGGAGAGTCGCTGAGGACATTGTGTGGGAAACAAAGTGGGACCGTGTTCTGGACGCGTCCAATCCGCCGTTTTACCGATGGTTTCCGGGCGCGCGGATGAACACCTGCTACAACGGCATCGATCGCCATGTGGACGAAGGACGCGGGGATCAGACCGCGGTGATCTACGATAGTCCCGTCACGAACACAACGGAGGTCTTCACCTATGCTCAGCTCAAAGAGCGTGCCGCCAAGATCGCAGGCTTTCTCCGGGGGCTCGGGGTGGAAAAAGGTGATACCGTGCTCATTTACATGCCCATGATCCCCGAGGCGCTCCTTTCCATGTTTGCGTGCGCCCGGATCGGCGCGATCCATTCCGTGGTCTTCGGCGGTTTCGCTCCCCGGGAATTGGCTGTCCGCATCGACGACGCCAAACCCAAGGTGATCCTCAGCGCGTCCTGCGGAATCGAGGTCCAGCGGGTGATCCCGTACAAGCCGCTCGTGGACGAAGCGATCCGCATTGCAAATCACAAGCCGGAAAAATGCGTTATGCTTCAGCGGCCCCAAGCCGAGGCCGATCTCGAGGCCGGACGCGATTTTAACTGGGCCGACCTCGAATCGAACGCCGAGCCCGTGGAGTGCGTGACCGTCGAGGCGACCGATCCGCTGTACATCCTCTATACCTCCGGAACGACCGGCAAGCCCAAAGGAGTAGTCAGGGACAACGGCGGGCATGCGGTGGCCCTCAAGTGGTCCATGCGGCACATCTACGGGATCGAGCCCGGCGACGTCTATTGGGCGGCTTCGGACGTCGGCTGGGTGGTCGGCCATTCCTACATCGTGTACGCTCCGCTCTTTCACGGCGCGACCACGATCATCTACGAGGGCAAACCGGTGGGAACGCCGGACCCGGGCGCGTTCTGGCGGGTCATCTCCGAGCACAAGGTGAAGGCGCTCTTCACCGCTCCCACCGCCATTCGGGCGATCAAGCGTGAAGACCCGAACGGCGAGTACCTCAAGAAATACGACCTTTCGCATTTCACAGCGCTCTTCTTGGCCGGCGAGCGGCTCGACCCCGACACGTACGAATGGGCCGCGGCGCTGCTGGAGAAACCGGTCATCGACCACTGGTGGCAAACCGAGACGGCCTGGGCAATCTGCGGCAATTTGATGGGATTGGATCTCTTTCCTGTGAAGCCGGGTTCCGCGTCCAAGCCGATGCCCGGATACAACGTGCAAACCCTGGACCCGGCGTCGGGGCAGGAATTGGGCCCCAACGAGAGCGGCGTGATCGCCGTCAAGCTCCCCTTGCCGCCGGCCAACCTCCCGACGTTGTGGAACGACGATCAACGATTCCTGGAATCGTACATGAACCCGTATCCGGGGTACTATCTGACCGGCGACGGTGGATACATCGACGAGGACGGCTACGTATGGGTCATGGGACGTATAGACGATGTCATCAACGTGGCCGGCCATCGGCTCTCGACCGGCGGCATGGAAGAAGTCCTCGCGTCCCACCCGGATGTGGCCGAATGCGCGGTGATCGGGGTCGCGGACAACCTCAAGGGTCAAGTGCCGGTCGGCTTCTGCGTGCTGAAGGCCGGCGCGCAAAGAGCCCATGACGACATCATTTCGGACGTGATCCGGATGGTCCGCGAAGAGGTCGGCCCCATTGCGTCATTCAAGAAGGCGATCGTAGTGGATCGCCTGCCCAAGACCCGTTCGGGCAAGGTGCTTCGAGGAACGATGCGCAAGATCGCGGACGGAGAGTCCTACACCGTTCCCTCGACCATCGACGATCCCGCGATCCTCGACGAGATCGGCGAAGCGGTCAAGAAGATCGGATACGGTAAGAGCGCCTAGCGCGCCTGCCGGCTGTTCCGAGGAGGCGTGGAAACCCGCCTCCTCGGGTCCTCCGGCTTTTGCCGGGAGCGACGGGGCTCGCATGACCTCGCGCCTCGGCGTGGGCGCTTCATGATTGACCGGACGAGCCCTCGTCCCTACAATGGAACGAAGATGCGGCGCCGGCCCGGCGTCATCGCGCCGAAAGCGCGCTATCCACACGGTTGCTCGACGGCTTTCATTCCTCGCTCGTCCGCTCATCTTGCGGTTCTCATTGGATACGACGTCGGGACACGACACGCACACTCCTCGAAAGGGTGCGGCGAAGAATCGCGCGCACGACGTGAGGCCCGATGCTCAACTCGTACGCGGTGCTCACCATCTTCTGCCTGTACATGGCGGTGCTCTTCGGCGCCGCGTTGTGGGTAGAACGGCGGTCCGCGCTCGGGCGAAGCCCGGTAGACAACGCGTTGGTCTATTCGCTTTCGCTGGCGGTCTATTGCACGGGCTGGACCTACTACGGCAGCGTGGGCAAGGCGGTCACGTCGGGGCTGCTCTTCCTGCCCATCTATCTCGGCCCCACGTTGGCCATCATCCTTTGGTGGACGGTGCTTCGCAAGCTGGTCCGGATCAAGACCACGCACCACATCACGAGCATCGCGGACTTCATCTCCGCGCGATACGACAAATCGCCGGCCGTGGCCGCTCTTGCGACGCTGATAGCGCTCTTCGGCACCATGCCGTACATTGCGCTTCAGTTTAAGGCCATCTTCACGACCTTCGAGATCATCACCCTCGGCGAGGGCGAGAGCGCATCGTGGATCGCCGGTCACCTGGGATCGGTGGTCGCAGGCCTGATGGTGGTCTTCACCCTGGTGCTCGGCGTGAGGCGGCTGGACCCGACCGAGCGGCATCCCGGGCTTGTCATGGCCGTCGCGGTCGAATGTCTGGTCAAGCTCATGGCCTTTCTCGCGGCCGGCGTTTTCGTGACGTACATTCTGTTCGACGGTTTCGGAGACATCCTCAACAGGCTGCCCGAGGAGGTTCCTGCGCATATCGAGCGGATGTGGACGGAAAGCGAGTCCGCGCCGCTCACCTGGTTGACCTATCTCGTCCTCGGCATGTCCGCGATCATGTTCCTCCCGCGCCAGTTTCACGTGAGCGTGGTGGAGAACTTCGACGAGAAGCACATCAAGACCGCGATGTGGCTCTTTCCCGTGTACATGTTCCTCATCAACATCTTTGTCTTTCCCATCGCCATGGCGGGTATTCTCAAGGGTTTCAGTCACCTGCAGGCCGATTCCTTCGTCCTGAGACTTCCTTTGGAATCCGGATGGAAATGGTTGACCGTTCTGGTCTTCATCGGCGGCACATCGGCGGCCACGGGCATGATCATGATCAGTTCGATCACCGTCTCGACGATGATCACCAACCATTTTCTCCTGCCGGTTATCGGCTGGTCGCCTTGGCTCGGTTTTCTCAGGAGGCAGCTCATCAAATGCCGATGGGTCGCGGTCGCCGGCGTGATCCTCATCGGATACTGGTTCGAGCGCGCGGTGGGCGAGTCGTACATGCTGGTCAACATCGGGATTATCGCGTTTGCGGCTGCTTTTCAGTTCGCTCCGGTGATTCTGGGGGGAATCTTCTGGCGTCGGGCGAACAAGGCGGGCGCGCTGATGGGGTTGGGCGCCGGCTTTGCGCTTTGGGTCTATACGCTGCTTCTGCCGGCGTTCGTGAGGAGCGGCTGGATTGCGCGGACTTGGCTCGAATCCGGACTTTTCGGGATCGCCGCGCTCAAGCCGGAGCAGCTCTTCGGCGTTTCATCCGTCGGCGCTTTGCCTCAAGCGGTCTTCTGGTCAATGGCCTTTAACATCGGTCTGTTTGTCCTGGGTTCGCTCCTTTTTCGCCAGAGCGAATCCGAGCAGAGCCTTGCCCGGGAATTCGTCGGAGCGCTTGCCAAGCGCCCAAGCTTGGCGAGACCCTCGGATCGGGAATCGAACATCGAACTGTCTGCGAAGCGGGAAATCATCGAAGATCTGCTTACCCAGTATTTCTCCGAACGTGAGGCCGCCGCGCTGACCGAGAAATGCCTCAAGGAAGTGGGACTGGAAGGGAAGAGCCGGATATCGATCGTGGAGCTGGCCGATCTGCACAGCGAATTGGAACGCGCGCTGGCCGGCGCCCTGGGCGCTGCCGCCGCGCATCGGACGCTCGCCCAATCGAGGATCTTCACGGAACGCGAATCCCGGGAACTTTCGGAGGTCTTCGCGGAAATCCTCGCATCGCTCCGGGTGAACCCCGAGGAGCTGAAACGTCGGATAGACTATCATCAGGAACGGGAGTCGCTGCTGGCGGACCACGCGGCGGAGCTCGAAGCCAAGGTGCGTGAGCGAACAGAGGATCTGGAGGCCGCTCAAGAGGAGTTGATCAAACGGGAACGCCTCTCCGTGCTCGGTCAATTGACCGCGGTGGTGAGCCATGAATTGCGCAATCCCCTGGGCGTGATCAGCTTTTCCGCGTATTACGTGCGCCGGAACGTGGCGGACGCGGACGAGAAAATCCGCAAGCATCTCAATCGAATCGACGAGCAGGTGGGTCATTGCGACGCGATCATCGACGAGCTGCTCGAGTACACTCGAGGGACCCGGTCGTCGCGGGTCCGCGGGCGGATCAATCCGTGGCTCGAAAAAGTGCTCGACCAGATGAGCGTGCCGGACAACGTTCGGCTGGAACGGAACCTCTCGGACGATCTGCCGGTTGTGCGCTTCGACGAAGAGAAGCTCCGCCGGGTGGTGATCAACCTTATCGAGAACGCGTTCCAGGCGGTTCAGGATAGGAGCGCCAAGGAGAAGGGCCGCCATTACCGACCGACGGTGAGTATTTCCACGCTGAGCGACAACGGCGGCGTGCGCATTCTCGTGGAGGACAACGGAACCGGAATGGAACCGGACACGTCCGACCGGGCCTTCGACCCGTTGTTTACCACGAGACCCCGCGGAACCGGCCTGGGATTGGCGATTGTCAGGAAAATCGTCGAGGAGCACGGAGGCGCGGTGTCGTTGACGAGCGCACCCGACCGAGGGACCGCCGTGACCGTGACCATCGTCGGGGACGGCCCGTCCGATGACTTGGAGGGCGATCGGCCGGCAAGGGGGGAGGACACGCAATGAAAAAATCGGTCCTCTTGGTTGACGACAATGAAATGTTCCTGGACAGCTGCCGCGATGTGCTCGAAGACGAGGGATACTCGGTGACCACGGCAACCGGCGGGGAAGAGGCGCTGCTGTACGTGCGCGCTCGAAGCTTCTGCGCTGTGGTCATGGACATTAAGATGGCCGGCATGAACGGGGTCGAAAGCTTCATTGCGATGAAGAAATATCGGCCGGACATCAGGGTGATCATGTGCACCGCGCATCTCGTGGAGAATCTTATTCTACGCGCCGAGCAGGAAGGCGCGTTCCGGGTGCTGACCAAGCCGTTCAAGACCGATCGGCTGTTGGAGTCCATCGAAGAGGCGTGTCGGCGGGACTGAGGCCGACCGCTGCGCGACGCCCCAAGGAGGTCCTGAGCAATGACCGTGAAAAGCTTCCTCAGAAAACTCTATCCTTCACGCAAACCGCCGACCGACGACGCTCGAACCGTCCTGATCGTCGATGACGACGAGGACCTCCGGGACAGCCTCAAAGATATCCTCGAGGGAGAGGGATACGAGCCCCTCCTTGCGTCCACGCGGTTCGAAGCTTCTGAGATTGCCCGAGAAATGCAACCGAGGGTAGCGCTCGTCGACCTCAAGTTACCCGACGGGTCCGGGACTGCCTTGCTCAGCGAACTCAAGCGGGAGTCGCCGGGCTGCGCGTGCATTCTCATGACGGCCTACGCGGATGTGGATTCAGCGGTCATGGCGTTGGAGAAGGGGGCGTTTTATTATCTTCGGAAGCCCGTTAAGGCGCCCGAGCTGATCGAACTGGTGGACCTCGCCTTCGAGACCATGCGCTTGAAAGCGGAAAAAGATCGGGCTGAACAAGCGCTGAAGGAGCGAAACGAGGAACTCGAGGAAATCGTGGCGCGCCTGCGAAGGATCATCGGAGACAACGAGTCCGATCGAGGGGGGGCAAAGGATGATTAGGCGGCCCGACGTACGGCCGCGGGCTTCTCAGAAAAAGCCCTGAGCGGCCCGGCTCGCCACGTACAAATCCTTCAGCGTCCTGCATCCCGAGGCCTGAAGCCTCCTCACAAGGAGTACGAACAGACACGCGGTCTGAAACGCGTCGCCGAGCGCATCGTGCTCCGCAAAGCGGGGAAGGCCGTACTGCTTGGCAAGGACGGTCAGGTTGAATCCCGGTCCCACGTTGAAGCGATCGTAGTAGCTCTTCTGCCGTTCGTGGTAGGCCTGCGCGAGTTTGAGGGAATCCACGCACGGGTTCTTGATCGTCCCCCCCATGAGCTTCTTTGTCGCGCGGTTCACGAAAGCCATATCCAGCTCGATGAAATGCCCCACGAGGAGCGCGCCCCCGATAAACTCCACAAAATGGGGGAGCACGTCGCGCAACGGGGGCGCGTCGTCCACTTGTTCGGGCGTAATCCGGTGAATCAGCGTGCTTATCTTCGGCATGGATCGCTGAGGATGCACGTACGAGAAGAAGTTATCGCCGGCAGCGATTTCGAGATTCCTGATACGGACCGCGCCGATCGACACGATTGCGTCCCGCCGCGGATTCAGGCCGGTGAGTTCGGTGTCGAAGGAGACGAATTCGTAATCCTCGATCGGTTTGTTGCGGTCAAGTTCATCGAAAAACCGATGATTTCTCGACAGCGCGGGATGCCTCTCTTTTCGTTTCCACGGCCAACGCAGCTTCACGCCGATTCCTCTATCCTCCGATGAGACCGCTTCCGGGCAGATTTTACGAACTGAGAGGGGGGGAGATCGTCTCACGGTTTCCGGACTCTCCGACCAACCGACCGCGGTCTCCGCTCGTGCCTGTGTTACGCGACGCGCAGCTCTTGCTCGATGAACAACTGGAGGCGGTTAATGACGCCGAATGAATCCTTGAGGGTCTTCTTTTCGCTCTCGGACAGGTCGACCGGGTCGATGTAGTTGTCCGGCTCCAATCCGGCTTGAAGCCGTCTGAACTGGTGAACCAGGCGGACCTGCATCTGGAACTCATACGCTTCCCGAGTCTCGGCATAGAGATCTCTCGGAAGCGCGCCCGCTTGGGCCGCAGCCTGAAGTCGCGCGAGGGTGTTCGTCTCCTTGACGCCGCTCTTGAGGGCCAACCAGCGGGCAAAATCCACAAAGGGCGTCAGTCCGCGAGCCTTCAGATCGACCCGGTTCTTGTGTTCGCCGTCCTTCTCGACAATGAAGTCCCGGAAGAAACTCAGAGGCGCCTTGGTTCGCAGGCAATCCTTGCCGAGATGCATCAGGAAGATGCCTCGCCGAGACGCTTCCGTGGAGACGAAGTCCCGCAGCTCCTCACCGAGGCTCACCGTGCCGAACGCCGGCCTGAAGTCGAAAAATATGGTTGCGTGCATGACCGCCTGCGGCTCCGGCGCGGCCATCCACCGATCGAAATAGCCGTGCCAAACCGAATAGGGCTTCCGCCACGTGGGATTCGACGCCATCATCTTGCCCTTACAGAGAGGATAACCGCATCTCTCCAGGTGCTTGATGGCTTCGTTTCCGAATCGGCGGAAGTAGAGGCGCGCCTCTTTGGTGCGTTCCCACTCGTTCGGCGGATTCTCATAGAGCAGAGCGTTGTCCTGATCGGTTTTGAAGGTCTGTTCACGCCTTCCTTCGCTGCCCATCATGAGCCAGCACCAGGCGAACGGCGCGGGACCGATCTCTTCTTCGAGGAGAGACAAGACCCGCGAGACGATATGGTCGTTGAGCACCGAAATCATTCGGGTTATGTCGTTGGCCTTCGCTCCTTCATGAATGAGCGTCCCCACGACGAGGGGAACTTTGTCGGAGAGCGCATACAGTCCCTCGATCCTTCGTTCCGCGACGATTTCCCGGAAGAGTGAGAGAGGCGACGTTCCCTGCTGCACCATAATATCGTGCGCGGTGATCATCCCGACGATCTCGCCGTCCCGTTCGACGCCGAGGTGGTGCACCTGGAGATTCATCATCCGAAGCAGGGCGTCGAAGCAGAGCGCGTCGTCCTCGATCGTTTTGACCGGCGACGTCGCGATATCGCCCACGGGCGTTGTGTAATCGAGCCCTTCGGCGACGACCTTGGTCCGGAGATCGTTGTCGGTGATAATGCCGACGATGTTTTCCGACCTGTCCACAACCAGCAAGGAGCCGACGCTCAGCGAGGTCATGCGAGCCGCGGCCGCTTTGACGGTCTGTGACGCGGGGATCACCTCGAGTGGTGATTTGGCCACCTCGCCCACCTTCGCGGTGAAGAGGTACAACCCGCCGTGGGGCGATTCCGCGCGACGGTGATTGCGCATGGCCGCATACGCCGCGCTCAGCATGTCCTTTGAGAAGCCCTGAAGAAAGAAGTCGGCGAAATCCGGATAGCTGTGCACGAGCCGCAGGAACGTCTCGCCGTCGAGCAAATAACAGAACGTGTCTTCGGTCGTCTCGACCGTATGATTGGCTTTGGACTGCTTGATCAGCCCGAGCGCGCCGAAACTCTGACCTTCCCCGCGGAAATCCACCAGCTTGGGAGGACCGTCCGGATTCTCGAGCAGCACGCGCACGCCGCCCCGTTGGATCAGGTGGAAATGCGTCACTTCGCTCTCGCCCTGTTTGAGAACGACCGTGCCGTTGGGATAGAAGTCTTGGGTGAATTTCCGGGAGATCTCTTCGAGGACGTCTTCGCTCAAATCCTTGAAGGGATGGATTTGTCCGAGGAACTCCAGGATGGTCGCGGGCTCGACACTGTGGACGTCATCCTTATCCGGCATGGGACCCCCTGTTCGCGGCCGGCCTGTCCGAGTTCGACGTGATGGTCGGTCCGACCCCGGCGCGCTGCACGCAGAATGCGGAGCAAATCGCGTGACCGACCCCGAACTTAACAAGCCGCCTGTGTCTCATACTTACGTATCATCGGTCACCGCGCAAGGCAACATCAATGCGACGGAGAGCCGGCCCACGCTAGGGCGCCGGAAAAGCGCGGTCATCCCTTGGGTTCGCGCGCGGTGTCTTCTTCGTCCGGTTTTTTCTCACCGGGCTTTGCGATTATTCGCGGCGCTTCCGACAGGGGTTTCACGCCGAACTCTTCTCTTATGTGCTCCACAAGACGTTCGATGACGCCGAACGAAAACCGGAGCGTTTTTCGTTCAAGGTCCGAGAGATCCGCCGGTCGCACGATGGTGTCGGGACGGTACCCCCCCTCGGTCAGGATCAATTGGTGGACCAACGTCAGGTGTAAGTCGAATTCGTACGCCTGACTCGCGTCCGAGAAGGTCTCCTCCGAGATGATCCCGCGATCGGTCAAGGCCCTCAGGCGTTCGATCGTATTCGTCTCCTCGATCCCGTGCCGCAGCGCGAGGATACGGGCATAGTCCACGAACGGCGTGAGGCCGCGGGTCTTGAGATCCAGGGTGTTTGTCTGAGCGCCGTCCTTTTCGACCACCCGGTCCTCGAAGAAGGAGACCGGCGGCTCATTGAGCAGGAAGTACCGGGCGAAATGTTTGAGAAAAAGCGGTCGCTCCAAAGCCACGTCGGTGACGTGACGTCGGAGGCTCTGGGAGAGGGACGCATCCCCGTGGACCGCGCGGAAATCGAAGAAGATCGGCGCGAGGTAGATGTCGGGGGGCATCGGTGTGTTAATCCACTCCTGGAAGTACTTTTTCCAGACCGGCATCGGTTGAGCCCACCGAGGATTTGACGCCATGAAGTTGTTTCTGCATCGGGGATATCCCGCACGTTCGAGATTCTCCGCCGCCTGGGCGGTGAATTCTGCGATGTACGACGCGACCTCATCCGAGTGCGTCGCCTCGACCGGTTCCTCGAAGATCAGCGCGTTGTCCTGGTCGGTCCGGAACGTTTGCTCACGTCGCCCTTCGCTTCCCAAGCCCAGCCAACAGAAGCGCGCCGGAAAATTGCCCAGATCCTTTTGAATAAGCGTGAGGATTCTCTCGAGGAGCCGATCGCTGAAGACGGTGATCATCTGCGCGATATTGCCGGCTCGAGCGCCGTTCTCGAGAAGGTGACGGACGAGCACGGGGATTTTGTGCGCGAGGTCGTGGAGCGCGGCCATGGAGCGCTGAGCGGAAATTTCACGGAAGAGGTAGAGCGGCGATGATCCGAGGAAGACCATCATGTCCGCCGCGCTGATGACTCCGATGATGTCCGAGCCGTGTGTGACGGCCAGGTGGTCGGTGTATTCCTGCATCATCGAAATAAGCGCCTCATAGCAAAACGCGAGCGCGGGAACGGTCCGCAACGGGGTCGTCATGATCCGATCGACGGTGGAGTTGTAATCGAGGCCCCCCGCTACCACTTTGGACCGGAGATCGCGATTGGTGACCATCCCGACGGCCGCGCCGTTTGCGTCCTTGATGAGAACCGATCCGACCTTCAGCCGCGCCATGCCGGCGCCCACTTCGCGCACGGTGGACGAAACGTCGAATATCTCCGGGGGGCCTTTGACCACGTCGATTACACGCGTATTGAAGAGATAATGAACCTCTTCCGAGCGTGCGCTCACCGTCTCGATGCGGAGCTCCGAGTAGACTGCGAAGAGGATGTCCTCGGACAAACTGTCGTCGTAGTAGTCGGCGAAGCCGCGACGCCGCTTGACGAGATCGAGAAAGGTTTCCCTATCGATAAGAATACAAAAGGTGTCTTCCACGGCCTCGACATCGAATTCGGCCTTTCTGCCGTTCACGATCGAGGTTGCGCCGAATGACTGACCGGGGCCGCTGTAATCCTTGAGGGTGACCGTCTTTTCGTCGTCGGTGAGGGAAAGCTTGACGCCTCCCGTCTGAATGACGTGAATGTAGGCTACTTCATGGATATCCTTGCGGAAGATCACCGTCCCCTTCGGGTAGAATCGAAGGATGCACCGCTTGCAGATGTCCGACAGCGTGTCCTCGTCGAGCTCGCTATACGGCAGCGTTCGCTTGAGGAACTCCAACACGACGGTGGGCACGACTGCGAAGCTTTGGTGGGGCGTATCCATGATCATTCCCAGGCCGGGGCGGTGAAGACCCCGCCGGCGGGCTGAACGAAAGTCGAACGCAACTCGTGTTTGCCTGACCGGGGTGGGCTTCGGCGACTCTTCCCGGTCCTCGCGGCCGGCTGTGGTTGCGCGCTCCGGTCGACCGTCGGGGCGGTCCGAGCGCGGTGTGTGGTGAAGAATTATGCCGTTCGGCTGATGAGGCGGTTCCGGACAGGTTTCGCGAGAACAGCGTCTGGATGGGGACTGCCCGGGCGGTTCCGCCGAAATAAAAAAGATCGAGACGCTCGAGGCGATGGACGGAGCGGCGACCCCTCCGGCTTCTCGATTTCCAAGGTTCTGAATTTGCGATTGAAAACCGTCTGCCGGGCGCACATCCCCCTGGTTCGATCACGGCGCCCTCGCCACGTCCTGCGGTTGTCGAATCGCTGAAAGACCTCTTCTTAAGCCGGCCGCAGAGTATGGGACCGAATCGGTGTAATCGTGCTTGACATCCGGTCCGCATCCCTATTACTTTATGTGTACAATACCGTATGCCGAATTCCTGTGCAAGATTCGGGGTCCCCGTCGGGAACATTTCGAACCGACCCCGAAGTCGACTAAGCAGGCTGAAGCAGGATGTGGCTCGGCGGAACCCACATCTTTAACCGTATGCGTCCGTGAAGCCGAAATCCTCCAGAGACTTAGCCGGACCCCAAACCAGCGGCCGTGGTTGAAGAAACGCACGGAAAAGGGAAGGGTAAGCACGCGCTCGCTCACGTTCAGCCTCGAATGGTGAGAGTACGGACCAGGCAACGGCAGCTCTTCCGAACAGAGACCAACACTCTTCGAAACCTTCATACGTGACATGGCGGGCTCGGTCTTCCACGATCGACCCTGGTTCCGACGAGGAACGCTCCCGGAGCAATTGACGTATCGACGTCGAGATAGCCGGGCCGAGGCGGCGCGTCCGAAGCGATTTCCTTTGCCGAGTCGGAATACCCGTCGTGGTTTAGCAGCGGTAAACAGCCCTTGGCAGGCCCCTATTAGAAGCAAAGGAGGGTGAGGACATGGAGAACGCTCCCAAGTGGTACGACGCGCATTTGGAAGAGTTTCGCAAAATTGCGTACATCAAAAGCATGGAGGAGTACCAGGAGCTCTACCGCAGGTCCATCGAGGACGTCGACAACTTCTGGTCCGAGCAGGCGCGCAAGTACCTGCACTGGCACAAGGAGTGGGAGACCGTCCTCGAGTACGATCTTGTGGAAGGAAAGATCGAGTGGTTCCGAGGCGGAAAGATCAACGCCTCATACAACTGCCTCGACGCCCATGTGGACAAGCTCAACAACCGAGTCGCCTATTTCTGGGAAGGTGACAATCCCGCCGAGTCCAAGGTCGTCACCTACCTCGCGCTGTACAAGCAGGTCAACAAGTTCGCGGCCGTCCTCAAAAGCATGGGCGTACAGAAGGGCGACCGCGTCATCATCTATCTCCCCATGATCGTCGAACTCCCCGTCGCGATGCTCGCATGCGCTCGAATCGGCGCGGTCCACAGCGTCGTCTTCGGCGGATTCAGCGCGGAATCGATCGCCAGTCGTATTCAGGACTGCGGCGCCAAGCTGGTCATAACCGTAGACGGCGGTTACCGCGGCGGAAAGCAGGTCCCGCTCAAGAAGAACGTTGATGAAGCGCTGGAACATTGCCCCGACGTGGAAAACGTGATCGTCTACGACCGGTGCGGCCTCAACCCGGAGTTGAAAGCCGGCAAGGAGTTCTGGTGGCACGAGTTGGTCGCGGACCCGTCGTTCCCCGACTATGTGGAGCCCGAACCGATGGACTCGGAGGAGCCGCTTTTCATCCTCTACACCAGCGGAAGCACCGGCAAGCCCAAGGGAGTGCTGCACTCCCACGGCGGCTACCTCCTGCAGGCGGCCATGACCACCAAGCTGGTCTTCGACCTCAAAGAGAACGAGACCTTCTGGTGCACCGCGGACATCGGGTGGGTCACCGGCCATACCTACACGGTTTACGGTCCCTTGACCTGCGGCTATTCCAACGTGCTCTTCGAGGGCATTCCGACGTATCCGGGCTTCGATCGGTTCTGGCAGATCGTGGAGAAGCTCCGTGTCGAGAAATTCTACACCGCGCCGACGGTTATTCGATCGCTTGCGAAGGAAGGCCCGGAGCCGGTGAGGAAGCACGACATATCATCTTTGATGCTCCTGGGCACGGTCGGCGAGCCGATCAATCCCGAGGCGTGGAGATGGTATTATCAGTACGTGGGCCGAGAATGGTGCCCCATCGTGGACACCTGGTGGCAGACCGAAACGGGCGGTCACATGATGACGCCGCTGCCTGCCGTCGCTCCGATCAAGCCCGGCTCGTGCTCGTTCCCCTTCTTCGGCGTGGATCCGGTTATCCTCGATCCCGACACCGGCGAGGAAGTCACCAACCCCGATCAGGAAGGCGCGCTCTTCATCAGGCGTCCGTGGCCGGGCATGATCCGCACGGTCTTCGGAGATCACGAGCGGTTCAAGGAAACGTACCTCAGCAGAATCCCCGGCATGTACTTCACCGGCGACGGCGCGAAGAAGGATGCGGACGGCTATTACTGGATCACCGGCCGCATCGACGACGTCATCAACGTCTCCGGTCACCGAATGGGAACCGCGGAGGTCGAGTCGGCTCTCGTGCTCCACGACAAGGTCGCGGAAGCCGCAGTGGTCGGCTTTCCCCACCCCATCAAGGGGCAGGGCATTTACGCGTTCGTCACGGTCAACACGGGAACGCCCAAGACCGACGAACTCAAGAAGGAACTCGTGCAACTTGTGCGAACTCAGATCGGCCCCATCGCGTCGCCGGACGCGATTCAATGGGCGGACGCGCTGCCGAAGACCCGCAGCGGTAAGATCATGCGGCGAATCCTGAAAAAGATCGCCGCCGGCAATATCGACGACCTCGGTGATATCACCACCATCGCGGACCCGACGGTAATGGACAGCCTCGTCAAGGAACGGGTCGTTATCGAGTAAAGCTTCCCGCTCACCCCGACGCCCTCGCGCGGATGCGTGCTCGAGGGCGTCGCCCCTCTTGACTCATTTGCGTCCCACTGCGCGAATCCGCCCGTTTGACCCACGAAAAGAGTTGGTGCTATAGTTCGGGCCGTAAGATGAAGAACCGGGTAAAGAGCCGGCGTACGCCGCTTTTCACGGCCGGCGCCCGGTGATCCTCGCTCGGACGTCCGTTTTTCAGGCTCGGCGCATCGTCATGACCTCACAGATACGATTCGAGGGGATTGACAAAGAAGGCAACCCGTTCCTTGTTCGGGAGTGCGATCCCGAGTCAGCTGCGGACATCAAGCGGATGTACGACCGGTTCGGGCAACCCGCGATCAGCCAGGGGCTGCCGCCCGCCGACAAGGAGTATCGCGACGGCTGGATAGATAAGCTTCTGGAATTCGGCTATAATTTTCTCGCCTGGGAGGAAGGGGAACCCCTCGGCCACTCCTCCATCATCCCCGATTTCGATCGGGGCGACGCGGAATACATCATCTTCGTGATCGAACGATTCCGGAACCGAGGCCTTGGGACCGCGCTCACCGAGACCGCGGTCGACAAGGCTCACGAACTGGGGATCAATCGGATTTGGCTCACCGTCGAGAATTTCAACTTCCGGGCCATACGTCTCTACCGAAAGGTTGGATTCGTCTTCGTCGACGAAGGCGAACGCGAACGAACGATGATCTACCGGACCTAGCCGTTCAACAGGGACCGGGATCTCCCGACTCTCTCGACAACTATGGTCCGGATCGGGCTGCGCCCCCGCTGAGTGTGAATATCCCGAACGTCCTCGTGGAACGTTACCTACAGCGGAAACGCGTTGGGCGGAATGTCCATCGCGGACGTGTCGCCGCTCATGATCGCAGCGGCCTTGCCCCCGGCCACCGAAAGGAACGTGTTGGCGAAGAAGCGCGCGGTCGCGATCTTGCCCTCGTAGAATGCCGCGTCCTTGTTCGATTCGATGAGCTCGGCTCGGGCTTCCGCGGAGTCCGCCCCGGCTCGGGCGTAGAGTTCGTCGAGCTTTCGACTTGCGATTTCCGCTTCCCAGAGCAGGATGTATCCCACGGCCGTATCGCCGAAGAGTTCCATGTACGGCGTAGCGTAGAGAACCGGCGTGAGGCGATCGCCCGACATGGCCCGTCCGCCGAAGTACGTAGTGGCCTCGACCAGCTTTCCGGACGCCGCGGTCAACTTCTCGACAATGTCCTTGAGGCGTTCGTGAGCCTGGGCCTTTCCCACGAGCTCCTGGATCTTGCCCATGAAGAGCCTGAAGAGCGCGCCCTGTTTGTACGCCAGCTTTCGGCCGACCAGGTCCAGCGCCTGGATGCCGTTGGTCCCTTCGTAGATTGACGTGATCTTGATGTCGCGGAGGTACTGCTCGACCGGATACTCCGAACAGAAGCCGTACCCCCCGTGAATCTGGACCGCGGTCTCGGTCACGCGGAAGCCCATGTCGCTCGCCCATGCCTTGCAAATGGGAATGAGCATGTCGAGCATTCCCCGGTATTCTTCGATTTCCGCTTCGGTCCGACCGGTCTGGATTCGATCTTCACAGTAGCCGGCGAAATAGAGCAGCCCGCGAAGGCCTTCGACGACGCTCTTCATCCACATGAGCATGCGCCGGACGTCCGGGTGCCGGATGATGGGGACCTTGGGCGCCTGGGGGTCTTTCATGGCGGTGATGTCGGGGCCTTGGACGCGCTCGTTGGCATAGCGGAGCGCGTGCATGTACGCGCCGCCGGCCAGCGCGAACCCCTGCAGCCCGACGCCGAGTCGCGCCTCGTTCATCATGTCGAACATAATACGCATGCCCTGGTTCTCTTCACCGAGGAGATAGCCGACGCAGTCTTCGTTTTCTCCGAAGTTCAGAGCGCATGTTGCGGAACCGTGAATACCCATTTTTCTTTCGACGGCCGCAGTGTGAATATCGTTGTCCACGAGCGCGCCGTTCTCGATGCGTTTTTTCGGGACGATGAAGATGCTGATTCCCTTGGTGCCGGCAGGAGCGCCCTCGATTCGCGCCAGGACCATATGGACGATGTTCTCCGTGAGATCGTGGTCCCCCGACGTGATGAAAATCTTATTGCCGACAATCGAAAACGAGCCGTCGGGTCGACGGATCGCTCGGGTGCGCAACGCTCCCACGTCGCTGCCGGCTTGCGGCTCGGTGAGGCACATGGTCCCGGCCCACTCACCGGTCACCATCTTGTCCATATACGTGCGCTGTTGCTCTTCCGTGCCGTACTTGACGAGCAGCCTCGCCGCGCCGATCGTGAGACCCGGATAGGCCATGAATCCGAGATTGGCAGCGATGAACGGCTCGACCGTCGCGCAGTACATCACGGCGGGAAATCCCTGTCCTCCGTCATCGGGCGAAATCGAAAGGGACGGCCAACCGCCCTCGCAATAGAGTCGCTGGACCCGATGGAACGAATCGGGGACACGGGCTTGCCCGTTCTCCAATCGCACCCCTTGCCTGTCACCGTCAGCGTTCGTCGGCCACATTTCGTTTTCGGCCAGTTTCCAAGCCGCCTCCAGGGCCATGTCGAACATGTCGCGCGAGAAATCCGTGTACTGTTCCCTGGAACAGAGTTCCTCGATTTCCAAAAGTTCGTAAAGCACGAACTTCACATCGCGTTCGTCTACCAGTAGATTAGCCATCGTCGTCCCTTCCGAGGTATTTCGTCGTAATGGGTTCGCCGCACGGGAAGCCATCCCGCATCGTGTCGCGGCTTTGTACGGGTTCGGGTCGGTCTCCGTATCGATCACCGGGTTGAAGAAGTGAAGCCGGAACCTCGACCGGTTATCACTATCCTCCTCTGAATCGAAAAGTGCAATCCGCTTGCCAAGAAATAACACGGATCGGTCCCCGGGGCGTTTCGCCGGGGAATATGTCTCGTGGTCATAGAGTCGCGGGACGCGTTTTTGGTTGTCGATTCGGGAGGGGAGGCGCGTTTTGGCGCGGGGGGCGGGCCTGAGATGCGGGAATGGGGGGGCGAGTTCATCCATATGTGGCCGCGTGCGCTCAATATGTTGTGCGCATCGCCGGCCCTCCTTCGGGGAAAGGGGCGGACCGCGCCCTTGAACCATCCGACATGATGGAAGGCGCCGAGTTTCACGCTCGGCGGTAGGTAGACCGGAGCCCTGTGCGTCGGTAGGGCTCAGGGGTGTTTATGACACGACCCGCCTGGACGTAGTGACTCTTTGGGATGCGTGTCCGTGACCGGCGCCGGCATATTTTTTTGAGTCGGGCGCCGACGCATCTCCGCGGTTGGAATGCCTCGGCTCCGTCGGCTGCTCGGGAGCGGTGAATGGACTGAAAATTGCAAGAGATCGGGCAGGAACAACGGCCCCGTCCGCTCGATCCACGCGGCGCCGAGGGGCCCACTGATTGGAAAAAGGTGTTGAGTGGAGATGCGGAGCCGCCCTATTATGGGGAGGGCTCATCCTATCATGGTTTTGGGTCGGGACGTCGCCCGATGGATGTCCGGGGCCCGAAACGGTTCACGTACACTCGTCGAGGAGGGAGACTATGAGAAGATCGGTATGGCCGATAATAGCGCTTTTTGTCATGCTGACGGGCATCGTCGGGCCGGCCGGGGCGGCTGAAGATGTGCGCGGCGTGACCGACACCGAGATCCGCATCGGTCAGTCGGGGCCGCAGACCGGTCCCGCGGCGCTGTGGGGAGTCGTAGCCAGAGCCACGGGGATCTATTTCAAGATCATCAACGACGAAGGGGGCATCAACGGCCGGAAGATCGACTACTACATGCGGGATGACTCGTATCAGCCCGCCAAGACCAAAGCGGTCACCAAGGAGTTCGTCGAGAAGATCGGCGTCTTCGCCCTGGTGGGCGGTGTCGGAACCTCGACCGGTATGGCGATCCGTGACTACCTGATCGAGAACAAGGTACCGTGGGTCAGCCCGGCGACGGGTTCCTCTCATTGGACTCATCCGTTCTCTCGATACATCTTCTCCACGTTTCCCCAGTATCATCAGGAAGCCTATGTCCAGACACGCTATGCGGTCGAAGAGATGGGCAAGAAGAAGATCGCCTTCTTCTATCAGAATGACGACTACGGCAAGGAAGGGCTCGCCGGCGCGAAGGAATACCTCGACGGTAAGGGCATGGAGTTGGTCGCCGAAGTGGCCGTCGAAGTGACCGACACCGATCTCAAGTCCCACGCGCTCAAGCTCAAGGATTCCGGCGCCGAGGTCGTGATCATCTGGGTGATGCCCAAGCACGGCGCAATGATCCTCGGCGTGAGCAAGGCCGTCGGCTTTTCGCCTCAGTGGATGGCGGCCTCGACCCTGTCCGACCCCACCCTCATGTACAAGGTGACCAAAGGGCTCTGGAAAGGCGTCATCTATGGAAACTTCGTGAACATGCAGAGCGCGCTCGTCAAAAAATATCAAGACGCGCAGAAGAAGTACGCTCCGACGGAGAAATACACGGGCCTCTTCTATCTCGCCGGCTTCTATTTCGCCGAACCGCTCGTGGAAGGGTTGAGACGGGCCGGCAAAGACCTGACCGTCGACTCGTTCATTGAAGCGATGGAGACAATCCGTGGTTGGAGCGACTGGCTCGGTTATGACTGTACCTTCACACCCACCGATCACCAGGGCGTGAAATCGGTCTATCTCGAGAAGTGCGGCGACAAGGGCAAGAGGATAAAGGTATCCGACTGGCTCGAGTATCCGAAGAAGAAGTAACCGTTACCGCACGACGCGCGAGGACGAACCGGGGGATCGGCCACGGCTGTGATCCTCCGGTTTCGTTCCAAACATTCCGGCCCTCCGGCCCGTTCCTTTGTTGATCTCAAGGTTCGAGTCGCGCGGGTCCTCGGCGCGACGATATGATTATCGTGGAAGAGGGCGGCGGGGTAGCGACGTTCAAACTCGCTCGGACGATTCTGGGTCGTCCGTTGTATTTCACCGCCGCGTATCTTATCGACGGGCTCCTCATCGACACGGGCTGCGCACATACGGCCGATGAGCTCCTTGATGCGCTGAGCGCGCGGCGCGTCGACCTCATCATCAACACCCACAGCCACGAAGATCATATGGCCGGGAATCGAGCGGTTCAAGCCGCGTTCGGCGTAGACGTCCTTGCTCATCGGGAAGCTCTCGCGTACCTGGAGAACCCGTCGATCCGGCGCCATCGTCTCTACCAGCGGGTCATGTGGGGTGTGCCCGAGCCATGCCGAGCGAAACCGGTCGGCGACGAAGTCCGGACGAAACACCTGCGGTTCCAAGTCATTCATACTCCCGGTCATTGCCGCGATCACATAAGCCTGTACGAACCGGAAGGGGGACGGGTATTTTCGGGGGATATCTATATCGGAGGGAGGGATGTCGCGCTGCGCCTGGACTACAATATCCGGGACATCATCGAGTCGTTGAAGAAGCTCGCCGGTCTCGACGCGAAGATACTCTACCCGGGAAGCGGGAACGCCCGAAGGAATCCGACGCCCGAACTGCAAGGAAAAATCGATTACCTCGAGGAGGTCGGCGAACGAGTCATGGAACTCCACCGACAGGGGCTGAGCTATCGTCGGATCCGCAGCGAGCTTTTCGGGAGGGAGACGGCGATCGCATACTATACGTTGGGTCACTTCACAGGTCGGAACCTGGTTCGGTCATACATTGAAGAGCGGGCGGGCGCGCCGCCGCGTTACGGCTAGGCCGCGGAAGCCCTGCATCGGGAACGCTGAGTTCGCGCGCGGACGTGAACCATATATCGTTCCCGACACTGCCGCGGCGACGACGTCTGCGCGGGAAGGCGGGCGATAGCGCACTATTTCCGACATCTGCCGCCTCGGCACGTAAATTGCTTTTCCCGCGGGTGGGCCGGCGAGCGCCCATTCTCGTGGAATTCGGACATGATTCATGTAAAAGAAAAATTCATCGACAACGGCACGGTTGCCCTTGACGTCGGCGGTGTCCTGGATCAGGGGACAATTCCTGTTCTAGAGGGCGTTTGCGATCGTCACCTGAACGGGGGAAGGCGGGTTGTTCTCGATTTGGACGCGGTGGTTCACATCACCCGCGAAGGGCGGGGATTCATCAAAGCTATCCGGAACCGCGTCGTCATCGCCAATATGCCGGAGTTCATGGCCCTCGAAGACGAGGGCTGACCGCAGCACGAAAATCAGCGGCCTCGAGGACGGCGCGTGAATGGGCCGGGCGATCCGGCGCCCTTCGACGCGCGATCGGCGAGGGCCCAAACTACAACGTATGAGGTTGAACTATGAGCAACGAGTCGAGTTTTCAGCTACAAACAGAGAACGACATCGGAATCGTCACCATTAACGTGCCCGGCGAGGCGATGAACACATGGACGGAGAAGGCCGTCGAGGACTTCCTTTCACTCTTGGACGACCTGGAGAAGCGCGACGATCTGAAAGGCGTTATGTTCATTTCCTCCAAGCGCGGGGTCTTTCACGCCGGCGCGGACCTGAAAATGCTCGATCGTATGGACGATCCGGTCGAGACCGACAAGGCGTTGTCCCAATTCCACGCTGCGTTCAACCGCCTCGCCGGATTGCCCTATCCCTCTTTGGCCGCGATCGAGGGCCATTGCCTCGGCGGAGGCATGGAATTCGCCCTCGCGTGTAGCGCTCGAATTGCAAAGGACTCGAAGATCACCCTGCTGGGGCTGCCCGAGTGCAATTTGGGTATTTTCCCGGGCGCCGGCGGTACGCAACGGTTACCGCGACTCATCGGCTTCAAGGCGGTGGAACTTATTCTCAAGGGCGAAGTTATGCCGGCGTCCACGGCGTACGAAGAGGGGATCGTCGATAAGCTCATTCCCGGCGACGCCGACTTGCTGGAAGAAGGGAAAAAATTCCTTCGGGAAATCATCGACAACCCCGACACCCTCAAGCGTCCGACGCACGATTTCTCCGCGATCGATCAGGTGGCGGAGACCGCGCGACAAGGCGTTCTCAAGGCGACCCGCGGTCGCGAAATACCCGGGCCGATGTTGGCCATCGAATCGATGCGCGAAGGATTGAAGACATCGCTCGAGCAGGGTCTCGAAATAGAGAAAAGCAACTTCGTCAAAGCGGTGCTGACCAATGAAGCCAAGGGGAGCATCCACACCTTCTTTCTGAAAACCATGAGCGACAAACCCAAGGCGATGGTCTCAAAGGGCTTCGAAGCGAAACCGCTCAACAAAGTGGGCGTGCTGGGCTTCGGGACCATGGGGCGCGGTATCGTAATCGACATTCTGCGACGCACGGACCTCCCCGTGGTCGTCAAGGACATCCCCGAAGCGCTCGAACCGGGCAAGGGCTTTGTGAAGAAGATTCTCGACGGCATGGTGGAGAAAGGGCGACTCAAGAAGTCCGTGGAGGATCTTATGAGCCGAATCACGCTTGTCTCGGACTACACCGACGACTTTAAGGATACGGACTTGGTGGTCGAGGCGGTTTTCGAGGATCTCACGGTCAAGGAGCGGGTCTACAAGGAACTGTGCAGCGTCGTCCGTGATGACTGCATTATCGCGACGAACACCTCCTCGATTCCCATGAGCGCAATGGCCCCCTTTGTCACTCATCCCGAACGCTTCGGCGGACTCCATTTCTTCTCGCCGGTGTGGCTCATGCAGCTGGTCGAAGTCATCCGGGGAGACACCACAAGCCAAGACACGGTCGACAACCTTCTCAGTTTCTCAGGGGATATCCGAAAGCGGCCCATCGTCTGCAAGGACAATCCGGGCTTTGTGGTCAACGCAGTGCTGTTTCCCTATTTTATCGACGCGGTGGAATTTGTCGAGCACGGCGTCTCGATCGAAGAAGTCGACACGACCTTCATGCAGTTCGGATTCCCGGTAGGCCCGATCCGGCTGATCGACGAAGTCGGTATTGATGTGGCCTACAGTGTCATCAAGGGTCGCAAGCTCGAACAGAACACCCTCAAGAACGTCGTCGAAGACGGCCGCACCGGGCTGAAGAAGTCGGGCAAAGGTTTCTTCGTCAAGGAGGGCGGCGTCGACCCCGACGTGCTTCCCCTCATCGCCAAAAAGGAGCCCAAGCCCCTCACCGCGGAAGACATGACCACCCGGGTGCTTTCGGACATGATAACCGTCGGGAAGGACCTCCTGAATCGTAAGATCGTCGACGATCCCCGCATGGTGGATATCGGCATGATCTGGGGCGCCGGTTTTCCCCCCGATAAGGGCGGGCCACTCAAGTGGTCCGACTTGATCGGACTCAGCGTGAAGATGTTCGGGAAGCCGTTTTACGGTTAATATTCCTCCCCTCACCCTAACCCTCTCGGATAGGGAGAGGGTTGGGGTGAGGAAAAACGGACGTATCGCCCGGATAAAACTCCTC
The DNA here is from genome assembly GCA_964385875.1 of uncultured Syntrophales bacterium. Classification (GTDB taxonomy): domain Bacteria; phylum Desulfobacterota; class Desulfomonilia; order Desulfomonilales; family Desulfomonilaceae; genus CAYLRL01. The sequence goes on from CAYLRL010000014.1 coordinate 61,242, forward strand.
GGCGATCAGCGAGGCTCCCCGTACGCGGTCGCCTGTGCCCGATCGGCGGTCGCCTCGAAGGCGCGCGCCGCGTTCCGCCGGGCGTGTCGACTCTTGTATGCGTTGAGACGACGCATGTAGTAGCGCCAGAGCGCCTTATGGCTGCCCGGAAGCCACCCCTGTTTCCTATATTCCTCCATGATCTCCGCGGCCAGTTCGCCTCGCCGTTGGGATGACAGCGTATCGCGGATCTTCAGGTAGTCCCGAATACGGGTATGTACGACCATCGGGATGCATCCGGTCGACGGTCGGGGGAATGCGTCGCAGGCCCGCCGGTAGATCGTGGGGAACTCCTCCTCTTTGATATTGCCGAACGAGATTTCGCTTACTTCGCATGGCTGCACGTCTCCCTGACCCGTGATGAAGAGATACTCGAAGCGGCATTGGCAGCCGAACGCCTCGTCCTTCTCCAGCCAGGTTGAGAGACCGCTCAACGGAGGATGGTCCTGAAACGCGGGATCGCGGAAAAGATCCTTCTGCAATTGGGCAAGGACAGGACTGTGGGGAGTGACTCCACGGACCCGTTCTCGACCGGACGGCTTAGTTTCCAGTACACGAATCTCCGCCGCCCCGAGCTCCTTTGCGAAGTCGTAATAGCGGATGAAGCCTTCCGGTTCGCAGAGATCGGGCGGCGGCACCAGCGAGATACAGGTGTACACGCCGGCTCGTTGAAAGGATTCGATCGCTTTGCATGCGTTGTCGAACGCGTCCCGATGCCCGCGGAGTCGGTTGTGGATTCCAGGTTTGTAATGATCCAAGCTGACCCATACGCCGAAGAGCCCGTTCTCTTTGAGTTCCGTAGCCTTCTCAACGGTGACGTCGTACCCGGTGGTGAACATCCAGAGGCATGTCTCGGGGCTCACGTGTTTGACGAGGCGCAGAAAACGGTCGTATCGGAACAAGGGCTCGCCCCCGTGGAGGATAATCGTCGGTGTGTCGAGGTTCTCCACCGCGGTTATCGTCCGTTTCAGCAATTCCTCGGGCAAGTCGTTCTCGGGGTTACGCCGCGAGTCGGTGGAACAGAACGAGCAATTGTACGGACAGCAATTGGTGGTTGAAATCGAGACGATGCTCGAGGGCGTCTCGGTGATATCCAGGTTGTTCACATAGTTTGACACCCGCTTGTCGAACGCCGGTGACGGATACGGCGGAAACGTGCCGTCAAATACGTATTGATCGCCGAACTTGACGGTATGCCGATATTTCCGGAGTGTCTCATCGAGGAGCCCTACCCGAACGAGATTGAAGAGAACATCGCCGACGCTGAGCCCCTTGTCTCGTTGAACCGCGCGGTTGGACGGATGGAAGGCGAGACGGAACGCGCGGCCGACGATCTTGAGATCGGTCGGGACCATCTCACGTTTGTGGATGTTTATCGGTCTTGGAGGCGTGAAGGTCATGTGAAAGCTCCCGATCCTGAATCCGCTCACTATACAGCGTGGGGCCGCAGGATGAAAGTCTCCGCCGGTCCGTGTCCCGATCAGGCTCGATCGCGCACGTTTCCGCGTGGGCTCACGATCACAACGGAGAGATTTCCTGCGTCGGGGTCCGCGCCGACCAAGCTGCGAATGTGGGTTTCAATCCGCTGTTCGGCCAATCCGGCTCGAGATACGAAGACCGCGTCGTCCAGCCGCCCCGCTCGTTCCAGTTCGACGATCAATTCGGGCAGACGCCGGCCGATTTTCATGAAGACCACCGTGCCGGAATATGCGAGCCCGTCGCGGACGGCTTCATCTCCGGCGGAGACCGGCACGACGTGCAACGGCGCCCTCCCTTCACCGAGCGGAACTTCAGCCGCGGCCGCCGCGGCGCTGAACGACGTCACGCCGGGCACGGTCACAATTGTCAGGTCGGCCGCGACAAGCCGAAGCGCGCGGGCGAGGTACCCGTATGTGGAATAGAGCAGCGTATCGCCGATGGTCAGATAGCAGGCGTCGTGTCCGTCCGCGAGCGCGTCCGCGATTTTCCGCGCGATCTCCTTCCAGCGGCTTTCGAGGTCGTCACCCTCGGAGGACATGGGAAATTCCACGTAGTCAACGATTGCGTCGGCCCGGATATACGAGCGCGCGATCTCCAACGCCATGCTCTCGCCCTTGGCGCGCGCCTTGGGAGCGAAAACGCGTCGGCACTGCTCGATGATCCGGACGCCCTTCACGGTTATGAGTTCCGGATCGCCGGGACCGACGCTTATACCGTACAAAATGCCGAGGCCCATGATTCACCGTCGAGGGTTGAGGCGTCCCCACTCCGAGATTGCGGATTGGTCGGCGTGCCCGAAGGACCGGCACTCGTTTACTAGTCCGATTCGTCGAGCCTGTTCAGCTGGTCTTTGACGCTCTGCGGCAGTTCGCCGTCGTCGATCTGCTCGATGGACGTGTCAACCTGCTTCGGCATTTTCTTATCCGCTTCCTTGACGGCTCCTTCGGAAGCGCCGGTCTTATCGGTGTCTTCGGTCATTGGTCTTTCCCTCCGGAAGGTCGGCTTCGTCGCGCCGAGGAGTAATGAGAAGTTTATCATTTCTCCGCGATGCGACAAGGCCCGCGCCTCTGATGCCACAAGCGGATCGCCGAAGCCAAGGCCACGTTTTTCTCCCGCGGGGATAACTCGGGAACGCACAAGAAAGAGATGTCGATCCGGAAGAAGGCCGGGATCGACCCCAAAGGCGATTGGTATGTGGTCACCAACGATTTCATGATGGCCACCCTGAAGAAGGCCGACAAGGACAAGGGCTGTTTCATGACCGACAGCAGCACCTATGTGGTCGGCAAGAAAGACCTTTCCAACATCGTTGTGCTCTTCAAGGGCGATCCGTACCTCATCAACACGTATCATGCGTTGGCCGCGCCCAAGGGATCGACCCCCGGCGCGGAACTCGGATACAAGATGGTCGATTTCCCCGCCTCGGACGCGGGGCAGAAGATCATCGGCACGTTCGGAAAGGACACGTACGGCGAGCCGCTCTACAACGACGCGGAATACGCAAAGCAGTATGATTGTTAAGCCGGCCCGCAGGGCGCGCCTCAATCGGCCGCGGGAGTCGCCCGCTGTCGATCCGCCCCCCGCAGCGGTTGGGCCCCGATCACTTCATCTTCGAGGCGACGTACCGCCCCATTTCCTGATCCATGCCGCGCACGTGGTCGCGCGTCCAGTCGCCGACACGATTGAAGACTTTTACGGTGGTCTCCAGCGGCACCTCCTCGGAATCATACCTCCGCACGAATTCCGAAACCTCCTCCACCAGGGCGTCATGAACCTGTTTGTGCTTGGTGTAGTCGGGATAGCTGTGTTCCAGCATGATTTTTTCTTCGCTGCGGAAGTGTTCCACCGTGTAGTGGGCCAGGAACTTCAGCGCTTCCGAGACCGCGTCTCTGCCTTTGCCGTCCCACATCGCGTCGCCGAACTCATTGAATATACGAAACAATTCCTTATGCTGCTCGTCGATCTCATCGACGGATACGCAATATTCCGGCCTCCAGGCGATCCATTCACCCATAGTTTCCTCCGAAAGTGGGGCTCGTGATCTTGAGCCTACGGTTTCCACGGGTGAGCAAATCCCATGCCGATACGGGGAAATCCCGGCGGAAGAAGGGTTTTCTCAGTAATATCAGCCGATAAAGCCGCCGGTGGGTCCACGGGCGTAGGAATAGGAAGATCTGCGGGCGCCGCGAGGTTGTGTGACATTCACACAACCCACGGACGTAGAGGCCGTTCAAGGCCCGAAAATCGGCTGCAGGCGGGTGTCTCGGGCTGCGGGAAAGGAAAAGAGGCGATCAAGAAATTTCAACGCACCAACGGGCAAAAGCGCTCGCGCGGACGTCAATCCGCGGTGGGCGCGTCGGAAATCTCAAATCTCGATGGCCGCGTCGACATTGAACTCTTCGATGAGTCGCCGCAATCGGTCGCGATTGTCTTCGGTGATCTCGGCTATTCGGTAGCCTGCTACGCGTCGCGTCGGGCTCTCAGGCTTTGTCCAGCGACATTCCGCCGTGAATTCGACAGGTTCCATGTACGCGAGAAAATCACTGCGAACCCTGAATCTCCGCACAGCTCCCACTTCATGAATCGAACCGGGCCCCCGTCGCACAACCGCCACTTGGACGCCGTTGTCCGATATGTCTCGAAGAAAACTTCCGTACGACGTGTCATCGTCGATGTAGACCGGTACGGGAATTCCAAGGTATGCCCTCTCCTCACGTCTCATGGCGGCCTCCTTATGTCCCCTGAATCATTAGATGCGTCGATATACAGAAGGTTTTGGAAAAAGACGCAATTTTCAACGATCGGAATTTGCGAGACTGAGAGATCTTCCGTCCGCCTGCGGCGCGAATCGGCGCTGCGATGCGCGATTGCTCTCAGACCGGTTTACCTTTACAATAGCGCATATCGGCCTTGCTTCGGGAAGAGTCCGTCCGAGGCGTCGACCGACGTATGTTTTCCGATCGCATGCCCCCGAGCCGGGCTGTGCGGCTTCGTCGTCGGCCGGGTTGACGGACCTTCCGCTGAACGCCTCGAAAGGAGCGACTCATGGCGAAACGGAAAATCTCCGCCAAAGACCTCCTCACGGATATCAGAAGCGGACTTGACTATGACGCGCTCAGCGAGAAACACGGTCTGTCCGTGGAGAAGATCGTCAAATTGTCCAACCAAATGGTCGACAAAGGCATGATCGCCGAAAGCGAATTGCCCGGCGCTGCGCCGCCCGCGGAACCGGAGATCGCCAAGCCCCCGCCCATGCCGCCGGTCGGTCCGCCAAAGCCGGGACCCTCCGAACCGGCGACCGAGGCCGGAGTCGACCGGCGCTACTCGATCGAGGAATTCGTCAGGACCACCGAGCAATCGGACCGCGGGCAAGGGACCTTCGAGCTGGAGAGCCCCCGTCTGCTCGAAGTGAACCTGGACGGGACGGTCTGGACCAAAGCCGGATCGATGATCGCGTACCGGGGCAGCGTCAAGTTCTCACGAGAAGGCATCCTCGAACACGGCGTGGGGAAACTCTTCAAGCGGGCCGTCAGCGCGGAACCGATCACGCTCACCAAGGCCGAGGGCGTCGGCAAGGTCTATCTCGCGGACGCCGGCAAGAAGATCACCATCCTCGAACTGGGCGGTGAAACGATCTTCGTGAACGGCAACGACATCCTGGCATTCGAGAACACCATCGAATGGGACATCTCGCTGATGAAGAAAGTCACCGCCATGATGGCCGGAGGACTGACCAATATTCGCCTCGACGGCCACGGTAAGATCGCCGTCACCTCTCACTACGAACCGTTGACCCTCCGGGTCACGGCCGACAATCCCGTGGTCACCGACCCCAACGCCACCGTCGCATGGTCGGGATCCCTCAGCCCGGACCTCAAGACCGACGTTTCGTTCAGGACATTCATCGGCCGAGGCAGCGGCGAATCCATCCAGATGCTCTTCCAAGGCGACGGCTTCGTCGTGGTCCAACCATTCGAAGAGGTCTATTTCCAACGGTGAGCTGGACGCGCCCGCCGAAGAGTGTCATTGCCGACGCGTGGAGGCAATCCCGACGCTTCGGCTTCGTTATGCGCTGAGATTGCTTCGTCGCTCCGCTCCTCGCAATGACAGGGGTTTAGGCCGCGGCGGCCCTGTAGGATGGGCCTTTCTTCAGAAGTCCCCGTGAGGGGTAGGACATTGCGTCTGTCCAAAGTACCTCGGAGTTACCAACGGTGTTTGTGCGACCGTGAGTCGGAGATTTCCGTACGGCGTTCCGGGGGGGGGCTTGGACGTTACACGTCCGGGCGGCGCAGCCGTTGGAGGTCCCCATGTCAATAGGCCCTACGGGACGAGAAGACGGTTGATACGGTGGCCGGCCGTTTACCGGCCCTGAAGGACCGGCCTACTTTTTCGTCACCATGGGCGGGGTTACATTCATCGAATGAGCTGATGATGCGCCAGGATTGTCTCCGACCAACAGGCTGCAGATCTCCGGACTCCAATACTGCCTGAACGATGGCGTTCCGCTGCCAACGGGCGTGTGGGTGCTTGTCGATGCCACGGGGTACCCGTGCACGCACCCGCCTCTCTGATCCATTACCCCTGCGCGCGATCAGCACGCCTAAAAGACACCGAAAAGACGGTCTGATACCACCGCTCACCCACTTTGGAATCAGATTGCTCGAAATGAATATCCGTACCAATCTGCTTCGCAATGTATTTAGCGAGGTAAAGCCCCATCCCCATGCCCTCCTCTTGATGCCGAGCAGCTTCCGTTCCCCGCTTGCCCGGTTCAAAGATCGCCGACCGCTCATCCGGTTCGACCAATGGGCCTAGCGAAGAAACACTCAGTTGGATAGTGTCAGGAGCTTCCTCAAAGAGCACCTCAATCGTTCCATCCTTAGGGCTGTATTTGCAGGCGTTATCGATTAAAGTGTGCGGTATCGTGCCAACGGCATCGGGAGGTCCATGAATGGAACCATGACTCGCACCCTTAACTAAGACCTTGATGTTCGCTTCCTTAAAAGTCATTTCGTAAATGCGCACATATTTGAGCACCAGGCCGTGCAACCTAAACGTAGTATAACGCTGGGGATCAGTGATCGTTTCTGGGAGTAACAGGAACCTGTTCAAAGCAAGCTTTTCATGAAGCAATTTGCTGGCCCAATATATTGAGGTCTCCGCATGCAACGCCCTTCTCAACTGATCGTCTAATGCTAGCCTGGGATAACGAGTTTCCAGAATAACGTTCATATTCTGGGTGATTTGTCCGATTATCTGTCTCATGTCGTGGACAGAGAACAAGCCTTGCACGAGCTGAGGCCGAATCCAATCAAGGAATTCTTTCTTATATATGTCGTCATTCCGATAACGCTGCAATATGGCATCCTTTTCTGCACGAACCGATGCCTCGTAATTCGAGTTAAATGTGTTTAGCGTCTTCATAACTTTGTTTAGATCATCCATGTTAACCTTATTACGCTGAAATTTCTTTCTGGCTTTCTTGTAGGCCTGGGATGGGGCTTGCCAATCGGACAAAATGATCCCACCAATTAAGATCCGATCCTGGAACCAGACATAATGGAGCCCGTGAGGGCATAGTTGAAGCTTGTCCGAGCGCTTATTTTCGCAGACGTTCTTCGTGCAACTATGGCATCGTTCCGGCCAACGTAGATAGAGACCATCGTCTTTTTTCCCGTCTATCGAATACGGGTAGGGAAAGAACGTCAGAAGGTCTTTATGCATGTAAGAACCGCCGTTCCGGTTTGAATTACTTTGAAGATTAGATTGGCCGTAGCAGAGTCGTCAAGCCTGGCTAAGGTCTGTTGCAGCGCGTGCGTATTACCTGTCAGTAGTGCCTTTTTGGCTACTGCTGTGATTTCCTCGGCGTGTTGGGGATCGGTTGCCACGATATTCTTGACCTTAGTTTCATAAAACTCTAGTGAGAACCGAGCCTTAAGTAGCTTGTCAATCGCTGTTCTGAATTCAAAATAGTCCTGATTCTTTGATAAGCTTGCATCGGCCATGTCAAAGAACTCCTGATACTTGAGAGACCAATCGGCGTTGGAGTAGGCCACAATTACTTGCGCGGGGTTGTGTGACTTGAGATGTCTTATGATTCCAAGGCCCTGCTGCTGCGGCGAATAAATCTGTCCGACCCCCTGAATGTCCAACAGTATCACATCGAATTTCCCGGCTTCAAGATCGTTGAGATTCTCCAAATCATCCCATTTGTCCATTGCATAGCCATCCCTTTTGAAAAGGGTAAGATATGGGAACTCTTGATCATCTATCACTAAGAGCCTTGACCTCTTCTTGATTTGAGCGAAATCAGCATCGGGCCATGTCTTCTTCTTCCACCAAAGAATACACATCGCCAAAGGTCCTCCGCACGAAAATGGTGTGACCGGAATCTGTGCAATCCATTTCTCAAGGCGCGTTGCCAGCTAAGTGCTTGCGGGATTAGGGACCGGTTAGTCCTGACGCCCGAATAGGATGAGCTTCCAAACAGCTGGTCTGATGTGTCAGCAAAACGCATGGCATAATCGTAACATGGTACTGCCTTTGCTGCAACCCCTTGTTCTGGGATCAGAGTTTTACGCTTTTTCAATTTTCGGTTGAACACGTCAGGAAGCGCGGACATCGTTCGTGAGTCTCCAGGGGGACCGTTGCTGCGCTCCGCGTGGAGCTTGCGGTTGCGACCACAGCAAAGTGGTCCCCTTTCGCCGGCTGGGGGACATTCCGAGATTGCCTCGTCGCTCCGCTCCTCGCAATGACCTGTTGGAACGTGTGACGCGGCCGGCGCCACGTGTCCCGGAAGTCGGGCGCACGATACGCGCTCTCACGCTGACCGCGTCGAGGGGGCGCGTCTCCATTCCTCTTTGGAATCCGTGTACCCCCGCCGACGGTCTGCCTCGGGGCCGCCCTGCCCCTTGCGCCCGCATCCTGTGGGGATTACAATGGAACAGGCGAAGGATGCCGGTGTCTTAATCATTTGATGTAATGTCGGTCTTCTCTGAAGCGCCGATCCCGCGCGGGTCCGAGCGCTGAAGGAGCGATATCCATGCGATTCCCTCGACTTCTGACGGTTATGATTGCGGCAGCGATGCTGGTCTGTTCGGTCATGGTCGGTTTCGCGACGGCTGAAGAGCCCGACGAGCCCAAGGCGTTTCCGACGATTATCGAGTCGATTCCGCCTGCGCGGTAGCGTGTCGGAGCAGGGCGGATCGCCCTGACCGCACAGCAGGGGCTCACGATTATTCCAGCTGATCCTTTCCGCGTGTGGGATCACCGCCCCGCCGGTTCGCAGCGAGCCGGGCGTAGTTTGAATTACTCATATTTGGCTCTCCAAACAGGTTTCGGAAGTTGTCCCAACATCTCCTCCGTGTAGGTTTAATTGCTCTTCTGATCGTGGTCGGGGTCGCGTTTGGCGGATTCGGCGCCGTCGGGGTTTCTACCGCTGCGTCAAATGACTCGGATTCCCTGGAGCGAGCGGTGACGCCCAAGGGCGATCTGTATGCGCTGGTGGTGGGAATCTCGAAGTATCGAGAGCCGAAGATTCGCGAACTGGGCTTTGCGGCCAACGACGCTCGGGCTTTTGCGGAGATGCTCCGCGAGCAGAGCGACATTTTCCGCACGCAGCGGATTCTGCTCCTCACCGACGAACAGGCGACGCAGCGGGCGA
>CAYLRL010000015.1:0-69654 GCA_964385875.1 uncultured Syntrophales bacterium
CCGGGAGAGCAACGGTGAGGGCCTTAATCTTACTTCTTGGAGAGCGCATTGGTATGAGGACGCGGTCGAATGAACCGAGCGAGGCCACGCCGCGCTCGATCGGTATGGGAGCCTTCCCAGTAGATGCGGCCGCAGGTCGGGCATCGCCGAAAGGTCTTGAAGCGCCGGTAGACCGCGGTGGGCACGCGGTCCCGGGCCTCCTCCTTCGGAATGGCCGTGACCGGTTCATTACAGATGAGGCATCGAGAGAAGAAGAGGGCGTGGTCGGGTTCGAGTTGGGTTTGTTCGAGGAATTCCGCAAGCTGTTCGTCGACCGACTCGGCGGTTATCACCACCGTATCGCCGAGCGGCGGGCTCGTCCTCGCTGTGACGAATGTCCGATCCGGAGCCGGTTCCGTAACCGGAAACGCGGTAGCCAATCCCAGCATCCGCAGCCGCTTGGCGAGCCGCCCAAGCATGCCGTCCACATCGAAGGCAGGGGCTTCGCTCTCCCGGCCGCGAACGTCTCGCTCCGGCGGGGTCCCTGAGTTTTTACGATCGTCCATAGCCTCAATGATATGGGAGATCCGGTCTCACGGCAATTCGCCGGAAGCTAATGAACCCGACGTCAAACCGAAGATAATCGGGTATACTAATCTTTGCCGGCCGGCGTTGGTCGTGCGCGCCCGGAGGAGGCGGCGGTTGCTTGGGGCCTTCACGTGTCGGGCGAGGAGTTCCGACCGCGACGTCGCTCAGTCGATCCGGATTTCACGTTCACGGAGTCGTTCAATGAAACTCAGTCCCCCGAAAGCAGTGGTATGGTGGATTTCCTTCGTTCTTCTCGTGGCGTCGATCCTGCTCACGCTGCGGATTATCGTGGTCCCGTCGCTGCCGGGACAGTACGTGCCGTGGATTGCGGTCGCCGGTCTCGCGTTGATGCTTGTCGCAACACGCTTCAGCAAGATCTAGGCGGGCGGACGCAAAAACGGCGGGACCGAGCCCGCCGTCTCTATTCAAAACGCCGTCCCGAAGGCGGCGATGTCCGAGATAGGCTTACTCAGCCGGCCTTCTTCATGCTGTTCGCCGCCCACACGGAGTCGTCCGTCGAGGGAATAGTCCGGAGCACCGCAAGGGGAACCGCTTCCACTTTGCGGTACACGTCCTTGGGATTGCTCTTGACCCCGTCGACCGTGAGCAGATCATCGACGGGGATGCCGAAAAGCCGTTCGTTCTCCTGCAGATACGGGAGGATCAATTCCCAATCCGCGTCGGACAATTCCGCGAACGCGCCGCCGTTGAGCTGTTCTTGGACCAACTTCCCGTGTGGGTCGCGAATGTAAAGCGCGCCGCCGGACGCGAGCGAAAAGAGATTCGAGCCGGGGTAGGGCCGATCGAGATAGATGATGTTCCCGTCTTCATCCAGAGTGAGGCCGTTCACGATAACGAATCCGCCGCCGTTGAGGGGATCGCCGGCCATGAAGCTTTCAGCGAGGAAGTCCAACGCGGTGCCGTTGATCACGACACGAGGATGCCCCGCCGCGTTGATCAAGGGACGACCGGCCGCATTACCGAGGACATACGTTTCGCCGCCCTTTGCGCCGTACATGAAGCACTGGCCCACGTCGCCGTGAATTACGAGCGTGCCCCGCTTGATGATCTGGCCGATCTGATCCTGGGCGTTCCCGTGGATATGCACGGTCATGCCGTCGATTCCGCCGGCTGCGTAATCGCCCGAAGAGCCGTACAGGTCGATGCGCACGTCGTCGGTTTGGGGCCCGAGTCCGCATCCCTCGAATCGCTGGCCCCGCAAATCAAAGACGATGAACTCACGCCAGCCGAGATGATACGCGTCCGTGATGAGAACCGCGTCGCAATTGTCCCCTTCGGGTTCGAAGTCCTTGGCGTCGATAACGAGCGCCTTCTCGATCGATATGGGAGGACGTAGGCTGTTGCGGGTCGCATAGTCGATGAAGCAGTAATAGCCGACGTCCACCGACTCGGTGATACGCGGCGTCGACCGGAAGATATCGTCGAGCTGATGTGAAACGATCACCAGCACTGCGGATCGTTTCTTGTCACCGAGGGGGAATCGGCGATCCAGCGCCAATGTCAGGCCCCCGATGGTCGAATTGAGCAGACTTCGGTCCTTCCGCGCGGCTCGACCAATTCTCCCGACGATCCATCGTAGGGTGTTGTAGTCCCAATTCGCGGCGTTCTCCGCGATGAAATCGAAGAGCGTCCGAGGAGCACGAGTCTCGAGAGCGTCCGTGAGCGCCGGCTCGAGATCCGATTCCCACGTGGCGGGCTTCACTACGTCGGCGGTGATATTTAACGGGACGCGCGGCTCGACCGTCACGGGATCGCCGAACTTGTTCGAGCAGGTCAGGACGCGGCCGCCGTCATCGGTCTCGGCCAGGTTGAAGATGAACGCGCCCCCGTCGTCGAACGAGCCGCCCCGCGCGTTCCAGTATTTGTCCGCGATCGGGCTGAAGCGGGGATCTTCCTCCGCAAGCGAACGCAGCGTCGCGTCGATCGCCTGTTTCTCCGAGCAGCAGAGCCCGATCTGCACCTCGCCGTCGTAGAGCGAAAACACCTGGGGACGCAGCATGGATGTGTCGGTTATCCCCATAAGTTGGAAACTCTTTGTTTCGGGCGCGTTTCTCGCGATGATGAAGAACCAGGGACCGTCCGGCGACGCATGAATGTGCGAGGACTGAACGCGGCCGTACAACTCCTGCTTCTCGGGGCTCAAGAGGTCGAAGTCCAACTCGCCGGTGGGCGCGAGCGCTTCGATAATGACTTCCAGCGGATAGCCGTACACGCGGTTCCACAGGTCGAACAGCATAACGCTCACTTCCGTGTCGGTCATGAAGAGTGGTTCCATGCCGCGCTGCTTGAGGTACGCGGACGTGGCCACGTAGTTGGCGAAGTCCCCGTTGTGAACGAGCGCCTCGTTCAGACCGGTGAACGGGTGCGCGCCGCCGGGATGCCAGACGCGGCCCCGAGTGGGATACCGTTGATGAGCGATCCAGCAATGAGCCTCGAAATCCTCGAGCATATAGTACTGCGCTACATGCTCCGCGTACCCAACGATCTTGAGAATCATTACGTTCCGGCCGTGTGAGACCACGAACGCCTGCTGCCGGCCGAGGGAGCTGTAGAACTCCTTGTTCAGGCCGAAGCTGTTCCGGCTCACGAATTCGTCTTCCGCAAATCTCTCCGTCGTCTGGGTCAGACCGTTCTTCCGGCGGAAGTCGTCGAGCACGTCCTTCTTTACACGGACGAAGCCCCGCCAGATGTCCGGGGGCTTCACGTCGAGCCCTTCCAGTTCGCGGTAATCCGAGAGGTGGGGAAGGATCTCTTCCTTGGCGATGTCGAAGAAGGGTGTTATGCGCTTGGCTTTCAGCTCGGGAAGACAAGAGGGCTCGAGGAGCGCGATCTGGAGCATGTAATGGGAATCGAGCGTTTCACGGGATACGCCCACTTGATCCGGATTGAATCCGACCGCGGCGATTCCGCCGCCCTTGCCGTTGCCTCGATTATGCATGCGGATCGAAGGCTCGAGTATGTGGCGTCCCGCGACGGGGATGTTGCACGCAAATCCGGTTACGCCGCAGCCGCCCTCATCCTCTCGCTTGCGGTTGCCCGTGACGTCGCCGCGGCCGAATTCCGCAACTCTGGCTTGGATAATACGTTCAGCTATGAAACCGTTATGTGTCATGGCAAACCTCGGGATATCGACCCGCGGATGTCATCGTCCGCCGCGTCGGGGTTGTAATCGAGATGCGCGAGGCAGTCTGTCTTGCCGGTGAGTTCGCGGACGCTGCTCATGCCGAGCCGGTAGAGAATCTCCTGCAATTGGTCCCGCCAGCACGAGAGCATGTTTACGATACGCTGAGTGCCCCATTCCAGGTCCATGAGACCGGCAAGCTCGCTGTCCGTGGTCGCGATTCCCCGAGCGCAGCCTCGACCGCTTTCGCAGTTGTGGCACCGGAGGCATTCGAGGGCCACCATGTCCGGCGTTCCCGTGACCACCCCGTCTGCGCCGAGCGCGATGGATTTGGCTACGTCAAAGGCCGTCCGAATTCCACCGGACGCGATCAGCGTGATTTGATCGCGGACACCCTCGTTCACGAGAAACTGATGCACCTTGGGAATCGCATACTCGATCGGCATGGCGATATTCTTCTTGGCAACGTCGGGAGCCGCGCCGGTCCCGCCGTACGATCCGTCGATATGGATGATATGAGCGCCGGCGTAGTAGGACCCGACCGCGACCATGTCCACGTCCGTCGGTGTGGACACCTTCACGGAAACGAGCCCCTTCGGGTTCATGGCCTTGATCCAGTCCACATGCTTCTTGTGGTCTTCCACCGAGTAAACCGAATGGAACGGAAACGGGCTGAAAAGCGACGATCCCGGCACGGTCTCCCTGATCCTTGCCACGGCCGCGGTCACCTTGTCGCCGAGGAGATGCCCGCCCAGGCCGGGCTTGGCGCCCTGAGCGTATTTGAATTCGATGATCTTGACGCGCTGCACGGTCTCTTCCCGAACGCCGAAAAGGCCCGTCGCGACCTGCGTGATGATGTAGTCGTCGAAGGGGTAGAGCGCTTCGGGATACCCGCCTTCGCCGGTGCAGGTGAACGAATTGAACGCGGCGAACGCGCGTATGCGGCTGAGCATGGTGATCTGACTGATCGACCCGAACGACATGCCGCCGCCGTACACGGGAATGTCAATGTCGATCGTATGCCGGCCGTCGTTCCGCTTGTTGAGGCTGATCGAGGTGTCGATCTTCGCCTTCTCGAGCTCGGGCTTCGGCGGCTCCTTGGGGAAGCGTATCCGCAGCTTGTCGTATCCTCCACCCGTGTCGCCGGTGCGATACTCGAGATCGTTCTTGGGAAGTCGACCGGTCTCGGCCATATACCACGTGCTCATCAGCAAGTCCGCGGTCCAGCGCTTGTCGCCGAGCGCACGCGCTGACGGATTCTCGGCGACGCCGATCGCATCGACCGGGCAATTAACGATACACCGATCCGATCGCTTCGAGCATTCGATCCCGAGGCACAAGTGATCGTGCGGGGGGAGCAGCCGTCCGCCCTTTGCTTCGAACACGGCTTCAGGGCAAACCGCCACGCACTTGAGGCAGTCATTGCACGCGTCGGAAACCACCACCGTATATTTGCCGAGGCCCCGCCGGAATCTCGAGGGCGTGATCGCGACCTCGCGGGACGGGACTGCATTCCATGGACTCGTATAACGCATTGTCGTCAATTCCTCACTTTATGCGCCGGCCGGACCGAAGATACGACCGAAGGTGTCGGCTTCCAGATCTTCGATGAACATGAGTCGACCGTGTTCGCCGCGCAGCCTGCGGGCCTCCCGGATGCCCATCGCGCCCATCATTTCCAGGAGCTGATTGTGCCACGAGCCGATGAGGTTCAGAACTCTCCGGGTCGCCCATTCCGGCGCAATGTGGGCCATGTCGACCGGACATTCGATATCTTCCGCGCAATTGCCGCACATCCGGCATTCAAGAGCCAGGAGGAGGGGGATGTCGACCGCAGTCAAATTCGCTCCACACAGCATCGACTTGATCACGTGTTCCGCCATGGCGACCCCGCCGCTCACGATGAAGGTCATCGTGTCCCGAATTCCTTCCGAGAGCAGCCGCGAATGCACGGACCGGATGAAGTCCTTCACATGCGCGCCGTCCGGCAAACCGGGCTCGAAACCTCGTTCGTCCGCGGCTCCGTGGATCACGGGGACGCCGCCTCTCACGAGCTCCACCACCCGATCGGTGAGGGAAAGCAGAGCCGGGACACGCACCGAGACGATGAGGTCCGGTTTGATCTCCTTGAGCGCGGCCATACGTTCGAAAACCGAGGGAGAGTCGGGGATCTCCACCATGTCGAACGAGGCGATCCAGTCCGCGTCGAATGACTCGCCGTCGAGATAGGGAACCGGCGATTCCCGGAACTCGCCGAGATCCCGAGCGACGCCTTCCGGAACGATGAAGCGCGTGCCGAGCTGCGCCGCGGCCGCGGCAAATCCCTCGTACACCGCCGGCGAAAGATCGCCGAACGGCAGCAGGTCGAATACGATCGGGATGGGGATTCGCACGGTCGGGGTGGTCGGACCGTCCAACTTCCCGGCGCTATCGAACTTCAACATTCCGGGAAGACTGCCGATATCCACGACGGTCGAGATGTATTCCCGGCCGTGGATGCCGTCTCGCGTCGGACGAACGATCTCGCTCATGTCCGTCCACATGGAATCGAAGCCTGCGCCGGCGAAGGGCCCGCCGTACCCCGCGCCCGAAACGGGAATCTTGCCGGTCCGAGCCTGCTCCCAATTGGTGGAAATGATCTCCGGCGTATAAACGTCGTTTCCCAGCGCTTCCCATTCGGGATTCATGGTCTTGTGTATCAATCGCTTGGGACAGCCCTGGACGCACCGGAAGCAGTCCTTGCACAGATCGTCGATGGTGTCCCCGCAGATCTCCGGCGAAAAGGAGCGCTTCTTGTACACGTTATACACGCACTCCTGCTTCACGCAGACGGGGCACTTGAGGCAGCCTTCGCCCCAATCGACGATTCCCGACCGTCCAATCACCGGAAACCGATGCGGGGTCTCACGAACATCAATATGATATTTCTTCGGCATGATTGCTTTCTTTCACGGGGCGCGGCCTGCGGTCACACCTCCGGCCGCTGATCCAGTCCCGCGGCCTTGAGTATCTCCGGGACCCGTTCCTCCCATTCGATGGCCATCAGGTGCAGACCGGCGACTCCGGGAATCTCCCGCACCCGCTGAATAGTTTCGACGCAGATCGTGATCCCTTCTTCGGCCTGTTTCTCCTTGGGGACACCCGCAAGCCGATCGATGAGCGCCTCCGGCACGTCCATTCCCGCAACATTCTTGGCCATGTACCGGGCCATTCCCGAGCTCTTGAGCGGAGTGACGCCGGCGAGGATTTTGACCTTCTCGGTGAGACCTCGATCCCGGGCCTCCCTCATAAACTGTTCAAACCTGTCGAGATTGTAAATACACTGGGTCTGAATGAAATCCACGCCCGCGTCGATCTTCTTCCGCAGACGAACCACCCGCCAACTCACCGGGTCCGCGAAGGGATTGGACGCCGCGCCGATGAACATTCTCGGCGGTCCCTGGATCGGTTCGCCGCCGATAATCACACTGTTGTCGCGCATTTCCTTGACGGTGCGGATCAACTGCATGGAATCAAGATCGAAGACGCCCAGAGACTCTTTCTGATTGCCGAAGATCTGATGATCCCCGGTCAGGCAGAGTACATTCCGAATTCCCAGCGCATACGCGCCGAAGAGGTCGCTCTGGAGCGCGATCCGGTTGCGATCGCGCGTGACCATCTGGAGTATGGGCTCGAGCCCCATCTGCTTGAGAATAGCGCCGGCTGCCGTCGACGACATGCGGACGATGGCCGTCTGATTATCGGTGACGTTCACCGCATCCACACAACCCAACAGGAATTGGCCTTTTTTCTCAAGGACGGAGATGTCCGCTCCCTTGGGCGGGCCGCATTCCGCGGTCACCGCGAAGTGCCCGGCCTCGAGGACCTTTTCAAGGCGGCTTTCGGTTTTCACGGTTTCTGATCCTCCCTGACGACGCGGCGCGGGCCTCCGGAATGCGACGTGGACCAGTCAACCGGCGCAACGTACTCGGTCAGCCGGTCCAACTCGCCCAGGGCCTCGAGCCGGTCGATTATCATCTGCCAACCACACGGTATCTCGGGATTGACCTCGCATAGGCCGTTTTTCGAGCCGCCGCAGGGGCCGTTCATGAGCTTCTTCGAGCAGCGGGTCACCGGACAAACCGCGCCGAAATATCCGAGCTTGCACTGACCGCAGCCGAGGCAGTTCTCCTGCCATACGCCCCGCATCTGGGTCTCGCCGATGAAGAGCGTATCCAGCGCGGGGAAGATCGGCTTGTCCGGATAGACCCGCGCCAACGCCTGCACACCCGCGCCGCATCCCAACGAAAGGATCGCGTCGTGCTCGGGCACGAGGTCCGCGATCTCACGGATGAAATCATCCACGCACTGCCGGTCGATGCAGGCCTCCGTCACAACGTGGGGTTCGCGGTCCTTCTGATACGCAAGCTTGAGCGCCGCGACGAGCAGCTGGGTTTCTTTGCGCCCGCCTGCCGCGCATTCCGCGACGCAGGAATCGCATCCCACCACAAGTATCGACTTGTAGCGATCGATCAGATTCCGTATTTCTTCTATCGATTTGAGTTCCGCAACTATCACCGTATTTCCTCTCTGTACGGCCGGCCGCCGCCCGCGCGGCCGTCATGGGCCGAATCGGCACACACTTCCTCGGCTCTGAATTCGGACTCAGAAGTTGGAGGCGGGGGCGATCGCGCCGAGATCGTCGAGCTTGGCGCCGAACCGGTTCAGAATCTCCGTTAAGCCGTCCTTGTCCCGTGGAGTCGCATGCACAAATTCAATCCGCTCGGGCTCTATGTTCAACTCCGTCAACCACCGCCGTGCGAAGTCCAATCGCTTGTGCGCCCGCATTGAGCCTTCCAGGAACTTGCAGGCCTTCTCCGCGCAGGCCAGAATGAGCACGCCGTCCGCGCCCCCGGCCATTGTGCCGAGGATGTGGTGAGCTTCCACTTTGCCCGAGCAGGGGACCGCGACGAGCCTGAGGCCGGGCCGCGAGCGTGCGAATTCCTTGTGCCCGCCGTCCTTGAAGAGTTCGAGGTTGCGGCAGTGATACACTACTATTTTGATCGACTTTGTCTCCATTTTGTTCCGCGTCCAACCTTCTTCCGAAAAATACCCAAGCGAATACTATGCCATTTCCCAACGACGCGCCGCAAGTCTTTTTTCCCGGTCGAGGAACGTTCGGGCCGAAAGGGACGCGCGCAGCGAACAGGTTGGAATGCTCGGAAGACTCTTACAATGGGGCTTTCCCAGGTTGGGCGCGGAGCTTATCAGTTCAGCTGACAACGGCGCCGGGTCTGTTAGCCGCCGACCCCGGTTGTACGGCGCCGAAATCGTGTTCCGCTCGATTCATCTCTCGCCGGACTCCAAACGAGGTACGGTCACGAACTCAAGAATTCCCTGCTCGGTCCTCGCCGCGGTGTAACTCTCACGCTCCGGCTAAACCTTCCGTCCTTCGAACGGGCCCGACCCCTGTCAGGCTCTACTTAAGAATAATCGTTCGGTGTTATTCGGAATAATGCGCCGCGCGCGTCTAGCCGCGGCACTTCAATTCTTCCGTCAGGATTTCGTTCACCACCTGGGGATTCGCCTTCCCTTTGGTCGCCTTCATTACTTGACCGACAAAGAAGCCCATCACTTTCGTGCGGCCTGCGAGGTACTTCTCCACTTCTTTGGGATTCTCCTCCAGGACCTGCCGAACCAGTCCGGCCAATTCGTCGGTATTCGAAATCTGCACAAGTCCCTTTTCTTCGATAATAGCTTTCGGATCGCGGCCGTTTGCCCACATTTCTTCGAAGACCGTCTTCCCGATCTTACCTGAGATCGTTCCGTCGCCGACAAGCTTGAGAAGTTCCGCCAATTGTCGCGGCGTGATGGGGCAAGTTTCGATACCAATCTCTCCGCTTTTCAGTTCACGCATAAGTTCGGTCATGATCCAATTGCTGACCGTTTTCGGCTCGGAATAGTGGGAAACAGTCTCCTCGAAATAGGCCGCCAGCTCCTTGTCCGCGGTGAGCACCGCCGCATCGTACGGCGGGATTCCGAATTCGCTCACGAAGCGCACGCGCTTCTCTGCGGGGAGCTCCGGGAGGTCGTCACGCATCCTATCGATCAGCGCCGGCTCGACGCGCAGAGGCAAGAGGTCCGGATCGGGAAAATAGCGGTAATCGTGGGCCATCTCCTTGGCGCGCATCGACGCAGTAGTCCCAGTGGAGGGATTGAAGAGCCGCGTATCCTGAACGATCCGTTCGCCGGCGGAGACCATCTGCTCCTGTCGTTCTATCTCGTAATACAGCGCGTGCTGTATATTCCGAAAAGAGTTCATATTCTTGAGTTCGGTTTTGACGCCAAGTTCGGTCTTTCCCTTGGGTCGGATCGAAACGTTCGCATCGCAGCGGAAGCTCCCTTCTTCCATATTGCCGTCGCAGATACCCAGATACACGAGGATTGCTCGGACGGACCGGAGGTATTCGGCCGCTTCAGCCGGGTCGCGCATGTCCGGTTCTGAGACGATTTCAATGAGCGGCACGCCGGTGCGATTGAGATCCACGTACGAGAGGGGCCGTGTCTCATCGTGGACGAGCTTGCCCGCGTCCTCTTCCATATGAATCCGCGTGATCCCGATTCGGCGAGGGCCAACGTCGGTCTCTATCTCTACCCAGCCGTGTTCCGCGACAGGGAGTTCGTATTGAGAGATCTGATAATTCTTTGGAAGATCCGGATAGTAGTAGTTTTTCCGTGCAAATCGACTGATCTCGTTGATATGGCAATTGCACGCGAGGGCCATCTTGACCGTGAATTCGAGGGCCCGACGGTTGAGCACGGGAAGGACTCCCGGCATGCCGAGACATATCGGGCAGGTATGGGAATTCGGTTCCGCGCCGAACCGTGTGGTGCACGAACAGAAGGCCTTCGAGTCGGTGAGCAGTTGCGCGTGGATTTCCAGTCCGATTACAGCCTCGTATTCCATCGTCACGTCCTATAATGGTGGTCGCTTCAGGTGATGGTCCGTCTCCCCCTGGAACGCGGACGTCAGCTGGATCAGCCGACCTTCCTCGAAGTGCGGCGCGATGAGCTGAACGCCCACCGGAAGACCGTCCGTCGAGAATCCGCCGGGAAAAGCGATCCCGGGCAAACCCGCCATATTCACCGGGATGGTGAAGACGTCCATCAGGTACATCTGGATCGGATCGTCGATTTTCTCGCCGATTGGGAACGGCGGCGTGGGCGAGGTCGGGCAGAGCATTACATCGCAGGATTCGAATGCCTTCCGGAAATCGTCGGTTATGAGCGTGCGGACCTTGGCCGCCTTCAGGTAGTAGGCGTCGTAATAGCCGGAAGAGAGCGCGTAGGTTCCGAGCATGATCCTGCGCTTGACCTCGGGGCCGAACCCTTCCGCGCGCGTCCGGCGATACATGTCGATCATATTTTCGTAGCGATCCGCCCTGTGGCCGTACTTGACGCCGTCGTAGCGGGCCAGGTTTGACGACGCTTCACTCGGGGCAATAATGTAATAGGCCGTGATCCCGTAATCGAGATAGGGAAGGGAGAGTTCCACCAGTTTCACGCCCATTGCCTCGAAGGTTTTTTTCGCTTCTTCCATGACCCGGACGGTGTCGGGATCGTCGAGTTTACCGAAGAACTCGACCGGCATACCGACGGTCATCCCTGCGACCGGCTCACCCAGGAAGCTCGTGTAGTCGGGATGATCGTGCGGAACCGACGTGGAGTCGGCCGGGTCGTGACCGCAGATGAGATTGAGAACCAGCGCGACGTCCTCCGCGGTCCGACCGATCGGGCCGATCTGATCGAGACTCGACGCGAAGGCGACCAGGCCGTATCGGGAGACCGCCCCGTACGTGGGCTTCATCCCGGTGACGCTGCAGAAGGACGCGGGCTGCCGGATCGAGCCGCCCGTGTCGGAACCGAGCGCAACCACCGTGGACATGCACGCGGTCGCAGTCGCGGACCCCCCGCTGGACCCGCCTGCCACGCGATCGAGATTCCAGGGATTATGGGTGGGGCCCCAGCAGGAATTCTCCGTCGAGGATCCCATGGCGAACTCGTCCATGTTGGTCTTGCCGAGGATGATCATATTCTCGCGACGGACCTTCTCGACGACGGTCGCGTCGTAAGGCGGGACGAAGTCCGCGAGGATGCGCGACGCGCACGTGGTCTTGAGTCCGCGCGTGCACATATTGTCCTTGATCGCGATCGGGATGCCGGTCAACGGTCCGGCGTCACCGGACGCGATGCGCTTGTCGGCTTCTTCGGCAAGCCCGAGCGCGGTTTCGGGAGTGGGTGTGATGTATGCGCTCACCGAACTCTCGACCGCCTCCATCCGTTCGATGACGGAGCGGGCGATCTCCACCGACGACGTTTCTTTCGCCCTCAGCATCCGCCCCAATTCCGCGGCGGTCTTTTCGTACAGATTCGACACCTTGGTCACCTCTATGGACACGGTTTGTGCGGCGGTCCGTCTTACCGGCGTCCGAATGCGGAGCTAATCGAAGACCTTGGGAACGCGAAAACTCGATTCCGTGCGCTTGGGCGCGTTGGCCAGCGCCTCTTCGACGGTGAGCGACTCCCGCACCGTGTCTTCCCTCAAGGGGGTGTACAATTCCACCGGCCCCGCCATGGGGACCGTGTCTTCGGTGTTCACTTTGCCCAGCTCTTCCATATATTTGAGAATATCGTTCAGCTGGCCCTGATACTTCTTTTTCTCTTCGGGATCGAGGTACAATCTGCCGAGGAAGGCGACGTAATCGACCTCTTCTTCCGTGATCTTCATGGATCGATCCTTTGTGACGAGAGACATACACGGGTGTGAACCGGCAGGCGCCTGCGGTCAGGTTTAGGAGCATAGACCCGGGGCATCCCGGCTGTCAAGGCCGTCCGAGGACCTCGTGAAGATAGCGGTAATGCAGGGCTCGTTGACGTGATGACGGGTTCATGAGTGTTTCGATTGTCGCTGCGTCCAGGGGGCCGGCGTTCGGTCGCGTGCTGCGCTGAACCGGCTGATGTTTTGAATCCACGAGCGCGTCCCACCGGAAGCTGTGCCCGGGGATCTGCGTTTCCGGCGTCCATGTGGGGTGAAACTTCGAATCGCGTATCCCGAGAACGCCGAGCCCGAGGCCGGCGGCTTTGGGATTGCCGTGGCATCGGCCGCACGGACGACCGACCGGAGATGTCGTGTGCGGCGTGTACGGATTGAAGATCAAGGCGGGAAAGCCCGCTCCCGTAACGGGGATGTGACGGTCGAGCAGGAGGTTCTCCTCTTCGTCCACATGTGACACCACATACTGATATATCGGTCGCATCACGGAGACCTTTCCCCGGTGATCCACCCCGAGGGGCGGGTCCTCCCATCGTCGCGCGGTGAGTCCACGGAACCACGCGCCCGGCCGCACTTCGCCCGAAAGCCAATCCTTGGTCTTGGGCGGCTTCCATTCATCAACGGGTTTGTAGGGGAGCGATCCGGACTGCGGGGGAACGAAGTCCGCATACGTGCCCGTGTATTGGCCGAGGATTTCCTGAATCTGCGGGTCGTTCTGCATGGACAACGACGCCCATTTCCAATACGCGGCCCGCTCCTCGAGCATCAGATGCAATCCGTAGTCCTGAAAGGACCACGCGGCGTGACACGCTGCGCATGAGACCTTCTCCCGATGCTCCGCAATCCGGTGGGGGATGAGATCGTCTTTCCATTGGGGGATGGTTCGTCCCTTGCCGCGCAGCAACGTCCACAGGCCGTCCGACTGCTTCAAAATAAGCGGATGGGTTCCCTCCACATGGCATCCTCGGCACGATATTCCGACGCCGGGGTAGGGGGAATCGGGCGGTTCGCCGGTTCCGTGGATCTCGTCGAGCGTGTGGCAATCCACGCACTGCATGCCGGCTCGGAAATGGACATCCGGCGCAAGGCGATGCTGCTCGGACCCGTAGATCCACCGGGCGAGTCTCCCATCGATGAAGGGAGATTTGAAGCCTCGCTGGAAATCCTTCTCGAAGAGCCCCACGAAGTCGACGCCCACATGATTCGCGTTATGGCATTTGAGGCACGCGGTCATGCCTGTGGTGCGAACGATCGCATGGGAGCGGGGACGTCCATCGGCCGAGTTGGCATACGCGATGTGGCATGCGCTGCAGCCTTTACCCCGATGCTCGCCCCATCGTTCGGAGCCTTGTGTTCTCAGATGGCAGCGAAGGCAGGAACGCCGGAGCAGATCGTCGCCGAGGTTTTTCGATTCCGAGGGCAGAGGAATCTGTTCGAGCTTTCCGAGGGACACGGTCGCGTGGGTTGGCGCGGGAGTTTCGGTCGCGCCGAATGCGAATCTCGTATGGTTGATCATCCGCGGCGCGAGCCCCATGGACGACCATTTGACCCGCCGCGCCTCCTCGGGGTGGCACTTTCCGCAGGTCTCTTCCGCATGGCTGAGATCGCCGGGGTCCGCGATCAAGCCTTCATGCGCCCGCCCTTCGTCTTCGGCGGTCGGATCCCCGCGATGACAGGTCACGCACGCCCGCGCGTGTGAGGGGTCCATCTTAGCCTGCTCTTCATGACATGCGACGCACGAACCGGGATTGCGACAGGGAGTCAGCGGGGGAAGCGTCGGGGCGTCGCCCCACCACTGCGGATAGAAAGGCTCGGGCGCCGGTCGGGCCTCAGCGGGCGAGGGGCTCAATTTCGGGCGCGACGCGTCGGCTTTGTGGGTCGAAGAATCGGTCGCTCGACTTGTCGACGCAGAAGCCCCAATGAGGAGCGCAAGCGCTACGACGCAGGCTCGACCGGCACGCTCGATGAACCGCAGGCCGTGCGGTCGACGAGCGGAACTGATGATCGATGGTCCGTTCACGTCAGCGGTATTGTCTCAAGATGCGTTCGAGACGGCGAACGGGGAGATTCCCGCCTTGAGGGTTATTGCGCGCGAATTGCTGCAATTCCGCCTCGATTGCGCGAAGCGCTTTCTCATAATTCCGCATCCGGGTGTTGAAGCCGTTCGCAGCGAGAATTTGGGCGGCGGCCTCCCATTCCTTCCCCGGTGTAAGATTCAGTTGGTCCGGCCAATTGAATCTCGGCGCGGGGCGGCGTTGCACGCGTTTCTTCCGTTTCGGCTCGGGTTTTTCCTTCTCTTCGGCCTTAAGCGCATCGGCGTCGCAGTAGTCGGGATTCCGAAAGCAGCGGAGCTTGCACTGCTCGGTGTAGTATTCGTCCAGATCGGCCTTTTCGCAGCAACGGTTACAGTCCTCACGGGATTGCTGTGCAAGCGCGGGATTCTTTGCGGAAGCTCCTGAGGTCCAGCCGAGGACGGCAAGGACCGCCGCGACCATAAGCGCCGCGCCGGCCGCGCGCGCCAAGCGCAGGGTAGTGGACTGAAAGGGCGCCGGAAACACGGTTGAAACCTCCTCTCATGACGGATCGCCGGTGGTTCGGAATTTCGCCGGTAAATGGAACCGGTTATCGCCGATTATGACACCCCTGATTGTAGCATGTTTCCGAGCGGCCGTCTTCCCTGGGCGTTTGGGACGTCAAGGTCCTCGCCCTTTCAGGTACGAGCAGTCCTTGCCCGCGGAGATGAACTGAAGGTGCCGCTTCAGCCTTTTCAGTGGTTCGGGTTGGGATTCGAAGACCTTCTCCCATTTCTGATCGACGGGGTCCCACGCATAGGTGACAAATCTGAAGGTCTTCGGTCGCTTGACGTAGAGCGACACGGTCCAATCCTCGGTGATCTTGTCTCGACAGAGCCTGGCGATTGAGCAGACATCGGTCCTGTTCACCAAGCGGATCGCCTCGTTCTTGATCTTCGCGCTGTACGCGGCGTGGTCGTGCTTCTCGACGTCAAACACGCCCGTCAGCCTCGAGTCTGAATCGTCTCCCTTATCGCCGGATGACCGAGCCGACTTCTGGGAATCGCCCTTCGCGTTCGAGCCGGGTCCGTCCGAAGACTCCGGAGCGTCGGTCCGAGGTTTTTCCGCTCCTTTCGCCGCGAGCCGTTGATCAGCGGCGCTACCGCTTTCGTCGAATTCTCGCGGTCGATCGCTGCCTTCCGCGCCGTACTTGTCGTCGGGTATGACCGGCTTGACCAATTTCTGTGAGTCCGCTTGCGGTCCCGGGTCCGCCGCCTTCTTTGAGTTCAGGAAGGAAACGCAACCGGTCGCGCTCAGAAGAAGCAGCGCGGCGATCCACAGAGCAAGGCGCGCTTGACGGAACACTTTGAAAGGATTGTGATTTGTCGGAGCCATAGTAACCGACATCGTCTCCGGTGGGTATAGTGTCTCGGCTTCGCTGGGATCGCCGGCCGGTCGGGCGGCGTCCCCGCGTCGGCGAGTACTGATAACGGTTTCGGTAAGAGAACGCAATATCCGCGGGCACGCGCAGGTCGTCAAAAACGCCCTTTTTTAGACGTTCGGCGTCGATCGTCGATCCACGGCCGGTACGATGACTACCAACGGTCTCGGCAAACGGGTTGCTAACCGGACCCTTGTAAGATTAAAATAGTCGTTTTCCAGGGAACGGAGAAATTCGATCGGCGGAAGCCTGCCTCGAGAAAACCCGTTCTACCAGGAAAGTCCCGAGGCCCGCTCGGAATTGGCGTCCGTGAAAGCCGGCCCGACCATTCCCATACTCCAATAAGAGGTTTGAGTATGACAAAGAACACGAAGGTCAAAGATTATGTGGAGAAAGCGGCGGCTGTCTGCAAACCCGATAGAGTGCATTGGTGCGACGGTTCGGTCGAAGAATACGAAGAGATGCTGCGTTTGATGGTCCACGCCGGCACGGCCATACCTCTCGATCCCGAGCAGCGGCCGAGGAGCGTGTTTGTGCGATCCGATCCCGCGGACACCGCCCGTGTGGAGGACCAGACGTATATTTGCGCAAAACTGGAGGAGAACGCCGGCCCGACCAATAACTGGGCCGACCCCAAGGAGATCAAGGCGACCCTCACGAAGCTCTACGACGGCTGCATGAGAGGCCGTACGATGTTCGTCATTCCGTACAGCATGGGCCCGACCGGTTCGCCTATCGCCAAAATCGGCGTGGAATTGACCGATTCGCCGTATGTTGTCGCTAATATGCACATCATGACGCGCGTCGGGACCGCGGTCCTCGACGTTCTGGGAACTGACGGCGAATTCGTCGCGGGTTTGCACTCGGTCGGCGCGCCGCTCGACAGCGCTTCGCCCGACGTGCCCTGGCCGTGCAACGCGGAGAATAAGTACATCTGTCATTTTCCTGAAACGCGGGAGATCTGGTCGTTCGGATCGGGCTACGGGGGCAACGCGTTGCTGGGCAAGAAGTGCCACGCTCTGCGCATCGCATCGGTTCAGGCGCGCGACGAAGGGTGGCTGGCCGAGCACATGCTCATCCTCAAACTCACCAACCCCGACGGCGTGGTGCGGTACGTCACCGGCGCGTTTCCCTCCGCGTGCGGCAAGACCAACCTCGCAATGCTCATTCCGACAATTCCGGGCTGGAAGGTAGAGACCATCGGGGACGACATCGCGTGGATGAAGTTCGGCGCGGACGGTCGGTTGTACGCCATCAACCCGGAAGCCGGCTTCTTCGGCGTCGCGCCGGGTACCAGCGAGAAGTCGAACCTCAACGCCATGCGAACGTGCGCGCGAGACTCGATCTTCACAAATTGCGCATTGACTCCGGAGGGCGATGTCTGGTGGGAGGACATGACCGACGACGATCCGTCGATCCTGACCGACTGGCTAAGACGACACTGGGAGCCAGGCTGCGGGCGCCCCGCGGCGAATCCGAACGCGCGCTTCACCACGCCCGCCGCGCAATGTCCGGTTATCGCGCCCGAATGGGAGGACCCCAACGGGGTGCCTATTCACGCGATTCTGTTCGGCGGCCGACGCAGTGGAGTCGTGCCCCTGGTGACCGAAGCGTTCGATTGGGTCCACGGGACGTTCCTCGGCGCTTCGACCAGCAGCGAGACCACTGCGGCCGCGACCGGGAAGGTGGGGCTGCTCCGGCGAGATCCCATGGCCATGTTGCCGTTTTGCGGCTACCATATGGCCGATTACCTGACCCACTGGCTGAAGATCGGTAAGACCGCCGACCCTGATAAACTCCCCTCGATCTACTATGTGAACTGGTTCCGCCGAGACGAGAACGGCTCGTTCTTGTGGCCCGGCTTCGGCGAAAACAGTCGCGTGCTCAAGTGGATATGCGAACGCGTGAACGGCGAAGCCGACGCGGTCGACACTCCCATCGGCAGACTTCCATCCGGGGAGTCACTCTTCCTCGACGGTCTCGATTTGAAGCCCGGCGCTTTGGACGAGCTTCTCAGAGTGGACAAAGCCGAGTGGCGTGAAGAGGCGTCAAAGATTCGGGAGTATTTCGAGAGCCTCGGAGAGAAGATGCCGAGGGAGCTCTACGACGAAGTGTCGCGGCTCGAAGATCGTCTGAACAACTCGGACGGCTGAACGGGCGTTTCCTCTGCGCTCGGGCGCGCCGGAGACCCGAACGTCCGCTCGCCGCGGCCGTTCCGGCCGCGAAGCGCTCAAGATCTTCTTGGGCGCTCCGCATGGTTTCGTAATTGAGAGTCCGCAGCCGCCGTCGACCCGAATACGGACCGTCTATTGGGGTCCGCTCGACTCACCTTCGGATGAGGTCCCGGTCGAAACGGAAGCCGCCTGGGAAGGAGGGGAAGGGGGAGGCGGAGGACCGCTGAATCCGATCTTGTTGAGCAAGCTCTCGTTTATGCCGCCCAGCCATTGGGTTGGGAGGATCTTCTCCGTGATCCACACCAGCGCGAAGACGATCGCCGCAACAACGCCCGCAACGATAAGGAAGACCACCAGAGCGATCAGGCCGATTACCACAAGGGAAAAATAGATCGGGAAGAGAAAACCGTAGACGAAGCCCCTGCCGATCTTCACGTGAACGTTGTCGATTTCTTCTTTGCCGAGGATGTCGTCGAAGATGCGAACATAGTAGTTCTTGTTGTAATAGCTCAGCGCAGCGCTGATTATCCCCAGGATAATCATCACGATCAGTTTCAGGATCATCGTTGCCCTCCATGGTGATTGCCCGATTCCGTCGACGCCCGGCACGGTTCTCGTCCGGACGCCTCACTCGGGCGACCCTATTCTTTAACAGCGCACATACATGATTCGGGGTCTATCTCTACGGCTCGCCGGCTCACTTCTTCTTGGCTTTCTTCCGTGCCTGACGCGCCTGTTTTCGCTTCTGTTTCTTTTTCTTGAGGCTTTTCTTCGGCAGTGTTCCACCCGCCTTGATTTCCGGCATACCGAAGGGATTGTCCGGTCCGACGCCGGGCATGTCCATATCCATGCCGGGCGGCATGCCTCCGGAAAACATCTTCCTGAGACCTTTCAGCTTTTTCCAGGGTCCTTTCAGCTTGCCGCCGCCGCCCATGGCGGCCATCAAGCCCTGCATGTCCCTGAACTTCTTGAGCAGTCCGTTGACGTCGGCTTCCGTCCGACCGGACCCCCGAGCGATCCGCCCCATTCGGCTTTTGTCGATGATCGCCGGGTTTTTCCGTTCTTCCTTGGTCATGGAATTGATCAGCGATTCGATGCGAACCAACTCGTAGTCGTCGACCTGAGCCGTGTCCGGCATCCCTTGAGGGAAGAACGGCAGCTTGTCGACCAGATCCTGCAGCGGCCCCATCTGTTTGATCGACTTGATCTGCGTGAGGAAGTCGCTCAGATCGAACTGCCCCTGCAACATCCGGAGAGCGTCTTCTTCCGCCTTCCTCTCGTCGACGACATCCTCGAATTCCTTGACGAGGCCGACGATATCGCCGAACCCGAGAATGCGCGAAGCCAGACCGTCGGGACGAAACTCCTCGAGCCGGTCCAGCGCCTCGCCCATACCGATGAACTTGATGGGAACGCCGGTCGCTTCCTTGATGGAAAGAGCCGCGCCGCCTCGAGCGTCGCCGTCCATCTTCGTCAGGATGAACCCGGTCAGTCGAATACGCTCGTTGAACGCTTTGGCGATATTGACCGACTCCTGGCCGATCATTGCGTCGCAGACGAGCAAGACGTTATCCGGTCGGGTCGTCTCTTGAATCCGGTAGAGCTCGTCCATCAACGGTTCGTCGACGGTGAGCCGACCCGCGGTGTCGAAAATGGCGACGTCGCAATGCTGCTCTTGGGCGTACGCGAGCCCCTGAGAGCAGATCTGCGGTGGATCGAACCCTCCGTTGGAATAAACGGGGACGTCAAGATCCGAACCGAGCTTCCTGAGCTGCTGCACCGCGGCGGGACGGTACACGTCCGCGGCCACCAGCATGGGGCGCTTGCCGTTCTTGACAAGATATCGAGCGAGCTTGGCTGCGGTGGTCGTCTTACCCGAGCCCTGAAGGCCGATCATCATGACGACGCCGACGGCCTTGTTGGGAAAATTAAGCGTCGGATCCGCCGGGCCCATGAGATCGATCAACTCGTCATGGCACAGCTTGATGAAGTGATCGCCCGGCGCAACCTTGAGTTTCTTGTCCTTGTGCTTGACCCGCGTTTCCACCAACTCGCCGAGCGCCTTTTCACGAACCCGCTCAATGAAGTCGCGCGCGACTTGGAACTCGACATCCGCCTCGAGAAGGGAGACTCGTATCACTTTCAACGCTTCACCGAGGTTCTCCTCGTTGAGCGTTCGTATTCCCTTCAAATATTGTCGAGCTTCTCGGAAACCTCGGGAGAGAACTTCAAGCAAACGTTAGCCTCCATGCGAACAGCGGACCAATGAACCCTAATCCCATAACATAAGTTCTCGCTGAATGTAAGGGTTTTCTTCGCTTGCCCGCATCACGGTTTTCTGCTATAAACAGCGAACTTTGGCGACCAAAGCTCGCCCTCGAGAGGACCACATGCCGCATCAGCCGTCCACATTTCATATTAAGACGCAAATCGTCTTCGGTCGAGGGGCCGTCTCGTCTCTCGGAGAGTTGATCTCGGATATGGGCGCGCAAGCCTGTCTGCTTGTCGCCGATCCCGCTCTCCAACCACTCGGCGTTGTCGATTCCGTTCTCAAACAGCTCGGCTCGAGTGTGAAGGCAGGGGTTTACACCGGAGTCGAACCCGAACCGTACCTCGACAACGCGGAAAACGCGGCCGCTGTCGGCGTGAAGATGGACGCGGACGTGGTTGTCGGCCTCGGAGGCGGTTCCGCGATGGATACCGCCAAGGCGGCCGCGGTACTGATCACCAACGAGGGAAAAGCGGAAGAGTACATAGGTCTGAACAAAGTGCCGGCGCCCGGTCTTCCGACGGTCATGATACCCACCACTGCGGGAACGGGCGCCGAGGTTACCTTCACGGCGGTCTTCACGAATCGGGAGACCAAGGCCAAAGGGGGAATAAACAGTGAATTCATGTTCCCCGAGGTGGCTCTGCTCGATCCGGAATTGACCCTTTCCCTCCCGCCGGACGTGACCGCGGCCACCGGCATGGACGCTCTCACGCACGCGGTTGAATCCATGACGAGCCGATCCGCGACGGTCTTCACCGAAGCCCTCGCATTGGCCGCCGTGCGCCTCATCGGCGAGAACTTGCGGAGAGCCGTCTACCACGGCGACGACATAGCGGCGCGCGAAAGGATGCTCGAGGGAAGCCTCCTGGCCGGCATGGCCCTTGCCGACGCGGGAGTGGGCGCGGCGCATGCTCTTGCGTATCCCCTTGGTGGGTTGTTCAGGGTCGCGCATGGGCTCGCCAACGCAGTGCTGATCCCGTACGTGATGGAGTTCAACGCGCCTGCGGCGGAGAATGCCTTTCAGCGCATCGCGCAGGCTATGGGCGAACCCATCGAAGGATTGCCGCGTCGGACCGCCGCAGCGCTCGCGGTCGAAGCGGTCTCGAAGCTTGCGGAGGACATCGGGATTCCCGGGGATCTGTCAGAACTTGGAATCCCGCGGTCGGATATTCCCCAAATGGTTGAAAGCGCTCTGAAAGTTACACGACCGGTGGAGAACAACCCTCGTACACTCGGGCCGGATGAGGCGACGCTTATTTATGAACGCGCATTCGGGGAACGCGGAGTGTAGGGAGCAAGCCGCGGGTTCGATGAAACTTCTTTTGTTTTTTCAAAGGATTATCGACACTCGACGGGCGTCGCCTCTGGATCGACGCTGCGTCCGAAAAGGCGAATCTACGGCGTCGCAAGGGCGGCGAGGAGGATTGCATGCCCGGACATGAATGGATAGGAGACCAGGAAAAAGAGCAGGTCGCCGAAGTTATGGAGACGGGCGTCCTCTTTCGCTATGAATTCGACAAAGAACGCAAGGGTGTGTACAAAGTTCAGGAATTCGAGGAGAAATTCGCCTCCGCCGTGGGGACGGTCCACGCGCATGCGGTCACGTCCGGGTCGACCGCTCTCAAGGTCGCGCTGACTGCATTGGGGGTGGGACCGGGCGACGAAGTCATTACCCAGGGATTCACTTTCATTGCGACCTTCGAGGCGATCATCGAAGCCGGCGCCGTGCCTGTGCCGGCGGAAATCGACGAAACCCTCAACCTGGATCCCGCGGATTTCGAGAAGAAGATCACCGACAAAACCAAAGCCGTCATCCCGGTGCACATGCTCGGCTCGCCGGCCCGGATACAGGAGATCATCGCCATCGCCGGGAATCACGGCCTCAAGGTGATCGAAGACACGGCGCAGGCCTTGGGCGCCTCGGTCGGCGGCAAGAAACTCGGCGCCTGGGGCGACGTGGGAACCTATTCCTTCGATTACTACAAGACCATAACGACCGGTGAAGGCGGAATGCTCGTGACCAACGACCGGGAAGTCTACATCAGGGCGTCGGAATACGCGGACCACGGGCACGACCACAATCCGGACGTGGGCCGAGCCCTCGAAGGACGAAGCTTCCTCGGTTTCAATTACCGCATGAACGAATTGCAGGCCGCTGTGGGCATCGCTCAACTGGGGAAGTTGGACGACATAGTGCAGCGGCAAAAGGACAACGCGGCCCTGATCCATGAAGCGCTTGATAGTTTGGACGGCGTCACCCTGAGAGCAGTTCCGGAGAACGGGAAAGACAGCTGCACGCACGTCTGTTTCCTCCTCGATTCAGCGGAGAAGGCGAAGGCGTTCCAGAGCGGTCTCTCGGAAAGGGGCATCGCTGCGGTCTATTTCCGCAACAATCTTTGGCACTACCTTCCCAACTGGGAACATCTCCTCGATCTCAAGACGGCTTGGCCGGGTCCGTATCCCTTCGGCGAACAAGCCGCCGGCGGAACCCCGGTCTATTCAGCCGGCATGCTGCCGGCCAGCGACGCGATTCTCGATCGCGTCGTGGTCCTCCCGATATCCCTGCAAATGGATGAGGAACGGACCCAGAAGATCGTCATGGACCTGCAGTCGGTCGCGGATCAGGTGCGATAGCGTGTCCGCGGTCGGAAGCGGAACTACGGCCGCCATGTCCGATTCGGTCGTCACGGTCATAGCCTTCATTCCCGGGCGAGCGCAGTCGACGCGGTTCCCCGGCAAACCGCTCGCCGATATCCACGGCCGCCCCATGATCATGTGGGTGTACGACCGAGCCAAGGCCGCTCCCCTCGTAGACGACGTCTATGTGGCGACGGACTCGGATGAGATTCGTTCAGCAGTCGAGGAGTGCGGGGGCAAGGCGGTCATGACCTCCTCGACACATCCCTCGGGGAGCGATCGGGTCGCTGAAGCGGCGATTTCGGTGGGAATGAACGACCGGGACATCGCGGTGAACATCCAGGGCGATCAACCGCTCTTCGATCCGATCATGGTGGAAGAAGTCGCTCGACCGCTGCTCGAGGACCCGCGAATCCCCATGAGCACCCTCATCTATCGGATCGTTCGAGATGAGGAAATCACCCATCCGAACGCAGTCAAGACCGTCATCGATCGCGAAGGGTTTGCGCTCTACTTCTCCCGGACGACAATACCGCATCATCGGGACGCCTCCCGGGGCGAGGACTACTTCAAGCATCACGGGATTTACGCATATCGTGTCGACTTCCTGAAGCGCTTCGTCGCGCTGCCGCAGGGTCCGTTGGAGCGCGCGGAACGCCTTGAACAACTGCGGGCCCTGGAGCACGGATTCCGTGTCAAGACCGTGATCACCGATCTGGATTCCATCGAGGTGGACACGGAAGAGGACTTGGCTCGCGTCCGGAAGGCGGCGATCGAAGAGAAATTGACAAAAATTCAAAGGTGATGATATTCAATGAGGGCCGGGCGCCGGAATACGCCCATATGGCGGGCCGGACGGGCCGAAGCCCTTCAATGAATTCATATCGGTCCGAGTTCCAGGACACGAGGAAAGGTGGTCTATGGCGCGGGACGACAACGTAAAAGTCGAAGGAAAAGTGGTCAAGGTCCATTCCGGCGGGATGTACCAAGTGGAAACCGACGACGGTCGGAGTATCCTGACCAAACTATCGGGACGAATGTCACGCTACAGGATCAAAGTGCTGCTCGGCGACCGAGTGACTGTAGCTTTGTCACCTTATGATCTCTCTCACGGTCTCATTGTCTATCGAGGCAAATAACCGACTATACGGCTGATTATACGGGCGGGCCTGCCGACGCGCCCAAGGCTTGGCTGCCGGCGAACGATCGAGGAGACCGCGGGGATTCCTTTTCCGCTTCTCCGGAGCGTTGACGGACCGGCGAGTTCTGTGGCCAAGAACGGTCAAAACGCCGGGTCGGGGGCCGAAGGGGTGACGGTTCGTTCCGGCCGTGGAACCTACCCTTGTCTGCGCTCGGCGATCGAAACGTGAGACCGCGTACTGCCGGCGTGACCTTGGAGGAGCACGCGTGGAAATCCTCTTTTTGGGCACAGGGAGCGCTTGGTGCGTTCCCGAGTATTCCTGTGACTGCGTCATCTGCTCGGAGACGGCCCGACTGGGCGAAGAGCGCACGCGAACTTGTTTCCTTGTCCGCGGCTCTGAAACGCTTCTCGTGGATTGCGGCCCCGATATCCGACGCCAGATGCTTGCGCACAATATGGAATGTCCCGACGCGATCCTTATCACCCATGAACATGGCGATCATTATCTCGGACTCGACGATCTGCTGGCATTCCGCCGAGCGCGCCCACGAGGGAATTGGACGCCCATCCCGGTCTATGCGACGGAGCAAACATGGAACGCGGTCGAGATACGTTTCGGCTACCTGCTGGGGTCGCTCCTGGAGAAGCGCACGGTCATGCCGGGGGAGCCGCTGCAGGGATTGAAGGCGGCCGTTACGCCGTTCAAGACCGAGCACGGCGCGTTTGCGAAAGGTTCGGTGGGCTATGTAATCGAGGACGCGGAAGAGGGCGTCCGCCGGAAACTCGTGTACACCTCGGATTTCATCTCGATGGAGAATGAGCCTCAGATTCTCGAAAATCCGGATATGCTCATCATGCAGTCCCACTGGCTCAACGAACCGCTCGAGAATCGGCCCCACCACATGAGCTTCCAAAACGCAATGGATTATATACGGCGCTGGAATCCCCGCTCGGGGACGTATTTGGTCCACATATCCGCGGGAGACACCTATCCCGGAGATCCTCGAAACGATTCGGTCAAGAAGTGGCCGCCCAAATCGCCGCTCCGTCCGCCGGCGGGAGGGGAACCCTATCCAATACCCCGTTGTCACGCGGAGTGGCGAGACGTCATCGACCGCATCGCCGAAGACTACAATCTGCCGAGACCGATTAGGCCGGCCTTCGACGGCCTGCGTGTCCGCGTCTGACCGCATGGGGCGTCCGCCCTCCGGCTGGACAAGATGCCCCTCATTGGCTACACTCCTCGGAAAAGCCCGATCAGTTCGGGCTTTCGAAGACTGTTGCGCGTATGCCATGCGCCGGACGAACCGATCCGCGATGAGAGGTGATTATGGACGACGATCTGAAGACTAAGACCGCAGAGACCGCGAAGCTCTATTTCGAGGGGTTCAAGGACGAACGACCGTTCGACCTCTGGCGGTCCTTTGACAAAGGCATGGCCAAGGACCTTTCGCTCTTCATAACCGGGCAAATGTACGCGCGTGAGCGAATCCCCCACCAAACGCGCCAGCTCATCACCATCGCCGCGTTGACCGTGCTGGAACGAACTGAAGAGCTGAAACTCCACCTGTACGCCGCGTTGAACGTTGGATGCGATCCGCACGACGCGGCCGAGGTCATTTTTCAATGCGGGGTGTACGGAGGCATGCCCGTCGTGAATCAGGCGCTCAAGGTCTTACGGGACGTGCTCCAGGAACGGGGGGAGTGGCCGCTCGAAATACGGGAGCCGTGACGCCGCATTCGCCCGGCCGGAATGATCCGTGAGCCTCGCGCGGGGAAGGGCGGGGCCTCTCGGAGGAGAGGCGCGCCCTCAAATGTTCTCCCGTCTCGGCCTAATCATCCAGTGTGAATTCGAAATCGTCCTCGACGCCTTCCATATCGAGTTCCGCGCCTCCGCCTCCGCCTCCACCGGCCGCAGCGGTCTTGGACGTGGCGTATTGCCCGGAGGCGCCGGTAAAGAACTCGTCGAAATCCGTTTCAGGCGGTTGAAAAGCGATGCCCAGCCGGTTTCTCGTGACTGTCAGGTCTTTCTTGCAGCCGGGACAGGTCAAGTTATAATCAAAGCTGACGTAGCCGCATTTGTCGCACTTCAAGTCGCACCTCCGCGGATGCTGTTTGGTTAACACACTATTGTGAACAATAGCATGAAATATCTGATAAATCAACTCACGTCCGCCGGCAGACCGAGGAAGATTGGAGGCGCGGCCGCGCGACTCTTCTCATCCGCTCTTCTCCTCGTTGTTTTGATCGCATGCGCGAGCGTTCCCCATACCGGACGGCGGCAGATGAACTTCGTCTCGGACGAACAGTTGAACAAGTTGGGCCTCAAGGCCTTCAATGAAGTGGTGGACAACGAGCCGATTTCCGATAACAAACGATTGAAAGCCATCGTCAAACGGGTCGCCGAGCGCGTAGGGAAGGCCGCGGAAAAGGTCGACAATCCCGGATTCGACTGGGAAGTGGTGGTTATCGACAAGGATGACCCGAACGCGTTTTGCCTGCCGGGCGGCAAGATCGTCGTATACGAGGGGATTGCGAAGTACGCACGCAATGAAGCCGGACTGGCCGCGGTTGTCGGACATGAGGTCGCCCATGCGGTCGCACGGCACGGCGGTGAGCGGTTGAGCCAGGATTTGGCGCTGAAGGGCGCGCTTACGCTCGGCGGCCATGTTCTCAAGAAGAAAGACGGTCGGCTGGACGCCAAGAGCCGACTCATCCTCGCCGCTCTCGGTGTGGGAGCCGTCGTAGGAGTCGTCCTGCCCTACAGCCGCGTCCACGAATACGAGGCTGATCGCATCGGTGCGATCTACATGGCGCTCGCCGGGTACGATCCCCAAGAGTCCGTCCGGCTCTGGGAACGAATGTCGAAGATCAAGAAACCGCCTCTCCCGATCTGGCTTTCCACCCATCCGCCGAGCACGGAACGCCTGCGAAAGCTCAGGGAGTTTCTGCCCGACGCCCGGAAATACTACGAAGAGGCTCCGAAGAAATACGGGAGAGGAAGTCTCCTCTAAGATCCGGCGCCGATCAATCAATCGCCGGCAAGCGAGGAGAAAAAACCATGCCCGACCGCGATCCCGAAATCAGAGCATTCATCGCAATCGAACTTCCCGAGGAGGTCAAGTGTTACCTTCGGGAACTTGTCGAAGACTGGAAGCGGTTGGATCGGGGAGTAAAATGGACGCGATCGGAAGGGATCCACTTGACGCTGAAGTTTCTCGGCAATGTCGATCGTTCGGGGCTGGAGGCGATCAAGGAATTCGCCGGACCCGTCTTCGCCGGCCGCGCCCCGTTTTCACTTTCGGTGGCGGGCACGGGAGCGTTTCCGAACCCTAAACGTCCGCGGGTGATCTGGGCGGGCGTGGACGACTACGACCGCATACTCGAACCAATGGTCAAGGATTTGGAGACCGCGTTGGAACCCCTCGGCTTCGAACCCGAGAAGCGGCGATTCAATCCGCATCTGACCATCGGAAGAGTAAAGGCGGCGCGGATCAGCTCCGAACTGATCGAAGCGATGACACAGATGCGCCAAGCGTCGGGGCCCGCCTTCCATGTGGATCGCGGGATTTTCTACCAAAGCGTGCTCAAGCCTTCAGGCGCCGAATATGTCCCGCTGGCGGAATTCCCCCTCGCCGAGCGGTGAAACAGGGCCCTATCGAGATCGGCTCATTGGAGATTCCTTCATGAAGCGCTGCGCGCCGACCTTGTGTTTGATCGTCCTGACGCTCTTCTACGGACCGACTCTTTCGCCGGCCATGGAACTCGCCCCCTGGGCGGATCCGCGGATCACCCCACCGGAAGAGCGGTCCTTACCGACCGACGCGACCACCGAGCAAGAATCCACGGCGACCTCAGTCGCAGGGCCCGCCCCGGAAGCCTTTACTCCGCCTCCCGATCCCTGCCTCCCGCCGTTGTATCGAACCTGGCGCGAACTGGCCGATTCCGAGCCGGCCGACCCGAACGGGCCCGAGTACGACCGAGCGCGCATAGTCATCGACCGCAGCCGGTTCATCCTCGCGCTCCAGGGCATCCGCGCCGACGGCTCTGTCGAAGACGTGTACGTCACCTCAGTGGCGCTCGGCGAATACGGTACCCCCACACCCCTTGGACGATTCCTCGTCAATCACATCTACTGCTATCCGGACGTGCTCTTCTTCGCAGAGAACGGCGAGCGCGTCCCCGCGGTGTACGACGGCTTCTTCGCGCCCATTCTCGCATGCGGGCCGGACGGCAGGTGCAAACGATACCGAGAACTGGGAATTCACGGATTTAACGGCGCCGCGTTCCCCAACCCGGCGCTGGTGAGACACGAACCCCGCGGGCCCGTCTCGTCGGGCTGCGTACGCGTCCCCGACGCCTGCAGATTCAAAACCGAACTGGTGCGATTGGTCGGCGTCGGTCCCATCGGCAGAAACGACCGGGGCTGCTACCACTGGCTGGAAGAACCCGTCGAAGTCCTCATCGTCGACGAGGAAACAACTATTCTCTCACTCCTCGATGACGGCATTCGAAGCCTGCACCATGGAGTGAGCGGTTTGTTCGGATTTCTGTTCAGATAAGGATCGTTAGCGGACTGTCACGGGCCGGGGCAGGCGGTCGCGACGCGCGATCACGGATAGGTCATAGCGAGCCACCGAAGGAAAAGGAGGCTTCCAATGAGAAAGGACGCGATCACGATCCATGAAAGAGCTTCCTTCATCTCGTTCCCCGATCTTTCCTCCGATCGAATTGAACGCCGTCTCAAGCATCTACGATTGACACTCTAGCATCACCGGGCCGCGCCGGCAAGTCTCCGATCCGATCGCCTCCCGCCCCTGAAACCGTGACAGCGGCCCGAAGGCCGCTGTCGCCGGATAATGAGGACCTGAAAAAATAAGGTCCGATGATTGAAATGACCTCGGCCCCCTGAATGGGGGGGTTATGGGGGAGGGAGGGTGTCCATCCAGGGGCGAGGTCGTATATGAGAGCGCATCCGACACAAAGTCGAAGTGCGTTCTCACGGCTGGGACTATAGGGAAAGCGGGGCCGAAAGTCAAGAAAATACTTTAAGAAATTATTTTAACATACCAAGATAAGGTTACTTTTTTTGTAACATATCAGCAGGCGAACCGCGCGCCCACATCACCCGCCGCCCCCCGCGGCAATTTCCCCGCCAACTCGCCCTGACGACATGTTACGATCCGCGCGAGAACGCGAATCCTATTGATAACCGGTCCCGGGAATCGACCCCTGCCCGAGGGCCTTCGAGAGGATCGATCGGTGACGGACCCGGCCGCCTCGGAGAACAAGAAACGATGGCTGATCGAGCGCTGCGTTGCCGGCGACCACGACGCGTGGGAGGACTTCTACGGGACGTACCGGGATCTGATCGCCCGCACGGTGCGGAGAGTGTACGGCGGCGGTCACGAGGATCCGGAGGATATCATTCAGGAGGTCTTTATTCAGTTGTTCAAGTCCCTGAAGACGTACGATCCGTCCAGGCCGCTCGAGGTCTTCATCGTGGAGATTGCGCGTCGCGTCCGGATCGGCAGATATCGACGGGCTTCGGCGGTGAAGAGGGGCGGCGGCAATCCCGGTCCGTCCGCGGTCGATCCGAGCGACTGCGCGGAGGGCTCTGATTCCGATTGGGCCGGCCATGCGCCGTCGAGTCAGGAGGAGGAGCTCGCTCGATTCCAAGAGCGTCGGTTGCTTCACCGCGCAGTGCGAGCGCTGACGGAACCGTGCCGTCAGCTGCTCGGCATGCGCTACGAAGAGGGCCTGTCATACCGAGAGATTGCCGAGAGACTTAAGGTCCGGGAAGGAACGCTACGGGTGAGGGCGCAGCGATGTCTCGCCTCACTGTCACGGGCGTACGAGGCATCCGTTCGACGGGAGGCGTCATGACCCAAGGCGTTGCCGGCTATAGCTGCCCTGCTGGTTTTCCCGTCGAGCGTCTCATGGAATACCTGGAGGCGGATCCGGGGACTGCGGCTCGGGAAGAGGTTAAGCGACATCTGGAGGAATGTCCCGACTGCGCGGCGGAAATAGAACGTCTCAGACGGATGGACGAGCTACTCGCCGCACATCCTTTCGTGTTTCACCCGGACCCGAACGACGTATACGAGTACGCGACGAGCGGAGCGGATCAGGACGGTCTTATCGCCGAGCATACCGCCGAGTGCGACGCGTGCAGCGAGATGGTGACCTTGTTCAAAGAGACGGCGGATTCGACACCACTCCCCGAGTCCCGACCGCGCATGCCTGCGTCCCTTCGCCGAGAGCTTGAAGCGATCTATCCCGGACCCGACGATCGGTCTGAGGGTCCTTCGCGGTTTCGGCGTATCCTCAATGGTCTGCGGCATTCGTTCAGCGGGCCGAGCCTCGCATTCGGCGCGGCGGTGGCGGTGGTTCTTGTAGCCGCACTGGTTCTTCCCTTTTGGAGGACGTGGAAAGATCACGCTCGAAACATCGCGCAGCCGGTCGTGGAAGAGGCCCCGGCTCCGATTGAGGAGCGGCCGTCGCCTCAGATGCTTGAGCGCGGCGACCAGAGAGAGGGAAGAGCTGACGAGCGATTCGAAGCCGCAAGCGAAGTGCGGGGCCGAATCGAAACACGAACGGAAGCGCGGCGGGTTCGTCCCGCGCCTCCGGCGGAACGATCGCCCGCGACCGCCGGTCGACCGGTTGAGCCGGCGCCGCGTTCCGCAGCCCGTAAGAATATCGAAGAGAGGCCCGCGGCTTCGTCTGTGAGCGGCGTGGGTCGGGAGGCGCCCGAGCGCTCCCCGCCGCCTCCGTTCGAGAGGCAGTTGCGGATCAAGGAGCGCGCCGGAGATGCTGCGGTGGATGCCTCCGAAGAACCCAAGAAACGGCTACGGAGACTCGAACAGCGACTCGGCGCCGCCCGGCAGGCGGAACCGACGGTCGAGGGCCCGCTCGGATACCGGAGAATCCCGTCGCGGGAAAGACCGGCGCGGGGGGCGCCGCCTGATCGGGCGGCCGCGTTGTCCGACGATCCGAGAGCCTCCCACACGCGGGCGAAGCGGAAGCGGGGAGATAGCCCGCTCGAAATGGGCGCTTTGTGCAAGGCCGATAAGGAAAATCCGCAGTCGCTTTTCAGCGTCGACCTCGACGTCAAAAGAGTAGGGGAGCGCTACGTGATCACGCTTCGACTCATTGATTCCGGAACCGGGGAGGAAGTCGGCCGTATCCGGGAGGAGGGTATTCCCACCGAGGAGCTCGGTAATCGGGCTGCGATGATCGTGAGATCACTTCTGGAAAAGGCGGTCGGAGGGGCCGCGATCGGCGGCTCACGTTGACAGCCCGGAGAACATAAACACGAGCATCGCGACGCTGAGGACCACCAGCACCGCCAGCGCGAACCAGGAGATCAGATTGAGGAACAGGCCGTTCGTGTGCTCTTTCATGACGGTGGGATCGTTGATCAAGAGAAACATGAAGACGAGCACAACCGGGAGTGTGACGCCGTTGAGGACCTGGGAAATGAACATGATGGGGACGAGCGGAAGACTTGGTATGAGGATGAAGAGTCCGGCCAGGAGCACGATGAAGCAGTAGAGCGCGTAGAATTGGGGGGCTTCGGAGAATTTCTTGTCCAGGCTCGATTCCCATCCGAAGGCTTCACACACGGTGTACGACGTGGAGAGCGGCAGAATGGAAGCCGCGAACATCGACGCGTTGAAGAGGCCGAACGCGAACAACCATGAACAGTACACGCCGGCTACCGGTTCGAGCGCGAGCGCGGCTTCCTTGGCCTCTTCGATCCGAATTCCCGCCTTATAGAGCGTCGCCGCACACGCGAGAATAATGAAGAACGCCACCACGTTCACGACAATCGAACCGAGGAATACGTCCAGGCGCGCAGCTTTCAGGTCGCGCATACCCATTCCCTTATCAACCATGGACGCCTGAAGATAGAAGAGCATCCAGGGTGAGATGGTCGTGCCGATAAGACCGACGAGCATGACGAGAAAGGCGGTCTCCATCCGAACGGTCGGAGTCGCCACCGCTTCGGCCACTTCCATCCAGTCGGGTCTCACCAGGAAGCCCGCGACCACGTACGCAATGTAGATGACGCTTGCGGTGAGGAAGACCCGCTCCACCGAGCCGTACGTGCCTTTGACCACCAGCCACAGGAGAACCATGATGCTCAACGGCACCGAGACGAATCGAGAAATGCCGAAGATCTCGAGCGCAGCCGCGATACCCGCGAAATTGGCCAAGGTGGCGCCCAGGTTTGTGATCACCAGCAGGATCATCGTGTAGAAGGTGAACTTTACGCCGTAACGCTCTCGAATGAGATCGGAGAGGCCCTTGCCCGACACGACCGCCATCCGAGCGACCATCTCCTGAATCACTATGAGCAGAAACGTGATGGGCACGAGCGTCCAGAGCATCGAGAATCCGAACTCCGCGCCCGCCAGGGAATACGTTGCGATGCCGCCGGCGTCGTTGTCCACGCTCGACGTGATGATCCCCGGTCCCATGAGCACAAGAAGGGCCCAGAGTGCGGCGAACCGCGTTCGGATACGTCCCCGGTTTTCGATCGGTCGTTCGAATGTGGATTCGCGGTTCACAGGATGCCGCCTACCTCGTTATTGCCCGATGTACGGGGCGAGTATTTCCAGAAGCGCCTTGAATCTGACCACGCCTTGGATTCGACCTTCCTCGTCGGTCACAGGTATGGCCCGGAATCCGTATTTCCCGAAGAGCGACGCAAGATGGCGCGCGCTGTCGTCGATATCCGCGGTGATCAGGCGAGTGGTCATGATCTGCTCCAGGGGAGTGAAAATCTCGGTCGAAAGGAGTTGCCTGAGATTGATGACGCCGAGGAGTTTCCGGTCTTGATCCACGACGTAAATATAGTAAATGACGTCGGTATTGTGGGCCATCCGTCGGATGTGCGCCAGCGCGTCCACGATCGTGCTGTTGGGCGGCAGCGCCAGAAACTGGGTGCTCATTAGACCGCCGGCCTCATCCTCCTCGTGCAGGAGCAGTCCCCGGACCTTCTCCTCGTACGAGTCGTCCATCTCGCTGAAGATGGTTTCGACCGTATCGTCGGGAAGATCGGCCAGGAGGTCGGCGGCTTCGTCGGGAGACATCTCTTCGATGATGTCCGCGGCCTTTTCCGGGTCGAGACCTCGAACGATGGACACCTGCACCTTGGGGTCCATCTCCTCGAACGCGTCCGCCAGGATGTCCTCCTGGAATGACTCCGCGACCGCGGCCCGTTCGTGAAGGTCCATGTCCTCGATGATGTCGGCGAGATCCGCTGGGTGGAGCGACGCCAGCTTCGACTGAGTGATCTGAAGCCTCAGCCGGTCGGGATCGTGCAAGGGCTGTACATAGCGCCACGAAATGTAGCGGTCCTTCAGTCTGTAATCGAAAAACCATTCGCAGAATCCCGCGACCGCGTTTTCCCAACCGAGCCGTCTGAGAAGTCCCCGCACCCCCACATCGACCTGAACCAGGACCATCTTTCCGTTGGAGCGAAGGAATTGCAGGTCGTTGACCCGTTCGACCTTGGCCCCGTCGATATCAACTATCTGCTTGTCCAGCAGGAAATCACGAAGGAGAACGCCGGAGACGCCGTCATCGACGACCTTGCCCTCGTCCGCGCCCGGTTTGAGTGTCAGGTGGTCGGGCGCCAACGACTCCACCGAGCTCCAGGGTAGCCACTTTCGCCGTCGCCGAGACCAGGGCAGACGGTAGATGAGCTTCGTCACCTCCGGCTCGGGCCGGTTGATGTCGACGGCCAAGTCCCAGATCTTGCCGAGCACGAGGCCGTCCGCAGAGACGAGCTTCATCTCGAGGAGGCTGCTCAGCATGTGTTGTTCTACGCGAGAGCGATCCACTGCAATCCCCGGTCCGCGGCGGCGTGTCGGGCGTGAACACCGCCACGATCGCCGAAAAAAGATGATTATAGCGGCATTGGACACACAAGGAAAGGGTAAGATCCGTCGAGAGCGCCGGACTCGTCCGCCGATCCGCAATCCTGGACGGCCGTTTAGGCCGGGACATCATCCGGCGAGGAGCCCGTCACTATCCCGCATAATTCCGGCCAGTTGCCGGAACGCATTGCCGTTTCGCCACATTTTGGGTTGAGCCTCGCGCAATTTCGGGCATAATGCCGAGCAATTGGAAGATCGTCCTCAGGAGTGCCGGATGCCTGTACGAAAACAACTCGAAGTGATGCTGCCCGATGCGCCGGGCGAACTCGCCAAGTTCACTCAAGCCTTGCTCGACGAACACGTCAACATCGAGGCCATGAGTATTCAGGACGCCAACGAGTACATCATGGCGCTCTACGACGTCCGCAGCCAGACTGGCCGCCGAGTGGCGCCTCGAGACTATTACGAGGCCATATTGAAGGAATCGTCCAAATACTCGCTCATCCGCATGATCACCAACAACCCGACCAAGGCGGTTGAGGTGCTCGACAAAGCCGGATACAACGTCAAGATTCAGGAAGTCATCGGTCTCGTCATGGACAACAGGCCCGGCATCCTCAATCGCGTCTCGAAAAAGCTGGGGGACGCCGGCATCAACATCAGCTACACCTACGGATCGGGGTTCGCCGACAGTGAGTCCGCGCTCTTCATCTTTCGGGTCTCTGACCTGGAAAAAGCCCTGGAGCTGTTTCCCGAAGGCAATCCCTGAGCCGCGGCCGAAATCAGCGCCCGAGCCCCCAATGGATGATGCGACGCAGACGGAACGACCGTTGTTTCGTCGAGGATCGCTCACCTCCGCGGACACCAACGAATCAGGGAGGACCGATGAAGCTCTTACTCAAGCAGATAGGACCTCGCAAGATGGAGGTCATCTCCGATAAGTGGTCGTACGTTGTCGATCTCAAAGAAAACTTT
Organism: uncultured Syntrophales bacterium; assembly: GCA_964385875.1. Classification (GTDB taxonomy): domain Bacteria; phylum Desulfobacterota; class Desulfomonilia; order Desulfomonilales; family Desulfomonilaceae; genus CAYLRL01. The sequence goes on from CAYLRL010000015.1 coordinate 35,061, forward strand.
GGAGGAGAAGATTCCGGACCGAATCCGTCAGAACTGCTCGCCGGCGCGGTCGCGTCCTGCGAAGCGCTCACCGGCGTCTTCTGGGCCGCTCGTCGCCATGATGTGGAATTGCGGGACATCGAGGCCGAGGTGGAATGGGAATACGGCGAAAAGCCCGACCGAATCTCCAGGATCGACGTCAAGATCAGGAACGTGGGGCCGCAACTCGGCGATGAGAAGAAGCTTCGGGCGTTCCTCGGCATGGTCAAAGGATGCACCGTCACGCGTACGCTCCAGATTCCGCCTGAAATGACCGTGGAGGTGGAATGACACCGGAGGAGGTCCACGGCAAGAGCGGCGGCGAGCCGCTCCAATGCTACACCGGCAGAGTCTTTCCGCCGGTGAAACGTCGGCCGGAATCGCCCGAAGGAGACGACTCCGATCGAGACGAGCTCTTCGAGGTTCGCATTATCGACAACGATTACAACACGTACGGCGACGTGATGGGGATCACGATGACGGCGTTGGGCGTGACCGAGGAGCAGGCGTTTGCGATCGCATGGGAAGTAGATCACCGGGGATCGTGTTGCGTCGCGTATGCGGGTCGAGAGGAAGCGGAGTCGATAGCGGAGATCATTCGGACGATCGGGATCGAGGTTCGGGTGAACCCGATATCGGACTGCGGCGATCGGACGCACTGAGATTTGCTTCCGGCGGTTGCGTCCGATAAGATATATTATGTTAACTCAGGCGGACCGCCCCACGCTCCACATTCTCAGCCCATCGAGTCCCGTCAGATTGACAATGTCTTCACCGATTCCTATGATCCGCTCCATGAACGCGCGCGCCGGAGAGATCGACGAACCGCTGCTGAGCGTCGTGGTGATCGCCAAGAACGAAGGCGATCGTATCGGCAAGTTGCTCGATTCCGCAGGCGTCGCCGATGAGGTGGTCGTAGTCGATTCGGGGAGCTCGGACGACACGGTCTGGAAATGCCGCGCGGCGGGAGCGCGGGTCTATCATTATGAATGGCAAGGGTATGTGAAGCAGAAGCAGCGGGCGCTCGAACTTGCCCGCGGAGAATGGACGCTCAATCTGGACGCGGACGAGGCGATTTCGGAGCGGCTCGCTTCGGAAATGCTCGTGGCGATCCGAAACGCGCCCGATTCGGTCGCCGGCTTTTCCATGCCCCGACTAAGTAGGTATCTGAACCGGTGGATTCGCCACGGCGGTTGGTATCCCGATCGAAAGGTGCGCTTGGTCCGGCGTTACAGAGCCCGCTGGGTGGGGCACGGGATTCACGAGCGGCTGGAAGTCTCCGGAGACGTGGTCAAGCTGAAGAATCCCATACTCCACTACGTCTATCGGGACATCGCTGATCAGGTGAAGACGATCAACACCTTCTCGTCCGTTACTGCGGAACACCGCAAGCGGCCTGCCTCGCGGTTCTACGTGGTCACGGGGCTCTTCCACGCGCTGGGCAAATTCCTTGAGTGCGCCGTCTGGAAACGGGGAGTCCTCGACGGGATGCCCGGTCTCATCATCGCGGTGAACAGCGCATTCTATGTGTTCCTCAAACACGCCAAGGCATGGGAGAAAGGCTTAAAGGATCGCTCCGATCACGATGAGGGCGCCGCTTGATCGACGGTTCAGGTGTAGCCGCGCCGTATAGAGCCTCGCGCCGACCCCCTGGAAATGACATGAAGATCGCCCTGGCTTTGGAGAATTTCAGCGTGCATGCGGGGGGCGCGGAATCGTACGCGGTTCACCTGGCTCGCCGTCTCGTCGCCGAGGGGTGGGAAGTCCATCTCTACGGCTACTCGTGGGACGAAGATCCTCCCGAGGCGGTGTTCCACCGCATGCCCCGTCCGCCTGATCTGCTTCCCGCCGCGCTCAAGATCGTCCATTTTGCCCTGACTCACCGGAAGATGATCCGCGACGAAGCGTTCGACGTGGTTCTCGGCTTTGGGAACACCCTCGAAATGAACGTTTACCAAAGCCACGGCGGTGTCCATGCGTACAGCAGCGCGCGGAAGCTCGACGCGGTCTCGTCTCCTGTTCTCCGTTGGCTCAAGGCCCTGGGCATGAAGCTCAGCCCAAAGCACCACGCTCGAGCGTGGATCGAGTCCGCGCCGTTCCGCATGTCACCGCGGCCCGTGATCGTGGCAATATCCGACATGATCAGGAACGACATGGCCGACTACTACGGGATTGCGCCCGACGAGGCGCGACTGGTGTACAACGGCATCGACGCGTCTCGGTTCACAAACGTTCCCGCGGATGCCCGAGAGGCTACTCGGGATCGCTTGGGATTTCGCGATGCGACGCTCTTTCTCTTCATGGCCTATGATTTCCGGAAGAAAGGCGTGCGTTATCTCATCAAGGCCGCGGCCGAGTTGCGGGACAAGGTCGGCGAGGGCGCGTTCGGCGTGGTCGTGGTGGGGAGATCGCCCTCCCCTTTGCTGAAACGGCTCACCCATGACCTTGAATTGGAGCGTACGGTGGTCTTTCCCGGACCCACCCGTGAACCCGAGATCCTCTATCGCGCGTGCGACGTCTTTGTGCTTCCCACCTTCTACGACGCGTGTTCCTTGGTGGTATTCGAAGCCATGGCCGCGGGACTGCCGGCGATAACCACCGTTCACAACGGCGCGGCGGGCATTATTACCTCCGGAACGGACGGAACGGTCATTCGGAATCCCGCGGACAGCCGAGAGATCGCGGAGGCGATGGCCCCCTACCTCGATAGCAACCACCTGCGACGAGCCTCCGAGGCCGCGATGAAAACCGCAGGCGGATACACCCTCGAGACCAACCACCGGCGCATGCTCGACATATTCGCCGAAGCGGCCGGCCGCCGTGAACCCCGAGCCCGAGTCCACGATGGGTGATACGCGCGCCACACCGATTTCTCGACAACGCCTCACACGGTTGTAACCCTGAGCCGAGACGCTGGCCCTACCATCCACCCTTCCCTGAACGGGAACCTGGACGTGACAGTGACCCGGGAACGCGCACGCGCGCTCCCGAGATGGAAAAATGGAGGGAAACCATGAGGTTGTGGATTACGAGCGCGGCCCTGATCGCCGCGCTCACGGTCGGGGCAGGACCGGCGGCTGCGGACGAGAAGCGCGTTCTCACCGACCTGAGAGGCTATATGCAGGAATTCGAGCAGATCTGTAAAACATCCGTGAACAGCGCTGAGTGCGAAAAGCGGAAGGACGAACTGCGAGCGCGCTTTCGGACTTCCCTGGAAAAAGCAGAGAAGACGCTGACCTCACGACTGACGGACTGGGAGAACGCCGCGCAGAAATGTCTCCGGTTGGACCGGGGCTTCTGCGGCGAAGCGACTGAAATCAAGGCCGAGCTGCTCAATTTGTCGGCACGATCGACTTCGCGCTGATGTGGAGCTGGAGCGTGCGGGAATTGCGCGAAATTCACTCGCGTGAGGAGGCTTCGGGCGTGAAAAAAACGCATCTGAATCTCCCCAACATGCTGAAATCACTCGGATCAACCGCTTCGTGAGGCTCTTTCGCTCACGCCGCAGCGATACCGAAGGGCCCAATTCCCCGATCCTTTTGTTGGCGAAAAAACTTTTGAGCCGCTTTTTGAGGGGCCGTCGCGCTTTTAGACCCGGCTTTTCGGTCAGCCGGCATGCGGTTTGCTCTCTTGAGGGTAGCAACTGGGAGTTGTGGCTCATAGGAGAGATGGAAAACGTGTTGAGAAGTACGCCTTGGCGCGATCGGCCGAACGTTCGTCCTGTTTCGATCTGAGGTTGGAAAGGCCGATCGAGCCTAACGCCGTGAATCTCACCACCCGGAGATTCGCGGCGTTTTCTTGTACGGGGGTGATTGCGCCGGAGAACCGCTCGGCGAGCCGCCCTGTTCGCCGCGATAATACTCCGACAGCGCTTCCAACAAACCGTCGATGGTGTAGTGGGTCGCCTCAACACTCACGTGCAGTCCGTGGCTGCGGACCGTCTTCGACGTGATGGGACCGATTGACGCCACTGCAACGTTATCGAGCAGGCGCTCAGCGTCCGATCCCATTATTTCGACGAAGTGGTCGACCGTCGACGACGACGTGAAGGTTATCGCGTGGATTCGCCGATCCCGGAGCATGGTTCGGATCGCTCCCGTCTCGTTGTTCTCCGGCGCGCCCGTGGTGTAAACCGGAACGACCGTCACCTCCCCGCCCATCTCCGCGATGCCCTCGGGAAGGATCTCCCGAGCCTTCTCCGCCCGGGGAATCAGGAATCGTTTGCCGCGGACATCGTCCGGAGCGAACTGAGCGAGGAGCCCCTCGGCCTTGAATTCTTTGGCGAGCAGATCCACTTTGAGGCCGCGATCCCGGATAGCGGCCGCGGTCACCGGTCCGATTGCGCCGATGCGAGGCCCCGCCAGGTCGCGGATGTCGTCACGGATTTGATAGAACCGCTCGAAGAAGCGCTCCACCCCGTTCACCGACGTGAAGATCAGCCAGTCGAACTCCCCTATTCCCGCGATGGAGCGATCGATAGGTCCGGTGTCCTCTACCGGGTTAATGGCGATCGTCGGGAAGAGGATGGGTTCCCCGCCTCCGTGCGCAATCGCTTCGGCCATGCGGGTGGACTGGGCGCGGCTTCGTGTGATGAGGATTCGCTTGCCGAAAAGCGGTTTGCGCTCGAACCACGCGAGCCGGTCCGCCAGAGACGCGACGCCTCCCACAACCAGGACCGCCGGCGGTTTGAATTCCCGCTGCTTCGCATCCTCGGGTATGGCTTCGAGAGTGGAAACAAGGGATTCCTGGCGCGGCGTGGTTCCCCACCTGACGAGCGCAGCCGGCGTGCGCGGGTCTTTCCCGCGCTCGATGAGGGACGCGGAGATGTGCGGAAGATTCTTGACGCCCATGAGGAAGACGAGCGTGCCGGGATTGCCGGCGAGGACCTCCCAATCAATGGAGGTTTCCGCCTTGTCCGGGTTCTCGTGACCGGTAATGAACGTGACGGTGGACGCGTGATCCCGGTGGGTGACGGGGATACCCGCGTACGCGGGCGCGGCGACCGCGGAGGTGACGCCGGGGATCACCTCGTACGGAACGCCGGCTTTGACGAGTTCTTCGGCCTCTTCCCCTCCCCTGCCGAAGAGATAGGGATCGCCGCCCTTGAGTCGCGCTACGGTTTTTCCCGCGGTCGCTTTCTCGATGATAAGGGCGTTGATGTCCTCTTGTTCGAGGGTGTGAACGGCGCCTTTCTTGCCGACGTAGATCGTTTCCGCGTCGCTTCGGGCCTCACGCAGCAGTTCGGGCGCGGCCAGGTAATCGTACACGATCACGTCCGCGGTCCGGATTGCGGTGAGCCCTTTGACGGTTATCAGCCCCGGATCGCCCGGTCCCGCGCCGATGAGGAAGACGGTCCCGGAAGCGGGAGAATTCGCTGAAGAAGCGCTTTGGCTCATGGTTTGTCCATTCGTTCGGTCGTCAGCGGACTGCCGGACCCGGCGTCCAGTCGGGACCGAGAACCTTTTTCATGATATCTGCTCCGCCGCGTTCGGTGAGCGTGTCCGCAAGGCGAGTCCCGATCGAGAGCGTCCCCTTCGGCGCGGTCATGACGTCCCGCACGAAGGGCGTTCCATCGGGGTGAACCACCGCCGCGGTGATTTCGACCATATCTCCGTTTACCACGGCGTGAGCGGCCATGGGAACCTGACAGCCGCCTCCCATTCGCATGAGGAAGGCCCGTTCGGTGTCGACCGCAATGCGGGTCGATTCGTGATCGAGGACGCCGACGATCTCCTCGACGGTGGGGTCGTCTTCGCGTGTCTCAATGCCGAGCGCGCCCTGGCCGATCGCGGGGATCATCATGCCCTCCGGCATAAACCGGGTGATTCGATCGGCCAGTCCCATACGTTTGATGCCCGCTGCCGCGAGGAGCACTCCCGCGAGATTCTCGGTTTCCACCTTTCGGATTCTCGTGTCAACATTGCCGCGAATCGAGACTACGTCCAAGCCGGGGTAGGTATTGAGCAAAAACGCCTTCCGACGCAGGCTTGATGTTCCCACGCGTTCGCCCTGCGCCAAGTCCTCGGGGCCGCGGTCGTCCCGTGAAATGAAGACGTCCCGAGGATCTTCCCTCACGAGAACCGCGGTGAGCTTGCACCCGGGCGGGAGCTCGGTCGGTAAATCCTTCATGGAATGCACCGCCAGGTCAACGTCTCCGGCGAGGAGCGCGTCTTCAATCTCTTTGGTGAACAGCCCCTTACTGCCGATGACCGCCAGGGGCGCGTCCAGTATTTTGTCGCCCGTCGTCTTGATGGTCTTGAGCCCCACCTCGACCCCGGGGTGTGTCTCCTCGATGAGGGCCGCGACGTGTTTCGCCTGCCAAAGCGCAAGCGCGCTGCCCCGCGTGCCGATGATTAATTTCATTGTTCGGAGGATTCGTGATCCCCTGTATCGTCAGGGGAAGTTGGAAGCCCTTCCAGGTTGAACACCCTTTGCGTGAGGTCGAGGTATGTGTTTCGCTTGGAGCTCGCCCCGGTCCGTTTGAGAAACGAGATCGGGTCGTGGGCTATCTTGTTGATGATCGATCGGGTAATCCGTTCCACCGCGTCCCGTTGTTCCGGGCTGAGGTCGGAGAGTTTGCCGTTCATTCGGGTGAGTTCGCCGGCGCGGATCGCCTCGAGCTTCTCTTTGAGCGCCACGATCGTCGGCGCCGCGTCGAGCGTCTTGCTCCAGTCCATAAATTTTGTCGTCTCGTCTTCAATGAGGGGTTCAGCGCGCAGGGCTTCGTGTTTGCGTTCGTCGATATTCTGCTCGACCACGCTCTGCAGATCATCGATATTATAGAGGTACACGCCGTCGATGTCATTGACCGCAGGTTCCACATCCCGGGGTATTGCGATGTCGATGAAGAAGACCGGACGATACCGTCTCCGTCGCATCACCGACTTGACGTCGTCGACGCGAATGATGGGATCGCAGCTTGCGGTTGACGTTATCACCACGTCCGCGCGTTCGAGCCCTTCACCGATGCGCTCCATGGGAACCGCGGTTCCTCGCAGCTCGGCGGCGAGAGAGCACGCGGTCTCGTACGTGCGATTGATGACCACCACGGGCCGGCACACCTGGCCGCTCAGGTGACGGGCCGCGAGCTCCGCCATCTCACCGGCGCCGATGAGCATGACCGTCTTGGCCGAGAGATCTCCCAGGATCTTGCCGGCCAATTCCACCGCGGCGTACGCCACCGATACCGCGGCCCGGCCGACTCCGGTTTCACTGCGCACCCTCTTCGCGGAAAAGAAGGCTCGGTGCATGAGACGGTTGAGAATGGGCCCGGTCGCGTTGGCCTGCGTGGCGACGCGGTACGCGTCTTTGACCTGTCCGAGGATCTGCGGCTCGCCCAACACCATAGAATCGAGTCCCGAGGCCACGCGAAAGACGTGCCGGACCGCGTCCCTCCCCTTCTTGACGTACATGAAGTCGAGGAAAGATTCGGGCTCAAGTCCGTGAATTCTTCCCACAGTCGCGAGAAGATCGCCGACGGCCTGCTCGGCAGCGCCGCTCATCGCAATGATCTCCGATCGATTGCACGTGGAGAGGATCACCGCTTCCTCGACGTTCGGGACCGCTCGAATCGTACGAACCGCGGAACCGTCTTGATTGCCCGGAAACGTCATCTTTTCACGGATTTCCACGGGCGCGGTGGTGTGGTTCAGTCCTATGACGAGGATATCCGAGATCATGTGGACGGCGGCCTCATGAAGCGTGGTTGGTTCTCGAATCCGTGATGGCCTCCCAGGAAAGCGCTCACCCCGAGGAAGGTGAACATGACGAGGCAGAATCCCGCGATGGCCAAGAGAGCGGCCCGCCTACCCCGCCAACCCAGAACGATCCGCTGATGGATCATCGCTGCGTACGCAAACCAGGTGATGAGCGTCCACGTCTCCTTCGGGTCCCACGTCCAGTAATAGCCCCAAGCTCGTCCCGCCCAGAGCACCCCCGAGACGATGCCCAAGGTCATGAAAAAGAACCCGAGCGGGAGCCCGTGCCGGTTGATGGTGTCGAGCGTCTCGAGAGACGGCAAGAGCTTGTAGAAACGACCGATCTTCTTGCGCTTGATCAGCCGCTCCTGGATGATGTACATAAGCCCGCCTACGGCCATGACCGCGAAAACGCCGTTTCCGAGCAGGGCAAAAACCACATGGATGGGCAGCCACCAACTTTTCAGCACGGGAACCAAAGGCTCGCCCACCTGATGGGAGAGCGTGAGCCCATACAGCGTCAATACCAGCGCAATGGGAACCGTTATGGCGCCGAAAATGGGCCCGGCCACTCGCAATCTGAGAACGAGGAAAAACAGAATGATGAGCCACGCAAAAAATGAGAGCGCGTCGAACGCCGTGGCCAACGGGAAGAATCCCGAGAAGATCGCTCGATGCAGTATCGAGAGCGAGTGGGCGACGAAACCGGCCGCAACGGCCCAGAAGGCTGCCGGCGTCTTGAGGCTCGAGGTGAAAATGATGAAAACGAGATAGCCTAAGGTCGCTCCGAGATATAAGACGAGCGCTATTTTGAAGAATACCAAATCCATTGGGCCGGCGTTACTCCAAACTTTCCATCGCCGCAGCCGCCCGCTCTTCGACCGGCGTACGCTCCGGCGTGAGCTCGCGAAGCCTCTCGATCACCGCTTCCCGATCACGATTGGCGAGCGCTTCGAGCAGACCGGAATCGACGAGTTTCATGAAGACGGAGCGGTTATCGTCCGAAGAGCCGCCCGCGGCGAGGATGTCCGCTCGCACATCCCGCATGAGCCGCGTCATGGCCGCATATTCCGGCCCGAAGCGTGTTTCCAGGTCCTCTCGGATTCGTCGAGCCAACGCGGGCGACGCGCCGCCGGTGCTCACTGCGATCGTCAAATCTCCTCGATTGACAACCGCGGGCACGATGAACGTGCAGAGGTCGGGAACGTCGGCGATATTGCATGGGATATTAAGCTCTTCCGCCGCCCGGTACACCTCGACGTTGACGTCTCTGTCGTCGGTTGTTCCGAAGACAAGAGTCGGACGGTCGATCTCCTCGAAGGCCGCGACGTCGAACCGCCGCTTCATGAGAACTATTTCGCCGTTCTCCGCAAGCGCTTCAAGATCCGGATCGCACGCCGGCGCAATCACGGTCACGGCGGCCTCGGCGTCGAGAAGGCTGCGAACCTTCCGCACCGCGACGCGACCGCCGCCCACGACGAGCACGGGTCGCTTCTTCAGGTTCATCATCAGCGGATACGGCTTCACACGCTTCCTCCGGAAAACATCAATTCTACCGCGCATATCCGCAACGGTCAATTGATCGGACCGCCGCCGGCGCAGCGATTGACGAACGTAAACACCGCGCGGGGTCGCGACCGAGCGGGTTCGACGCTTGGGGGAATAGCCCTCAGGTCCTCTCGAGGGGCTCCAGGTCGGTGAGGGGATCCAATCGCACCATGACGGTTTGGTTGAACATCTCGACGGAGACGGCCAGGTGTTTTCCGGACTTGTAATGGAGCAGCACCCCTTCGGTTCCGGCCATAGGTCCGGAAAGGATCGCGACGCGTTTGCCCGGAACCAGACCGGGCCGGACGAGCAGATCCTCAGTGGTTTCGATCATCTTTGATACGGCGGCCATCTGCCGAACGAAGCCGGCCTGATCCTCAACCTTGATGATACGCACGAACTTCTTGGAATCGTACAGAAGATTGTGGCGTTTTCGATCCAAAGCGAAGCAGAGGTAGCCCCGAAAGAGCGGTGTTTCCTCGATCCTGGTCCGTCCGAGGTTACCGTACTTGACGGTCTTACGCACAATGGGAAGGTAATAACCGATGCCGCGGTTGAGGAGGTAGGCGGCCATCATCTTCTCACAGTTGGGCTTGGCGTGGAGCACCCACCACGATCCTTCGTCCGCCTCGAGAGGCCGGTCTTCCGGATAGCGTGCGATGATGGACGGAGTCTCTTTCTCCATAGTGTTCTTCTTACCCTCTTATAGCAATACGCTCTCCAAGAAGTAAAATTGGTCTTTACCCCGCCCGGAGGGAGAAGGAGAAGAAAGCCGGCGCTTCGGTGAAAAACCCCTCTTGCGGCCGGGGAGCACACGGCAAAACATCAGTGAACGTAAAGTCTTATGCCGTCTCCCTGTGGGAGAGCGTTGGGGAGCATATCCCCCGTTCACCCCATGAAGGCGCGCCCGTATTAATAGTATGCCGGCGATAGGTCGCTTGAAAAGTGGGAATTGGGAGCGCGCTTTCGCCACGCCGGTCGAGATGTCTTGGAGGTATCTGCGGCGTCGGCTCCCATAGGGGCTTTACCGACAATCTCATGTGTGGTACGTATCCGACACTATCCTCGGGAGGTCGACCATGAAAAGAGGTTGGATCGCTTTGATGTGCGCGCTTGCGGTCGCGCTTTTCGCGACACACGCGGTGTGCGCCGGCGACACGATCGTCATCGGCGTTACGCAGATCGTCGAACATCCGGCGCTCGACGGGGCTCGGAAGGGCTTCGTCGACTACCTGAACGAACACGGATTCAAAGAGGGGGAGAAAGTCTCGTATGATTACAAGAACGCGCAGAACAATCGTCCCGTCTCCGGCCAAATCGCCCGCAAGCTGGTCGGCGACAAGGTCGACCTGATCCTTGCGATTTCGACTCCCTCGGCTCAGGATGCGGCCGCGGCAACTGATACGATCCCTATTCTCATTTCAGCGGTGACCGACCCTGTGGCGGCCGGACTTGTGAAATCCCTCGAGAAGCCGGGCGGCAACGTCTCGGGCACGGCGGACCGTTCGCCGGTCTCACGGCAGGTCGACCTCATCCTCACGATCGTTCCGAAGACGAAGACGCTCGGAGTGGTTTATAACGCGGGCGAGGTGAATTCGGTCGCGTCGGTGAAGGAACTCAAGGCTGAAGCGAAGAAGCGCGGACTCACAGTGGAAGAAGCGACCGCCGCGACTTCGAGCGCGGTCAAGCCGGCTGCGGAGAGCCTGGTGGGTCGCGTCGACGCGATCCACATTCCCACGGACAACACGGTCGTGCTCGCGCTCGAGTCGGTGGTGAAGGTCTGTCAGGACAACAAGATTCCCTTCTTTGCCGCGGACGTGGATTCCGTCACGCGAGGGGCGATTGCGGCGCTTGCGGTCGATTATTACGAACTGGGCCGTCAGACGGGCGCAATGGCCGAGCGGATCTTCAAGAACAAAGCCGAGATCTCCGAAATGCCCGTGGAAGACCAGAAGGAGCTCCTCCTCTATCTCAACCCGGGGCAGGCGAAGAAAATGGGAGTGGATCTCCCGGACGCCGTAGTCAAAAGCGCGTCCAGGATCATCGACTAGCGCCGGCGCAGCGCACCCGCGATCGGAGGCCCACCGGTGACCCTGTACACATTCATCGGCGCGCTGGAACAGGGGTTCATCTTCGGACTCATGTCACTGGGGGTGTACCTCACCTTCCGCGTGCTCGATTTCCCCGACTTGAGCGTCGACGGCAGCCTCCCGCTCGGCGCCGCGGTTTCGGCCGCAATCATCACGTCCGGCGGGAGTCCGTTCTTCTCCGTTGCGGCTGCGTTCGTCGCAGGGCTGCTCGCGGGAGCGTTCACCGGCGTACTGAGCACAAAGCTGCGCATCCTGAATCTTCTCGCCGGCATATTGACGATGATAGCCCTCTATTCGATCAACATTCGGATTATGGGTTCTCCCAATCTTACCCTGCTCAATCGGCCCGTGATCTTCGACGCGTTCGAGACCTGGGGAGCCCCGTCGTATGTTATCCCCATGCTCGTTTCCCTCGTCGTGTTGATCGCCGTGAAAGCGCTGCTGGATCTGTTCCTCCATACGCGGTTCGGTCTCGCGGTGCGCGCAACCGGCAATAATCCCAGGATGGTCGCGTCTCAGGGAGTCAACACCCATACAACCATCATCGTCGGTGTGGCGCTCTCGAACGGGTTGGTCGCGGTTTCGGGCGCGCTCTTGGCTCAAAGCCAGGGGAGCGCGGACGTGGGCATGGGCGTGGGCACGATCATCGCCGGTCTTGCGTCGGTCATCATCGGCGAGGCCTTCTTGGGCGAACGCAGCGTGATCGTTGCGACGCTCGGAGTGATTCTGGGCTCGGTGATCTATCGGCTGGCCATCGCCGCGGCGCTGAGCTTCCGATTCGGGTCGCTCAGCCTCACACCGAGCGATCTGAACCTCATCACCGCGTTGCTCGTCATAGCCGCGCTCACCTTCCCCAAGATCCGGCGGACGTTCGGCGCGCCCGCGTTGAAGTGAGCGAGGACTCTTTGCGATTCCCGGAGATGCGCTCCATTGGTTGAACTGGACACCGTCACCAAGGTCTTTCATCCCGGCGAGGCGAACGAAGTGGTCGCAGTTCGCCAGGTTTCCCTCAGCGTGCCCGAGGGCCAATTCCTCGTGGTCATCGGCGGGAACGGATCGGGCAAATCAACGCTTCTCAACCTCATCGCGGGCACGTTCTTGGCCGATCGCGGCTCGATAGCGATTGACGGACGCAATGTGACCAAGGTTCCGGAGCATCGGCGGGCCGCGATGATCGGCCGGGTCTTCCAGGATCCGCTGATGGGCACGTCCGCCGGGTTGACCATTGAGGAGAACTTCGCCCTGGCCGCGGCTCGAGGCGAATTCCGCGGGCTGGGGCGCGCCGTGACCGGCAGACTGAGAAACGAGATCCGAGACCGACTCGCGCTCCTCAAGATGGACCTGGAGAACCGGTTGAAAGCCAAGGTGGGGTTGCTTTCGGGCGGCCAGCGACAAGCCATCACCGTGCTGATGGCGGTCTTCAGAGAGCCGCGGGTGCTTCTCCTTGACGAACATACCGCCGCGCTCGACCCGAGGGCATCCAAGCGGGTCCTGGACCTTTCCCGCGAAATCGTCCGCGACCGCGGCCTCACCACCTTGATGATCACCCACAATCTCGCTCACGCGCTCGAAGTGGGAGATCGGGCGATCATCATGAGTCGCGGAGTGACGGCCCACGATCTCGGTAGAGAAGCCCTGGACTCGATGGACATCGAGGGGCTCTTCGCCCTCTTCCGGCAAACGCAACGACGGGAGGAACGAGACGCGCTCGCATGATGCCCGCTCGAGCTCAGGCTGACGCGGGAGAAGCCGGCCTGCTCACAGAACAAAGCGCAGTCGAAATTTCGTGACCACCTCATTGAGGCGGTCGTCCAGAATCTCCCGGACCCGTTGTTCGATATGCTCGGGCACGCCGCCGTAATGGGTTTCCGCGACCGCGCCCGCGATGCACGCTTGCGTGTCCGAGTCTCCGCCGAGGGAGACGGCCTTCCGGATCGCGTCCTCGAAATCGTTGGACTCGAGGAACGCACTGAGGGCTTGAGGGACCGACCCGGCGCAGGAGACGTCAAAGGAGTAGTATTCCCTGATAGTTTCGACCGATTCGCTCAAGTCGTACCGGAACCGGCTTTCCACATACTCTTTGATTCTCGGTTTGCCGGCGCCCGATCGCGCCAGGAACACGGCAGCCGCGACGGCCTGCGCTCCTTTTATCCCTTCCGGGTGATTGTGGGTGACTTCCGCAGTCCTGCGAGCTTCGTCGAGCGTTTCGTCGAGGGAATCGAACGCGAATCCCACCGGTCCCACTCGCATGGCCGAACCGTTGCCCCAACTGTTATACGGTCCTCGGTCGGGGGATCGGGCCCACGAAGTGAATAAGCCCCCATAGCCGGCGTGGGAGTAATATCTGTAGTATTCCCGGAGCTTGTCCGCGTACGGAGCGCCGGACAGGATGGCGTCCGCGATCGCGACGGAAAGGACCGTGTCGTCGGTGAAACAACAGCCCCGGACAAAGAGGGGGAAGTCTTCCGACTTCATGGGAGCGGCCTCGTACACGGACCCGATGATGTCGCCTGCGATAGCCCCAAGCATACGTTCCTCCGAAAATCTGCTCGATCGCGTGAAGACGCGCCGCTGAATGCGGTCGTCGTTATTCTTCTCTCAGTCGTTCGGCGTTAGCCCCGACTTCAGCGGATTTTATCACGCCGCACCCGACTTCGCTCAATACGGAATCGATGCGCCGGCGCGCCGCCTGAAGCTCGTCCGTGACCTCGCCCGCCGAGCGAGCGGTCTTACCGTCCACGTTTCGGAACCAGCGATCGGTGTCGGTGACAGCGGCCTGAAGATCGCTCAATTCCTTTCGCAACCGTTCCTTGCGTTCGGGCGCGGCTTGAGCGGTCGCCACCGCGATTTGGGCCGCGCGGTCCACGGACTCCCGGACAAGCTCGGAGAGGGGCCCTTCTTCCTCACCCGCTACCTCGGCCGCCACGGACGATTCGGAGAGGCGCTTGGTCACCTCGAAGGCGCTGAGTGCTATTTCTTTCAGCGCGGCCGCGTCTTCCGGTTCGCTCCGACGCACGGCCTCCACATAACGTCGCGCAAGTCCGCGCCAGGCTTCGTTCGTAGACGAATCGCGCACAGCGGATACCAAAGGCGCTCGTCTCCTTCTTTTCAGTACCGCGCCGGCGATGGGCGCTCCCGCTCCCACGAGAACCAGGAAGAAGCCCGTCAGCGCACCGACAAAAGGAAGCGCAACCAGCGCGAGGGCGGTTACCGCTAGGCCGCGGTTCAAGAAATCTGCGGCTGTGGATTGTCCGGACGTGACCCTCGCAGCGACTCCAATCTTTTTCAGCGAAGCGATCATCCGGTCCGCAGTCTCCTCATCCACACCGCGGACGACGGTCGTCCAATCGTTTCTAAGGCTTTCCTCGACGCGGAAGCGATCCAGCGACGGAAACCACGACCGAAGCGTGTCTGTAATCTGCCCCCTAAGCGCGGCCGACGCAACTTCCTGCGCTTCGACGGACACCCGCCCGGGCCGAGCGGTCATGGGAGACGGCTCTCCGCATTCCAGGCAGAACGGATCGCCCGGTCGCAGCGTGTGATCGCATGCGGAACAGGGAATGGCGGCCGGTCGTTCCATGAGGTCTCCCGGGGCTGGACGCGGGCGCCGCTAGAGGCGCTTTCCTTCGAGGTCCGCTATGAGTTCCTCCAGCGGCTCGTCCACGCCCATGACCTGCGCGATTCGGCGTAGTTCGGCCATTTCCGGCTCCGAGATCGCGCCGTCGGCCTGAGCCATGAGGATCGCCACCTTGAGGAAGGTCCTCCGCTGGAAAAGCGTGTCCAGACTGTAGGCGAGTTCTTCGAGAGAGAACGGAACCTTGGCGAGGGCTTCAACGTCCATTTCCAGGTCGCCTTGGCGAAGAAAGTCCTGAAGCAGGGCTCTCTCATCCTCGGTGATCCCGTCGATCTGCGCCAAGTGGAACAGTCCGTGAGCCATCGCCCTCACTTGGTCGGGTCTCAATTCATGTTCGGCTTGCGTCCGGATAATCATGAGCGCTTCCTTTTGTTCGAGCGCGGCGCAATCACGCGGTGAACGACTTGCCCAGACTCAATTCCATCTGAGTTGCGCTCCGCCAGCGCTCGTTGGGGTCTTTCTCAAGACACTTCAGGATCATCGAATCGAGCCACGGCGCAACCGTATAGCGATGCACTTTGGGCGGCACGGGAAACTTCCTGAGGTGCGCAAACTTGAACTCCTCGACGTCCTCGCATTGAAACGGAAGTTGACCGGTGACGAGAACGTAGAGGGTCACTCCCAGAGTGTAGATATCCGCCAGGACGGGGTTGACCGCCCTGCTTCGGATCACAAACGCTTCAGGAGCGAGATACGCAGGATCGATCAACGGTTCGTTCGACAAATGGTCCGGGTACCCTCGAAGATCAAGAAGGGCTCTGACCAAACCGCATTCGTCTATCTTGACGATGTGCTTGTCCTCATCGACGAGCAATTTCGAAGGGGTGAGCATCAGATGCGGAACTTTCCGAATAACGCCGTCCTTCCCGCGATGCAGATGGCTGTACCCCAATCCGTTGAGGATCTGCGGAACGATCCGCTGCAGCAACTCCGCGGGCAAACCTTCGGGCTCTTCCTCGATCAGCATATCAGCGCTGAACGGCAGATACTCCGCGAGGAGGACCCGGACGCCGTCCGCCGACGCTGTTCCCATCGACGTAATAATATTGGGGTCGGCCATGTTGGACTGGATGACGGCGAGCTCTTGGAGAAGACGTTCGTGGTCTTCTTCTGCGAGCCCCGGTATGTGGTAGACCTTGACCGACAAGGGAGGGCCTTCGCCGTCGGGATCATCAGCCCTGAAGCTCGTTACCGCTTCGACGTGGGAGGCCGCCTCCGCGATGAGATATCTTCCGATGGATTCCGAATCAACGCCGTCCGCGGTCACGGTGACATCTTCGAGCCCAGCGCCGATGAGACGAGAGAGGTTCTCGGGAATCCGCTCCGCGGTTTCCACACGCGAGACCGCTCGCAGTGAAGGCCGTTTGGGGGGGGCCTCTTCTTCAACCTTTTCAAAGGTATCGAGGAACTCCTCCTCCGCTTCCTGCAATTCAGCCACTCTGCCGGCCTCGACTGCGGGCTCTTCAGCCGGTGATTCCTCCGCTTCTTCCGGTGAAGGGACGGGGGCTTCTTCGGCCTCCGCTTGTTTGGTGACATCCGTTCCGCAGGCGGGACAGCTGATAAACGGCGTCGGGTGGATGTGTCCGCATACGGGACAATGATAGAGAGAGCTGAGGAACTTCTTTTCTTCTTCGACTTCCCGTTCCTTGATCTTTCGATTGCGATCGAAGTACTGGTCCTTGGTTATCCGCCCTTCCTTGATGAGCTTTTTTACGACGCCGATCATTTGTTTAACGCTCAGCCCGTGTTTGGTGAGCAGGTCTTTGTCCTTGACCCCGTCACAGTAGTCTCTTACAAATGTGTTGACGTCCATCTTCTGAGCCATCAATCTCCCCGGAAAAGGCCGATCTCCAGATTCCGCCCGCGCCCGGCCGGCGCTTCACTTCAATCATTCGCGGAAAGGGCGTTTCTCGACGGCGGCGCCCGAGCGTTCACCCCCCGTCGGATGTCGCTCTCCCTGATGGATCAGGATTCTTTAAAAACGTCTCCCTTATGGTGATTATACACGAGACGCATCAACTCCCAAACAAGAAACAGGGCCTGAGCGCGGGCGCCGGAAAATTCGTCTCCGGCGCGGCGATGGTCGAACCGTGATCCGAGGCCCGGTTTATTCCGCTCTTACGGGCGTCAGCCGCAACGTCTTCCACGCTTTCGGCGGCGCCTCCGGATTCGGCCTTCTCGGAGTGTCCGAATCACAATTCAAGGCGTTTTCCGAGAGTACACGCTCCCGAGCCTATTCTCCGCCGGGGTCGTACACTCATCGGATCCCGGTTCAAGAGCCGCCGCGGTATCTGAGACACCGGCTCTTCACGTCAGTGCCCCTTGACCTGATTTTCCCACCAGTCCACGTCCGCGCGAACCAAGCCGGAGGTCTCATTGGAACGGAGGATGCCCTTGATCCACTCCAGCGACTGTTCGGGGGGATATCGATAGATGCGATCCCATAGATCGCCCCCCGCTATACCAAGCAGGAGTATCGTGGCAACAGCGTGGGCGAAATCCTCCGGCACGTCGCCGGGAATATGCAGACGGCGTCCGCCCGGTTCCGTCTCTTCTCCCATCATGCGTCAAACTGCCGATCATGCCTGTGAAACGCTTCGGCCGTTTCGTCCCGACCGCGCGAAAACGGCCGCAGAGGACACGAAGCGATTCGATTCACGAGGTCTCCAATACGCCGGTCTCCCCAGGGCCGACCGGGATCGAGGAGCCGGAAACTTCGTGCGAATCGAGCTCAGGCTTCCTGCGCAGGCTTCATGAACGCCATGACAATCGCGCCCACTACGCCGACCAGCACGCCGATCCAGAAGCTCCACTCCCACGCCGCGCACCAGCGACTATACTCCTCCGCGGCGTTTCCGGCGCCGTGAACAATCGTCTGAAGGATCAGATCTTCCATTTCATGACTCCTTTACAACCCGAACGGGTTTGCCCAAAAGGACTAATGGTCTTCTTCAATGATGTCGGCAGTATAGGTGAACACCTTCGCCGACGGACGTTTCCACCCCTCCCAGCCCAGGCCGGCTTTGTCCCGCGAGCAATGCCCGAGAAACTCTTCGAGGGTCCAGCCGGTCTCCGTGGCAACCTGGGGAAGGAATGTCCCGCTTCTCCCGCGATCGCGGATGACAATGCCGTGGCGCCCCAACTCGACCTCCCTCAGCGGATCGGAAATCTCCTTCGGGGGGGACAGGACCGAGATCTCCACACTCAACTCAGGGACCTCGGCCGGACGTATCGGGTCGTTGCTGAAGCGACTGTCCATGACAGCGGACACGGCCGCCATTTCTCGAGCGGTCTTCCATAACGGCTCTTCGGACGTAAATCGCCCGAGGCATCCCCGGAGACGCCCTTTGTTCTTCAAGGTGACGAAACAACCCGCCTTGACCTGAAGCTCCGGATTGTCGCTGGGGATCTCCGCGGGAGTTCTCCCGTTTACCGCGTCCGCAACCGCGGATCTGACCGACCGTAGAAGCTCCTTCTTGCTCTCGTCACTGAGTTTCAAGCTCACGGGAGGCGTCTCCTCTCCGGGCGGGGCCTGTCCCGATCCCGTGAATACCATGCCTGCATACCCGACAACTCGATCCGTGTCGCCGCTCGTCATGCCCGAATGCGTATAGCTTATCAGTTCCGCGTCGGTTATGCCCAGACCTTTTGCAGCGAGTTCCAGACAGAGGACCGCATCAAGACCGCACATAGCCGTCGCGAGGCCCTTGTGACCGGCGCGGCTGATCGTCCGGTTCGCTTCGACGACCTTCTCCGGAGAGAGTGACGCGGTCGCCCTGAGGATTTGTCGATCGACTTTCTCGGCGATGTCGGCCGGAGGGTAATGGCTGAGGTCCGTCGACACCACGATGAGCGTCTTCGGATCTGCGAGCGATTCGACCAATGCCCGAGCGACCTCTTTCCGATCGCTCGGATCCGATGCGGTCGTCACGATGGGGACGATCTTGAACGGTTTACCTTGAGCCGCGACGATCAGATAGGGGAGTTGCGTCTCGAGCGAATGCTCGCGCTCATGGGCTCGATCATCGAAGACTATCCCGGAGCTCGATTCCACAATACTGCGGGCCCGTTCGACGTCAACCTCGACCGGACCCAGCGGCGTTTCCCACACATCAGCGGAGCTGACTGAAGCGGCGGGCGTCGGATATCGGTGACTCGGTCCGATCAGCGCGACCGTGTCGTACACGAAGGACTCGCCGGCGATCTGCTTGTAGACCGAGCCCAGCGTGGCGCCGCAGTACGCATACCCCGCATGAGGCGCCAGGATCGCCTTGATCGGCGCGGAAAAGGTTCGCTTGTCCGCGGCTGCGAGGGATCGTTCAACTTCCCGACGCAACGTCTGCCGATCGTCGGGATAGAACATCCCTGCAACGATGGGGCGGCGGATCTTCTTCCCCTTTTGGTCCGAATCGGCCGAGACGGCGGATGAAAAGCATCCGAGGCCGATTGCGGCCGACATTCCCGCTGCGACAATGAGCGCGATCAACATACGCGGCGATTTCACCGGCGGACTCCTCAGACTTTTCTCGTGAACATGGCCCGTTTGTGATTCAACGACGATCGGTCTTTGGTTCCGCGCCCGCGTGAACCGACCGAGAGCGTCAACGCGGACAGCCCGGCGAAAAACGATCGTCGACCTACTCGGGAATTCAGGTCCGTGACGGGAATCGATCCCGGGACACGGTGTCGACGTTCATCGGAGAAGCGGTTCCGGAAAGCGCCGCTGCGAAACGTGGCTGAGAGCCGCTCCATCAGTCCGGCCACGGCTCGGAGAATGTCACGGGGTTCACGCATCGTCGCTCCATACGCCGGCCACGCTCCGGCCGCACGTGGGACACGCGCCGTCCACGAGAGCGTTCCGATGAATCGCATAACCGTATCGTTCAATGAGAAGCGTCCCGTCGTTGGGGCAGTATGTGTGCTCGGCGTCCGAACCCATCACATTGCCTACATACACGTGTTGAAGGCCGCACTCAAGCGCTTCCTTGCGCGCATCGAGCAGAAACTCGACCGGCGTGGGCGGGAGATTCCGCAGCTGATACATCGGGTGGAAACGGCTCAGATGAAGGGGCGTCTCAGGACCGAGGTGAGTCGCAATCCAGCGACACATCTCCCGAATCATGCCGAGATCGTCGTTGAAGGTCGGAATCACCAGATTGGTCACCTCGACCCACACGCCGCGCTCCTTCATGATCACCATAGCGTCGAGAACCGGCTTGAGCGTTCCCTTGCACACATCGCGGTAAAACGCGTCGCTGAAGGCCTTCAGATCGGTGTTTGACGCGTCGATGAGCGACGCAAGCAGTTTCATCGGCTCTGTGTTGATGTATCCCGCGGTCACGGTCACGTTCTTGAGGCCTTTCGCGCGGCCTGCCTTTGCCGTGTCGACCACGTATTCGTAATAGACCACCGGTTCGGTGTAGGTATATGCTATGGACGGACATTCCCGTCGCTTGGCGGCTTCGACCACCTTTTCCGGCGGGAAATGTGCGCTCCGGACATCCTGAGGCGCGGCCTGGGAGATCGACCAGTTCTGGCAATGCTTGCAATGAAGGTTGCAACCGGCGGCGGCCAGGGAGAGAATCCGAGAGCCGGGCAGGAAGTGGAAGAGCGGCTTCTTCTCGATCGGATCGATGCGGATGGCGCAGGGTCTGCCGTACGTGACCGCGCGAACCGCACCGTCAACCACCATACGGCAGCGGCAATCACCCGCGTAACCTTCCGTCAGGCGACATTTCTTCGGGCAGAGTTCGCATATGAAAACGTCGGGTTTAGTCATTCCACGCCCGGATTCGCCGGCTTCTCTTCTCGATTCTTCCTGCCATTACAGCGTCAAACGCTGCGTCTGCGCTCAGTCCCACTATAAGAACCGGGTAGGGCAAAATCAAGGCGCGTCGCCGGGGGACGCTTTGGTCCCTCCCTTAACCCGACTCGCGGAGGCTGCGTCCCGAGGGCTTGACACACACGCGTCGCAGGCCTTTTCATGGGACCGTCACCCGCGAATGATGAGTGATCGGATAACGCGCCGCGCCGACCCCGGGACCGCCGAACCGGCTGCGTATATCCCACGTTTACCGGCTAAGAGAGGTCTATGGCGTATCTCATCTATTTCGGTTTCGGTCTGGCTTCGCTGACCGGGCAGATCCTTTTCATCCGCGAGATACTCGTGGTCTTTCATGGGACGGAGATCGCCATAGGCATCTTCTTCGCGTCATGGTTGGGGGGAATTGGAATCGGATCGGGGGTGGGAGCGCTCGTTGTTCGCCGCGTGAGCGCCCCCCCGCGTCGGTTGTTCGTCAGGAGCCTGCTCCTGCTCGGGGTGTCGGTCCCGCTCCAGGTCCTGATCATTCGGCTGCTGCCTCACCTTCCGACCGTCGAGCCGGCGGAATTGGCGCCCCTTCACGGCATCTTGGTCGCGGTCCCGATTGCGACGCTCATCCCGTCGTTTCTAACCGGCTTTCTCTTCCCGGTAGGCTGCTCGGCCTTTCCGGACGCGGACGATCGGTTCATCGCCCGAGTCTATGCGGTCGAGGCGTTCGGGAGCTTGATCGCGGGAGCGGGCTTTACCTTTCTGCTCGTACATTTGGCGGGACCCCTTCGGATTGCGGCGATCGCTGCGCTTTTCACCGCGGTGTGCGGCCTGGGCTACTCCCTGAGATACGGTCTGAGGAGCGCCCTCCCCGCGTGTGCGCTTTCAGCCGCGCTTTCACTCGCGATTCTTTCGCCGTATGGAGATCGTGCGGCCGAATGGTCCGTGCGCGAGCGATGGTCCGCGCTCCATCCCGGACTTGCGTTGGCGGCGTCCGAAGTCACGCCCTATCAGGAAGCGGAAATTGCGCGATTGGGCAATCAAACCTCCCTCTTCGGAAACGGTAAGATCGTCGCATCATTTCCCGATCCCCACTATGCGAACCGGCTCACTGCGCTCGTTATGGCGCAGAGACCGCAGGCGAAGCGTATCCTGCTCATCGGGGGCGGTGTCGGCAGTCTGCCCCGGTCGTTTCTGCAATATCCCATCGAACGGTTGACGATTGTGGAGCCCGACCCGGAGACCTTCTCCTTTGCGAAGGGGTTCCTCCCTCCCGCGGAAGCGGCGGCGCTCGAAGACGATCGGGTGACTCTCGTATTTCGGGATGGCCGCTTCTACGTAAATCGGCTCGAGCCGGCGCAATTCGACGTCATCATGACTATGGTTCCCGATCCGGTCTCCGCATTGTGGAATCGTTACTACACGGTCGAGTTCTTCAAAGGGGCCGAAGAAGCCCTGAAACCGGACGGGATCTTCTTCACGGGCGTCACGTCCTCCGAAAATTTCTGGGGAAGCGAGACCGCGTCGTACGCGGGTTCCATCTATTTCACGTTGAAGCGCGTCTTCGCGGACGTAAAGGGCACGCCGGGAGACATGACGTATTTCTTCGCGTCGCCCACGCCGGATTCGATAACCTTGAACCCGCAGATACTCGGCCGTCGCTACCGAAGCCTGGGAGTGAAGGCCTTCGATCCGTCGGGCTTTCGGACGCTGCTTCCACCCAATCGATCCGCGTTTGTGAGCAAGGAGTTGGAGCGCGCTCCGAAACTCCTGAACAGCGATTTCCGGCCGATCTCCGCGTCGCTTGCGATGATCCTTTGGGGGCGTTTCTCCGGTTCGACCGGTCTCGATATCCTCAACACCGTTCGCCGAGCGGGAACGCTGCCGTACCTCATCCTCTTGGGTTTGTTCGTGATCGGTCGGCTTGCATTCAGGGTGAGATGGGGGGATCGAGCTGTTGCGGAGGGCCGCTCTCATGCGCTCATCGCAATGGCGGCCGGCGCGGGCGCAGCGATGGGGCTACAGATCGTCCTCATCTACGCGTATCAAAGTCTCTTCGGCTATGTCTTCGAACGAATCGGCCTTTTCGCGGCGTTGTTCATGACCGGTCTGGTCCTCGGCGGCTTCGGCGCGGCAGGGCTTCTGCCGCGTGTCGGCGGCCGGGAGCGTTTCATAGCGATCTGCGCTCTCATTCTCGGCGCGCTCGCGCTCGCGGTCCCGCCTCTGCTCCGACTCTTGGCGGATCGCGATCCCGTGTTCATCGAGGTTTCAGTCTTCGCCGCGGTCTGCTCCACGGGAATCCTCACGGGAGCGCTGTTTGGATTGGCCGCGTCATTGTATCTGCGTGAGAGCGGTCAGGCCGGCGAAACATCCGGATGGACGGACGCCGCGGATCATATCGGCGCGGCGGGCGGCGCATTGATCACGGGCGTGCTGCTTATGCCGCTCCTGGGGACGGATCGAACCTGCGCGATTCTCGCTCTGACGGCGGCGCTTCCCGTGACGATCATCGCTGGGACCGCAATTATCAGGCGTCTCGGGCCGAGTCTCGCCTTCCTTCAACATCGCGGCGGAGTGTCCTTCCCGTACGTGCGAACATCCTGGGTCTTGGCATTCGTCGTGATCGCAGCGTTGCTGTGGCATCTGCTCGTGGGCGCGGGGGCGCGAACTCCCACGGTACGGTTCTCCGAAGACCGGCTTCGCGCGAATTCGGGATCGACTTCCTTCACATTCAGAGAGGATCCCGTGCCCCATTATGTGGGCGCGTCGGAAAACGAGAAGACCGTGACGTACAGTCTCAGCACCATGCCTCCGGCCGGTGATGTTCGAGGATACGGGGGTCCGATCAATCTGCTGCTGTCGGTCCGAGACGACGGGACGATCGCAGGGGTCGAGATCGTGGAATCGAACGAGACGCCCTCGTATTTGGTCGGCGTGGACGAGTGGCTCGACAAGCTTTCAGGGGTGACTATACGCCGATCTCTGACGGATCGGATCGACACGCTCAGCGGCGCGACCATCACCACGCGCGCGATCCTCAAGACGATCGACGAAACCACGGGAGAGATTTCCGGACCGCTCCTCGGTCTTCCCGGGCCCGAGTCGAGCAAAGCCGGCACGGACGTCGCAAGCGGCCTCCGCGATGTACGAACCTGGGCGATCGCCGGGCTTCTTATTCTTTTTGTGATCGCGTATCACCGGAGATCGCGCGCGCTCCGCTCAGTCTGCCTCGTTGTCTCGTTCGTGGTGTTGGGCCTCTGGTTGAACGCGCCGTTCACGTCATTGGACGCGATCGGGCTGTTCGAGGGACGGCTGCCGGCCACGGACACCCTTTGGCGTCCGGCTTTGCTCGTCGCGGTCAT
Source organism: uncultured Syntrophales bacterium (assembly GCA_964385875.1). GTDB lineage: Bacteria > Desulfobacterota > Desulfomonilia > Desulfomonilales > Desulfomonilaceae > CAYLRL01. The sequence continues at coordinate 59,219 of CAYLRL010000015.1, forward strand.
CGCCGTCTCGATCCTGTGGGGACAGGCATTTTGCGGATATCTTTGCCCGTTCGGCGCCCTGCAGGAGTTCCTTGCGTTCCGTCCCCTGAGGATGCGCGCGTCGTTCAAGGTCGAGCGAGCCGGCAGATATGTGAAGTTCGCTCTGTTGGCGGCGCTGGTCTCGCTCTATCTGGTCACCGACACGGCGGTCTGGTTCAGCTTCAGTCCGCTCCAGCACGCGTTTCGGGGGAACATGGCGCCCCTGTTGTTGGTCTTTACCGGTATCATGCTGTGCGCGTCGCTCTTTTTCTTTCGGTTCTGGTGCAGATATCTCTGCCCCGCCGGCGCGTTTCTCGCCCTGTTCAACAAGATCAGCCTTGCGCAGACGTCGGCTTTCGAACCGATTCCGGGGCGGTGTGATCTGGGCGTTACGAGCCGGAACGACGTCGACTGCATTCGCTGCGCCCGGTGTCGCTTTGCGTCGGACGAGGGACGGGAGACGAACGAATGAATCGATCCCACAAGCGGACGGACCCGGTATTCATCGCAATTCTTCTGGTCTCGGCGGTTGTGGGCGTATTTGCGGTTCGATCGGAGATTATCGAGCGGCGAGCGCCGGCGGCGATAGGCGGACCTCGGAAGATCGACATCGAAGAGGTCCGGCGGCAAATGTCCGACGGAACCCTTTCCGAGAAGAAGGCGCTCTTTTTCCGGAACGTGACCAAGTGAGCGGCCCGTCGTGTTGTCAATCGGAAATCGAGGTGGTAAGAATGGACGTGGGCCGGCGTGATCCACACGACAGGAAGCCGAAGTCCGAACCTGATTCACACTCTCTCGTCCGCAGAGATCGAGAACATCCGGCGGGACGCTCGGCGCCCGACCGAGGAGAACATCATGGGGATCTGGGACTTTATCAAGAGCGAGCTTATTGAAGTCGTCGAATGGCTGGACGATTCCGGGGATACCTTGGTGTGGCGCTTCCCCGACCAGGACCACGAGATCAAAATGGGCGCGAAACTTACCGTTCGACCGGGTCAGGCTGCGGTCTTCGTGAACGAAGGCCAAGTCGCGGACGTTTTCGCGCCGGGCCTGTACACGCTCAACACCCAGAACATGCCGATCATGACAACGCTCCGATCGTGGAGATACGGCTTTGAATCGCCGTTCAAAGCGGAAGTCTACTTCGTGAGCACTCGGAATTTCCTCGATCTGCGCTGGGGAACCCAGAATCCGATCATGATGCGCGACGCGGACTTCGGAGTCATCCGCCTCCGGGCTTTCGGAACGTACGGCATACGGGTGATCGAGCCGCGGGAATTCATGAAGGAGATCGTCGGAACCGACGGTCGGTTCACCACGGAGGAGATCGAAGGACAGCTTCGCAGTATGCTGGTCTCCGCGTTCACGAACATGCTCGGCAAGGCGCAGATCGCGGCCTTGGATCTTGCGGCCAATTACCGAGCGCTCGGCGAGACCGCCCGTGAAGGCATGGAAGCGGAGTTCCGCGGATACGGCCTCTCGCTGACGCGGCTCGTCATCGAGAATATCTCCGTGCCTCCCGAAGTGGAAAAGATGCTTGATACCCGTTCCCAGATGGGGATCGTCGGCGACATGGGGCGGTACGCTCAGTTCCAAACGGCGCAGGCCATACCCGAAGCAGCGAAAGCAGGCGGCGGCGCGGGAGAATTCATGGGCATGGGCGCCGGTGTCGCGCTCGGTCAACAGATGGCCGCGTCAATGGCCGGAGCGTTCGGACAACCGGGCGGGCAGCAGCCCCAACAAACCCTACCCGCTCAGCCCGCGGACGGAACAAACTTCTGCCATCAATGCGGTTCGCCCGCCAATCCCGGGGCCAAGTTCTGCTCCGAGTGCGGTGAGGCTCTCCAAGCCTCCTGTCCCCAATGCGGCAAGCCCGTGAAGCCCGGCGCAAAATTCTGCTCGGAATGCGGTCACAAGATGAGCTAGGTCGTATTACGGCTTCAGCCGCGGGTCGTCTCTATACTCGAGATCCCTAAGCGGGCATTCTTCGCAGCGCGGGGTCTTCTTACAAAAGTGGTGTCCCACCGCGACGATCTGGGCATGGAAATCGTTGTACAGGTGGGTGTCCGGCTTCAGGTGGGTGTGGAAGATCTCCTGCATGACGTGATAATCGGCCTTTTCTTCGACAAGGCCGTGCCGATGAAGCACGCGTCGAGTGTACGCGTCCACTACGAAGATGGGTTTGCCTGCTGCGTAGAGGATCATGCTGTCAGCGGTCTCCGGGCCGATCCCGTTGATCGACAGGAGTTCCTCTCGGAGGGCTTCGATCGGGGCCTGGAAAAGCGAATCAAGATCCCCGGCGTGTCTCCCGACGAGGTGGTCGACGAAGCTCCGCAGCCGTCGGGCCTTCACGTTGAAGTACCCCGCGGGTCGAATCAGCTCCCCAAGTTTTTCGATAGGCGCTTCGTGTATGGCCCCCGCGCTCAATAAGTCGGCATTCTTGAGATTCCCGATCGCGCGAACAACATTCTTCCACGCGGTGTTCTGGGTGAGGATCGCGCCGACGCATACCTCGAAGGGCGTATCCGCCGGCCACCAGTGACGGCGCCCGAATCGCTCAAGAAGGCAGTTGTACATCCTTTGAAGGTAGGCTGACGTATCGCAGGCCGGACGCTTCGGCGCTTTAGACATCGAGCGCTCCGCCGGTCACTCGGCCGCGCTTTCCGGATGCTCCGCCGCACCGCGCGGTTCCACGGCGCCGCGTTCCGGTCCGGGGTCATCACACGAGACGGGCGGCTCCTCGCAGACTTCACCGGGCAAATCTTCGGGCGCCGTGGGTTTAGGGTGCAATTCCACGAGTTTCAAGGCAATCGCCAACAGCATGGTGCACACGGGAAGGGACAGGAACGTTCCGATTTGTTGCCAGGTGAGAAGCACATCGGCCGATTGGAAGATCTGCAAGGCAACCCTCAGGAAAAGGACAAGAAGAATGACGATGATGACCTCGGCGACCACCTGCTTCAGTTGTCCGATCTGTTTCACCCTGAGCCACGAAGGCCATGCGACCACCTCTTCGGCCTGCTCCGGTTCCCGCTCAGGATGCAGAAAGAGGGAATAGACGCCGAATGCGAAATAGAGAAGCACGATCGCAATGAGGAAACGGTCCAATCCTTCGATGACGCTGATCACGGAATTCGCTCCGTGCGCGATTCCCGCTTCGACTTTCCGAGGGACCAAGAGCCCGTGGGCATAGGCTTCATACATGTTGTAGAGACCAAGAAGAAACATAAGAATCGAGCCGGCGAGCGAACCGACCACCGCGGCTGCGGTCAGCAAACGCGATCCGATAACAACGTATCGTTCTATTTGTTGGATTCGGATGGCGATCAGCTCCTTTCCGGCTTCGGGGCTCTATATAGCGCCGACATACCGATCAAACAGGAAAGTAGGGACCCGGCGAAGACAGCAATCTTGGCGGCGTTGAGCACGGCCGGATCGGTAAAGGCGAGGTTTGCGATGAAGAGCGACATGGTGAATCCGATGCCGCAGAGGATCGCGCATCCATACACCTGCATTTTGTCGGCGCCGCGGGGTAAATCCGCCAAGCCGAACTTGACCGCGACCCAAACCGCCGCGAAAATCCCCAGCTGCTTGCCCAGGAATAGGCCGCCTATAATTCCCAACGACACCGGGGCGGTCAGTTCGGATATGACCGTCCTCATATCCACGGCCACTCCCGCGTTGGCCAGACCGAAGAGCGGGATGATCAGAAACGCCACTGGCACGTGGAGCGTGTATTCCAGTCGATGAAGGGGCGGCATGACATTGTGGCACATGGCCTTGAGGGTATGAACCGCGGCCTGATGATCTTCGTTGGTGTTTATACTGTATCCGCACGAGCCCGCGCAATCGAATTCATGGAGCACTTGATTCGACTTCTCGAGAAAAGCGTCGGTGTCATATCGCGACCGCGCGGGAATGGTCAAGGCAAGCAGCACGCCGGCGACCGTCGCGTGCACGCCTGATTGAGACACGGCCACCCAGAGGGCGAATCCAACGATGATATACGGGATGGGGCTCCGAAAGCCGAGTATGTTGAAGACGATCAGCACGGCGAGGAACGCCCCGCTCAACTGCACGTAGAACGGCGAGAGGTCGGATGTGTAGAAAAGCGCAATGACGAGGACCGCGCCGAGATCGTCTACAATTGCGAGCGCCACGACGAAGACCGTCAACGCGTGAGGAATGCGGGATCCGAGAAGGCTCAAGGCGCCGAGCGTGAACGCAATGTCGGTCGCCATGGGCACGCCCCAGCCGTGAAGGGCCTCACCCCCAAGGTTGAATCCCACGTAGATGAGCGCCGGCGCGACCATTCCGCCGATCGCGCCGGCAATGGGGAGCGCTGCGAGACGAAATGAATTGAGTTCACCGACCAGCACTTCGCGTTTGATCTCGAGGCCTACCACGAAAAAGAAGATGGTCATGAGCCCGTCATTGATCCAGAAGTGAAGGGTCTGATCGATGGAGAATCCGGCGAAGCCCACCATGAAGTGCGTATGGAAGATCTCTTCGTAAATGTGCCCGTACGACGAATTGACCCACACGATTGCGGTAGCGGTTACGAAGAGAAGCAGAAAGCCCGACGAGGTTTCTCGGTCCGCAAATGACTGGAACGGGCGAATGAGCAGTTCGCCCAATCGCTCCCCCTTCTGGAAGATCATCATGTACAGAAGCGGGGGTCTCATGCGAAAGCCTCACCGTAAGCTGCGCTGAATGGGCGTCAATCTCCGGACCACGGTAATCATTCGGCCGAGAGCTGTCAACCACGGGTTATTCTCGAGCTGGACCGGCGAGGCTCATCCGGTGTATGATTGAGATGAAACGCCGGAGGCGCCGAGCCCGTGTTGCACATCCAAGTACTTGCCCTTACGCTGATTCCGCTCCTCTCCGACTCCGCTCCCCGACCGCCGGACGCGGCGCCGCTGCCGCCGCGCATTCTCGGCGTGGAACGCCGTCTCACAGCTGAAGACCTCGTGGGCGTATGGAAATACGTGGATCATTTCTCCCGGTGGGGTGTAACCGACAAGCGACCGGCTCGGGTGGAACGCTACCGCGGAACCGCGTACATGGCGCTCCGAAGGGACGGCGGCATGAAGATGGTGAATCTGTTTCAGCCGCCGGAGGGACGGTGGGAATACTCGAACGGGAAACTGATCCTTTACGATCCGAAGCGACCGGAACGAGGCTCCCGAGCGTTGGAAGTCAGGCGCCGCGGCGACGATTCCATATGGCTCCTGCTCCCCTTTTCGGGAGGCGCCAACGGAATCGGTCTGGTCAGGGCCGGCGCAGCGGAGGCGCAGAAAGCCGAAAAAGCGGAAGCGGGCGGTGCAGCGGTGCCGCCGCCGCCTCGAAGGAGCGCGCCTCGAGCAAAGCCGGAGTCGGGACCGCTTTCCATCAGCCCCGACGTCCTCGAATTCATCCGAAAGAATCAGAATTAGAGATCGCGCCGATCAAGAGCGGCGTCGCAGTTTCAGACGCCGATCCTTCTCCATGAGGCGCTCGACCAGCGTTTTCAACCCTTCGTCCCCTACACCGCTCACCGTTGCGCTCACAAGCGAACGATCCGAATCGCTCGGTTCGGGGATTTCCTCGGCCGGGGCCCCTCGGCCGCCGTCGCGTATCCACGAGCATTGGCGAAATCGAATATCGGTGATCGGAGGCGCTTCCGGATCCAAGAGCGCATTGAGCTTATCGAGTATGATCGGCTTCATCGCGGAGAGATCGTTCATGAAAACCGAGGAATCAACCGAAACATGCAGCGTCGATCCCGTCAACTTGTCCGCCCTGCAATGTCGGGCGGCGCCCTTCCCCACAATACGGGGCCACGCCTCGACCACCCGATGCCGAGCCATCGCCTTCGACAAACCAAGTTTCTTGAAAAGGCCGGCGAGAACGGAGCGCATCGCGACGGGATGACGGGGAGGCCGGCGAGTCATAGTCACGCTCCGAGTGGGTGAATGGAATTGATCAAGAGCCGTCGATCCCGAGGATGTCAGGCTCTTCGTCGATACGGCGAGGGACTATGTCACGACGAATACGAGAGGTCAAGGGCGGGACGGCAAAGGAGCCGGAGAGCGCACGATCCCCTGTCGGGCGCGTTCACGGCGCGCACTCGGACGGATCGCCCTGGATCTTGGCCACCGCGTGTTCGACCGCCGGCATGACGGCTTCCAGATTTTCGACCGCGCCTTTGGGGCTGCCCGGCAGGTTGACGATCAACGACCGGTGTCGAATCCCCGCGACGGCGCGGGAAATCATCGCGTGGGGCGTCTTTTTCAGACTTTCGGCCCTCATCGCCTCGGCCATGCCCGGGATGATCCGTTCCGTCACTTCCAGCGTCGCCTCGGGGGTAACGTCGCGCGGGGCCACGCCGGTTCCGCCGGTGGTCAGAATGAGATCGGCCGTCTCCTCGTCGGCCCATTGACGAATGGCCGAGGCTATCTCCTCGATCGTGTCCGGCACGATCCTTACAGCGATCACTTCGATCCCCCGGTCGCGCAAATAGTCGGCGAGAGCGGGGCCTGCGGCGTCTTCACGCAGGCCCGCCGCCGATCTGTCGCTAACCGTGAGAACCGCCGCTCGCAACCTGTAGGTGGCACTCATTCTTATATGGTATATGCCGAAAATCGTCTTCTTCGGTCGGCAATCCCCGCACGAAGTCCCGAGCGTGGATTTCTTCGCACTCAAGTTCGTCGCGGAGGAAATCCACGGCCTTCCAGGGATCGACCGACGATCCGCACGTAAAGATATCCACGGCCGCGTAGCCGTATTCCGGCCATGTATGTATGGTCAGGTGCGATTCCGCGATGACGACCACGCCGGAAACGCCCTGGGGATTGAAGTCCTGAAAAGCGGTCGTGAGCACAGTGGCGCCCGCGATTTCAGCGGCCTGCGCCATGACCTTCTCGATGTACTCGACGTCGTCGATCTTCTGCCTGTTGCACGAGCAGAACTCGATCAGAAGATGAATACCGAGCGCCTTCATTGTCATCCCCCTAACCGAGCATATTGATAAACCGAAGAACCGCGCGCCGCTCGCACAACGAAGCACGGCGGGGCCTCCGGGTATGTCGGGAACGAAATGAGTCGATCTGTGACGCTCGATCGGCCGGCGGCACGAAATGGCCGGACGCGATCGAATCTTAATGAGAACGGGCTATCTCAAGGGCTGGAGACAATCCGGTTTCCATCGGACGAGAAGGAAATCGAAGACTTCCTCGCTCAAATCCTTCCCTCCGCGCAGAGATTTTCTCCGGATCGCCGTATGGGGCATGGTGACGGCGCATGCTTGCGCGCTGGACAGGAAACACCCCTCCTGTTGAGGTCGCCGGAAAAAGAGATGTGAATAGATGGGGTTCATCCGCTCACCGCGGCGCGTGCGCCTTTCAAAGTAGGCTGTAAACGCCAATAATTTGCTGCAAAGAGGTAATCTGTCAAGAAAAAAGCGGCAACGTCCGAAAAAAAAATAGGGAGGCCTCCACGCAGAACGTCCAACTCACCAGACGCCGAACATCCATATCAGATCAAAAACCTAGGATTGACCGCGCTGGCCGCCCGATCCGCCGACCCGGCGCCTTTCCGAAGCCTTCGTCAGAGGAGTTCCGCCCCGCACTTGGAGCACTTCTTGTGGAACTTGCTTACCTTCCCCTCCCAGCCGCAGGACGGACATTGCTTGAATTCATGAGTCTGTTCCGTTGGATCGTCGCCTCCAGGTGAGCTCAGAGCCTTCCACAAAGCCCGTGCGCCGAAAATCACCACAACAATCCCGACGATGATGAGAATGGAAGTAACAGGATCGTAGCCGCCCATGGATTCACCCTCCCGAAACAGTCACTCAGAGCGCGTCATGATTGCGATCGGACCCGAACGCTTCGCGTCGCCGGCGCGATGATCATCCTCTTCTATCACAGGAAGGGTCCGACGGGGAAGCCTCATCATGCCATGGAGAGTCCTCCGGCGAGTCCGCCGCTCCACGAGAACACCGGCCTGCCGGCAGGATCCGATCTACCGCCCGGACGCGACTCCCGCATCCCGGGCACCGGTCACGCAACGGCTGAAGTTCCGCGCGGCACATACCGCAATACCGAGGAACGTACGGATCCGAAGGGGGAAGATACCCGCCGCACCGATCGCATCGATCCGCGTCTTCATCCATGAACGCGCCGCACGTGGGACATTCCACCAGCGCGCGATCCGCGAAACGCTCGAAAGGAACCCGCCGCGCTGCTTTCCATACGGTAAACGCGGTCAGTCCGGCGAGGAAGACCATGAACGGATATAAGACAATCGGACCGGTCGACGGACTCAACACCACCAGAAGATTGTAGATCGCATGGAGCGCCGCGGACGCGACAAACCCCACTGATATTACCGAGAATTCCCGCTGCTTATCGAATCGGGCCAATCCCAGCGCATAACCCCATACGCACGCGAACATCACATGCGCGCTTGTGGCGAAGATCACTCGCCACAGCATGACCCCCGGACCGAACAGGGCCACGTACACCGCGTTTTCCACCGACGCGAAGCTCATCGCGGCGGTCGCGGCGTACAGGATACCGTCCAGCGGTCGACTGAAATACGATGTGTGGTACACCGTCATCCAGACCGCGGCCAGTTTCACGAACTCCTCGATGGGTCCGATCAGAAAGAGACTGACGAGCGCGGATCGAAGAACGGTCTCCTGCACGATCGTGGCGCCGGTTATATGTTCGATCAGCGCCGCAGGGACGGTCAAACCCGCGGCCAGAGCGAATACGGCCAATATGGGACGAAAACGCCGCCCGTGGTTCGATTTTCGTCGAAAGTAAAAGAAGAGGAGCCAGAGCAGGCCGGGAACGAACCCCGATGTCACATAGAGGAACTGCAGATTTCACCTCGGTTTGACTTTGGCGTTTCTGCACCGTATAACACGGAAATCGCGGCGGTCAAAGCCGTCACGGTCGAGCCGACTCCGTCACGGAGACACGGAATACACCCGGGAGACCGCGTGTGACCTTCCCCGCTTGCGCCACCAAGCCCCGATCCAATTCGACCGATGAATTGGTGCGCTGTGAGGGGCTCGTCAAGTATTTCCCGCTGAAATCGGGCCTGTTCCGGCCGAAAGAGCAGAACGTCCACGCCGTGGATATGGTCGATCTCTCGATCATGAGGGGCGAAACACTCGGGCTGGTCGGGGAGTCCGGTTGCGGTAAATCGACGCTGGGCCGACTGATCCTCGGGCTCGATAAGCCCACCGCCGGTCGGGTGATCGTGGATGGCCGCGATATCACCGACTTCGGCCCCCGAGCCATGAAAGCGGTCCGCAGGGAAATGCAGGTGATCTTCCAGGATCCTTATTCGTCGCTCAATCCACGACACACGGTCGGGAGGATCATCGGCGAACCGCTCCTCATCCACGGGATCGGCTCGGCCGCGGAACGCCGCGCGACCGTGGCGCGACTCATGGAAGAGGTTGGGTTGCGCGCGGACTACGCGTCACGCTATCCCCATGAATTCTCCGGCGGCCAGCGTCAACGGGTGGGCATCGCTCGGGCCCTGGCGCTCAACCCGAGCCTGATCATCGCGGACGAGCCGGTCTCCGCGCTGGACGTCTCCATCCGTTCGCAAGTGATCAATTTGCTTGAGGATCTCCAAGATAAATACTCACTGACCTACCTCTTCATTTCCCACGATCTCTCCGTCGTCGAACATATCTCCGACCGCGTTGCGGTCATGTACCTCGGGAAGATCGTCGAAATCGGCGACAGGCGCAGCATCTACGCAAAGACCCTTCATCCGTACACCGAAGCCCTCCTCAGCGCGGTTCCCGTCCCCGACCCTGAAGCCAAAAGGGAACGGATTATCCTCGAGGGCGACGTGCCCAGCCCCATCGATCCGCCCCCGGGATGCCGCTTCCATCCCCGCTGCCGACTCCGTATCGACGTCTGCGACAAGAAAGAGCCTCCCCTCACGGACACCGGCGACGGCCACTGCGCCGCATGCCACGTCAGAGCGCCGGCGGACCCTGCACTATCTGAGACTATTTAGTCCCATGGGTAGCCAGTCTCCTGGCAATTCCGCGGTTTTCGGACGAGTCCAATAACAGACGGATCTGACCATGAGACGAGGCGTGCCCAAAGGAACTAAAATATCCGACTCGCAAAGGTCTGACCACAAAGTGCGTGTCGTTGATGCCCTACGGCGGCGTAGCCCGGTTTCTTCACCGCGGTCAACATCTAGGTCGATGGCTCGTCTTTTCGATCGTACTTCCCCAGAAGATAGCCCACTATGGTTCCGAAGAGGCCGATAACAGGAGTGATTTGCTTTTCCGAATACCCTATTAAGACAAGAAATGCGCTCATGACAATTACCAGCGTGATGACAACAATGCGGACCGCATTCGGCCCCCACCCATAATTCTTCATCCGCATCACATA
>CAYLRL010000016.1:0-64013 GCA_964385875.1 uncultured Syntrophales bacterium
AGCATTCCTTGATATTAATATACAAGGGGGAGATGAGTCTCCCCCTCCATCCTCACCGGGCGCAGAGCCGCCTCAAGCCCGGTGAACCATAACCACTGATGTTGTGCCGTGTCCTCCCCGGGTGGCCCGGACGTCATACGTCCGGGCGGCGCAGCCGCAAGAGGGGTTTTTCACCGAAGCGCCGGTTGATTTCTCAATCTCCGGCGTTCATCCTGTGAAGGCGCGCCGGTATAAATCCTTACAAACCGCTGCCGACACTGTCGACCGACGTGGTTTACGAGGGGTGAGCGAATTGCACACCCTTTGCACACCCCTTTTCCAGGGAGTGGCCACGGGATTCCTCAATGATTACAGGGTGGTTTGTGGTGGAGGCGGCGGGAATCGAACCCGCGTCCGAGAATCTTCAGCCTGAGGCGTCTACATGCTTATTCCGAGATTTGATTCTCGTCCTCAGAGGCCCCCTCGGAACGGGTTCTCCTCGGACAAGCCCGCGAAGTGTTTCGCGTCGTCACCGGCGGGCGGGGCGACTCCGCTATCCTGCTAACCTTCGCCTCATCCGGTTCCACAGGAGAGACCCGGTGAGGCGCCGGCCTTACGCGGCCAGAGCGTACTCGTAATCGTTGGCGAGTATCTTTTTTTCCGGTGGATTTACGAGCTAACCGGAGCGCTCGGCATGCAACCTCGACCTCAACTATCCCCGTCGAAACCTTTTCGCCCCCGTTCGGTAGGGTTTAAGACGTTCGGCTTCAGAGTATTCAGACAGCCCGAATGCGTGAATGTTCCGCATTTTCGCTATTCGGCGAGGCTCCGAGCTTTAAATACTTTCACATCGTTTCCGTACTGTCAAGGAATCCCATTATCCATAATCCGGGATCAAGAAGTTCGGCTTAGCAAAGTGATTTCCGTTCATCTCATGAACGGCGGGTCGCCGGGAGCGACCGAGCCGGCGGACGCACGACGTGTGAAGGGGGCGCCGGGTCGGCCTACCGGCTATAGTCCGCGGCGTCACTCGTCCGCTCCGTGATTTCCTCGGCGTTTGTCCGGGCGAGAAGCCGCTTTGGTCGGAAGACCCGAGTCACGCGGAGATTCGACATGAGCCATCCAGCGCAGACGCCGGCGCCGCAGGGGGCAAGTCTGGCCATAAGATCGATCCCGTGGGCGTCCGGTCCGACCAAAATTCGGCGCCTATTCTTCTTGATCCCCCGCACGATCGCGGCGGCCGCGTTGGACGGAGTTGTGGCGGCCGCGGTCTCGTACCATGCGACGGTCTCTTCGGCGCTCATACAGGGGTCGGCCGGCCTGAACAAGGGAGCCCTGCGGAATATCCCCGTCTTGACTCCGCCGGCGATGACGGTGGAGACGCGGACACGCGTGCCGCGCAGTTCCTGGCCAAGGGTTTCAGTGAAAGCTTTCACCGCGCTCTTCGAGATCGCGTACGGCCCGTTGTTGGGCGTGGTGAGCAGACCCGCGACGCTCGACATGTTGACGATATGGGCCTCGGGACGGAGCTTGAGATGCGGCAGGAGGGCCTTGGTCACCTGGACGGTCCCCCAGAAGTTGACGCCCATGACCCATTCGAAGCACTCGTACGAAACGTCCTCGAGAGACTCGCACAACAGCACGCCGGCGTTGTTGATCAGCAGATCGATCCGACCGTGTGCCGTCGACGCTTCGAGCGCGAATCGTTCGACCGCGTCCCGTTGAGAAACGTCCACCTCGTGCGCGCTCACGAACGCGCCCTCTTTCCGGGCGAGGTCGGCCGTTTCTTCCAATCCGTCGGCGCGGATGTCCGCAAGGGCCAGAGAGGCGCCCTCCCGGGCGATACGGAGAGCCAATTCCCGACCGATCCCTGAAGCCGCTCCGGTGATCGCGGCAACCTTACCGCTCACATTCTTCATGACGCCCCTCCCCCGCGCGGCGCTTCATACGCGCACGGATGCCGAATCTTCAGTCAAAAAGCGACATAATCTTCTCGAAGGCCAAGCCCACAACGAATTTGATGTTGTTCCAGACGGTCGCCGCGTCCTGCTGCACGAACCACTTGATGGTCTCGAACATGGCCACCGCTTCCATGTCCGTCCTGCCCGGCGACCAGAGATAGCGCGCCCAGCCGATTTGTCCTCGAGCATAGAGCCCCGCGACGAACTGCCCCACGGCAAACGTACCCACAGCGAACTGGCCAAAGGCGCCGAGGAACGCCGCCGCGAATTGACCGAACGCAAAGACCCCGCCCGCAACCTGGCCCACCGCCACGATCCCCACCGCGAACTGACCGATCGCCACGACGCCGACAGCGTATCTGCCGATCGCGACGATTCCTTTGGCCGTCCGGGCTTTCCCCCGCTCGTCGAATCCGCAGGAGACGCAGACCAGTGGAACGCGCAGCAGACGGGCTCGGCTCTTCCATTCGTACCCCGCCCCTCGAGCGTCGGGTTGAACGGACGTCGATATGTGCGGCTCTTCGGATGGCGCTGATATCACGCGGGTTTCCCCCTTCTTCCGATAGCGGACGAGCCGGTCCCGTCCGCGGCGCCCTATCAAACGGATTGCTTGAGCACACCCAGTTTAGCCGACTCCTTCCTCCTGAGCTCCTTGCGAAGGATCTTTCCGATAATGCTCTTGGGAAGCTCGTCGATGAACTCCACCTCCTGAGGGACCTTATGGGGCTCAAGCAGGCGTCTGCAATAATCGATGATTTCCTTGGCGTCGGCCTTTTGTTTGCGTTTGAGCACGACAAACGCCTTGATCCGTTCGCCGCCCGCTCGGTCGGGCACGCCGAGCGCACACCCTTCGAGAATCTTCGGATGCGCGTACAGCGCTTCGTCGATCTCCCGCGGGAAGACGTAGCCCTGGTCCGTTTTCACGATATCCTTCTTCCGGTCCACCACGAAGAGATACCCGCTTTCGTCGAAGGTCGCAACGTCGCCGGTCAGGAGCCAACCGTCTCTGATCACCGCTGCGGTGTCGTCGGGTCGACCCACATAACCTTTCATGATCTGAGGCCCCTTGAAACAGACTTCGCCGGGGACACCCGGCTCCGTGATCTCGACGTCCGGATCATCCAAATCGACCAGCTTGGCCTCGGTGGACGGCAGGGGCAAGCCCGTGCTGCCCGGCTTCTTCAATCCCTTGACCGGATTGCACGCGCACAAGGGGCTCGCCTCAGTGAGGCCGTATCCTTCGGCGATCTCGGCCCCGGTAAGATTCTTGAAACCCTCGATGGTCTCCAGCGCCATCGGCCACGCGCCCGAAATCCACGTGCGCACGGATGACAAGTCGAATTTCTTGGCTTTCGGATGATTGATCATCGCGTTGAAGAGCGGCGGAACACCCGCCATGACGGTGACCCTATATTTCTGAATCAACGACATGGCCTCGCCCGCGTCCGGCTTGGGCATGAGCACGTTTTCCCAGCCGAAGAGAACACTGAGGTTCAACCCGATCGTCAGGCCGTACGAATGGAAGAAAGGCAGGCACCCGAGAATGACTTCCTCCCCGGCGCGCAGATTGGACGCCCAAACCTGGGCCTGGCGGCAATTGCACGCGAGGTTCCGGTGGGTCAGTTCAACGCCTTTGGGAAGACCCACTGTGCCCGTCGTGAACAGCACCATAGCTGTGTCGTCCGGAGAGGACCCGGCGAAATCCGCCGACCGCGGCGTCCCCGCGACGATGTCGGTGAACTCGTGGATGTTCCGACCCTCAGGCGTGTCGAGATGCAGGTCCCGCTTCAAAATCGGAAACACCTTTTTGAGGAACGCCGGAAGGTAGTCTCGGATATGACAGGAGACAATCGGCCCGATCTCCGTGCGGTCCCGCACCTTGATCATCCGCGGAACGAGCGTATCGAGGCAGACGAGAAAGCGCGCATCGGCCTCAGTGAACATACGTCGGAATTCCACGTCAGAATAAAGCGGGTTCATCGGCACGGCCGTGCCGCCGGCGCGCAGTGCGCCGTAGATCCCTACCGCGGCTTGGACAAGGTTCGGAAGCAGCAACGCGACCCTGTCGCCCCGCTTCAGTCCCATCGAGACAAGACCCGCGGCGAAACGCGAGACCATGCGGTCGAATTCCTCAAACGTGACGACAGCGCCTTGGAAGTTGAGCGCCGGCTTCTTCGGATACTGCCGAGCCGCTCGTTCCAAAGCCTCGGGGAGGGTGATGTTCTCGAAGTCCACTGTAGGAGGGACTCCAACCGGATAGGACTGCAACCATATCTTGTCCATGATTACCTCTCCTGCGTCCGAATGAGCTGTGAACGTCGGTTTTCGGGAGCTGCGCATCGCGGCGCTTCACGAGCGTCGTTCGAACGCGGCTCCGCTTCGCACGGATCTTCCTTACGCCCCCCATTTTACTGATTTATTGTATCGGACAAAGATTAAACTAATGTTTACCTGTTCCCAAACGTGAGGCGCTGCGCAAAAGGATCGCTCTCAACCCGAGTGATGTCATCCCCATAGCTTCGAGGGAACCGCCCCCGAACGTGCGCCGGCGCCGCCTACCCGATTCGACGAAAAACCATAAGGCCGTTCCAGAAGGTGGGATGGCAATTGCCTGCGGTGGTCCGGTCCAGAAGCATTTCGTATCGGTTCGGCCGCCTCTCGATGAAGTCCACAATCGCGCGGCGCGGCGCTTCCCAATTCGTATCGTCGACCAGAATCACGCACCGTTCGGAGAAGTGGGGTTCGGCCGCTTCGAGACCCTTGAGCTGATGTTCATACGCGTGGTCGCCGTCGTAAATGTAGAAGCCGATTTTGCCTCGATGCTCGGACGCCAGGTAGTCCTCGTAGTCCATGTCGTGGAAGGTGTGCCTCGGACTGCGGAATCGATCAAAATTCTCGAGGAAAAAGTCCCTCGGACCGCCGAATTCGGAGAAGTTGTCTACTCCGACGCACCGTTTGCGGCCGTTGCCGGCGAGCCCCGCGAGAAAACTAAACCCATGCCAGACGCCGACGTTGACGAACGTCTCGTCTGCCGACATCTCGGCTACCCCGCGATTTATGATCGCCCCGACCGCCAAAGTGGACATCCGCGGCAGCAGACAGACGGCGCGCAATCGACGCTTCAATGCGCGAACGTCTTCGGGAAATCGGGTGTTGAGCATCTCGAACGCGGTTCCGAACCGTTCGGGAAAGCCCGGCCGGCCGGTCGCGTTCAGCGCGACCATCCGCCGCTCATAGAAGTCCTCGGAGAGCGGCAGACGAGTATGGGGCTGAATCAGCCGAAAGGACACACGGTTGATGAATTCCCGGTAATCCATGCACAAAGCTCGTGAGCGCGCACGCAGCATTGAACGAAGATTTTACCATTGACCGACGCGAAACGCCGGCCCGCGTTCGCTTCTCGAGGCGGTCTCGCTTCTCCGTCCGGCTTGACGCAGCCGTACGCGGCGGGCTACAGTTCGACCGAATCGACGTCATGCGCGGCCGAAACGATGGTCTTCAAGACCGGCCACGAGTGCTCGTATCTTACAGGATGATCCGGATTTGTGAGCAGATACGCGATTTTCACAATCTGTTCCGGGAATTATTTCCATTTTGCCCGCACGCTCATGGATTCCATCGCGCGCTCGGATACGAACGGGGACCTCTTCGTGCTGCTCGTGGATCGCAACCTCGATGAGGACGCCTTCCGCGGGTCTTCGTTCACCACCGTCTCATTACCCGAACTCGATCTTCCCCACGCGAACAAGCTTTGCTTCAAATACACGATCCTCGAACTCAACACCGCGGTGAAGCCGTACTTTTTCGAGCGTCTCTTCGATCGGGGATTCGACCGCGCGATCTATCTGGACCCGGACATCTTCGTATACCGATCCCTGAATCCGATCCTGGAGCGTCTCGATTCTCACGACGCGGTGGTGACACCGCACATTTCGCGGCCCCTGAACGACGGCTGTAAACCGGACGATCTCGATATCCTGAGGTCCGGTACGTTCAACTTGGGATTTCTGGGCCTGAGAGCCTCTCGATCGACGCGCGCCTTTCTCGGCTGGTGGGCCGAGAAACTCGCCGATGGATGCGTCGTGGACCTCGATGAGGGACTCTTCGTGGATCAAAAGTGGTGCGAATTCATTCCCTCATTTATCGAGACCGCGTATATCGAGCGGTCGCCGGGGTACAACGTCGCCTACTGGAATCTCCCCCATCGAACCGTCACGAAGGAAGCCGGCGAGTACCGGGTAAACGGCGACCCCCTCGGCTTCTTTCACTTCAGCGGAGTGAGCCCGGGCAATCCATTGATTTTTTCCAAGCATGAGGACCGGTTCGCTCACGCCGGGCTCCCCTCCGCGGTGCGGGAGTTGACCGAAGCGTACGTAGACGACGTGAAAAGCAACGACATGGACCGCTATCGAGCTGTGCCGTACGGATACGGTTTCTTCGACGGAACGGAAATACCGATCCCCGACGCGGCGCGGCGCGTGTATCGTTCCGACTCGAATGTCCAACGGATCTTCGGCGACAACCCCTTCGACGCGTCCCGGGATCCCGGCTTTCGGCGCTCGTACAATCGATTCGTCTTCGGTCGGGGCAATCCGGTGACCGCGCTCTGCCGCGAGATTCACGCCCGAGACAAAGACCTTCGGGAGGCGTTTCCGGACATACGGGGGCGGCACGGTATCACCATGGCCGCGTGGTTCAAGGATCTGCGCCCGAGCGAATACGGTCTGCATGAGGGCTTTATCGAACCGGTCCGCCGAAAGCTGCACGATCTCTCCGAATCGGGATCGTATCAATTGTCTCGATTCGGAAGTCCGGGATTCATCCACGCCCTGCTTTTCAGGACCGTGCGGTACTTCCGAGTCCGCGGGGACCCGCCCACGGCGCCGAGACCGGCCGACGGCGCCGAACCTCGATCTCGTCCCGGTCCGGCATCGCGGCTCAAGGACCGCATCGCCGCGGTGGGGCTTTCGACCGCGAGGAAGATCCTGCCGTTGGATGTTCGCCGCCGCCTCGATATGTGGACGTCGCACGGCGTGGCGGCACAGTACGGACGGGCCTATCGCGGGGGCGCGTCAGGACGGGTCGTGGCGCCGGGGTCTCATATCGAGACCGGGATCAACGTTGTCGGATACGTCCACGCGGAACTCGGCGTCGGAGAATCCGCTCGCGCGATGATTCGAGCCTGCGCAGCAGAGGGGCTTCCGGTCAAAGCCGTGGAATTCAGCGTGGGATGCCGCGCGCGGATTTCCGAGACGATCGATGAGTCCTTCTTCGACGGTTCTCCGCACGGCATCAACGTCTTCCACATCAACGCGGATCAGGCCGTTTTCTGCTTCAATCATCTCGGGATATCCCTGTTCGAGGGCCGATACAATATCGGGTACTGGGCCTGGGAGGCGCCGGAATTTCCCGATCGATGGGACGCGGCGTTTCCGCTCTACGATGAGATTTGGACCCCCTCGACCTTCGTGCAGAGAAGCGTCTCCATGAAGTCTCCCCTACCCGTGCTTACAGTCCCCCATGCCGTGGCGCCGTCAGTGGACCCGAGGATCGACCGGTCGGACCTCGGTTTGCCGGATGATGGCTTTATCTTCCTTTCCCTTGCTGACTTCAACAGCGTCCCCGAGCGCAAGAATCCGCTCGGCGCCCTTGACGCGTTTCTCCGAGCGTTCGGATCCAAACCCGGGCGAAACTTCCTCGCGCTCAAGCTCCTCAATTCGGACTCGAATCCGGAGATGATGAGCCGCATTTACGACCGCCTTCACGAGCGGTCCGACGTTATCCTCATTACCGATCCGATGGACCGCGCTCACGTCAACGCGTTGATCTACCGCTGCGACTGCTTGGTGTCGCTCCACCGATCGGAGGGTTTCGGACTGCCCATGGCCGAGGCCATGAGCCTCGGCAAGCCGGTGATCGCCACCGCGTGGTCGGGAAATATGGATTTCATGACCCCGCATAATTCGCTGCTCGTCGACTACGAGCTGGTTACCCTGGATCGCGGCTATGGACCGTACGAACGCGGCTCGACGTGGGCCGAGCCCGACATAGGCCACGCCTCGCAGCTGATGCGGTCCGTCACCGAGGATGCGGACGGCCGAGCCCGCATAGGACGGCGAGCCGCAGAAACGATGAAGTCGCGATTCTCAGCCGGGGCTGTGGGAACGATGATTCGACAACGCTTAGAACGCATCCGCAATCGCATCCTCGTTTAGCGGACGCGGCCCCCGAACTCCGCACACAACGGAAGCCTCGATCCATGGCGCTCGTCTCCGTATGCATACCGATTTACAACGGCCGCCGGTTCCTCGGTCGGGCGCTGGACTCCCTGCAGGCTCAGCAATTCACCGACTTCGAGATCGTGGTGACCGACGACGCGTCCACCGACGGTTGCGCGGACGTGGTGCGCTCCTATGACGATCCGAGGATACGGCTCTATCGAAACGACGTGCGGATCGGCATCCCCGGAAATTGGAACATGGCGCTCTCCAAGGCCGGCGGGCGGTTCATCAAGTTCCTTCATCAGGACGACATCCTCTATCCGGACTGCCTTGGGATGATGGTCGAGGCGCTGTCGAAGCATTCCCGCGCAGGTCTTGTCTTCGGCGAGCGGGACCTCATCGAGCACGACGGACTGGAGGCGAAACAATTCCATCCGCATCTCCGCGATTGCCGGAAGATCCTTCGCGACCGCGGAGAAATCCGCGAATTCAACCCCGGCCGAGAATTGCTCGCCGCATGTATACGCCGGGGCGGGCTCTTCAGCAACTATATCGGAGAGCCGTCCTTTGTAATGTTCGACGCCGAGATCGCCGCTCGAGTGGGCTTTTTCGATAACCGTCTGCTGCAAAACGCGGATTACGACTACTGGTACAGGTGTTTGCTCGTCACCGACGCGGTTTCTATCGATAAGCCCGTGGGCGCGTTTCGACTTCACCGAGGCGGGGAGAGTTCGACAGGGCTCAACCTCGCTGCGAGGCTCCGCTACGTCTGGGAAGAGACCGTCGTCCTCGACAACCTTATCGCGGCGGCCGAACGGGAAGGCGCGTACGATATTCTGCGTCTCTTAGGACGAAGAAAACGTCGGTTCGTCGCCTATCGCGCGTATGCGCTGTTCAAGCATCGATTCGGGCGGTTTCAGACCGGTGGATGAAGTCGCCTCGCCGGCCCGTTTCCTCGCGATTCCAACTAAGACCTAACGGTGTTCTTACCCCATACTCTTTTCCTTCCGGCCCAATGGCATCTAGATGGGAAAACCCGATCGTCCGGCGCAGGGGTGTAAGAAGCCCCGCTACAGATTTACGAAGGAGCGCGCGATAAGGGGATTTCACTGGGAAACCCTTTTTCGGGCAGATTCTCGAACCGCCTTTACCATTTGATCCTGAGCGACTGCGGAGCGACCCATGTCGGACCATCCGGCCGATCCGACCACCACTGACGACTCCTCGAACAGCCCGTCAGCCGGCGAATACCCGGACGGGAACGGCCCGGGACACGAGGGCGGCGAGGCTTCGGGTTGCGATGAGAACGCCGGGAAGCGCGCCCTGCTCTCGGAGAGATCGACCCCGACGATCCTCGTGGTGGACGACACGCGCTTCAGCCTCCAGTTGCTCGTACGCATTCTCGCTTCTCAACAGTACTATGTCCGGCCGCTCTCGGACGGTGAAGAAGCGATTGCCACCGCCCTCGAGAATCCGCCGGACCTGGTGCTCCTGGACATCATGATGCCGGGTATCGACGGGTACGAAGTGTGCCGGCGTCTCAAAGCCGATGAACGCACCCGACACATTCCCGTGCTGTTCATATCGTCACTGAGCGAAACCTTCGACAAGGTCAGGGCGTTTTCAGTCGGCGGCGTCGACTACGTGTCCAAGCCGTTTCAGGCCGATGAGATCCTCGCTCGAGTCAAGACCCATCTCTCGCTGCGGGAGATGCAACGCACCCTCCAGGAACAAAATGCGCTCCTCCGTAAGGAAATCGCGGAACGCACCCGCGCGCAGGCGATTCTCCGTCAACAGAATCACAAGCTTGCCGTGCTCAACAAGCAGTTGGTGTCCGCGCAAAAGAGTCTCAAGGAGGCCAACGAAGAGCTCCGGGAAGCGCTCGGCAAGGTGCGAAAACTCAGCGGCCTCCTCCCCATCTGCGCGCAGTGCAAGAAGATCCGTGACGATAAAGGCTACTGGCGGCAGTTGGAGACGTATATTCGCGATCATTCGGAAGCGGACTTCAGCCACAGCATCTGCGCGGACTGCGCGCGCGTGCTCTACCCCGATCTGGATTTGAGCTCGCTGAAGTAGCCGCGCCGGCCGATTACCCGCTCACGCGCACGACCGTCCGCCCGCGATCCTTCCCCTGAAGGATGAGATCGATCCGTTGGCTCAATTCGTCGAGGCCGATCTCGTTCGCGATCGAGTCGAGGAGGTCGACCTTCCATTCGTTCGCGATCCGGCGCCAGATCTCTTGGCGGAGCCCCGTGGGACAATAGACCGAATCGACGCCGAGCAGCGAGACGCCGCGGAGGATAAAGGGATAGACCGAGGTGCTGAGATCGCCGGAAACCACATTCCCGCAGCAGGTGACCGTGCCGCGGTACTTGACGCTCTTGAGCGCGGTCGCGAGCACGTCGCCGCCCAGCGTGTCGATGACGCCCGCCCAGAGGGGCTTGAGGAGCATCTTACCGCTCTTGTCCACTCCCTCCGTGCTGTCGATGACCCTCACCGCGCCGAGACTGCGGAGATACTCGGACTCATCGTCGAGACCGTTCAGCGCGACCGTCTCGCACCCCATCTTGGTGAGCACCGAGACCGCGATGCTCCCGACACCGCCCGGAGCGCCCGTTACAAGCACTTCGCCGTCATTGGGCTTCACGCGGCCTTCCGTCAAGTTGTAAACCGACAAGCACGCGGTGAAGCCCGCTGTGCCGTACACCATGCTTTCGCGAAACGTTAGATTCTCCGGCAGCCGGACGATCCAGTCGGCCGGCACGCGAATATATTCGCCGAATCCCCCGGAGGTGTTCATTCCGAGGTCGTACCCCGTGACGATGACCGCGTCGCCGGGCTTGAAACGATCGTCCGAACTCTCCTCGACCACGCCGGCAGCGTCGATGCCCGGCGTATGAGGATAGTTCCTCGTCACCCCGCGGTTGCCGACCGCGGAGAGCGCGTCCTTGTAGTTCAGGGACGAGTACCGCACCCGAATGAGGACGTCCCCCTCCGGGAGGTCGTCGGTGGAGCGTTCAACAATAGCGCGCTCGAAGCGCTTGTCCTCGGTCTCGGTGACGAGCATCGCTCTGAAGGTCTTCCGGATCATGATCTCCACCCCTTTCTGCGACCGGACCGCCGCAGCGATAAGTTCATTCCTCACATTCTTTTACCACGAACCGAGTGAAACGGCAAAAAGCTCGGTTACAAAAACGGCAAGACCGGGGACAATGATCCGAGCCGCCGGCCTCCCGCTTCTTCGGCGCTTGACGCGGAAGAACGAAAACATTACGGTTGGATGCGACGGATGCTCTCTAAGAGCCGGCATGAACCCTGATTGGGCCCAAGACCCCGACCGCGGCCCGGACTTCTTTGATCCTTCCGCGTCTCGGCGGTCAGGAGCGCGCCATGCGTATTCTCAAACTGACAATGACCAACTTTCGGGGAATCGAGGAACTCTCCCTCGACTTCCCAGAGACAAACGTATGCGTGCTCGCCGGTGAAAACGGCGCAGGCAAATCGAGTATTCTCGATGCGTTGGCGATAGTACTCTCCGACGTGCTATTACTCGCAGTTGGCCCGCTCCTGGGAGGCCACGGCGAGACCCAAGAAACAGCAGATGCCGGAAGGCGCATGCGGTTACGAAATCGTGAAAGTCAGGCAGCGCTGTTTTTGTTTCCTCAGCAGCTTGACGTACGCATAGGGCAAACCGCCGGTTCGCTCGAAGCGCGACTCTTTCATGATGCAACGGACGCAATTTGGCTACACCCCTTCGGACTTGAACCCGACGCCGGCTTCTTAAGCGACATCGGAGAAGAAGGAATCGGCGCGATCGCTCACCATCTAAGAAAGCAAATTGGATCGAGCACACCGATCAGCTTGCCCTTAATGCTGCACTATCCCGTGGGTAGATACGTAAGCGATCTAATAGGGCTTTGGAATCAGCTCCCTCTCGACCCGGATACAGTCACAGTTTACGAGGACGCCCTGGGTACCAGACACATAGATTTCGGGCACTTTTTCGGCTGGTTCAGGTATCGGGAAGACGTTGAAAACGAGAAGCGGTTGAATACACCGGAACATCGAGACCGGGAGTTGCAATGCGTCCGCGAAGCAGTGTCGAGGATGATGCCTGAGTTTTCGGAACCCAGGGTCCGACGGCTCCCGCCTCGCCTCGTGATCAGGAAGAGAGTCCCTGCTTCCAACGAGCCTTTGGAGTTGGACATCACCCAGATGTCCGGGGGTGAAAAGGGTCTCTTTGCGCTCGTGGGGGACCTGGCTCGGCGGCTGGCCATAGCAAACTCCGATGCGGAAGACCCGCTCGCCGGCGACGGGGTGGTCCTCATCGACGAAATCGACCTTCATCTGCATCCCGCGTGGCAACGGCGGATCATTTCCCGACTTACCGAGACCTTCCCCAATATTCAGTTCATTGTGACGACCCACTCGCCGCAGGTGATCAGCGAAGTCAAGACGGAGAGCCTCTTCCTCCTGTACGACACGCCCGAGGGTATCAAAGCGGACGGCCCCCTCAGCTATTACGGCCTGGACTCAAACCGAATACTGGAAGAGCTGATGGAGGTGAGCGAACGGCCGGAACCCGTGAGAGACCGCCTGGCGGAATACTTCAACCTGATCGACCTCGGGAAGACCGATGAAGCCAAGAAGCTGCGGGCTAAGTTGGAGCAGGAAATCGCACGGGATGAGCCTGAATTTGCGAAAGCGGACGTTATCATTCGGAGCAGGGAGATCCTCGGGAAGTGAAGCGCATACTGAAGGGACCCGAACCGCAGGAATTCACTGAGTGGAAGGAAACGGAAGGACCGACGGCGGAGTGGAGAAACCTCTCCGGGACATTGACCGGAAAGCGTCTTCATGAAGCCCTCGCGCTGGAGCAAGGCTGCCTCTGCTGTTATTGCTGCATGCGAATCGACTTAGAGTCCGGCGATGTGGAGCATATCAAGCCCCGCTCCCGGTTCGGAGATCTTGAGCTCGAATACTCCAACCTTCTTGCTTCATGCGTTGAGCGGGAAAAGCCCCGGCGACGCGGCGATCTTCATTGCAACAAACGAAAAGGCAATTGGTACGACGAAGGCCTCTTCGTTTCACCGCTTGACCATGACTGCGAACGGTGGTTTCGCTATTCAGGCGACGGTCGAATCCTGCCCGTTGAACAATCCGAGAGAACCGCGGCAGCCCAAGAAACCATCGAGCGTCTCGGCCTCAACAGCACGCTGCTCGTGCGAAGTCGGAAGATGGCCATCGAGGGTTTGTTGCGCGAGATCGAGGACCTCAATAGTGACGGACTGCGCACGTATCTCCGAAAGCTGAATGCACGCGATGACGAAGGTCGCTTCACTCCTTTTGCTCCTCCCCTGATCTACATCTTAACGGGCCGTTCTTTTCCCGTGTCGGATTGACCGTCTCCAACTCGGCGTCCTTCCCGTCCTTCCGATTGATCCCGCGATGCGGTCGTGTTAAGCTCGGCGTCGATGAGCGAAACCACGACACACGGGGCGCTTGTCCGGATATTTGACGTTGGAGTTCTGATTCGAGGGCCTGCCGGTTCGGGCAAGTCGTGGGCCGCGTTGCGGCTGATGGACCGAGGACATCGGTTGGTCTCCGACGATGTGGTTGTGCTGTTCCGGGGGGCGGACGGGTCCCTTCAGGGTCGATCGTTGGAAGAGCGGCCGCGGATCGAGATTCGGGGGTTGGGCGTCTTCGAGGCGGACGCGCTCTTCGAGGGCGGGACGATCCCTACAGCGCCGGTCGATCTCGTTGTCGCGCTCGATCCGTACGATCCGGGCCGGGACGGGGGTCGGGTGACGCCGGAAAGGGCGATTGTTCGGCTGCTCGACTGCGACATGGTCGAGATACGATTGCCGGTCTGCGCTGGTGTGGATATCGGGCTCCTCGTCGAATTGATTGCGGGACGGTTCCAATCGGGAGAATTCATGGAGTCTTCATGAGTCGCGAAGTTGTTATTATCACGGGGCTTTCCGGCTCGGGCAAATCCACCGTGGCCGATACCATGGAGGATCTGGGATTCTTCTGTGTGGACAACATCCCCGTCGATCTGCTTCCGAAGCTGCTGGAGATGACCGACATCCGAGGCGAAGAGGCCGCTCGGCTGGCCCTTGTCATTGACTTGCGTCAACGGGAATTCTTCCCGCGGCACACGTCGATCCTCGGAGCGATCGAGAGTCAGGGCACGCCGCTGGGTGTTCTCTTCCTGGAGGCTCGGGACGAGGTAATCGTCCGTCGGTACAACGAAACGCGACGTCGTCACCCCCTGGCCGAGAAAGGCTCCGTGCTGGACGGCGTCCGGCGTGAACGCGAGGAATTGGCGCAAATCAAACGCGAGGCGGACTGGGTCATCGACACGTCAGACATGAACGTTCACCAGCTGCGGGACGAGATCCGGAAGATCTTTTCGAAAGAGGAAGGGAGCACGCTGAAGGTGGTGGCGCAGTCGTTCGGATTCGGCCGGGGCGTGCCGGTCGAGTCGGACCTGGTCTTTGACGTGAGGTTCCTTCCGAACCCCCATTTCGTCAAGGAGCTCAAACCCAAGGACGGCCGCGATCCGGCGATCGTCGAATGGCTCGAGTCGCACGCGGTGACGCGGAAATTCCTGGATAAGCTTGAGGACTTGTTGAACTTTCTTTTACCTCTTTACATACGGGAGGGAAAGCAGTACCTTACGATCTCAATGGGATGCACCGGCGGACGGCATCGGTCGGTTGCGATGGCTGAAGCGGTCTACGGATTTTTGGTT
Source organism: uncultured Syntrophales bacterium (assembly GCA_964385875.1). GTDB lineage: Bacteria > Desulfobacterota > Desulfomonilia > Desulfomonilales > Desulfomonilaceae > CAYLRL01. The sequence goes on from CAYLRL010000016.1 coordinate 14,919, forward strand.
CGGAACGGTCATGAAGGAGTTGAAATACGACATCGGGACGTAAGCGACTGATGCAAGCGGTCGCCTGGAGCGGACGATGCGCAGGCGACGCCGAGGCAAACAATCATGATTGGAATATTGGTATTGACACACGGCGAGCTGGGAACCCAGCTCATCGAGACCGCGCGATTGATAGGTCTGAATTCCGACGAGCGACTGACGTCGATTTCTCTTGATCCCTCTGATTCCCCCGAAATCTTGAGAGATCGGGTTTCCGAAGCCATCAAGAAGTCCAACGGCGGCGAAGGCGTTCTTATTATGACCGACCTGTTCGGCGGAACTCCGACAAACCTCTCACTGTCTTTTCTTGAAGAAGGCAAAGTGGAAGTGGTCACGGGTCTGAATTTGCCCATGATCATCAAGGCGGTGAATTCCCGCGAAGAGTACGACTTGCAAGGCCTAGCCAAACTTGCGTCCGAGGCGGGCAAGGAAAACATCTACCTGGCGGGAGACCTGCTCAGGCAACGAACCTCCGGGAGAAAAGGCGGCGAAGACGGTACGGACCGATAGTCGCCGGGGCCGTTAATACGTTCATGCCAATAGCTCTTGTGCGAATAGACGACAGATTGATTCACGGACAGGTTCTGGAAGGCTGGCTTCCGAGCGTCGGGGCACGCGAAGTGATCGTAGCCAACGACGCGCTGGCCGAAGACTCTGCGCAAAAGGCGATTCTTGCGGCCGCGGTTCCGCTCTCAATCGATTTAATTATTGCGACCGTCGAATTTGTGGCCGCGTTCCTTCGGGCCGACGAGCCGAACCACACGGTGAAACTGGTTCTGGTGGAGACTCCGGAGGACGCTCTAAGACTGAAAAGAGCCGGAGCGCCGTTCGAACGCCTCAACCTCGGCAACATACGAATGAACGATGCGACGGTGTGTCTCAGCAGATCGGTGAATGTCGATTCTGCGGGTCTGAGGGCGTTGAACGATCTCATGCGTGAAGGCGTGGAAGTCAACCTTCAGAGCGTTCCCTTTGAGAAGCCCGTCAAGCTCGCCGACGCGTTCAAGCGCCTGCGCCTCCCCCGTCATTCGGAAGACGGTCCGTTTACCGCGGAGCTCGCGGCCAAACCCACCACGTAGGATCTCCGCGCGGTTTCCCTCTCGACGAGTTCCAGAGACGATTGCCGGATCGCTTTCGGTTCTATGCCCGCCTCTCGACATCCTGTCGGTGGCGAATCCTTGAGAAGCCCGAAGGAATGTATTACGCTTGATACTGCGGCAGGGCGGCATTTTCGCTGCCGAGCGAGGCTCCGAACGCCGGTCGTGAACGCAGCGTGAAAAGGGGAGCGTCGCTCGGTCCGATTGCGCCGGTTTCGGCAATCGCCGCGCGGTTCGCCCCGGCCCGATAGGGAAACGCCATGTTTGATCAGGCCCTGTTCGCCGCTTTCGTCGGCGGTTTCTTGTGGCTGGATCGATTCCAGTTCCTGCAGATGATGGTATCTCGTCCGATCGTGACCGGCCCGATTGTCGGGTGGGTCGCCGGAGACTTGGTTTCGGGCGCGGCCGCGGGAATCATCTTTGAACTCCTCTGGTTGGGGCGGCCGCCGGTGGGCGGCTATATTCCGCCCGACTCCACATTGGCCGCGGCCGCCACGGCCGGATCCGCTGCGATAGCTCGAACGCAGACCGAAATCGATCCGACGGCCCTCGTCTTCGCTGCGTTCCTGATTATGCTTCCCGTCGCGCATCTGGGTCGAGCGATCGACGGGCTCCTTCGTTCATCACTGGGCGGTATCGCGCGTCAAGCCGAACAGGAACTGGTCGAAAACCGGGGGGGCGCCGATATATCGTGGTCGGTTCTTGCCCGAGGCCTTGCCGTAGGCTTCGCGTTCGCCTTCGCCGCGCTCTCCTTTCTCATATCGATCGGAGCGTGGCTCACGATATTGATAGCCGGCGGGCTGTCCGGGTCGGTCGCAAAGGCTTTCTCCGCCGCCTACTACCTTGTTCCGCTTTTCGCCACGGCCGAGCTTGCCTCACGCAACCTTCAGCGGGAACAGGAAGTCCTTTTCCTTCTTGGCTTCGGGGGTGTTCTCGCCGGCGCCGTACTTCTCAAACTGTTGGGCTGATAGGATGGATATCGACTCGGAGATTACCGTTCACGAAATGCGGCCGCCCGATGTGGACGACCTGGTTCGGATAGAAAATCAGGTCTTTGCGGCTCCATGGAGTCGGAACATGTTCCTGCGGGAAATCGGAAATCGCGCGGCTCGCTCCTTCGTTTTCCGGCAGAACCACGAGCTGGTCGGCTACGTCTGCTTCTGGGAGGTTTTGGACGAAGCCCACGTGCAAACCGTCGCGGTCCACCCGCGAAAGCGCGGACTCGGTTTGGGCGCGTATATCATGGAGCACATGGAATCCGTATGCTTGCGGGACGGGATCAGGCGAATTATCTTGGAAGTCGGGAGACGTAACGACACCGCGCGCCGTCTGTACAGAAAACGCGGCTTCAGCGCCATCGGATTCCGAAAAGGCTATTACCGGGAAACCAACGACGACGCGCTGGTGATGGAAAAATGGTTGCCCGGCCGCAGGAATCTGCTCGAAGCCGGTCGGGACGCCGAATCGTCATGAGCAACGTTTCAGAACCTGGAGCTTTTCTCCGTCTAGTTGTACGTGCGTTCATTGCGGCCTCGATGCTGTTCCTCCCGTACGGGGTTCACTTACAAGACGTAGAAGCCGACCGAACATTCGGAGGGGCGGACGAGCGTCGAGAGATGGTCGAGACCCAGCTGAGCGGCGCCGGTCGGACCGCGATCACCGATCAACGGGTTCGCCGCGCCATGCTCACCGTGCCGCGGCATCTGTTCATACCCCAATCCAAGCGACGCTGGGCGTACTCGGACAGCCCCGTGCCGATCGGATACGGGCAGACGATCTCGCAGCCGTACATCGTGGCCCTCATGACTCAGGCGCTCGAATTGGAGCCGGGTATGAAGGTCCTCGAGGTGGGTACCGGCTCGGGGTACCAGGCCGCGATCCTCTCGGAGATCACTCCTCACGTTCACACTATCGAGATTATCAAGCCTTTGCATGAACGAGCCTCGGAGACCCTTCGCGAACTCGGCTTCACCGAGGTGTCCGCTGAGCTGGGCGACGGGTACTACGGAATCGAGGATGCGGCGCCGTTCGACCGTATCATCGTGACCTGCGCGGCACGGCACATTCCGCCTCCGCTTTTCAAGCAATTGAGACCGGGCGGACGGATGGTCATTCCCGTGGGCGGGGTATTCGAGACTCAGAGACTCCTCCTGGTCGCCAAAGACGAAAACGGCGCCCGGACCTCCGAGACGCTCGAACTGGTCAGGTTCGTGCCGCTTCTCCGGAAAGGGCTCTGATCCGTGGTGAGGAAGCCCTCCGGCGACGTCGACGCCGGCCTCCTCTTCTCCGTTTTTTTTGTTTCGTTCGCGGCGATCGCTTGGCAACTGGCGCTCATGCGGTGCCTGCTGATCGCGCGGTATAACCACTTCTCGTTTCTCGTGATCAGTTGCGCGTTGCTGGGATTCGGCGCGGGGGGAACGATTCTTTCGATCGCCCGGTCGCGATTCGAGCGCTCGGGGGAAACCGTTTTTCGTATCGGCGTACCGATCTTCGCCGTCTCCATACCGGTGTGTTTTAGGCTCGGAGAGGCTTTGCCGCTCAATGTCTATTTCCCGCCGCCGGCGTTGTGGTCCGCGCTGGGATGGTGGGGGCTGTTCTGGATCATTCATCTGGTTCCGTTTCTCTGTGCGGGGACGTTAATCGGGCTGGCGCTGATGCGCGGATCGGAACGGGTTCACCTGGTCTACGCGTCCAACCTGACGGGCAGCGCGGCGGGAGCGCTCGGAGGACTGCTCCTCCTCGAGGCCGAACCGGCGAACCTTGCGGCTGCGGCCCTTGCCCTGGTCGCAATTGCTCCGGCGCCGTTTTTCGCTCCTCGGATCGCACGGGCGGGGCGAATCCTCTACCGGTCGATCACGCTCGGGGCGATCACGGTCCTGGTTGTGGCGCTCCTCCTCCCGGCCGGCTCGACCTTTCCCCTCAATATCGATCAGTACAAGCCGCTGGCGTACGTGCAGCGACTCGAGGCCCAAGGGAGCGCGGAACGACGGGCTGTTCTCCACGGCGTCCGAGGAAGAATCGACCTCTACTCGAGTCCGCTCTTTCACACAATCCTCTCTTTGGGAACCGCGACCGCTCCGCCCCGTCTCGACATGGTCCTTCAGGACGGATTTCAAGCCGGCGCGGTGATCGCCCGTTCAAGAGACCGAACCGGCGACTTTGTCCGAAGTACGCTCTTTGCGCTTCCCTATCGCTTGACGACGCCGGAACGGGTCCTGATCCTCGGCGCGGACGGCGGACTGCGGCTCGCGTTGGCACGGCTGAGTTCCGCTCGAAAGATCGTCCTCGTCCAGCCCGATCCCAATGTCATCCGCGTCTTGGAATCCCATCCGAGCGACATACTGGACGACCCTCGCATCGTTGTAGTCGAGGCTGAACCTCGAGCGTTTCTCGATACGACAGGCGAGCGATTCGACATTATCCACCTGGCGGGTCTGGCCGGTTTCACCGCGGGATCGGCCGGCATCGGCGGTCTCAGGGAGAATTATCTCGCCACGATCGACGGGTTTGCCGAGTGCCTCCAGGCGTTAACCCCCCGCGGATTGGCCTGCGTAGTACGGGGTCTTCAGGAGCCCGCCCGGGACAATATCCGCATTGCGGCCACGTGGATCGAAGCCCTTGGACGGCTCGGCGTGAACGATCCGGGCTCATGCCTTCTCATGGCGCGTGACGAACTCTCCATGGCGACCATGAGCGGCTCTTCAAGCCTCGGGCCCGAAGTCGTCCGTCGGTTTCGCCACGCGATCGAAGAGCGGTCCCTCGACCCGGAATGGTATCCGGGTATCGATCCCGACCGGACCAATCGCCGCCATGTGATCCCGGGACCGCCGGACGCGGACATCTCGTGGTATCACTACGCGCTTCGCAAGATTCTCTCGCAGGAACGGGAAAGCTTCTACGAGCGGTGGATATGCGCGGTGCGGCCGGCGACGGACGACAAACCCTTTTTCCACGATTTCTTCAAATGGGAAGCGATCTCGCGGCTGCGAGCGGCCTTTGGCCCGATGTGGCCGGCTCGTTCCGAGATGGGCTTTCTCATGCTCGTATTGACGACCGCGTGGACCGCAGCGGCCGCGTTCGTTCTCCTTGCCGCGCCGTCCATCGCCGCGGCCCGGGGAACGGACGGAATCGGCGTTCGAGACCTGACAGCGACTTTGCTCTATTTCACCGGATTGGGCGCCGCGTTTATGTTCCTGGAGATGAGCTTCATTCAGATCTTCACGAGATTTGTGGGGGATCCGGTGATAGCGGCCGCAATGATCGTGGGAGGCTTTCTCTTCTTTGCCGGCATCGGCAGTCGGCTTCAGCCGAGCATCACCTCGCGGCTCCCCGGCGGACCGCTCACCGCAACGGTGCTGATCGCCGTCCTCGCAATTGTCCAACTATTCATCTTCCCGTGGGTTTTCAGCGTCGCGGGACGTGTGCCCATTGGGGGAAAGGTTTTGATCGGGCTTGCCCTGATCGCTCCCCTCGCGCTGCTCATGGGGGTCCCATTCCCGTGGGGCATGGCCGCGCTTCACAGGGCCAAACCGGCGGCCGTTCCCATCGCGTGGGCCGCGAACGGCTTCGCGTCGGTTCTTTCCGCATCCTTGGCGGTTGTTATCGCGATGACGGAAGGCTTCACTGCGCTCGTGGCGCTTGCCGGCGTCATCTACATCCTGACGGGGGTGGTTTCTCGGGGGCCCACGGGGGGCTCGACGTAGAGGTTAAGCGGTGTAGGAGAATCTGCTTACACTTATCTATTTTGCGGATATTTTTACATTCGACGCCGAAATTTTCTTGTTTTCCCGAATCATAATAGATATAAGCTCGCCCAGTCGTTACGGACTTGCATCAACCCACTGTGAACAGGGGTGCTTTGCTATGAGGATTTGGGTTTTGGCTTGCTGCGCTCTCGTCGTCGCTCTCCCCCTCGTGACGTCATGCTCGACGCTTCGATCCGGGGTCCCCGTCGAGGCCGCCTTCAGCCCGGAAGACGATGCGGAAGAGATCGGGTCTTCCCGGCCGGCCGACGAAGCAGGATGGGCGTCTCGGAACATCCCGGGCTGGAAGGCGCTCAAGGCGGTTGTGCCGCCGCCGACGGACGCTCGCAAGAAATGGGACCGATGGCAGAATCGACGCCGCGCGGTTCCGGATGACGGACTCGGGTTCTAAGGCGTCTTCGGTTTCGTATCCTCCCCCGGAGCGATCGACATCGACGCGCACCCCGCCGATTTGACCGCGGCCGCGCCCCGAGTCGGCCGGCGCGGCGCCTTGTCCTCGAGAGTGCGTCACGTTCCATTGCAAATCGACAGGTTCGGCCAAAAAGTCGTAATTAACCCGGTTGATCCCGCCCAGGCTACCTCACCGTAACAACTCCCACCTCAGTGCCGACGCATGAAACGTCGCGCTTTCTTTAACCTATTTTTTTAGATATGGTATAGCGGATGTGAGATGGTGGGAGTGGATTCGCAATCCGAGATCAACTTCACTCAATGAACTTCGTTCAGCGAGTCTTTCGGCGCAGGCGACGACGTGGGGATGACGCCGCTTTCGCACATGCCTCGACCAGCGGGGGAGAATCTTGAATCGGTCCAGAATACTTATCGTTGAGGATGAAGCGCTCGTTGCCAAAAACATCGCGGACACGTTAACGGGGTTAGGGTATTCGGTGGCCGGCTCGGTCACGACGGGTGAAGAAGCCGTCCGCACTGCAGGCGAATGCCTTCCGGACCTCGTGTTGATGGACATCGTCCTCGAGGGGGAAATGGACGGCGCGGACGCGGCGCGCGACATCAGCGCGCATCTCCGGATTCCCATTGTGTACGTCACCGCGTATGCCGATCGCATCGCCACTGAAAAGGTGCTGTCGACCGAGCCGTACGGGTACCTCACGAAACCCTTTGTAGTCCACGAGCTTCACGGAACCATAGAGGTTGCGCTGAGCCGCCATGAAACCGAGCGTCGCCTCAGGGAGATTGAAGAACGCTATCGAGCCCTGGTGGAGCACACCGCTGAAGGCATTGTTCGATTCAGTGATCTGAACGGGGTGATCGGCATGAATCCCGCGGCCGAACGCCTTCTGGGTGTCGGCCCTGAGACGGCGTTCGGCCGATCGGACTTCGAGTTGTTCGCTCGGTGGCGTCATGAAGACGGGCGGCCGGTCGACCAGTCATCGCTTCCCTCGGCCGTAACGCGAACAACCGGTCGGATGCTGTCCGGGGTGATCTTGCGCCGCGCCGGGTCCGACGGCGACGACGTGTGGATCTCGATGAACAGTCGACCGGTCGGCGATTGCCGCTTGCGTCCTCCCTGTTCCGTTGTCATCTCCTTTACGGACATTTCCGCCCTGAAACGAGCGGAGGGCGAGCTGCGCGAAAGCCGGACCCACTTGGAGACGCTGAACGCCATATCTCAGGCGAGTATGTCCGGAGCTTCGTCAACTGAGTTGCTCGCCGGCGTCCTCGATAATCTTCAGAAAGCGGTTGCCCCGGTCGGCGCCGCCTTCTGCGTGATTGACGGGTCCGGTCGGTTCAAAGCGGCGCACGCGCGACCGGCAAACCGCGCCACACGGCCTTTCGACCTGACGGCGGATTTCAGCCTCGTGCCCGGGTGGAAGAAGCTGCTCGCATCTTCCGAGCCCTTCGGATGGTCCGACCTGGTTTCCCCCGACGCTCCCGAAGCGTTTGCCGCGCCGTTTCTCGAGGCCGGGGTTCGAGCGCTGCTTATGTGCCCGGTCCGCTGTGAGAACGTGTGGGCTGCGCCGGCGCTGTTTTCGTCGGAGCCTCGCAAATGGGGACCGTACGAACGCCGAACGCTGCGTGACGTTTCGGACTGTTTCGCCGTCGCGCTCCACCGCTCGCTCTTGGATGAACGCCGGGTGTCGGCGGGACAGGCGCTGCACCGGGCGTACAGAAAGTTGGAACGACGATTCGACGAAAACACTTCGGAACTGTGGCGCACGTGCGAAGCGCTGTCTAAAGAAGTGGAGGAGCGCAAGCGTCTGCTGGAAGCCATCGAGGCGAGCGAAGAGCAATGCCGCATGATCGTGGAGACGATTCCCCACGGGATTGCGGAGACCGACCTGAAAGGTACCATCACGTACGCCAACAAGGCGCTCCACAGCATGCTGGGAGTCAAGGACCGCGGACTGATCGGCAACCCGGTGTGGCATCGAATCGTCCCGGAGGAGGGACGTCCACCTGCGGAGGAGACCCTGGCCGAGATTATACGGGAACGGCCGAAACCGACACCTTTCCTCTACAAAATAGTTAGGACCGACGGCGCGATCGTCGACGTGCAGCTGGACTGGGACTACCTCTGTGACGACGGCGGAGAATTGAGGGGTTTCGTCGCGGTGGCTACGGACATCACCGACCGGCTGCGAGCCGACGAGGAGATCCGCCGCACAAAGGACGACCTTGAACGACAAGTGGAGGAGCGGACCGCGGTCTTGGCCATGGCCGCGAGTCTGCTGGGCCGTGAGATCGCCGAGCATCGGGAGGCGCTCCGAGCGTTCCGCGCCGCGCACGCACGGCTTTCCGTACACTCGGAAAACTCGCCCCTGGGGTGCATCGAATGGGATTCGGATCTCAGGGTAACGAGATGGTCCAAGGGGGCGGAACGCATCTTCGGGTGGTCCGAATCGGAAATGATAGGATGTTCATGGGATGAAGCGCCGTTCCTCCACCAGGGAGATTTCGACGTGGTAAAAAGGCTGGTCGCCGGGACAACCGAAGGCCGGACCGATTCCGCGCAGGCGACCAATCGAAACGTAACCAAGGACGGTCGGGCAATCCACTGCGAATGGCATGTCTCGGTCATCCGGGAGGAATCGGGAACGATCTCGTCCGTTCTTTCGTTCGTCAACGACGTCACCGCCCGCAAGGAAGCCGAGGACGGCTTTCGGCAGGCCTTGAACGAGAAGAGCGTCCTCCTCAGAGAGATCCACCACCGCGTCAAGAACAATTTTCAGGTTGTATCGAGTCTGCTCCAGGTTCAGGCCTCCTATCTTCAGGATAGGAGATCCAGGATTGCGCTCGAGGAGACCGGCGCGCGGATCCGGTCTATGGCGCTGCTCCACGAGCGACTGTACCAATCCGAAGACATGGGAGGCGTGAACGTTTCGGAGTATATTGGAGGACTGACCGATTTCCTCACAAGTTTCTACGCCCACGACATTGGGAACGTGCGAACCGTAACCGACCTCGACGATGTGTGGTTCGGCATTAAAACGTTGATTCCCTTGGGTTTTATCGTTACGGAACTCTACTCCAACTGCTTCAAACACGCCTTTCCCGGCGGCAGGTCCGGACGAATCGAGATTTCCCTCAAGCCGGCGGAGGAGGAAGGCACGTTCCGACTTACGGTCAAGGACGACGGCGTCGGCCTGCCGGACACGGTCGACGAGCGCAATCCTCAATCGCTCGGACCGGACCTGATCGACACCTTCACGCGACAGCTACGGGGCTCGTTTACCGTCGACCGATCGTCGGGCACGGAATTCCGAATCGTGTTCAGGGAGGCCTTCAAGAAGAAGCCCCCGCGGCCTGTGGATGATTGACGCCCGAGGGCTACCGGACTCGCCGGCTTGTCCGTGCGTCCGGATAGCTCGAATTGCGGGGAGCGTCCTCTCACCTTTTTCCCTTTGTCTCAGTATGCTACAAGAATGCGACGGCTGTCGATTTTCCGCGCTGTCAGGAGGTAATCACGGGGGCAGGCTTGACATATGGGGATTTGCAGGAGTGAAGCGCTGAGCATGGCACGGAGAGTTCGCATTAATTATTCGGGCGGCGTGTGCCACGTCATGTTACATGGGAACGGCAACCACGATGTTTTCCTTGACGCGGCGTACCGGATTCGTCTCTACGGTCCGCCGGGTAGGAGATCACCCCTCTTGCACCGAACGCGCCGCACGATAAGGCCTTGATTTCCGCAGCCTCAGCCAAGCGGTCAGGCGGCTGTGCACGCGCGCTTGAAAGAATGAAAGGAGATCCTGGTTAAGTACCCGGATGTCAAGCCTGACCCCGAGACGGCCCCAGACTGTCGGTCATGGTTTCGGGCGCAACCGTCGATTTCTCTGTGAAGGCCGGTTTTCTGCGAACTTCTCAGATTTTCTCTTGTCATATAACGCACGACGTTATATCATGCGCCCATGATCCGGTCTTTCAAAGACAAGGAAACGAAGGCGCTCTTTGACCGGATCGGGTCTCGGAAGTTGCCGGCGGACATTCGGAGGACGGCGTTCAGGAAGCTTCGCATGCTCGCAAACGCTCAAACCTTGGCGGATCTGAGCATACCGCCTCAGAATCGTCTTGAGGCGCTCAAAGGCAAGAGAGCAGGCCAACACAGCATCCGGATAAACGATCAGTGGCGCGTGTGCTTTGTGTGGAAAGACGGAGACGCCCATGATGTCGAGATCGTCGATTATCATCATTGAGGGAGGCAGCCGTGAAAAAGACTATTCCGCCGCTTCATCCCGGCGAAGTCCTTGAAGAAGAATTTATGAAGCCGCTCGGCATCAGCCAGAATGAGCTTGGGCGCGCTTTGGGCGTGCCTCCCCGGCGGATCAACGAGATTGTTCACGGCAAACGAAGCGTTTCCGCCGACACGGCTCTCAGGCTCTCACGGTATTTCGGAACATCCGCCAAGTTTTGGATGGGCCTTCAAACCGACTATGACCTCGATGTGGCGGCGGACCGGAAGGCCAAAGAGATCAGGAGGGACGTGACGCCCCGTAACGCGGACCCGGCCCCGGGTTTGAGTCCGGCATAAGCCGGGCGCCGGGAAATCGGCGGCTCGTTGAACCTGCACGCGGAAGCGCCGATTTCCTGCCCCGCGATGATCCCGGCGGTCAAGGGAACTCGGGATGTCGATGAGTTCGACCTCAGAGCGGCTATTCGCCATAGGGCGCGCGGATCCGGTCTATGGCGCTGCTCCACGAGCGACTGTACCAATCCGAAGACATGGGAGGCGTGAACGTTTCGGAGTATATTGGAGGACTGACCGATTTCCTCACAAGTTTCTACGCCCACGACATTGGGAACGTGCGAACCGTAACCGACCTCGACGATGTGTGGTTCGGCATTAAAACGTTGATTCCCTTGGGTTTTATCGTTACGGAACTCTACTCCAACTGCTTCAAACACGCCTTTCCCGGCGGCAGGTCCGGACGAATCGAGATTTCCCTCAAGCCGGCGGAGGAGGAAGGCACGTTCCGACTTACGGTCAAGGACGACGGCGTCGGCCTGCCGGACACGGTCGACGAGCGCAATCCTCAATCGCTCGGACCGGACCTGATCGACACCTTCACGCGACAGCTACGGGGCTCGTTTACCGTCGACCGATCGTCGGGCACGGAATTCCGAATCGTGTTCAGGGAGGCCTTCAAGAAGAAGCCCCCGCGGCCTGTGGATGATTGACGCCCGAGGGCTACCGGACTCGCCGGCTTGTCCGTGCGTCCGGATAGCTCGAATTGCGGGGAGCGTCCTCTCACCTTTTTCCCTTTGTCTTAGTATGCTACAAGAATGCGACGGCTGTCGATTTTCCGCGCTGCGACGCGAAAGGGGGTATGACCGTGCTATTGCGGCGCCCCGACCGCGTTGCGAAGAGGACGCGACGCATGACGACGACTAACGGCTCGGGCGGCGCCGACTCCAATATCAGGACCCTCCCCAATGATGTCATGGTGTACACGGGACCCAGCATGCATTTCACGCTGAGGCGGGGTGACTTGCTCCATGTGAAGGCGTACGCCGGTGGGCCGCCGCGCGAAGGGGATGTGATCATCTTCAGGGCGCCGGAGGACGACAGGAATATCGTTCATCGAGTTGTCCACGTTGACCGCGACGGCGCTATTCGGACTCGCGGGGACAACAACAGTCAAGTGGATCCCTGGGAGTTGAGTTCCGCCGACATTGTAGGGAAGGTCGTGTACGCCTCGTCTCAGGGGAGGAAGCGGCGCATCAGGGGAGGCTTTGTCGGGCGGATCGCGGGACGGATCATGCTCGCCCGCCGACGCTCACGGAGAGCGGTCCTCCGGCGTTTACAACCCGCCTACAGGAGGCTCGCCGGACTGCCGATTCTGCGGCGTCGCGTCGCGCCGCTCTTTGAACCGCGAGTGGTTTCGTACCGGCGGGGGGACGGATCGACCGAACTGCATCTGCTGCTCGGCGCCCGGATAATCGGCAGACTTGCGCCGGGGCATTCCGAATGGCGTATCAAGGCGCCCTATCGTTTTGTGGTGGATGAATCCGCGCTGCCCACATTGGGGTCTTCATCGCGGGGGGCGTGGGATCTCACGGATGTGGTCGGCGAGTCGTGACGACGACTCAGGAGTCCTGCGAATAATAGTTATATCGTTTACTTCCGTAGTAATTACCGTACCGATATTTCCCGTAATACTTTCCGCCTCGAGGATCGGCCTTGTTGAGCACCACTTCCAGCACATGTCCGCCTTCGGTGGTCGAGATGATCTCCCAGGCTTCCTGAAGCTCGTCCCGTCTGACGTATCCTTGGCGGGCCACGAGGATCACTCCGTCGGAATACCGGCACAGGACTCGAGTGTCGGACAGTCCGAGGATCGGCGGCGAATCGATAACCACATAGTCGAATGCGCGCTTCAAGGTTACCATAAGTTTGCTCATGCGGGGCGACCTGAGAAGCGCGACCGGATCTTCGGGAACCGGTCCGGACGGCATATAATAGAGCCCGCGTATTCTGTGCTTTCGAATAACCTTTTCCAACTTGACGCCGTTGCCGTTGAGGAGGTTCGCCAGCCCTTGCGGGGCTCGCTCATGGCCGAAAACCTTGTGCACCCGCGGCCTGCGAAGGTCGCCGTCGATAAGGAGTACATTCTTGTTTGTGCCGCTGTTCAAGATGGAAGCCATCGAAACCGCGATAAGCGTTTTGCCCTCGCCGGGGCTTGCGCTCGAGACCAGGAGGGTGTTCAAACTCCGGGCTTCCGAGGACAGCAGAATGGACGTATTGATATTCTTGATCGCGTCGGACGCCGGCGACTTGGGGTGATCGTACGCGAGAAACTCGATACCGCTCGATTGAGAGTTCGAGTTCGATGAGCCGCGAAGGCGTTCGAAATCGGGTACGATCCCAACCGCGCTCACCGGGAAACGTTTTTCGATTTCCTTGGGTGTCTGGATCGTTGCGTCGAGTTGGTCGCGAAATACCGCGGCCACAGCACCCAACCCAAACCCCAGGACAATTCCGAAGAGAACGATGAGGCCCCTTTTGGGTCTGACCGGGCTGGACGGCAGGATCGCCGGGTCCACGATACGGACGTTGTTGGCCACCGTGCCGGCTTTGATATCCATCTCCTTGGATTCCTTGAGCAACATATTGTAAAACTGCCGGTCGGTGTCCACCTGTTTCTTGAGCAGAGCGTATTTGGCTTCGAGTGAGTTAATGCGCCCCGCTTCCCGTTTCGCCTCATCGAGAAATTGCTTGAGGAGCCGCTCTTCCTGCTTGGCCGTGTGCAGGGCGCCCTTGACCCGCTCCTTTTCGGTGAGGACCAACTGCCGCTTGAGATAGTCGATCCGCTTCTTGAGGATCTTCATTCTCGGATAGTCCGTCGAGTAAACGCCTTTGAGCTGGGAGTATTCCGCTTCGAGGAGCGCGACCTGCTCCCTGAGCTTGCTAACGCGGGCGTCTTCCACCTCTGTCGACATCTGCGGCCCGTCCGCGTTGTTGGGTCGACCTTGTTGCATGGCCTCGATCTTGATCTGCTCCTCCCGGGCTTGACGGACCCGGTCCATGGCCCGCTTCAGCGGGTCGGCGGCTTGAGCGAGTTCGCCGTCTTTGAAGAGAATCCCGTGTTTGTTGACAAACTCGAGCAGCTTGTTCTCGGACTGCATCAGCCGCTTTTCCATCCTCTCCAATTCGCTTTTCAGCCATGAGCGACCGGACGAGATCTCCTCCTTGCGGTGCTCCAGATTCCGTTCCAGATAGGTCTCGAGGTAGATGTCGAGCAAACCCTGAGCGATTCGCGGCCGGCTCGCTTCGAGGGAAACCTGCGCGATATTCGTGTCGCCCACCTGTTCGACGCTCAGTCCCCGAGTAATCAAGCGTACAAGTTCGCCTTCGGTGACCGGCTTGCCGGGTCGGCGGGTCAGGACATCGGCGTCGTCGGCAAACCAGGCTCTGAGGTTCTTTATCCAGGATTGGAGCGTTGAAAGGTTCTCGTCTTCGGTATTCTTGAAGGCCGGAGCTTCGGTGAGGGAGTTCCGACGAACGACCAGATGCGCGAACCCCCGGGATCGCAACATTTCCAACTGAGTGGCCAAGTATCCTTTGGCGCTGAGGAACTCGACGCCGGAAACCAAGTCCGATGAGGCCTGCTTGATTGGATCTATTTCGATCTGCGCGCTGGATTTGTAAATCGAAGGTTGGGATACGGCGTAAACGAGAGCCGCAAACGCGCACACGAACCATATGGTCAGGAACCACAGTTTGCGTTTGCGGATGATCCCGACATACTCGCGAAGTCCGCGATCCCAGGTCCAATCGTCGTCAAGACTTGTATCATACAGCGGAAACGGAACGCCGTCGACCGGACTCGGCCCCGCTCCGCGCACGCCGCCTTTCGGCGCCAAACGCGGGTCGCCCGGTCTCCCAACTCGTCGCGCCTTTTCCTGCTCAGTGGTGTTCGCCATAAATCGTACCTTGTCGCCATCCCCGACGATTTCAAGGATTGAGCCGACCGACGTGGGAAACGAGAGCGGACGAGAATACGCATAGCGACCGAAACGGTGAGTCGAGATTAAGGCCTCGGTCTAACCTCGGAATCCGGGAGCTAATTCGTCTCTCCTCGTTGTGACCCGGTCGTTTCACGCAGCCGTTCTTCGCCGCGCTCGATCCAATCGACGTTCAAACAGCATGAAATTCGCGCAACCTCTTGTCGAACAAACACCGCTTCCTTCCGGGACACCACAGAGACAAAACCAAATAATTACAGTGCACAGCGCACGCCGAGCCGTCCGGCGACTCGTGAACGAAATACATCCCCGGGGGGACATCTCGTCCGCGGTTAGAATAATGAATTCCGCCTCAAATTTCAAGGTTATTGTCATGATCGGCGCCGCTGCCGCGCGCTTTTCCCGTCGCGGCTTCGCCACTAAAAGCGCGTATTCCCACGACCTCCCGCGCGTTTGTCTTCGGCCGCGGTTCGCGCTAGAGTGCTCGGCGACGCGCGTGCCTGTCGGGCGTCGCAATCTCATGCCGGACGGTCGATCATGAGTTTTTCCAAAGCCTTCACAGCGCTGCTCTGCGCGATCGTCTGCTCCGCTCTCCTTTTCGGAGCCGGTGGCAGGCTCAGCGCCGAGGACGATGACCCGGCGCAACGATTCCAAGCCGACAGGAAAGCGGGGTACGGCCGATTATACCTCGATCAGGGCCGTCGAGCGCTCGATCGGGGTTCGTACCTCGCCGCGATCCGATTCCTCAATCAGGCCGCAGCAAAGGGCGGGGGACCCGAGACGTTCAAGCTGCGAGCGGAAGCGAGGTTCCTCACCGGCGACGCCCAGGCCGCGGTCGACGATCTCAGGATCTATTTGCGGACGGAACCCACGGATGCGGACGCGCGCGTTCTGCTCGGCTCCGCTCTCCTCTTTCTCAACGACACGCCCGCCGCGGCCGACGCGTTTCGACGCGCTCTCGACGCGGATCCCGACTCGTACGGCGCTCGCGTCGGCCTGGGATCGATATGTGTGACGTTGGAGCTCTACGACCTCGCGGTTCATCACTTTCTGAAGGCGGTCGAAAACAATCCGGCCGCGGTCGAGGCTCGCCGCGACCTCGGGCTTGCCTGCCTGCTCGCCGGCCGACCCGACTGCGCGCTCACCCATTTGCGGCAAGCGCCGGCACGGCAGAGCGATCCAGCGGAGCGTCGGAATCTCGAGCGCCTCATTGCCCGGGCGCGCGCGGCTTCCGCGGAGACCCAACCCGTTGAACCCGATAGAGCCGAAGTGAACCGACAGATTGAAGCCCGCATCTTGGACGCCGCGCTCGGTGACGCGAGCCCAGACCGGCGGGAACGCATCTCCACCGAGGCGCCGACCGAAGCCGGCCGGCCGGAGCGTGACTCGACGCCCTCGGAATCGACAGCGGCCTTGAAGAAACGTTGGAACCAATCTCTGTCGAAAAGCTGGGAAACCACGTATCGCGGCGTGAGGATTCGCCTTCGGGTCAGACGGGAAGGTCCGAGGTTCTACGGGGTTATGACCCTCGACAGCCCCATCGGCGGCGAAGACGTCTATCATTTCAGCGGAACCGCAAAAGACGGGAACATCTACGCGGAACACCCCGACGGACACGCGTTTCGGGGCAGGCTGACCGACGATCGTCTCGTCGGCGTGGTCAAGACACGCGACGGCAGGACCATCCCCATTGACATGGCGGCGCCGTAAGACCGTAGACGCCGATTCCGCTCGGAGCGGACTTCCTCAGCGCTTGTATCGCTTCTTCAGGCGATTGATATGACCGCGACCGAGGCCCTTTACTTCGCACCCCAACTCGAAGTATCGCCGTATCTTTTCATCGTCGAGGATGCCGAAGCAGTCAATAACCGCGAGCGGGCCGCCGGCCGCGTCCACGATATCTTCAGGCTTCAGGTTCAGGAACTGCTTGTGGCGAACAGCGAAAATCACTGCGTCCGCGCCCTCCACAACGGTCCGGACGTCGTCTTCTATACGGAGCCCCGTCAGCCCGCGCTGATTTCTGAAAAACCGGGCTCGGCTTTTTCCGGGGCTGGGGTAGACGTCCTGAGCTTCGAATTCCCACCAGTGATCCACATACGGGTCGTACACGTGCACGTCCGCACCCATCTCGACGAGGCGCCGAACGATCAGCTCGGGTCCGCTGTATCTCGTGTCACCCACGTCCTCCCGGTAGGACGCTCCCAGCAACGCGACCTTCGAGGCCGCGATGTATTTGCCCATATTCCGTAGGGCGTCACGGGCCAAAGCCGGCACGTGAAGGGCTCGGACGTCGTTAATGTTGATCGCTTGCGGCGTGACCTTGAAGAGTTCGTCTTCGAATCCCATCAAGTGGCGATACGCCCACACCGCTAAACCGCCGTCCTTGGGAAGGCAGTATCCTCCCACGCCGGGCCCCGGGAACATAAGATTGGAGTGCGTAGGACGGACCTTAATCGCCTCGATCACCTTGATCAGATCCACGCCGTTTCGTTCCGCGAACAGGCTCCATTCATTCATGAACGCAAGAATGACCGCGCGATAGCTGTTCTCGACGATCTTGGCCGTCTCCGATTCTATGGGCCGTTCGAGCACCGTCAGCGGATACGATTCGGTGTCGATCACTTCGTTGAGAAACTTCGTCACCCGTTGCTTCGAGGTCTCGTTCACTCCGCTGCAGACGCGCCAGAAATTTCGGATCGACCGAACGTATTCGGCCCCCGGCATGACCCGTTCGTAACTGTGCGCCAGAACCGGCTCATCTTCTATCCCCCGTTTCCGAAATGCCTTCTTGATCAGGGGGTATGCGACCTGTTCGGTGGTTCCCGGCGGTACCGTGGTCTCGATGAGCGTCAGCGCGTCCGGCTTGATCTTTGTCCCGATGATCTCGAGGGCCTTCTCGAGATCCTCCATTTGGACGTAGCCCGTGCTGATGTCGCTCAGCGACTCCTTCACATAGTCGCACTGCACGTCGACGACGACCACATCGGCGAGAGAGAGCGCGTCGTACGTGAAGGACGTGGTCAGCGTCTTCTTCTCGAGCACGCATCGACGGATGATCTCCTCGACCTCGGGATCCTCGGATTTGGTCGGCGCAACGCCTCGATTCATCAGGGGTATCTTCCAATAACTCCTCGAGCTGGGCCGCTGCATACCGATGACGAACTTACCGGGCCGGCCCGACTCGTCGACCGAGTCCGCGATGACCGCGGCCATGACCGCCCCCACAAAGCCGATACCCACAACAACGACGATTTCCCGCCCCTCTGAACGATGCTCCTCCGCGAGGCGTTCGAGGCGCTCGAATTCGATCGCATGATCTTCGTCCACGGGGAGCGCGAATCGCTCGCCGGCCGGACTCACAGAATACTCACGATCCATGCTTGTCGGATCCTCCCCGGTTGACTCATCGAGTTGTTTCAATTTTCCGCCTTTGCCCTTCATCGTCGTGGCTTCCCGCGAGACCGTCGGCCGCGCATGTGCGTTGAAGGTCCTCTACTTAAACGAACGGCGCTCTCTTGGCAAGTCATACGCGCATCGTCCCGAGAGGGTTCGCTCGGAAAACAGGCATGGGAAAAGGGCTCCCGGCGTGCGCGAGCGCCCTTGAATCCAGGCAAATCGTCTACAGCCGTCGCTCCGCAGGCTGAAGGCGCCCCAAGCCTTACCCCCTTGATTCTTCCGACGACCGACGCTCAACTTACCGCGGGCGATTCTCGCTCACGGTCCGCAGTCGAGGTGAACAGCGCGCCCTCAGCACGCTCTTGATTGTTTCCACTTCCTCGCGCGCCGCGCGCAATTCCTCCCTGTCGTTCGGCTCAGATCTCGAGAAGACCGCATGACGGATGCGCTCCAACCCGTTTAACCGTTGCAGCGCAGTGACGAGCTTCATCCGCAATTCCGCGCACCCCACCGCGACGTATCGACCGGCGTCCGTCTTGACCGGACTCACTCCGACGAGGCGCATGTCCGGTTGCGGCATGGGACAGTCCGCGGACCGTTCGATCTCGGCTATGTCCGCGGCCAAGTCGCCGATCTTGGCCCCCACGATCGAAACGAGGCGCAGATCCCCCTGACGACGAAATTCGGTTATGGAATCGAGATAAACATCCAGGTCCGCGCGCATCCGAGCGAGTTCGAGACGAAGTTCCTCACACGACGGATCCGCACACCGAGCAGTACGATCGCCCAGTATCAGCAGCCCCGCTACACACAGCCCTATGACGCCGATCCGGACCGCGCGCCGGGTCGTCGATGCAATGATCGCATTCATGGCGCCCAACTATGAACGTGCTCTGAGAATGCGTCATTCTATCAAAAAACGCTCGGGATTTCGATGATAAAACGGCGCGAACCTCCTCACCCGCCTGCCGCGTCCCCCAGCCGCGTAAGGACATACACCGCGTCCGCGCCCCCCATGGTACGATCGAACGGAAAAACACGAACCACGCGGTACCCCGGCAGAGGGCCCAGCGCGACCAGGTACGTCTCTTCAGGCGCCCACCACCAGCTCAGGCCCTCGCGCGGCGCGAAGTCATTCCGATAACAATGATATCCGTTGAACTCGAATCCGCCGTCGATTTCGCACGGCTTTGCGCCGAGATCATCGAGGAGGTATTCATGCGCGGCCGCGATCCCTCGCTTGAGCGCCATGAAGTCATGAAGCCCGCCGAGACTGAACGACGCGATCAGGATAAACGGAATCCCGGCCGCCGCGACGCGTGCGAGTCCGAGTCGGCCGCGCGTCAAGAGGTCCCGACGATCGGCCGCGAGATGAATGATCACGAACACGATGACCGGCGCGAGGTACCGATCATGGTAGCCCGTCAAGGATATGACCGCAAGGTAGATTACCGCGCACAGAGCGCTCAATCTCCCGGCAAACGTGCCGTCGCCCGTCCCGAGGACTTCTTTCGGATTCCCTTTCCCGCCGGAGGCCCGCAGCGACCTGACGATCCACACAGCAAGAACCGGCGCCCAGAGCGCCGTCCAATAGACGAGCGCGTACCATAGAACCGGCGGAAGCCTCGGAAACCGCTGAATATCGAGGATGTACGCGTCCTTCAACAGGACGGGGCCGACGCCGAAATCGTAGATGACATTCCGGTGAAACGCGGTGGGGAGATCGAGAAAACCTCCAAGCAGCGCGGCTTCCACAACGAGAAATACCGCGGAAAGCGCAATCGCGTATCGCCGCCAGGTCGCCCTCCGCCACAGTCGCGGCGCGGCCGACGCGAGGAGGGGTGTGACAAAGAATGTAGTGTATCCCAGGCCCCATCCGAAAAACTCGGTCAGGGTCACGAAGAGATAGTCCGGTAGGCCTTTCTCGAAAATCCGTTCCGCAAGCCCGGCGATAAGCTGATGGGCGACGATCGGCGTGCTCCCCGCCCTTTGGAGCGCAATCTCGTAGATCAACCATGGAATAACAACGACCACCGCGCTCAGAATCACAGCCTTGAATCGCCCGAATCGGCCCCCTTCTTCACCCCCGAAGCATGCGATCGTAAACGCAAGTGGAATGACCAACCCCAGTTGGCGTGTCAAGACCGCAGCTAACGCAAACCCGAGGCCGATCCCCACAATGACCGTTCGATTCTCCCGTATCCCATGGGTAAGAAAGAGAATCGACCAGATCGCCATGACCGTGAACGTGGTGTCGGTCATGAACGTGAAACACTGCGACAAGAACAGTGGCGTTGTCATGACGGTCAACACGGCCCAAAGCGCCCACCCGGGCGTGAGACCGAGAAGTCGCAGCGTAAGAAGAAGCCCCGCGCACCCGACCAGGCCCATGAACACCATCGAAATCCGGAGGGCGGTGAGGGAAAAACCGACCGTCTCCGTGACCAGGAGCCCCCACAAAAGATGGGTGAGGAGCGCGGGACCACCCGGCGCGCCGCCCGGCCCCCAACCCGTTGGGCCCAAGCGGCCGGTCTCACGGAGGGACTCGAGAGCCCTCACGTACGCCCAGTCGTCATTCACCATGAATTCGCCGACCGGATTGACCGCGTATGCGATGACGATCCAACCGAGGATAAGCGCCACGCCTGCCGCCAACCACCCCCGCGCCTCTGAATTGTTCGGCCTATCGGTCATGGGGGGCCCGCTTTCGATCGCGCCGCGCCGTTGCGCCGGAAAAGCGCATGCGGGATCACGCGCTCGGTCGTTGCGAAATCGAGCCGTCGCAATGGAAACCGATCGCCGCGGAAAAGTTGGAGAGATCGGAATTGCAAGAAAAGGATTCGGGCCGGTCAACATCCCCGTGGGAGAGCCGCGGCTCTCTAATATTCATACACGATTTCGCCGAAGATACTGTCCCAGTTGCCTTTGAATTCCGCGTCCCGAAACGCGTTTTGGAGGAACTCCCGATCGTCGAATTCCAGGGTCGTATTGCGATACCCTCCACGAATTCCCAACGTCCCCAGAACCGTTCGCGGCGCGTTCACTCCCGCGGAAATCTCCCATTCGGTCACCAGCGCCCCGGCCAGCGGCCACCGGACCCGGCCTTCCACCTGAACGGACATTCCGCCCCAGAGCGGTGTGGAATTGTACTCGCCGTGAATACCGAAGGTTACGGGATCTTCACCGATAAACAGCGCTCGACCGACCGTTTCGATCGACTCGCTGAATCTGGGCGACATCAGGTCGAAGTCCACATTTACACCGGCTCGGGAACCGAAATACCGGATGATGTCAAGATCGCCGCCGACCCGCCACGCGGTGTATTCGAGGCGCGCTTCGGATCGGGGACTGAACGCAGCTGGATCCAGATCCTTGAGGCCTTTGAAATCGCGAAAGCTCACATGAGTCCGAACCCCGAGGCGACCCAGTTGAAGCCGGGTCATCAAGTCGATGAAGAACGAACTATCGGTGAATCCGAAGTCATCCCGCAGATCCAGGTCGACCCCCAGTTCGGGAATCTCCAAACTGCCGCCTCGGATCGTTTTCAATGAGGGCCGAGCGGAAAACTCCGCCTGGAGGCGCGGCAGGTGGATCACGGGAGACGAGGGGTCGAACCAACCGAAGAAATCGAAGGCGGCCGCCGGCGTAACAGCGCCCGGCGCCAAAAGGAGCGCGGGGACGATGAATAAGCAGAGCAGCCGAGACGGAATTGATCGCAATGGCTTCATGTCGGCATCCCACCTCGTCATTTCATGGCGCGTATCGGCGGCCTACGCGCCGTGCGACGACCCTGCTTCCCGTGCGTCCGTGAACAAACAACCGAATCAAGGGGATGGGCGAGGTCCCCGTCATTGCAGTAAATTCGGGCTACCCCGAATCGTGAGGCCGGCCCGAAGCTCATGACGGCAGCCCGTCTTCGACGCCGAACCGCCCTGCCCGATACGGGCAAAACGGCTCAGCCGACCGCTACCTTTCCGGGTACATATCCCAAACGGCGCTGAATCTCAAGCACTTTTTTCAGTTCTGAAGCGGCCTGGAACGGTTTGTGTCGCGCTCGGGATACTGGAATCCCGAAGAGTCGCCGGGTCGGTCGGGACGATTCGGTTTGGTCACACGGGTTTGCGACTTGACTGGGCGGCTGTGGGAGAGTAGGATGACCACATGGTCAATGACCGGGCGGTCAAAGAACCGGAGCCACGTGTGAACGACGTCGCCGCACGGAGCACCGAACTCTTCAGGAAGCTCCCACAGGAAAAACAGCGGAGGATCTTCGAGGCCGCGGTTCGAGAATTCGCGTCGAAAGGCTACCGCCTCGCGTCCATGAACAGCCTTGTCAAGGCCGCCGGCATCAGCAAGGGAAGCCTCTTCCAATACTTCCGCACCAAACAGGACCTTTTCGACGGTGTGGTGGACATCGCAACCGCGGAGGTCAGGGCGTATCTCAAGGAGGTGCGCGCCGAAACGGATCGAATGCCCTTCTTCCCTCGACTGGACCGCATTCTGCGCGCGGGGTTCACGTTTATCGATCGGCGCCCGCTCCTTGCGCGCATTTACTTCCATCTCCCGCAGTCCGGCGAAGCGCCGTTCGGTTCGGAGAGGATCGCGCTTCTGCGGGCTCAGGGCGTCGATTTCATCCGCGAACTCATCGTCGAGGCGCAAAACGGGGGCGAACTGCGCGATTCCCTCGACACAGGCCGGGTAGCGTTCCTCATCAACGCCCTCTTCGAAACCCTCCTGCGGGCCTATTACACCGAGTTCCCGGCGTCCGGCGCCGGGCTGTATCGATGTCAAGGAGAAGACTTGGACATCTGGATTCAAACGACTCTCGACTTTGTTCGGCGAGGCGTCGAAAGCGAGTGAGAACAAATTACGGACGGATGCCGGGAGGCGCATCAATGATTCGAACACGTGAACGGCTCATCACCGCGATACTCTGCGCGACCCTCTTTGCGCTGTGCGGATTCGCAGGCGCGGCCGACGAATCCGTCAAGATTCGGTTTGGAACGCTGCCCGTTCTCCAAGCGCTCCCCCTCTACGTCGCTCATGACAAGGGATTGTTCAGGGACAAAGGCCTGGATGTGGAACTGATCCCGTTCAATTCCGCGGCCAATAAGGACATCGCCCTGTCCACGGGGAATGTGGACGGAGTCTTTGCGGATCTCGTCACGCCGACCGTCCTGCGGGGAAACGGACGGGATACGGTCATTGTCGCGACCACATACGACACGAAGAAGGACCGGCGCATGTTCGCGGTTCTCGGGAAGCCCGGCGGACCGTATAAGAACCTCAAGGATTTGGCCGGCGTACCGGTTGCGGTCTCTTCGAACTCCGTGATCCATTACGTGACGGAAACGCTGCTGAAAGGGGCGGGAGTCCCCGCGGACAAGATCGAGACCGTCGAGGTCAAGAATATCGGCCTGCGCTTCCAGATGCTGCTGACGGGCCGGGTTGAGGCCGCGACCCTCCCGGAGCCGCTGGTGACGGCTGCCCTTGCCAAAGGGGCCGTCCTGCTGGGCGACGACGCAGACCTCTCGACGAGTCAAACCGTGCTTGTGTTTAACGGCTCGTTCGTGCGAGACCATTCGGACGCGGTTAGGAAATTCCTTGCGGCCGCCGGCGAGGCCGCGGAACTGGTAAACACCGAACCGGACGCAATCCGGCCGCTCATGGTCGAGCATGTGCGGCTTCCCCCTCTCCTCAAGGCCACGTATCCGACGCCGCGCTTTCCCGCGCCTCATCCGCCCGACGAAAGCTCGGTGAACCGAATCGTCGACTGGCTTGCGGGCCGGGGAGTCATTCCTCGACGAATCGACTATCGGGACCTCGTACATGTGGGACGCACGCCTCCAACCGCTGATTCGGCTGAGCGCGGCCGCTAAATCGTACGCGTCGGAATCGGGGCCGATTCACGCGCTCGCGCCGACGGATCTCTCGTTGGAGACGGGCCGAACCCTTTCGGTGGTGGGACCTTCCGGTTCCGGCAAGTCGACGGTGCTCCTGCTCATGGCGGGACTCGAGGCGCCCACGTCGGGATTCGCGCTCTTCAAAGGGCAAAACCTGACCAAGCCGCATCGGGAGATCGCGCTTGTGCTCCAGGATTACGGGCTCTTCCCGTGGAAGACGGTTCGTCGAAATGTGGAGCTGGGATTGCGCATTCGGGGTGAATCAGGGATCGAGGCCCGCGTGCGGAGTTTGCTCGACGAGCTCGAGATCGGCGACAAGGCCGATGTCTACCCTCAGCAACTCTCGGGAGGCCAGCGGCAGCGGGTCGCGCTCGCGCGGGCGCTTATTCTCAATCCGTCGCTCCTGCTGCTGGACGAGCCCTTTGCCGCGTTGGACACCCTCACCCGCGAACGGCTCCAGCGGCTGGTCGCCGACCTGTGGCGCGATCGGAAATTCGGCATGATAACGGTCACGCATAACATTGAGGAGGCAGTGCGCTTGGGCCAACGTATCGCGGTGATGAAGGCGAATCCCGGCGCGGTGGTCGATTTCGTTGACAATCCCAGGGCCTGCTCCGAGGATTACAACGGCGAGGAGGAGTTCTTCGAGACGTGCCGGGAGGTTCGCAGGCGGTTGGAGCTGGTCACGTGAGCTTTGAACGATGGAGCTACCTCTGGGGCGTCGTGGTTTTGCTCGGCGCCTGGCAGATCGGCGCCTGGGCCGCGGGTGAGTCGATCCTCGCCGGTCCGGTGACCGTCGCGGCGCAACTGGTCGAAGAAGCTCAAACCGACCGGTTTTGGCGGCATGTGGGCGTATCGTCGATGCGCGTGCTCACCGCGCTGGTGGTCTCGTTTGCGCTTGCGGTTCCGTTGGGGCTGTTTCTGGGCTCGAGCCCTCGAGCGGATCGGATCGCCAAACCGCTGATCTATCTGACCTATCCGGTGCCGAAGATCGTTCTGCTTCCGCTGGTGCTTCTGGTCTTCGGCTTGGGAAATCTCGGCAAGGTGGCGATGCTGTCGATCATTCTCTTCTTCCAATTACTCATCACCACACGAGACGCCGCGCGCGGCGTGAGCAAAGCCGCGCGCTACTCCCTCTTCAGCCTGGGCGGCGGGTACCGGGATCTCTTTGTGCACGTGCTGTGGCCGGCCGCGCTTCCCTCGATCTTCACCGCGTTGCGCATTGCGACGGGAACGGTTGTCGCGGTCCTCTTCTTCGTCGAGTCAATCGGCGCGCGGTACGGTATCGGATTCTACATCCTCGACGCGTGGGGTCGCGCGGACATCCCGCAAATCTTTGTGGGGATCGTGGTTCTTGCGATCATGGGCGCGATCCTGTACGAAACGTTTGACATCTTGGAAAGAGTCTTCTGCGCATGGAAACAGATCTAAGCGAAACGCCCCTCATCGAACGCCGCGCGCATGCCCGGGCCTCGGCTTCGATAACTCCGCGCCTTGGTCGCAACATCGCGCTCGGGATCGTCAGAGGAATATGGACTTCAGGGACGACCGGTTCGGGCCCCCCTGAGGCATCGTCTATTTGCGAGGTAAGAGCGGCGTGAATCGAGAGAAGCTCAAGGCGTGGATCCAGTCGAGTCGCGCTCCGTTTTTCGTGGCCACGCTCGTGCCCTTGACCTTCGGCGCGGTGATCGCCCACGCGGAAGGGTCGTGGAACGCGACCGTGTGGATCGCCGCGCTTGTCGCGTCGTTCCTGGTGCATCTCAACACCAACCTGGCCAACGACTACTTCGAGTATTTTTCCGGCGCGGACGAGGGCGAGTCGATCGGCGGGAGTCGTGTTCTGCAGGAGGGGAAACTCACCCCGACCGAGATCCGCAACGCGATGATTCTCTTCTATGGGATCGCGGGACTGATCGGGGTGTGGATCGTGTGCGTATCGGGTGTGGAATGGCTGCTCGGGGTGGTGGTCTTCGCGTTCTTCTCGAGCGTCTTCTATACCGCGCCGCCGATCCGCTACGGATATCTGGGTCTCGGCGAGGTCTTCGTCGGCGTCAACATGGGTCCCATTATGGTGACGGGGACCGTCGCGGCGCTGTCCGGACGGTTTATTCCGGAGGCGTTGTGGCTTTCCATCCCGGTCGGGCTGATGGTGGCCATGATCCTGTTCTACCAGTCCCTACCGGACATCGATGACGATCGAGCGGTGGGGAAGCGCACCATCGCCGTCCGATTGGGTCGGCCGACCGCGATCTGGGGTATTCGGTTCTTTGTCGCGGCTGTCCTGATCTCGATCGCGGTCCTCGTCCTATCGGGATATCTTCATCCGGTCGCTTTGGCTTCGCTCTTGACCCTCCCCCTCGGATTCATGATCGACCGAATGATCCGGCTGACCGACGACTGGAAAGACCTCCACGACCGCGGCGGCGTGGTGAGGCTTTTCTATCTCGTCAACGGGCTCATACTAATCTTCACGGTCGCTGTCTTCGGATGAAGCCGGGCCTTCCCTTTGCCGTTTTTCCCCTTCCGCTCCCATTGTGCCCAGATAGATCGCGGTCAACGTCGCCCCCGCGCCGACCACATCTACCAACCCCGTAGGGCGGCCGAAGAAGAGCACATCCCAAATGAAGGCCAAGGTTGGTTGCAGGATGAGCGCAAGCCCGGCCCTCGATGCGGGCATGAGCGGCAGGCCCCTCGATATGAGCGCCCAGCCGAGCCCCGAGCAAACCGCGCCGTACGCAACGAGAACCGCAAACGATCGAACATTCGGAATGACGAACGACTCACCGCTGAGACGAACCTCGCCCGCTGAAGCGACCGATGCCACAAGACACACCCAGGCCATGTTCACCGTCGGCGAGAGCTTATCATCGAGTGTTTGCGATCGGCGCAGAACCAGCGTGACGCCGGTGTAGCACACCGCAGTGAGGAGACCGTATACGACGCCCGCCTGGTAATGCGCCCCGAGGGAAAACCAGTCCTTGCCCACGAGCAGGAAAAGTCCGAACACGGACATCGGGACGGCAACAGCGAGTCGTCCCGTGAGGCGTTCGCCCATGAACGCAACGCCGACCGCGGCGAGGCCGAAGACCTGGAGATTGGCCAGGATCGTGGCGACTCCCGGCCCTACGAAGTGAATTGACCGATGCCAGAAGAAGAGATCGAACGAGAACAGCAGTCCGCACGCGGCCGCCCAGAGGAAGCAGGTTTGGCCTTTCCAGAAGCGCTCCCGCGCTATGCCGGCCGCCGCGGCCAACGCGACGAATCCGAACAAAAAACGATAGAACGCGGCGGCTGTCGGCCCCACATCGGCAATCTTCACAAACACCGATGAGAAACTGATCAGGAAGGCGCCTGCAAGAACGTTGACCACGAAGATCCTTTTCAGGCCGAGACAACGGTCTCGAATCGAATCGGGCTCTTCGGCCGGAAACAAGACGGGGAACCCCCTATTGGAGGTTCCCCGTGGCAAACGGTACGATAAGCGGCCGATACCGCTCAATAGAAGACGGTGCGGGCGCGATGCCGAGGCCCGACCGTCTTGTAGTACGGCTGTTGGCCTCGGTTCCAAAGGAGATAATCCGCGTCCATCTCTCTGACGGCTCGGCCGGCTTTCCGTTCGGCGTCGACCATCAGTTCGACCGCGTGCAGGGCCGACGCGCGAATCTCCACTTCCTCCCGGGAACCCGACGGGATGAGTTCCTCCGCGTCGATCCGTCGGGCAAGCGCTTCGTCGTAGCTCAGTATGCCGTCTAAGCGGAGGACGTGGGGCACAAGATTATCCGCGAACATGGTGAGCCGATCGAGGTCCTCGAATCGACCGAGCCCGCTACCCTTCAGCGCAAGGGACAAATCCGCGGGAACGATCTGGGCCCGCTTGTAAAAAGGAACCTCGCAATCCTCGTACCGGGAGACGTCACGATAAAACGGCATCTCGACGAGGAGCTCGGCCAGTCGCTCGGCTGATCCGTCCGCGGATTCAACGGCTGCGGTGAAGCTGCCGTCGAAGCGGTCGAAGAGCCACGTTCCCAAATCGTTGAGCGCCCCGGCGAATAGGGCCATAAGTTCGTGGACGACTTCGTTCTTCGGGACCTGACCGAAGATCACCGAGCACTCTTCCGGGGTCAAGGCTTCCAATTCACGTGCGCCAAAGGCCCCGCCGCTGCGGAATCGATCGGTCAGGCTCGAGGCGACGGTAAAATAGCCCGACATCCCCGGCCGCTTACGCATATGAGGGAAATACCCCGACCCGAAATTGATCGAATCCAGCGTTAGGATGAAGGCTGTTGTCTCCGCTTCGGAACCGATGAAATGGCGGTCTTCGTCGAGCGAGGGGCGGGGAGGTTCCAATGCGAACAAATGAGCCGCATATCCGGGGATTGCCTCGCGATCGATCTTCACGAAGCGCGCCTGCTCGGCGACGCGCGCGCATCGCTCTCTGACCGTGTCGAGAAGCCCGGCCGGATCGGGGTTCATCCCGCGGTCCTCCCGGACTCTTCCTCGCGCAACCACAGCTCCAAGACCAAGAGAGCGTAGACAATGTATGCCCAGTTTCGGTCGGTCATGATCTTGCCCGCGATCAGTTCGTCGACGAAGGAGCGATCGAGATAGGATGTCACCCTCGCGTCCGTCGATCCGAGCGTGTCTAAGAGTAGTTCCCGAAGGTCGTTGTTCAGCCATGCGAGAATCGGCGGTTCAAAACCGCGTTTGGGGCCGTGGATGACCTCCGGAGGAAGAAGCCCGTCGTACGCGTCCCGCAGCAGGGCCTTGGTTTTGCCGTATCGGATTTTATACGACTCCGGGAGCCGCGCGGCGAATTCCGCGGTATGATGATCCAACAACGGCGACCGGGCTTCAACGGATGCGCTCATCGAGGCAATATCCATTTTCACGAGCAGGCAACTGAGTAGATTCACCCGCTGATCCATGAGCATGGCCCGGTCCAAACCGGCGGGCGTATGCATGGGCGTGTTCTCCTCGATCCACGCTTCGGTCGGCCGAACCGGTCCCATTCGACCAATCCGCGCCTTGTCGCGTTCGCCGAGCATGTCAAGAGTCCAGATAAGGTAGCGTTCGCCGGGCGTCGAGGCGAGGCCGCGCATAAGTCGAGCCGCGAAGGCCGTCGAGGAGCGCCGTCCGCCGGGCCCGGACCGCTCCTGGAGGAATCTCCCCGCCACGGCAAGCGCGGACCGCGGCAACCACCCCAAGAGTCGACCATAGTGAAACGCCAAATACCTGCGATAGCCGGCGAAGAGTTCGTCGCCGCCGTCACCGTTCAGCACCACCTTGACGTGCTCTGCGGCAAGCCGTGAGACCCGCATGGACGGAAGAGCGCTGGCGTCCGCGAATGGCTGATCGTAGAGGCGAATCACGGACTCGAGGTCCTCGAGGGGGTCGATCTCGAGCGTCAAGACGGTGTTTTCAACACCGAGCGATTCGGCCGTTCGCCGGGCGACGTGTGATTCGTCCAGTTTGGGATCGTTCACGCGTATGGTGAATGTTTTCAACGACGCGCCCACCTGCCGGGACGCCTCATACGCAATCACCGAGGAGTCGATCCCGCCCGAAAGAAAGACGCCGAGCGGAACGTCGCTCCTGAGGCGGATTCGCACCGCGTCCGAGATCAGTTCCCTGACAGCCGGCATGACGTTCATATACGATTCGACGTTGCGGGGCGTGCATTCGAGACGCCAGTACTCCTTGATTTCGAGCGATCCCCCGTCGTACGTCATCCAGGACGCCGGAGGTAACGCGTGAACCCCCTCGAAAACCGTCTCCGGCTGCGGAATCGCGCCGAGGGAAAGGTAGTCATAGACGCCCTGTTCCCGAACGGACCATCGTTCGCCCACGGCCCCCGCCAACACACGGAGCGCCTTCAGTTCGGACGCGAAGATCAGACGGCCATCCCGCTGGGAATAGTAAAGCGGCTTCTTGCCGAATCGGTCGCGAGCGACGAAGAGGCGACGACGACGGGAGTCCCATATCGCAAAAGCGAACATCCCTCTCAGTCGGCGCATCATGTCCGTTCCCTCTTCTTCGTACAAGTGAACGAGGGTCTCCGTGTCGGTCTTGGTGGCGAACACGTGCCCACGGGAGCGCAAATCCGGAATCAACTCCTTGTAATTGTAGATCTCGCCGTTCAAGACGACCGCGACGGACCGATCCTCATTGAAGATCGGCTGACGCCCGGTATCCAAATCGATAATGGAAAGTCGCCGATTTCCAAGGAAAACCGGATGCTCCTGGAATACGCCCCAATCATCGGGGCCGCGGTGAATCATTGCGTCAAGGGAGCGTTCAATCGCTGATCGCTCTATGCCCGCCTCGACCCAGCCGCCGTTAATGCCGCACATATTTGAGTGGTCCTTTTTTGCTGAGCTATGGAGAAAGGGTGACCCCGGTAGCGCTTACCGAGGGGCCCCATCCGGATCACACGTCGCCTGAATGCAAATCGGCAAGCGAGGGTGTGGTACCCCTGACTTGGGCGCTGAAATTCTCAATCTTACTCCTTGTACGCGGCTAGGAAGTGGCCCCAGCTCAGAGGAATAATCTCCAGTCGTTCGAAGCCGACTTCTGCGCACAGTTTCTCCAATCTTTCCCGAGAGTAGGAGTAGATAGGGCACTTCTTGATCCATTCATAGCGGATCTTCCTCTGGAGCCCCCACAGCAAATTCGGCGCGGGAAACGATGCTACGAAGATCCTGCCCGTCAAGGCGAATATCCGCTCAAACGCCGGCAGAGCGTCAGCAATGTAGTCGAAGAATCCTAGAGCCGCAACGATGTCGAATTGTTCATCCGGCCTAAACTCGAGGAAGTCGCCATGGATAAACTCACATCGGTCGCCGACACCCATCGAATCCGCTATGCGTTTCGAAAACTCCACCATTGTGGGAGCGAAGTCTATTCCCACCACACGTTCGGCGCCTCGCTTCGCAAACTCTATACTGTAGCGCCCTGTGCCGGAACCGACGTCGAGTACTCTTGCCCCTTGAAGGGCGCCGCATTTCTGGAAGGTCAATTGGTAGCGATCGAAGAGCCCTTTTCGAAGAAGACGATTCAACACGTACATGAATCGATTTTCGTGTGAATACAGCGCATCCCATTGGGCCGGGATTCGATCGAAATATCGTTGTACTCCATTACTCGTAGATGGCATCGACGACTACCTCCCGTACAGACCTGAATTTGAAATCGCGTACAAGGCGCTCGATCTTTGGACGCATGCTTGAACGAAGGAGATTGTACCGGAGTTCCACTTTCCACGAAGCGTAGCGACTCACCGGTAGGGGTAGCTGAGGAAGACTTAAGGCGCCGGCGGCGAATTCGTAGGGGTGCCCGTAGAAAACGAAGGGGAACCCCCTTTGATTCACCATGCTCACCGCTCGAGCGAGTAACCGGTACGGCAACGCCCGCGCATACCCCCCACCCGAAACGGGCCAATTTCGGCCCGCGGCCACAATGGTCGACAGGGGGACCTCGATGATATCACCGGCGCGCAGGAAAAGTCTGACAGGCCCCCCGGGAAACCCCGGAATTCCGTATCTCCCGTGATAGATGGGAAAAATGCTCGTGTCGTAGGCGATTCGCTCCTCCACCAAGATATCCAGCGCCCACAAGGTCTCCCGAACAATCGTGAATTCAGGAGCGCGGTAGCCGATGACTTCAGCGCCGGTAATCTGCTCCAATACGTCTTTCGATTGCCTGACCTCGTCGCGGAATGACACCGGCGATAGATCCGTGAGACGCGAATGCGAGTATCCGTGACTTCCAATCTCGTGACCCGCGTCGCAAATGAGCCGTATGAGGCCCGGCTGGTCTTTGGCGAAGCACCCGAGAACAAAGAACGTGGCTGCGGAGCCGGTTTCCTCAAATAGATCGAGCAAATAGCGAATCGACTCCCCCCATTTTCCCGAGGCCGGAATATGAGTCCCGCTGAGTTTCCTACAGAAGATCTGGTCCCAGCACTCGATGTCTATGGTCATCATGTTGACCCGGCCGGCGAGTCCTATCGCTTCATGCGAAATCCCAAGAACTTCCTTCATGCAACACTCCAGTGGGGTTCATCCGGTCGAAGCGCTCGCGTTTCCTTCTTCAGCCTCTAATTGGATCCCGTTGGCAGCGAGCAATCGTCGGTATTCATCAATGTTGGCCTGCCAAACTGTGTCCGGCCGAAAATCCCTGAGTACGCGTGTCCGTGCGGCGCGGCCGTGTCTGCGCCGGAGATTGGGATTGTCGAGATATAACCGCAGAGCGGCGACCATGGCTTCCACATCCCCGAGGGGAACGAGCATTCCTGTGACGTTGTGCACGACAGCATCAACGCAGCCCGTGACGCTTGTCGCGACCACCGGCTTCTCCATCGCTGCGGCCTCCAAGGGCACGTTGGGAAAGCCCTCCGATTTGGTCGGAAAGGCAATGACGGTGGCGATTGAATAATAGAGCGGTAATTCGTCGTTGGGCACGAAATCCAGTATCGCGACTCGATTGTCCCGAACCAAGTGCGCCATCACGCTGCTCCCTACGGGATCCTGCGATTCAGGCGCTCCTATCAACACAAGCCGGGAAAGGTGATACCCCGCCCGAATTACGCGCCACACGTCCAGCAACTTGTCAATGCCCTTCCCACCTACCATCCGTCCGACGAATCCTATCACCGGCATATGCGGCGACAACCTCAGCCTTTTGCGAAGCGCCAGCAGATGTCCTTGATTGACTTTGTCCGGATTGAACCTGCCAACTGCGTCCACACCATTACTGCTGCCTTTGGCCAGAACCGCCATCTTGTCGGCGTCGCACAATCCGGCTTTCAGCATAACATCACGGACGGATGGACTAACCGCCAGCACTCGTATTGCCGATCGGCAACCGATCCATTCCATAATCTTCAGAATCGTCTTGCGTAGTCCCGTTTTGCGGTCGATCATCACGCCCCGTAAGAGATAGACCCGTATCGGCACGTGCGCGAGAAACGCCGCCGCCATCGCCAGGGGACCCGCCTTGCTGGTGGAAGCGTGTACTATGTCCGGCCGCAGTCGTCGAAGCAGCCGCAACAAGGCGAAAAAGGCCCGGATGTCATCAAGGGGCGAAATATGGCGGACAAAGGGAATAGGATAGACATCTATTTCGTCGCGCTGTCTTACCCGATCCAGGTGCGGACCGGGCGCCGCAACCGCCATGACCTCGAAACCGGCAGCCTTTGCATAGGCGATCTGGCCGCGGAGGAACAGGCGAAGCGACACTGAATCGGTCGTTATGTAGACAAGGCGTGGTTTCATGGGCTGAGAGCGCTTTTCGTGAGAGGCCAACTTGCGGGGCCCCCGTTCGCAAACGCCGTAGATAGAGAACAAGAGATGTCGAGGAGAGGCGTTCCGGAAGGAGGTACGTTTACAGCGGCCCCTACGTATGATATCTGCATCCGGATTCTCGAACCGAGGTAGAAGGCCATGGAATGGACCGCCTTTGTAGCCAAGAAGATTGTTTCCGCACTCGTATATCCGGTGATGAGTTCAGTAGTCCTTGTTGTGGCGGGTCTGTTCCTCTGCACTCGCACGACGCGGGGCCGCCTTGGTTATGCGTTTATCACAGGGGGCGCCCTCTGGCTGGCGGTCGCCGCAACGCCCCTCACGGGATGGATTCTCGTTCGGCCACTCGAGGACGCCGCCGGCTCGTACGCCAATGCTCAGGATTTGATTCAACGCGATGTTCGCCGTATCGTCGTCCTCGGCGGCGACCTGCGCCCGGGAGATCTCACCCCCGCGGACAGAATCGCTTATACAACCTTGGCGCGCTTCATGGAAGCCTATCGACTGTGGAGACACATGCCGGAGAGCGTGCTTGTACTCTCCGGGGGGTCCCGCTGGAACGACGTGATGTCCAACGCCCAAGCCATGGCGCTCCTTGCGGAGGACCTCGGAGTTCCCAAGGATCGTATCGTCATCGAACGCGCATCGCGGGACACGGAAGACGAGGCGGTTCTCCTTGCGTCAATGCTCGAGGGCCGCCCGTTCGCCTTGGTGACGTCCGCGGTCCACATGCCGCGGGCTCTCGCCAACTTCAAAAGGCTCGGACTCGATCCGATCCCCGCGCCGGCGGATTTTCACACGAAAGGGTTGCGCCTCTCATTCGATCAATTCCTTCCCGATGCCGGCGGTGTGGCGATGACGCAGCGGGCGATTCACGAGTATCTAGGTCTGCTTCAGCTGCGCTTGGAAGATCTCGTGGTGGGAGCGCCCGAGGCCCCGAGTCATGAGGCCTTCCGTAAGACGGAACGTGAGTCGGGATGAACCGGTTACCTCGGATTGGCTTGGTCCTTGACGATCCATTCGCGACATACTAACATCCGCCGTGACGCGGCTGATCCGCTGCGAATCCCGATTTCGCGTCCTCGTGGAGCAGATCCCTTGCCATCGACGATCACCCGAATTGCACCGCTCGACCGGCCGGTCTTCCTTATTTCCTTGGACACGGAGCTGGCGTGGGGATCCTTTGATCGCGACGGCCTACGGAGACACTCGGGAAAGTACGCCGAGACCCGAGGAGTGATTCAGCGGTTGTTGGAGCTTTTCCGGCTCTATGAGATCCGCGCCACCTGGGCCATCGTGGGACATCTTTTCCTCTCGCGCTGCTCGAAGAGCGGCGCCGACAGTCATGAACATGTGCTCCAGCCGAATTATCGATGGTATCGTCGGGGATGGCTGAGTCACGATCCGTTTACCGATGCGCAGCACGATCCATTTTTCTATGCGCCGGACATTGTGGAATCGATTCTTGCGGCTGAGCCCGAACAGGAGGTCGCGAGCCACACTTTTACGCATGCGATTCTGGGCGATCCCGACTGCTCGAGGGCGGTTGCCCGCTCCCAGTTGCTGGAGTGCAAGCGACTGGCGGAAGGCCGGGGCCGAAATATGCGATCTCTGGTCTTCCCCAGAAACGCAATCGGTCATGAGGATGTCTTGGCGGAACTCGGCTACTCGTCGTTTCGAGGCGTTGAGCAAAGTTGGTACCGCCGTTTTACGCAACCGAGAGCGCTTCGCAGGGCGTGTCACTTCGCCGATCGTTTGCTTGCCGTGACGCCACCCTGCTACTCCGAGTTTCGGCTCACACGCTTCGACGAGAGTTCGTCTTGGGTATGCGAACTCCCCGCCTCCATGTTCTATGCGCCGATGGAGGGCCCCTGGAAGCTGATCAGCGTCCGGCGTCGCGTTCTTCAGGCAACGCGCGGCATTCGAAAAGCCGTCAGTACAAACGGCGCGTTTCACCTTTGGTTCCATCCCTTTAACTTGGCCACGTCGAACGAGTTGATTGACGGGCTCGAAGAAATCCTTGCCGCGGTCGCTGATCACGCCGCCGCTGGACGGCTTTCATCGTGGACCATGACCGACGTGGCGGATCATCTCATCACACGATTGGACGACGAAGGATGAACGCACAGGGCGCGCTCTCCGTTGTCGTTTTGGCCTGCCACGGCGCCGAACAGCATGCGCTGGTGAACACGCTCGCGGAACGCCACAAACTCGAGGCCGTGGTATTTGAATGCCGAGGAGCTGCGCTTCGGCGCATCCTGCTCCGTCGGCTTCGCACGTTGGGACCGATAACGGTCGCCAATCAGATGCTGTACAAAGCGCTCGACGAAGCGTTTTTCAAACGGAGCGCACGCATTGAAGCGGAAAAGACATTCGGCGACGCGGCCCGCGTCGAGAAAGAAAAATTCCCCGGCGTATCGATCCGTGAAACGGAGTCCGTCAACTCGCCCGACGTCGTTACGCTTCTGAGTGAAATCTCGCCGGACGCCATTGTGGTATCAGGCACGTCTCTTCTCGGGAAGGCCGTGCTGGATGCGGTGGGCGAAGCGCCGATTCTGAACATCCATTGCGGCATAACCCCCCGCTACCGAGGCGCGCACGGCGCGTACTGGGCCGTGGTGAATGATGATTGGGACAATGCGGGTACGACCGTGCACTTCATCGATGAAGGCGTGGACACGGGGGGCGTCGTCGCACAACGGTCGATAGCGGTGGAGCGTGGAGACAACCCGCGAACACTCGCATTGAAGCAGAACATCGCCGGCATCGAATTGGTCCTGGAAGCGCTGGAACGCCTCAAGAGCGGTCCTCTGCCGACCCTCACCAGGTCCGACTTGGACAGCCGACTCTACTACTCTCCCACTCTTACGTCGTATGTGACCTACCGCAGCAACCTGGCGCGACGGCTCTCCGCCCGGCCGTGAACTCAGCGGGGTCCGAGGCCCGGACGCAGGTTATACTTGAGAATGCACCAGATCGCTCGGACACCGTCTTTCCAATTGATCTTCTTGCCTTCGTCGTACGTCCTGCCCGAGTACGATATCCCCACTTCGTAGACCCGACAACGCAGTTTCGCCACCTTTGCGGTGATTTCAGGCTCGAAGCCGAAGCCGTCTTCCTCGATACGCACCCGCTGGATGATCTCTCGGGTGAAGACCTTGTATCCGACTTCGATGTCGGTAAGGTTGAGATTGGTCAGCATGTTCGAGAGCAGCGTGATGAATTGATTGCCCACGTAGTGCCAAAAGTAGAGCACCCGCCTGCTGTCCCCCGTAACGAACCGGGAACCGAACACCACGTCCGCTTTGTTTTCCTCGATCGGCTTGAGGAGCTTCGGATAGTCGTCCGGCGTGTACTCGAGATCCGCGTCCTGAATGATCGCCACCTCGCCGGTCATTTGGCCGAAACCCGCTTTCAAAGCAGCGCCTTTGCCCTTATTCACCGGCTGATAGACAACCCGGTCAACAAGCTCATGGAGCGAGTCACGAATGAGCTCCCGTGTTCCGTCAGTCGAACCGTCATCGATGAGGATGATTTCCACATTCTCGGGTGCGGAGGCCCGCACTCGCTTTAGAACAAGCTCGACTGTGTCCACTTCATTATAACACGGTATTATCACTGACACGTGCATGGGCGAGGGGGATTGGTTCTCATCCGTGCGAATTCTTGGCTTGACTCTGAGCCGACGGTATGTCGGACGGGTCAGCGCCCGGCCGAAGACCCGCCGCCAGCGGCGCAGTCTAAGAATCCGCTGAGCCGACTTCCCGTCGTATGAGGATGTTGGTGATGGTCTCACCAGGTCCGCCTGCGAGCAGGCGCGCGACGATGGCCGTGAACTCAGAGAGGGAATCGATCGGCGTAAGCGTTGCGGCCTCGCCGTCAATCTCCGCGATGTAATCATTTTGGAGGCCGTAAACGTACTCCGCGAAGGCGTATGGGGAGTAGCCGCACTCTTCCATGAAACGCGGGCACATCTCGAAGAAGACCCAGTAAGCATCGGCTTTTCTCAATGTCCGCTCCATGCCCTTGAACCCGTGGAGCTCGCTTCCTTCTATGTCCATCTTGATTACGAATGTCTGTGCCAAAGGTATTCCGTTTTCCTCGAGCAAACCGTCGAGCGTGACGGTTCGGACCGCGTAAGAGGGTGAGACCTCGCTTCGCATGCCTTCACCCAGGACTCTATTGTGAGAGGAAGTCTCGTCGTGGACAATGAAGTCCAGACTTCCGTTATGAACATCGGCGACGGCGGCATTAACCGTGAGGGCCTTGTCCGAGAAACCGCTTTCCGCGATCGAGCGCTCCAAGTGCGCGAAGACCTCGCGGTCCGGCTCGACGGCCAGAACGCGCGAAAGCGACCGATAAGCGACGGACCCGCAAACCTCGAGGGTATGCATCCCGAAGTTGGCCCCAATATCAACGAAGACACACCCCGGCGACTCGGCTATAGCGGCCTGCAGCAGGGAATGCTCGAACGGTTCATCATTGAGTGATTTCCGCAGGGTGTAGTGAAAAAAGCTCCAGGCTCCGCGTAAATCATGAGGACTGACATACATCGTGAACTTCGGCGTGCGAATTCTGTTCCCCGCTACCGCCATAAACGGCGGTACGATTCGCTTCAGAATGAATCGACCGAACTTGACACGCGACTCAATCGGCACAAATCGACGGTAAACCTCCAACATTCGTCTTGTGATTACAGCAATCATGGGAAACCCTTGGGATTTGGAATGGCACGCCTTGCTCGGCGTGACCTTCTCAACCGCGATAGTTCCACTGGGCTGCGCGAGCCCGCGCAGGACCGAACTTCTGCGATCTGAGCGCGGCGACGGCACGCGCCTGGGCTCTGACCACCCCGGTATGCAAATACGGAAATACGGCCAAGATAAGCAGCGCAGGCACGACCTGCACGCGCTGCCGAACCATCAGGCCCTCATTGGGCAAGTAAGTGAAAATAAACGAAAATCCCAGGCAGGCCAGAACGGCCATCTGCACCGGAGGCAGGCGCACAAGCCAAGAACGGTTCCTACTACCGATCCTCAACCATCCGATGATAATGAGGAGCGTCAGCGACCACGTCTCTGCGGCGCTGACCAGGGTCCGCACATTACGAACCTCCCAGGGAAACGGACGAAAAAAGACCGACGTAAATCCCGAAACGAAGAAGACCGGACCCCCCTCCCCAAAGTCGATGTTGGAACCTTGCCGGGGATCGGCGAGGTTTCTCAAGGTTCGGTCTGCGGCGGCCACCGCATCCCCCGCGGATTCAAGCTCTCGGCCCACAAGCTTTTCCAGACTGCCGATAGCCAGGGGCAGCACGAGGACAAAGATGACCATCGCTATCGCCTTTTGCCGACGATGCAACAAGGCAACGCCGGCGACACTGCACAGCCAGATAACGCACACATGGGGCCGCAGCACCGCGGAGACCCCTATGCCTGCAAGCGCCCAGGGCATTCGCGTGAGTGACTTCAATCCCAACGGCCTGAACAGGACTGTGGTAATTTGGCAGATCGCCCAGAACATGAAGCCCTCTTTCAGGTTGCCGGTGCACCAGAAGACCGTGGAGGGAAAAAAGAGCGCCAGCAGAAACCAGATCGATCGAGTCGGTCGTTCCGGGAAGATTTCCCCTATGTTCCTTACAAGAACCAGCCCTCCCCAAAACGCGGCCCAGGCGTTGATAGAAATCGCAAGGTGAACGCTGCCGCCCGTCATCAAGTGGAGGAAGGCGAGATACGCTGCATACGCCTTGTTTCCGACCAAGACCACTCCGTCGAACGGCCAATGCCCTCGCGCCAAGGCCTGTGCGTCGCGGACCGCGCTTGCCCAGTGAGTGTATGTGTCTGCGGGTTGAACCCCCAGCATTTGGTAAATGAGGCTCTCTGAAAAGAACGAATAGCCCAACCACACAATTCCGCCCAGTATGGCAAGCTGCCGAAACTGGTTGGAAAACCGCGGCCCCTTGAGATAGTGAACCGTCAGCAATGGGACCGAGGCAGCAAGGATTATTCCGAAGAGGACATCGACTATTTCCACTTCATACATTGCGCCGCACCTATTTCAGCGCCTCATTCCGAGGACGTCCCGTTCCCGTTCGGGTCTTCGCGACCGGCTGAACGCCCAACATCTCATAGACCAGGCCCTCCGCGAAGAAGGAGTAGCCCACCCACAGCACGCCTCCGAGCATGGCGAGCTGAATGAATTGATTCGAGAACCGCGGCCGCTTGAGGTAATGCGAAGTCAGAAACGGTATCGTAGCGGCCACGATGAACGCCACAAGGACGTCGACTATTTTCGTCTCACACATCTGTTAAACCTGCCGTGTCGCTTCCGGCGTCCACAAACGGCGCGCATTCCCGATCGTACATGGCGCGATTCGAGTTTTCAACCGTCACGGTTCGGACGTCCGTCCATCGCATCCGAGACGAACACACTCCTCGTACAAGTCGAGAAGTCGGCGCGCGGACGCTTCAGTGGAAAAGAAGCGCTCGACCTTGGCTCGGCCCGCTCGGCCCATGGTTTTCCGGAGTTCGGGGTCATTCAGCAATGAAAGGACCAGTCTCGCTGCGCCGTCAATGTCCGAGACCTCGTGCAACAGCGCAGTGCTCCCCTCGTCAACGCCTTCCGTCATGCCCGGTATGCGCGATCCGACGACCGGCAGGCCGGCGGCCTGCGCTTCGAGGCTCACAATCGGCAGCCCCTCGTACCGGGATGGAAGCACAAAAACGTCGCTGTTTCCCATGATATCGGGAACGTCGTCCCGCGCCCCGAGAAATCGAACAGCGTGATCGATCCCCTTCCATCGGACGAGAGATTCGATGTCCGGTCGAAGTATGCCGTCGCCCACGAGGATGAGCCGAGCGTCGGGACGTTCCTCCAGGATCTTCCCGAAGATCGCCGTGAGGCCGTGATGATTCTTCTGCTCGATGAAGCGCCCCACATGAAGGAGAATCGGCGTTTCCGGAGGGAATCCGAGCGATCGTCTAAAATCGGCCGCTTCCTCCGGCGTCGGAGGTGGGGGAACCGGCACGCCGAGGTAGAGGATCCGCGGCTTCAATCGCAATTCTTCCCTCGACGCAGCGATACTCTCCACGACACCCTTCGAGACTCCCGAGACAATGGTCGAATTCCGCAGCGCATATCCGACGCTCACTCGACCGTAGCCGCGGCGAAGACTGCGAAGGATCGGTATCCGAAGCCACCGGTTCGTGGGCTCACTGAAATCGGTGACGTGGAACGTTGTGAGCGTGGGGATCCGCGCCCGCCGCGCGGTGAACGTGGGAAATCCGGTGTACAGGTTCAAATGGTTGTGCGCCAAATCATAGCGGCCCGTACGGAGCGCCGCGCTGAATTTGCGAAAAAACCCGATGTGCGTCGGCCCGAGGGGACAGTGATGGATTGTCGCCCCCAGTTCGAGCGCTTCGTCCTTCAAAGGACCGATTTCCGGTCCGACGCAACAAATGTCCATCTCAGCTTCACGTCGCGGTATATGCCGAAGCATCGACAGCAGCCACTTCTCGAGGCCGCCGCGGCCAAGACTAAAGATGAGATGCAAAACCCGCATGGTGAATTCTCTAAACCTCTATCGATCCAAAGGACGAAGGATGCCACTAAGGGAGAACGGCGTTGACGGCACGCGCAACCCGGGCCGCGCCGCCGGCCTACGGACGATACCCATATCGACGAGCGACGACGCCGGACAGAGCCCAGCAAAGCTTCTGCCGCTTGCGCGATAGCGACGTCTTCCAAGCCGTGTCGACCTCCAATTTCATTGTGCCGCGATGTCTAAGTCGGTTACCCGCAATAAGGTGCCCTTGGTTTAACAATAAGCGATCCCCCGTCAGCACGTCTCTCAGCGGATCGGGATCGAGTGCGATCGCGGCTGCGAGCCGATCCATGTACGACAACGGATCGGCGCAGAAGTCCTCGTAGGTCATCCGCAGAGTCTCCGGCCTACGTCGTCGTGTGGCATACTCCGACGCGACATTCGTCAACGCCCACATGACTGAGGGTTTGATTAGTCCCTTCTGGAACCTGTTATGAGACCTTACGACGGCGCGCGGGTCCCGTATCATATGGACAAAGTAGGGGCGGATGCCCTCCGTGCCCTCGTCGTCAGCCAGTAAGTGCGCCCGCATGGGGTTCTTTGAAGAGTCGACCAGCACCTCTTTTCCGGAGCATTCGGCTATAGCCTCATATTGAAGCTTAACATAGCGCCGGTAGCGACGCGCCGCTCGTCGAACCCCACCGGGCCACGACATAATATGACCGGGGGCATAACGCCAGCGTTCAAAGAGATTGACAAGCGACGCAAATTCTTGGACATCAAAATCGGGGGCTTTTCGCTCGAAGGTTCGCTGAACATCGTTCCAGAACTCACATGAGCGGAGCTGCTCGCCGCACGAGCATAAACCGTCCGGCTTTAGATACAGACTCGGGAATTCGCATAATTCTCCGCCGCTGAAGATATCGGGATGATTGTTTAACAGTACTGTGAGCACCGTAGATCCACTTCGTTGGTTCCCAAGTATGTAAATGATCTTTGTCACCGCATTCCGCCCCGTTGCAATTCATACCGGCGATTTGACCTACCGGATCCTCAAGCGCGCCGAGAAGCTCAAGTCTCTCGCTCGGTCGTCCGGCCGCCGCCCATTCCGCCTCCGCAGTGGGGAATATCACTCCCAGACAATGTCGGCGGTGTCAATGCCGTAAGATTCGACGATACGAAAGACCTCTTTGACCGTCCGCGGGTCGAGACGTTCCTTCCATTGGCCGACCCTTCCGGAGCGGGCGAATCTGTTCCCCGGCTCCTTTATCCATTGATCCTTCGTTGCCATCCCGTGGTACTGCCCGGTCGCGTCCTCCATCGCCCGGATGGTTCGGAGATCCGAAATCTTCAAGGCCCTCTCCAGATCTTTTTGGGAGAAGGGGATTCGGAGAGCCTGAAAAAGCATTCCAAATGTTTCCGAACTTCTGCTCGTGATATCCTCGTACCGCACAAAATGGTGACTGTTCCCGAAGGAGGCAGCGAAATAGTATGACCACAAGTGGGTCATGCGCACCACATGGTCGTCAAGACTGATTTCACCGCGGCGCTCCCGCCGCGCGTTGATACTATAGTGCCAATCCGATATACCTGTGTCCAAAGGATTTCGAAAGATGAAGACGGTCGAGAACAGCTCGTTGAAAGGCCTGTACCACCGAATGTGCGCCGAGTAAAGAACGGGCATTTGCCCGAATTCCATGCTCGGGAGGGTTAAGCCTAAGTCGGTGTAAAGGGTATCATGGGGCTGCATCCTGTTGAGCTCCTCGTAGCTTATAGGCCCCGCAGCTCTATTGTTCGAGATTCTGATTAGGTTGACATACACGAAGCGAAAGAATGTGTTTCCGGATTTTGGGGGCCCCATTAGCAACACCGGCGGCCGGTGGAAAGCCCTCTTCACGAAGCGCGACAACTTACGGTGCCGACGACCGTACAGTAGCCCTCGGGCCAGACCGAGGAAGGGTCCGGTCCCAAGCTTGAGTCGATACTTATTCAACGTAGCGGCTCCGTTGGCCCAACATTGTTATCATAGGCGTCCTCTTTCACGGGCGTTGCCCGAATAGATTGATTGAATCTCTCCGATTGAGTTCAGAATATTAAAACGACCGCCTTCGACGCGCTTGAGCGCTCCGGGTTGCCCGACCATACCCCGCCGATCGTAGGCGCGGAAAATCTCCTCCACCCACATTTCAAGGGGCTGTTTCAGCGAGATCCTGCGGACCAATGCATCAATAACCACGCTCTCGTCCGGGACATCTGATGTCACACATGGTAGACCCGCGGCCTGCGCTTCCACCAACGCCAAGCCCAGACCCTCATACAGCGAGGGAAACAGGAACACATCGGCGCACGTCATTAATAGCCGCGGGACGTCGGAACGAGACCCCACGAAACGAACGTTTCGCTCCACGCCCAGTTCGCAGGCAATCCGGCGCGCCTTTTCTTCGAGAGGTCCGTCGCCGATTAACAGGAGTATTTGCCGTGTGTCCCGCTTCAACACTTCGGCGAAAACCCTTAGTACGAAAGCGTGATTCTTCTGGTAAATGAACCGTCCCACGTGCGCGATGGTTCGCATTCCGTCGGCAATGCCCAATTCGGCTCGTGCTTCCGCGCAATCGTATGAAGTGTGAAATGGGGCCAAATCGATACCGCAAAAGAGCAACCGGTGTCGGGGATCAGAGCGCCAGGCGTCTCCGAAGAGATCTTCCGCGGCCGGTCGGCTGGCGGCAAGTCCAACCGTGGCGTATCGGTCGATTAACCGCGCCATTCCACAGTAGTAGAGCCGTTTAAAGGGGCTTTCATTCTGTTCGGACCGTCGGACCTCCCAATGGTGACTGTGCGCGATACGGACCGGTACCCCCTGCCATGCGGCAACCATAAGGTTGATCCCACTAAAGTAGTGCGGGT
This sequence comes from uncultured Syntrophales bacterium, assembly GCA_964385875.1. Taxonomy (GTDB): domain Bacteria; phylum Desulfobacterota; class Desulfomonilia; order Desulfomonilales; family Desulfomonilaceae; genus CAYLRL01. The sequence goes on from CAYLRL010000016.1 coordinate 58,788, forward strand.
GGGCATGAACGACGTCATAGGGTCCGTAGTCTTTGAGTGCGCGCGCAAAGCGCCGAGAGTACGCAAGCGGGGCCTTCCAGTCCGGACAATTGATGAGGCGCGTTCCGAGGGAACGTGCCTCATCGTCGTACGCGCAGTGCCTTCCGGTGTGAACGAAGAAGTCCATCCGATAGCGTTCCCGATCGATATGCCGAAGCACGGTCATCAACCAGACGGATATGCCGCCCCGCTCCAGTTCGCCGAGAACATGAAGAATTCTTCTCATTCGATTACCCCGGCCGCTTTCGCTCGCTCGTCCGGGCAGACCTTTCGTATGCTCGCAGGCCGGTTGCGGAGTATCCAATTCCAAGGCCCCTCTGATTGTGCTCTGAACAGCATCGACGCTTATCCGTTCTCTTCACCCGTATGGCGCCCGCGCCTCTGAACGCTCCGGCCACTCATCTTGCATCGCGTCAGGTACCCGTAGAGCCGAAGCCGCCGCTTCAAAGCCTCGGTCCTGCCGACAGCCAGGATCCGCAACCGATTTACCACCCGGCCCCAGGGCGTGCGCAACCATCGAGCTTTTTTTTCCAATTCCGGAACAAACGGCAAATCCTTCTCACGAGCGAATTCCACAATCTCCCACATGGTTTTCCAATCACGATACAACGCCGATCTTGAGAGGCGCACTAAGAACATCTCATCCATGGGTTCGTCGACAATTCCTTCGGTTATGAATTGGTATCGCAACTTAGCGGAGACGATCGGCAGTTCGCTCGCCCGCCGAGTGCTGACCGACTGCCGGTGAATTCTATAATAGATGTAGGGCTCCGAGATGCGGGCGATAGGACCTGCGAAATGTTGAACCCGCAGCGCGTATGCGATGTCTTCCAGTATCCTTTCTTCCACGGAATGCCGGCCGACCTGTTCCCGGATACGCGCCCGAAACAGAAAGCACTGCCACATGAATTCTCGATAATAGAGCAGATTGTTCTTCTCGTCGATGGAGATGCCGTCCGTGGAGACAGCCGACGTCTCCCGATGCGCCTCCAGGTAATTAACCATTGTTTCTATCGCGTCGGGAAAGTAGACATTGTCGTCGGAACTCCACGTCCAATATTCCCCTTCAGCAGCGTCAAAGCCGGTATTCATTGCGGGCGCCTGGCCTTGATTTTCCGCGTGCTTGAGAACTCTTATGCGCGGATCGGAATAGGTCGCCAGTATGGATTCCGTGTCGTCCGTGCTGCCGTCGATGACCACGATGAGTTCAAGGTCCTTGAACGTCTGGTTCAAGATGGAGTCGATCGTTTGGGCGATGAATGCGCTCCCGTTGTACGTTGGAAGCACAACTGAGACCAAGGGCATACTATGACCTCCTTGATGACGGCGGGCCGGACGACCGCGAAGCCCCACCGGTCGGTTCCCGTTTTGGAGAAAACGCCCAAACCGTGCGAGCAGGCCTTCCCCGGCGTCCGGACGCGCCCGCCCTCTTGCCGGTCTATCCTGAATGCGTGTCCGACGCGTTGTCCACGAACCACCTGTAGGTTTGGGCTATGCCGTCTTCCAGGCCGTACTTCGGTCGCCAGCCGAGTTCCGTCAGGCGGGTTACATCGAGTAACTTACGCGGCGTGCCGTCCGGCATGCTTGTGTCGAAGTGAAATGAGCCGGTGTAGCCGACCGCGCCGGCGATCAACTCGGCAAGTTCCTTTATGGATATGTCTTTGCCGGCGCCGACGTTAATGATTTCATCGGACTCGTATTCTCGCATCAGGAAAACCAGCGCGTCGGCCGCGTCGTCAACGTGGAGGAACTCTCGCCGCGGTCTACCGGATCCCCATATTTCGACGAACGGCTTGTCCGAGGCTTTGGCTTCGTGGATCTTCCGGATCAGCGCCGGCAGCACGTGAGAGGACTGCAAATCAAAATTATCGTTCGGCCCGTACAGATTTGTCGGCATGGCCGAGATGAAATTTGTTCCGTACTGTCGATTGAACGCCTGAGCCATTTTGACACCCGCGATTTTCGCGACGGCATACGGCTCGTTGGTCGGCTCCAGCAGTCCTGTAAGCAGATGTTCTTCCTTTATCGGTTGCGGCGCCAATTTTGGATAAATACAGGAGCTGCCGAGAAAGAGCAGCTTTTTCACGTTTGCTGCGACCGACGCGTGAAGAACATTGCTCTGAATCATTATGTTGTCGTAAATGAAATCCGCCGGATAGATATTATTGGCGTGTATTCCTCCTACTCTCGCCGCGGCTAGGAAGACCCAATCCGGAGACAGTTCGAGCACGCGCTTCGTCGCAGCCCGCTGATCCCGCAGATCGACCCGAGGATCGGGATCGGTCAGGACTTCCACATCCTCCCGTTCCAGTCTTCGCGCAAGAGCCGAGCCGACCATTCCTCGAGAACCGGCCACATAGACTCGCATGAACTCAGCCTCCTTACATTAACCCGTTTCTGCGGCAGAGGGCTATGCGTTCCGCTTCCCGAAGGTCCCAGACCACCATTTCTTTCACGAGCTCGTCAAAGCCCACTTGTGGTCGCCAGCCCAGTTCGGAACGTGCCTTGCGGGCATCCCCTCTGAGACGGTCGACATCCGTCGGCCTGAAGTAACGGGGATCGATTTCCACCAGGACCCGGCCGTCGTCCGCAGCGACGCCCTGTTCCTCCAGGCCTTCGCCTCGCCATTCGATGGCGACGCCGGTCTCTTTGAACGCGGCGACGACGAATTCCCGCACGGAACGGCTCTCACCGGTGGCGAGGACAAAATCGTCGGGAGTATGATGTTGCAGGATGAGCCACATGCCTTCTATATAATCTCGGGCGTGCCCCCAATCGCGCATCGCATTGAGATTACCCAGGTAGAGCTTCTCCTGGAGCCCAAGCTTGATGTGAGCCACAGCCCGAGTGATCTTTCGTGTAACGAAGGTTTCACCCCTGAGCGGTGATTCATGGTTAAACAAAATGCCGTTGGACGCGAAGAAATTATATGCTTCACGATAGTTTCGCGTAATCCAGTATCCGTAGAGCTTCGCCACCCCGTACGGACTCCGTGGATGAAACGGCGTCTCTTCATTTTGCGTCGGCTCCATTGTGAGACCGAACATTTCGCTGGTGGAAGCCTGATAAAACCGCACGCGGTCTCCCAGACGCAGGATTCGGATCGCTTCAAGCAACCGCAATGTGCCCAGGGCGTCCGAGTTGGCCGTGTACTCGGGCGTCTCGAATGACACCTTCACATGGCTTTGGGCAGCGAGATTGTAGATTTCCGTCGGCTCGAACTCCTGGATTATCCTGATCAAATTGGTGGAATCCGTCATGTCGCCGTATTCCAGCAAGAAGAGACGGTCCTCTTCCTGGGGCGCTACGTGAATGTCGTCGATCCTGTCCGTATTGAACAGCGACGCGCGTCTCTTGATGCCGCATACGCGGTAGCCCTTCGCCAGCAGGAACTTGGCCAGATACGCTCCGTCCTGACCGGTGACCCCGGTTATAAGAGCCCGTTTCTCCATATTGCTTTCAAGCCTTTTCGCCGATTCGCGCGTAGTCGAACACAGGCCTCACCCTGACGCCTTTCCGGAAAAGTTCAGTCCCTCCAAACGCCGGAGGTTCTCTGCCGTATCGACGCCCGCCTGACGAAGAAGCCGCGTAATGTAGTGTCTTGGCCGCATGAGCCGGAGAGGCCGCGCGTAGAACCGCGCCGGAACGCTTTTCATATGCTCCGATAAAGTCCTACGGCCGGAATCGTAGGACTCGGATTCATCCGCGCCCAGGACCGCCCGCGCGCTCAAATCCGGCGTGACCCCCACCGCTTCACAGATGCTCAGGCCGCTTCTCATCCACCTGCCTCGAATGACGACGTGGCGGTAGTCGACCGCGGCGTCGTACACACCCCAGAAAGCATTCGGCAACGCGTAGCTGACCAGAGAACCGATGATCTCGAAATCCCACGCTGAGAAGCCCGTCCACGCCAACGAGCGTAACACGTCGATGTCCCAGAGCGCGGTCTGGGTCGAGGCACGCCACTCGTCGCCCTTGCGCAATTCGCCGATTCCCGGACGATCGGGGAGCGCAGCGGTCGGAGGCGGATGGGGATACAGCCGCAAACATCCGACCTCATTGTCGATTGCCGTCTTCACCAGGTCCGTAACCCGAGCCGTGTCCACCTCACGCACAAGAAAGAAATCCTCGAGCATCATGATCACATGACGCGATCCGAGCGCATCCAGCATCCGGCGCAGGTTCTCCGCCCAACTGATGTCGTCGCCCACCAGAATGGTCTCGACGTCGTGGCCCGAATAGCCTTTATGGTTCGATCCAAGGAAAACCGGATGCGGGCAATCCGGCCACCTCTTCCGGAAAATCTCGAAGAATGGCGCCCACACGTCCGCATACCAATCGCAGGAGACTACCAATATTGGGATATAGCGCATAAAAATCTCACTAAGCGGCTTTGATCATTCATATTCTCCCTCGGTTGTCTTACGCCTGAACGCCTTTTTTTTGAAACGGCCGGTTAGACCGTAACTTGAGCCGGACGGAATTCGCCGCATCAAGATCCGCCGGCCATGTGCTTCAGGAAGCTATGAAGTCTCGGCGCTCTTCGGTGAAGCTCTACACGGGCCGTGAAGGACAGATGGCTCTTCCAGGCCTGACGGTACTCGGTCCCGCGGAAAAACCGCCACTGCGCACGGCTCGTCGACCCTTGCCTGAATTCGACCGCGGGTCGACCTGCAAGCTCCCTGGCGAGACCACCATACATCTTGTTTAGTGACTTGGCTGTTGAAGCATCGATATCCTCGATGAGCGATTCTCTGGCCCGCCGTGGCGGAAAACCAGCCGTAAGCTCCTCGGATAACTCAAGGAACTTCAGCAATGCCGGAATGTTTGCCCACAGCTCATCATAGCGCACAAACAACGTGGGCAAAATAGGATATTTCGAACGCCAGTTATGATAGTGACGATGAAAGAGGAACCTGTCGACGCCGGCCGCGGCGTACTCCTCAAGAGACTGTTCCGCCGGAATAGGGTCAACGTGCGGTCGTGCGTATCGGAGGAGTTTGACCGATTGAGCGTGGTGAAAACCCCTTCTGAAAAGGGATATCGCGGCCAATATTGGGTCGCCGTACACATAAACACACTTCGGACCGTTACCGAATGCCACCGGTGGTATGGGCAGATGTTTCATTCCGTCGGTGTCGCCCCTACAATTGGTGCGCCTGAAGTTCGATATGAAATCGAGGAGAA
>CAYLRL010000016.1:64113-68438 GCA_964385875.1 uncultured Syntrophales bacterium
TCGGTGTCGCCCCTACAATTGGTGCGCCTGAAGTTCGATATGAAATCGAGGAGAAAAGTAGTCCCAACGCCGCCGTAGGAAACCACAATCACATCGATCTCCTTCGGCGCCGTTATTCTATTCAGCATTTTCGACCAATCCCTTCAGACGTTCCGCGCGGGACTCTGCCGCACACGATGCCATACCGACTTGAGTGCCCTGTTAAGCCCGGGTCTGTTCCTCGACAACGCCGCTCCGCAATGAACAACGTCAAGTTTGAGCTTTCGCGGGGTCAAGTCGGCAAGGACACCCATGATCGCTCTTATTTTGTCTCGAGGCCCCATATCGGACCGTCGTATCTGCTTGACGTGATTCAGTGTATTATTGGCCCACGGCATCAGAGGCGGCTTGCAGGAGGGGCCGCAATGATTCTTCCAAAAGCGCGCGATGTCGACTGTGGCGTGATGTACCTGATCTGGGTGAAAGCGGTAATATCGTTCGACTTCTTCGAGTTGCTTGATCCTTCCGTACATTGAAAGAGCGCACACGAGGCGACGATCCATACTCGCATCGGGCCGGCCCGCGCAAAGGGCGTTCCAAGCCGGTACGAGGGCACGCCGACGTATAAGGCCGTAAATTGTGTGACAAGACCGAATGTCGGCAAGACATTCCAAGTATCTGGCGCCGGGACTCGGCTGCTCGGCGCCGTTGAACCCGGTGAGGACATTCAGGATTGCATCGGTTTCGTCGATTCGAACCGTCCTTCCGCAGCACGCCACATACTCATCATGAGACCGCAGGAACTCATAGCACGCGGCCAGCAGATCCGGAGACAACTTGTCGTCATGAGCCATCCACATGAAGTACTCGGCGCGGGACAACCGAACAACGTGGTCCCAGTTTGCAATCATGCCCTCGTTCCGTTCGTTTCGATTCAGTCGGACTCTGTCGTCCTGTGCTCCGTATTGGAGGCAAATGGACCAAGTTGAATCGGTGGAACAGTTGTCGGATATGATAAGTTCAAAGTCTTGATGGGTTTGGCCGAGAACCGATTCAACGGCTGCGCTCAGAAACTGCTCGCCGTTATATACCGGCAGTCCTATCGAGATTTTGGGCAACGGCCGCGGCTTCCGCGTCAAACCGTCAGAAGTGCCGTCGTTCATATGCGTCCCCTTAAAGGCGCCTGCACAAGGCGCTTCGATCCCCAGCGACATTGGCCGCCCTATAGACTCCTCCAGAGCCGAGCGCCGTTGGCGAAACCGACTTGCGATCTGACACGGGGGGCCGCCAGGAAACACGCCAGAAGGCACAATCCCGATGCCCCGAGGACATACGCCGCGAGCACTGCGTCCGGCAGCGCAGGAGGCATTAGGCCCTTGCAGGTAAGCCCAACCGCTAATCCTACGAGCGCCGGCAAGGCTACGTCGTTGATGTACCACTCGCAGCGCAGGCCTTTCAGAATGCGCCGATGCATGATGTGCGGAGTCACAATTACATAACCTGCATTGAGCGCCACCCATGCGTAGGCGGCGCCGACAGCGCCGTACGACTCCGCAAGCAATACCGTTAGTGGGACAACAATAATCACTGAGACAATATTCTGGTACAAGCCCAGCGTAGTCCATCCGTGGGCGAGCTGCGCCAGATACGGCATACGCATGAAGCCGTTCAGGAATGTTCCTATCGCCACAATACTCAGAATCGGACCGGTGTGTCGAACGATCACCGGGTCACCGGACCACAGAGTGAGAACCGAATCCCCGAAGATTATCAGCGCAAGCGAGGCCGGAACCAAAACGATTGCCGCTGTCTGGCAGCTCTTGTGGTAGAGATCCGCCAGCCTATCGGGGTCTCGAGCCGCCGCCAAACGCGTTAGCGTAGGATACACCGCGTTTAGCATGGGCCCCGGCAGAACATGAATCATACTCGCCGCCGTGCGAGCAAGCGCATAGTATCCGAAGAGTTCCAACGAAAGCATTTTGCTGAGAATAATCTTGTCGCTCTGGGTCAGCAGGACGACGGTCACGCTTATGCCGGTGACGCCTGCGGAGAAGCGCCAGACACTCTTGAGTGCTTCCATAGAGAATGCCGCGCGTCCGCCGCCGGGAAGGGATCGCCTGAGCGCGGCGGCCATGCTTGCGGTTTCCACCGCGCTGACCACTATCTGCCAGGTGAAAAAGGCCTGGATTGTGGGAGAAACGGAGGCCAGCACGCCGATTGCGCCGACCCCGCGCAGCGTTGCGCATCCGCTTTGGATCGCGTTGCGGAGCGGCTGCCGATCGAGGCCTTGCAAGCCGCCCACATAGAAGGAAACGGGCCATCGGAGCGCCACCACCACACCCGTGATCATCAACGCATGCCTGACCGTCTCCGGGTCAAGCCGATCCGGCTTCACCCAGTATCGAGCGATAGGGTCTGCGAGCGCGACAACGGCCGCTCCCAGGCAGAGGGCGACCCCCCAGTAGATGATCTCCAAGGTGCGCGTCAGCGTTCGGGCTTGAACGCCTGAAGGATCCACCGTGCGAAGACGGGCCATCTCGCGGGTCATGGTAGCGCTCAATCCGAAGTCGAGGACGTAGAAGAGCGCCTGCAACGACGCAAAGATACCGACCAGTCCATAGGCTTCGATCCCCATGTACTTGATGTACACGGGTACAAAGATCAAGCTCATGAGCGCGGTCCAAAACGAGCCCGCGTAATTCGCTATGATATTCAGACGAATAGGCGACATGCCGAGTTTCACCGCAAATGGCGCTTCATCCGTGAATTCTATTCGGCGTCTCTACGATCCCTTGAGCGAGGAAGCGAACAAGTAGCGCAATGCATCAATGAGCGCAGATTTCCTTTGAGCATGGTGTCCCTGTAAAGGGTGAATATTTCGTTATTGTAAATATGGACAGGGTCTACGTGGAAAACATTACCCATATCATAGAAGCCGTTATCATCAGCGCAACATAACGCCACCGAGCCATCAGAATATATGACAGTCTTTCAAAAACATCAGAACACACAAGCCTTTCCCCTGAATCGCCCTGAGTGATTTGCTTCTCATCATATTCGGTTATCTTATCAGCCCAGTTATGAATATCAAATTTCACCACTACGTCACCGTATCTAGGCTCGATACGCCGACGCCAGAACTGATGGAATTCCGGCCACTCGTCTCGGTTCGCACTTTGACGGATGAACCGTACCATGACTCTCGTTTGACCAGATTCATTTCTCATTTTAATGAAGTTTATAACGTTCGATACCACGGCGTCGAAATCCGTGCCGACTCTTATGGACTCGTGGGTTTTCTTCTTAATTCCGTCTATACTACAGATGATCGTGTCAAGACCGGCGTCAAGCAATCTTCGCGCCGTTGTTTCACGTAATTCGGTGCTGTTCGTGGCAAACCCAGTCCCCCTATAGTCTAAATCTTTAGCTAACTTAATCTTATCTGCAATTGTTGGATCGAGAAGAGGCTCTCCGCACCCATGCAAGGTGAGAAAACGTATCGAGTGACGATGAGGTGCAAGCTTCTCTAGAATTTCCCTGAACTCTTCCGTGGGCATCACGCGCTTTTTCCTTGTCCACGAAGAGAATGTGTACATTGTGCAACGTGAGGTGCAAACGCCGTTGACGGTCTCTATCTGAACGTGAGAGGGAACGATCACGAGCAGCCTCCTTTGATTACGGGAAGAACAAGGTAGCCCGAGTCTTTTGAGCGAATCGTGGCATCATTCGATACGCTTCAAATAGCCTCCGGGCGCCACGGTGATGAGGAGTTTGTTCTCGATGGACTCGTCGACCTCGAATTCGGTGTGGTGTTCCAGGTATTCTCGGACCGCGGTCTTGGGATTATTGCCCTTTCCCCACGGGCGGTCGGGAAAGGAATCCTCCGGCATGTCCTCGATAACCGTGTCGAAGACGACGCAATAGCTCCCGGGAGTGACGAGCGGCGCGTACGCCTCGAGCTCGGCGAGCACGTGCTCGTGCGTATGCATGGAATCGAGACAGACGAGGACGCGACCCTTACCGCGGGCTCGCTCATGAACCTGCTCTATGACCGCCGGATCGACACTGGAGCCTTCGAGCATGGTAATACGCCTGAACATGGGGTGCGCTTCGATTGCTGCGCGATTGTGAGGTCGAATCTCCACGTCCACACCGAGCGCCTCGCCTTCCCCTCCACCGCACGCGGCCGACAATTCCAGCATCGACGCGTAGAATATCAGCGACCCACCGTGAGCGATACCGGTCTCAATGATCAGCTCCGGCCGGACCTCCCAGATGATCTCCTGCATCGCGACCATGTCTTGGGGGAACTGGATGATTGGACGTCCCAGCCACGAGAAGTTGTA
>CAYLRL010000017.1:0-67945 GCA_964385875.1 uncultured Syntrophales bacterium
GTCGGGCATGGTTGCTTCCCCCGATGGAGTCTCGTCGGGTTCGCGAGCCCCCGGCCGTTCTGTGTTTGGGGGCTGGGCCAGTGTATACCTTATATAACCGTACTATCGCGGAGAAATGCTACAAAATCAAGGGTTGATTTGCCTCCACGTTGCGCACCGTGCTTTTTCCGTACTGACCTTATCGTTTGCTAACAATGTATCATCGTGAGGCAAAAACTACGGCGCCGGTCAAGGCGCCGTACGGGGGAAGCGGGCGGTTCGGGTCGAGGTGGGCCTGAGAGTAGGCCGGGGGAGCGTAAGCGCTTATTTTTTCTTGTCGTAGACTGCGTGGGCCACGCCGTGGGTCGGGTGGTGCGCTTCCATGTAGACCATTTCCTCTTTGTCGGGGCCGAGGAGTTTTCCGAAGAAGTCATTGCGCTTGACCGGCCTGCTTGAACACTGCTACACTGAACGATCCGCAATTCTTCGATTGTGATGGGCGCCATGCGAGTTCAACTTTTCGGCACGTGCCTGGTGGACACGTTTTATCCAGAGACGGGAGAAGCGACTGTTCGGCTGCTCCGGCATTTCGGCGTCGACGTCTTCTATCCCAAGGGGCAGACCTGCTGCGGCAAGCCCGCGGACAGCGCGGGGTACACCGACCAGGTGAGGGCCGCGGCTCGGCGATTTCTCTCGGTCTTTGACGGCGGCGATCCGATTGTGGTCCCGTCGGGCTCGTGCGCGTCGATGATCAAGAACCATTATCCGAAGATCTTCGAGTCCGACGGTGAGATGCGAGACAAGGCCCTCGCCGTTGCCTCAAGAACGTACGAACTGACGCAGTTCCTCGTTCATCAGCTCAAGGCGCACGAAGCCGGCCTCGAGGGCGCGGGCCGAATCACGTATCATTCGTCGTGTCAGCTGATGCGCGAGCTGGGCGTGCGGGATGAGCCGCTCCTGTTACTCAAATCGCTGCAGGGGGCGGAGTATGTTGAACTCCCCCGAGCGGACCGCTGCTGCGGCTTCGGCGGTGTCTTCATGGCGAAGATGCCCGAAGTCTCCCAGGCCATGGCGGACGAAAAGGCCGCGACGATCATGGCCACCCAAGCGGATACGGTGACCGGCTGCGATCACGGCTGCCTGATGAACATCGCGGACGCGATCAACAAGCGCAGCGGTGGGGTGAAGGTCAAACACATCGCTCAGGTCCTGGCGGAGGGCTTATGATACAGGAAGGCTGGAGCATTCCCTTCCGGCGACAGGCGGCTCAGGCGATACGCGATACGCAGCTACGGCACGCGATGAGCACGTCCACGGACACGTTCACCAGGAAACGAGCCGAAGGCGTGGCCGGCGTGCCCTTCGAAGAGTGGCGAGACCGCGCGTCCGAGATCCGTCTGGAGGTTCTCGACAATCTTTTCGACTATTTGGATCGATTTGCCGCCCAAGCGACCAAGGCCGGCGCGATCATCCATCGAGCCAAGGACGGGGCGACCGCGTGCGACATGGTCGGCTCGATTTTGAAGGACCGGGGCGTTCATCATATCGTCAAGGCCAAATCGATGGTCACCGAAGAGATCCACCTGAACCATCATCTGGAAGGCCTCGGTATGGAGGTGGTCGAAACCGACCTTGGCGAGTACATAATCCAGCTGGCCGGCGAGACGCCGTCGCATATCCTGGCGCCCGCGCTGCATAAGGATCGCTCCCAGGTGGGGAAGCTCTTCCGTGAGAAACTCGGGGTAGACTATTCGGAAGATCCGGCCGTGCTCACGAAGATCGCTCGGAAAGCCCTCCGGGACAAGTTCATCGCCGCGGAAGCCGGCATATCGGGGGCCAACTTCGCCATCGCGGAGACGGGAAGCATCGTGCTCTTCACCAATGAGGGCAACGGCCGTATGGTCACGACGCTGCCGCCGCTCCACGTGGTCGTCTTCTCGCTCGAGAAGCTCATCCCGAAGCTCGCGGATCTCAGCGTCTTCATCAGGCTGCTGCCTCGATCGGCAACCGGGCAAACCCTTTCCAGCTATATGTCGCTCATCACCGGGACGAGAAAGCGGGGCGACGCGACCGGCGCGGAGGAAATGCACATCGTCGTGGTGGACAACGGTCGGTCGGAAATTCTCACGAGCGAAACCCGCGAGATCCTGAAATGCATCCGGTGCAGCGCGTGTATGAACGTCTGCCCGGTCTATCGGACGATCGGCGGCCACGCGTACGGGTCCACCTATCCCGGTCCCATGGGAATCGTCCTGACCAACGCGCTCGAAGGGCTGGAGAAGGCGCATACGCTCCTCGACGGCACGACGCTGTGCGGCGCGTGCGACGAGGTCTGCCCGGTGAAGGTCCCGCTGACCACGCTCATCCGGCGCTTGCGGGAGATGCGTGTCGAGCGCGGACTGACCCCCGGCGGGGAACGTCGAGCCATGGCCGCGTTCGGGCTCGCCGCGGGTTGGCCGTCGCTCTTCTCGTTCGGACAGGAGGTCTCCCGTTACTTTTGGCCGGTCCTCAAGACGATTGTCGGCGCCGGCGCGGTGGATAGACTCCCCAAACCGACCAAGACCACCTTCCGACGGAGGATGTCGTGAGCATCGACGCGGTTGTGGAACAATTCGTCGCCAACGCGCAGATCGCGGCCGCGGAGACCGCGACGGTAAACAGCGTCGAGCAGCTCAACGAAGTGTTGGGGCGACTTCTCAAAGACGTCGAGGGCGTCTTCTGTCCGAGGGTCACCGAGTGGGAGAACGCGGTGGAACTCGACGAGGACAAACTCTCCGACGATATCCGATTCGCCGCGGTCTGCGTGGAAGAAGTGGACGCAGGGATTGCGGAGACCGGAAGCATCGTCTCGACAAGCCGAAACAGGAGGGTCGTTCAGGCGGGCCTGCTGCCGTCCCATCACGTGGCCCTGGTCAATCGCGAGCATATCTTCGCCGGTATCGACGAGTTCTTCGATTCCTTGAGCACGAATCCGCCGGTCAACGTAACCGTGGAAACCGGCCCGAGCAGAACCGCTGATATCGAACTCACGCTCACCATCGGCGTTCACGGTCCCGAGCGTCTCACGATCATCGTTTTCTGACTCCGGCCGATCCGGATTATACCGGCTCTTCCGACGCTCGGCCCGCGCTGCGGGACCTGGACGGCCAATCGTCCGGCGCCGCCGGCCTCGCCCCCAACGGAGATGAAAGCCTATGCGGATCGTAACCATATCGAGAGAAGTCGGTTCCCTCGGCGACGTCATCGCCTCGATCGTCGCCCGGCAGTCGGCGCTCGAACTGATCACGCGGAGCAAGGTCCACGAATTGGCCCAAACGTGCGATCCCCAATTCAGTGAGGCGTGTTCGATCTACGAAACCGAGCACGGGCCGGGCTTCTTCGAACGCATCTTCTTCGATCGCCCCGCGTACACCAGCCTGTTCGAGGCGCTCACCTTCGAGGAGGCCTCCCGCGGGAACGCGGTCATCCTCGGTCGAGGATCGCAGATTGTCCTTCGTGATTTCCCCGGCGTCTTCAAGGTGAGGGTGGTTGCGCCGCTCAAGCTTCGAATCGAACGCATCGCGGAGCGCTACAACTATTCCCGCGAAGAAGCGGAAGCCGTGGTCAAGAAGTACGATCATCACCGAAAGAACCTTACGCGCGCGATTTTCGATCACGACCCCGACGATTGGGCGCTCTACGATCTCATCATCAATACGAGCCAACTATCCGCCTCAGCCGCGTCGGCCGCGACCGTGGAAGCCGTCACAGGGCTCGAACCGGTTCCGAACCCCGAAGAAATGGAGCAACGCCTCAAGAACATGGCGCTCGCCAAGAGAATCGAAAGCCTGATCCGGCGGAAGATCTCGTCCGTGGGACCGCGGGATGTGGGAGTCTCGGCCACATCGGAAGGAACGGTCACGATCGAAGGAAGCGCACGAACAAAGCAGGACAGAGAGAGCGCCTCGAAGATCGCCCGGGATTATCCGGGGGTCACGTCGGTGGAAAACAACATCAAGGTTGTCGAACTGCAGTTCGGACTCTGATCGCACGGGGACGCGACCGGCCTTCATCAGTGCGACCGCGTCATTCGCTCCGCTCGAGCTTCCTCAAAGCCTCCAAGCGTTCGACGACGACGGTCTTCGCACACGCGGCTTCACGGCCGGCGGCAAACTCGACGGATCGGACGATTACGTCGATCATCTCCTCGGGGCCCCACCGGTCGGATAGGACGGGTCTGCGAAAGTATCGGCTCGTTCGTTGGAGCGTTCCCGCCGTCCCGGGGAGCGTGTCTTTCCAGGAGAGCATTTCGCCGAAGGCCCCCCGCAACGGACCGTCGATCAGTTCCTCTCTGCTGGGCGGTCGTCCGAGGGCGTGCTCGATCAGACCGAAGACCGCTCTCACGAAATCAACATCCGTGATCACCAGACCGTAAAGCCGCCAATCATCGAGGACCGCGACGACCGCGTCCCGCTGAAGCCCATCGAGCTCGTCCCACGCGGGGCAGAAAAACGTTCTGCAGGCCAAGCTCCCGTAATGGCACATGCCGCGGAGATCGATCCCGTTGTTACCGGGCGCTTCCGGATGGAGCATGCACCCGGGGAGTCGACCGGCGGGATCGGTGAAGCCGAGGAATTCGCAGACGTGTATGACCGAGTCCAGCGTGGTAAGGGCTTCGCAGGAGCGAATTTCAGCCTCGAACCGCATCAACGCGTCCGGCGTTCGCGGAGTCTCAGAGAAGACCCTCGTGCGCTTCGTAAGCCGGCCCAGGAGCGTGGCGCCCGTCGAATCGGGCGTATTGTACAGACCGCAGCATGCGCCGCAGGATTTGCGGTCGTCGGGACGACAGAGGTTCATGGAGAGGGAACCGGTTCGGCGAGCCTCAGCCGCGCGGAACGTCCGGACGCCGAGACCCGCCCTTTCACCGGCCTGTTTGCACGCTCGGGGCGCCTCTCAATCACTTCGAGTAATCGTAGAATCCCCGGCCCACCTTGCGACCAAGGTAGCCCGCGTCGACGTACTTCCTGAGGAGCGGGCACGGGCGATATTTGGAATCTCCCAGCCCTTCCTGGAGCACTTCCATAATCGCCAGGCACGTGTCCAGACCGACGAGATCCGCCAACGCCAGCGGACCCATCGGGTGATTCATGCCGAGCTTCATCACTTCATCGATCGCCTCGGGGGTCCCCACGCCCTCGAAGAGCGCGTAAACCGCTTCGTTGATCATGGGCATGAGAATGCGGTTCGAGATGAACCCGGGGAAATCCTCGGCCGGAACCGGCGTCTTGCCGAACTTCTTCGAGAGTTCGACGGTGAGGTCGGTGGTCGCTTTATCGGTGGCCAGACCGTTGATCACTTCCACGAGCTTCATAACGGGCACGGGATTCATGAAGTGCATGCCGATGAACTTCTCCGGACGCTTCGTGACCGCGGCCAGCTTGGTGATGGAAATGGATGACGTGTTGCTGGCGAGCACTTTCCCTTCCCCGACCACCTTGTCGAGATGTTGGAAGGTCTTGGTCTTGAGTTCGAGGTTTTCGGGGATTGCCTCGACCACATAATCGGCTTGGCTCATGTCGTCGAGGCTGGTGCTCGGTCTGATTCGATCGAGCACGCCCTTCTTATCGTCTTCGGTGAGTTTTCCCTTGGAAACGGCGCGATCGAGATTCTTCGAGATGGTTGAAAGGCCCTTTTCCACGAACTCGGTGTTGATGTCGTTCATGATCACGTTGATACCGGAAGCCGCGGCGACTTGAGCTATTCCGTTTCCCATCTGGCCGGCGCCGACCACTCCGAACACCTTTACATCCATTGCCTACCTCCGTACGGATTGATCCGACCGCACCGCGAATCCCGCCGGGCGTTGCGGCTGCGGTCGCATGACATGCTTTTCTCCCAGTAATCCTTACTATCAGTATCACACTTCCCCGGTAAATGCGATTGTCCGGAAGCCCAATAGCCGCGGGCGGAGGATTTGGAGGACCCGTCGGATTCGCCAACGCCGTCCGGGCCGTGCGAGCGGGAGATTTTCTCCTTGAATGGAAACTCCTTTGTTGACACTCCCTTGCCTGCGTTCTATAAATTAGGGAGAAAACAACAAAACCTGAACGAAATGCGAAGGGTGGTCGGATGGAACAGAGGGATCTTGTCCTGATCGAGCAATGGAAGGGAAGGCACCCCGAACTGAAGAGGCTCTGGGATGAGCACCTCGAGTTCGAGGAGCAATTGGATCGTTTCAACAAACGCCTGTATCTTTCGACATCCGAAGAGATGGAACGAAAGACCATCCAGAAGAAGAAACTGAAGGGCAAGACGCAGATCGAGATGATTCTCCGGCAGTTGCGCCAACAACACCCGGAGTCCTGAGCGTACAATCGTTCGAGGCGCGACGGATCAACCGAGGGTCGCGACGCGCTTCGTCGGAACGGCGCGTCCGGCTGACGGCGTTCCCCGGCGCGGGACCCGCGCGCGGGTAATGTTAATTCAAGGGTAACCGTTCACCGGGATAGCGATAAGCCATTGATATCTCGATGGGCGCAGAGCCGCCTCAAGCCCGGTGAAACATTACATTCAAGGAGCAGTCCATGATCGCGGCCGGCGGTCATTATGAACTTATTGCGCGTGAGGCGTATCCCTATGCGATACCGCCCGCGATAGCGGCCCTACTCTTCTGGTGGTCGGACCTCAACTTGATAGCGTTCGTCTTCTTTCTCGTCGCCGCCGTCATACTGATTTTCTTCCGCAACCCGAAACGAACGCCCCCTCCCGGCGAAGCGTACGTGCTCTCCCCCGCGGACGGAAAAGTTGTGGAAGTGACGGATACGGCGGTGTCCGAAAATTTGAACCAAGGACCGGTCAAGAAAGTCTCAATCTTTATGTCGCTCTTCGACACACATGTAAACCGGAGCCCCGTTTCAGGCGAAATTGTGCGGATGACCGACAAGTCCGGGAGCTTTCTCGACGCGCGCGACAATGAAGCGTCGGAACGGAACACACGGAAATCGCTGATCCTGCGCGGAGATCTCGGGACGATCGAAGTGGTGCAGGTCGCGGGCCTCGTGGCGCGGAAGATCACGTCGTGGGTTCACGAAGGGACCACGGTCCGGCGAGGCGAACGGATCGGTGTGGTCCACTTCGGATCGCGGCTCGATGTGTACCTTCCGCAGGAGTTTCGATTCCGAATCGGTGTCGGAAGCAAAGTCCGGGCGGGCTCGACGATTATTGCCGAGAAGATCGAAGGCTGAGAGACGAATTACTGAGAAACGGAGACGCGGAACTCCTGGCGCTCGATAGATGAAACGGCTACAATGATATCAATCCTTCACGTCCGCGCTCGGACGAGCGGTTCGCTTGTTCCTTTACACGACGTCGCGGAGCGGGCGCAAATGCGGCCGATGAGGGGGTTCGAGACCGGGAAGGCGACGGAGCATGGCAAACAAGACTCGGAAGAATGATCGTTTTTTTCGGCGCAACCGCGGACTGGACGCGAACGGACGGCCGATCCCTCAAGGCTCCAATCGACGACGAATCGAAATCAAGAAGATGAAGAAGAGCATCTTCCTCCTTCCGTCCCTTCTTACCCTGTCGAGTATTTTTCTCAGCTTCTACGCAATGGTCTCGACCATCAAGGGCGAATTCGTCTTGGCCGCGGCATTGATTATCGCGGCCGCGTTCTTCGACGGGATCGACGGCAAGGTGGCGCGCCTGACGAAAACGACGACCCGATTCGGTTTGGAACTTGATTCACTGGCGGACGCGATCTCATTCGGTGTCGCGCCGGCCATTTTGATGTACTTGTGGGCCTTGTCGCCGCTGGCCCGTATCGGATGGGTCACGTGCTTCGTTTTCGTATCGTGCGGTGTGCTGCGGCTGGCCCGGTTCAATGTCCAGTCGGGAAACATCGACCCGAAGCGGTTCAACGGTCTTCCCATTCCCGCCGCCGCCGCGATGATTGCCACCACGGTCCTCTTTTTTCACAAAGTGGGGCTCGATCCGGCCGATTTTCGGATTACGCTCCTGATTCTGACCTACGCGCTCTCGTTCTTGATGGTGAGTTCCGTCAAGTTCTATGCGTTCAAGACTCTCTCCCCCGAACGTCACAAGGCCTTCGGCGTCACGGTGGCGTTCGTTCTGCTGCTCGCCCTGGTGGCGACTTCTCCGTTCGTCACGCCGTTCTTCCTATGCGGCGCGTACGTGCTCTCGGGACCGCTCCTTACGCTGCTTACATACCTACGCACGCGTAAGCGAACCGGCAAAGAGAACCGTGAGATGGAAGAAGCCGACATCGAAGTCGCTCCATGAGCCGCCGCTCATGATCCAAGCCGACTGAAATCTCCTTTCCGCTAAAGAGCCTTACGGCTCATCGGTTAATTCATCACGACGGTTCGGCCCGTAGTGTCTGCGGGCCGGCATGGAGTGTCTCGTGATTTCACATACGCAGTGTAGGCCGTTCAAACGATTTCGATGCGCCCGGCTTGTTGGCGGTCGACGCCGAGGGCCGTGAATGACCGATACGGATCGTCATCAACCGATCCCAACACCACCCCCGCTCACATGTGAGACGGCGCATCCGCCGGAAGGGGTCAGCGGAGGAAACAATGACGGAAAGACTCCGAGTCTTCGACACCACTTTGCGGGACGGCGAACAATCGCCGGGCGCAAGCATGAACAACCAGGAAAAACTCCAAGTGGCCCGCCAGCTGGAAAAGCTCGGCGTCGACGCGATCGAAGCGGGATTCCCGGCCACATCGGAAGGCGATCGGGAAGCGGTCCGCAACATCGCTGCGGAAATCAAAGGGTCACGGATCGTGGGGCTCGCCCGCGCGACCGCGGAAGACATCGAGACCGCGTGGAGATGCGTGGAGGCAGCGGAAAAGCCGGGAATCCACACGTTTATCGCGGTCAGCGATATTCACCTCAAGCACAAGCTCAATATGTCCCGTGACGAGGTGGAAGATCGCGCGGGACAGGCCGTGCGATTGGCCCGCTCGCTGTCGGACTGGGTCGAATTCTCCTGCGAAGACGCGACCAGAGCCGACCCCGAGTTCATGTGCCGCGTCATCCAAACGGCCGTGAACGAAGGGGCCGGGACTATCAACATCCCCGACACGGTCGGATACGCCCATCCGCAGGAGATGGTCGATCTCGTGACTATGGTGCGGGAAAAGGTTAAGGGGATCGAGGGCGCGGTCATCTCGGTCCATTGTCATAACGATCTGGGACTCGCGGTGGCCAATTCCCTCGCCGCGATCAGGGCGGGCGCGCGACAGGTCGAGTGCACCATCAACGGGATCGGCGAACGAGCGGGCAACGCGGCGCTCGAGGAACTGGCGATGATCCTTCAGACCAGAAAGGACGTCTTCGATCTGGAGACGGGGATCGAAAGTCGGCAAATTTTCCACACCAGCCGCCTGGTAAGCGCCATTACCGGTATCACGGTACAGCCCAACAAGGCGATCGTCGGCGCAAACGCTTTCGCTCACGAGTCCGGTATTCACCAGCACGGCGTCATGCGGGAACGAACCACCTACGAGATTATCGATCCCCAATCGGTGGGAATTGCCGAGTCATCGCTCATACTGGGCAAACACTCGGGCCGACACGCGTTCCGCGAAC
Source organism: uncultured Syntrophales bacterium (assembly GCA_964385875.1). Classification (GTDB taxonomy): domain Bacteria; phylum Desulfobacterota; class Desulfomonilia; order Desulfomonilales; family Desulfomonilaceae; genus CAYLRL01. The sequence continues at coordinate 9,574 of CAYLRL010000017.1, forward strand.
GGGTCAGGTCGCTCGGATACCAACTCACGGAAGACGAGATCAACCGGACGTTTGCCCGCTTCAAGGACGTTGCGGACAATAAGAAGTCCGTCTTCGACGAAGACATCGAAGCGATCATCGCCGAGGAGGTCCTGCGCACCCCGGAAACCTACAAGCTCATCAGCGTGGTGATCATGTCCGGGTCGGACGTGGTTCCCACCGCGACGGTGCGGTTGGAGATCGACGGCAAGGAATTCCACGGCGCCGAACTGGGAAACGGACCGGTCGACGCGACGTACAATACCATTCTCAAGCTGACCGGACGCACCCCCCAGCTGCTGCAATTCTCGATCAGCGCGATAACAGGCGGCACCGATGCGCTGGGCGAGGCCACCATACGCCTCCAGGAGGGCGAAAACGTCGCCACCGGTCAAGGGGCCCACGAAGACATCCTCGTTGCGTCCGCCAAGGCGATGGTGAACGCCCTGAACCGACTCGACTATCTCAGTCGGAAAGAGTCGACCTCGGTGCGACTGTAGCGCCGATCGAATCCGGAGGACGCTCATCGGGGCGTCCTCCTTATCCTTCGTCGTTCCCCGGTGAACGCCGCGCCCCCGGTCGGCCTTTCGTTAGGAAACAGGGGGAAACATCGTTCGAATTGTCGGCCGGCTCTTCCCTTTTTGGAAACGATTCCTAAACTATCTGATATGGGTAGCGTGTGGGTTCGTAACAAGTCTTTTCAATAACTTCCGAGCAAGTACGCGGCGCATGGTTTCGCACGGATGATGTTGAGGGTCTCATATATCGGAGCATCCGGAGATTCGAGGGGGGATGTCCGGTACAAGCTCCTGAATATATATGTCTATTACGGCAGGATTCGAATCGGGGTCCGTTCACCGCGGGAAAGGCGCCGTGGGGTGAGCGCGCGCTTCTTAGAATCTTGTGCTATCACCTTGGTTTCAGCAAAAAAATATTGAAGTTCGGATCTCGCTCATCCATAATACTGTACTGCCCATCGCAATTTTTACTTCATCGCTTAAAAAGTAGGCCAAGAGCACAAAAGCTTTACATATGAGGCGCTTAGTGCGCAAGAAAGGAGAGGAGTTTACCCATGGCCGACGAAAAATTCGAGGAACGTGAACGGTTTGACGGAAGCAAGGTCAAGATCCTCCTGCCGACGTACGCTCAAGGGACGGATGAAGACCGATACGGCTGGAGAACCAACATCAGCGCCGTCAACGTAGGCGACGAAGCCGATCCGGTGAACAAGTACCTCAAGACCGCCGAACGGTACTTCTATTCGGACAACACCGAGTGGTTCGGGAGCGAAAGGCGCAAGAATCCCGCGTAGAACCACTCACAGCCGACGAAGCGCGTGAAGATCGAACAGGTGAGCAGCTTTTTGAGGAAGGTGGCAAATGGCAGAACTGCCGAAAGTGAAATATAACGGCAAAATCAGAGAGATCAAGCTCGGTAAGCCCGGCGCGGAGCTCGTTGTGGGCGGGGAAACGGGGTACAGCTTCTATTCCTTTGAGGCGGGCATGCCTCAGGCCCCGAAGCTGGCCCTGCAGGTCCTCGACATCGAGCCCGAAGACTGGGCCGCCGAGGCGGTTGAACCCTTCAAAGACGTAACCGGCGATCCGGTTGCGTGGGCGAAGAAGTGCGTCGACGAGTACAAGGCGGACATGGTCTGTCTGTGGCTTCAGGGGACCGATCCCAACGGCAAGGATCTTTCACCCGAACATGCGGCTGAAACCGCAAAGAAGGTAGCGGAAGCGATCGACGTTCCGCTGATCGTGTGGGGAGTCTCGAGCGACGAGAAAAACACCGAAGTATTCAAGGCGGTATGCGAGGCCTGCGCCGGACTCAACCTGACCATCGGACCGGTAACCGAGAACAATTACAAGCAGATCGGCGCTGCGGCCATCGCGTACAATCACGTGGTGGTGGCCAATTCACCCATCGACATCAACCTGGCCAAGCAGCTCAACATCCTGCTTGAAAACCTCGGAATGCCGGCCGATAGAATCATCATCGATCCCACGACCGGCGGGGTGGGGTACGGCATGGAGTATTGCTACTCCATCATGGAGCGAATTCGTCAGGCCGCGTTGACCCAGAACGACGAAAAGCTCCAGTACCCGATTCTCAACAACGTCGCGGAAGAAGTTTGGAAGACCAAGGAGGCCAAGCTTTCCACCGAGGAAGACCCCTCCCTTGGCGACGCCGCGATACGAGGGATCAATCTTGAGGCCATCACTGCGATCAGCACGCTGCAGGCCGGCTCGGATATATTGATTCTTCGCCATCCGAAGACTCTCGAGCATGTCCGCGCGTACGTCTCCGATCTGATGCTGGAAGTCGATCTGGAGTCGATGGACGTGGACTTGTCGCTCGCCGCCGAAGCCCCCAAAGCCGCCCCGGCCGCGAAACCCGCCGCCGCGGCGAAGCCCGAACCGAAAAAGGAGAAGGCCGCCCCGCCTAAAGCGGCGGCGAAGCCCGAACCCAAAGCGGAGCCCAAGCCGGAACCCAAGGCCGCCGCTCCCGCAGAGGAGAAGCCTGCGCCTCCGGAACCGGCCCCGGAACCAAAGAAGGAGGCTCCGCCGGAACCCAAGCAACCCGCTGCAGCCGCTGCTTCAGTGGACGACGAAGATAAGGAACTCCTGATGGCAAATCTGACCAAAGACGACATTCAAGGCCTGAAAGAGATGATTGGAGTGTTCAAGACCGTCAAGAATATCACGTCCGGTCTTGGCGCTCTCGTGTCGGGACAGGCGCCCGCCGCGGCTCCGGCAGCCGCGGCCCCGGCTGCAGCCGCTCCGGCGCCTACACCGGCAGCTCCCCCGAAGAAGAAGGAAATCGGTCCCGCCGATTGGACCAAGCACACGATCTGCGAAACAACCTTGAAAGGGCTGGAGATCGCCGATCGTGAAGGCTATTCCACGGCTTTCCACAGATCCCGCACCATGACCGCGTGCCCCATCGGCAAGGGCGGAACGTGCTGCCGCATCTGTAACATGGGCCCCTGCCGGGTGATTCCGCCTAAGGGCAAGGATGAAACCCCGGAAGAGCGGAAGAAGAGATGCGGTCTGTGCGGCGCGACCCCCGAGACCATCGCGGCTCGTAACTTCGCCCGCATGGTGGCCGCCGGCGCGGCCGCGCACAGCGATCACGGCCGCCACGTCGCCCACACCTTCCTGCACGCGGCCAAAGGCGAGCTGCCCGACTACCAGATCAAGGACGTTCCCAAACTCCTCGCCGTCGCGATGGACTACGGCATCGACACCGAGGGCAAGGAAGTCAAGGACATCGCCATCGAAGTCGGCGAAATGGCTCTCGCCCAGTACGGTCAGCAGGACGGCGAGATCAAGTTCGTCAAGCGCGCCCCGCTGAAGCGTCAGGAGATCTGGCGCAAAGAAGGCGTGATTCCGCCGGGAATCGACCGACCCGTCGTCGAAGTCATGCACATGACCCACATGGGCGTGAACCAGGAGATGGAGCACATCATCCGACTGGCCACCAAGTGCGCCATCGCGGACGGTTGGGGCGGATCCATGATCGCCACCGACCTCTCCGACATCCTCTACGGCACACCGGTGCCTATCATGGGAAAGGTCAACCTGGGCTGCATGAAGGAAGACACCGTGAACATTATCGTTCACGGCCACGAGCCTTCACTGTCCGAGATCATCGTGCAGGCCGTTCAGGACCCGGAGATGATCGAATACGCCAAGAGCAAGGGCGCGACCGGCGGCATCAGCCTCGGCGGCATTTGCTGCACCTCCAATGAGATCCTGATGCGCCATGGCATCCCGATCGCCGGTAACTACCTGCAACAGGAAATCGCCATCATCACCGGCGCTCTCGAGTCGATGGTTGTGGACGTGCAGTGCATCATGCAGGGCGTGGCCGAGCTGGCTAAGTGCTTCCACACCCAGATCGTGACCACGAGCCCGATCGCGAAGATGCAGGACGCGTACAAGCACTATCATTACGATGAAAAGCACGGCATGGAGACTGCGAAGGCGATTGTGAAGGACGCGATCGACAACTTCCCGAATCGCGACAAAAACAAGGTCTCCCTCCCGACCGAGCAGCACGACATGGTCGTCGGCTTCAGCCATGAGACGATCAACTACATGCTCGGCGGTATGTTCCGCGCCAGCTACCGTCCGTTGAACGACAACATCATCAACGGCAAGATCCGCGGACTGGCCGGTATCGTCGGTTGCGGCAACGCTCGCATCCAGCACGACCACCTCCACGTGACCCTGGCCAAAGAGCTCATCAAGCAGGACGTGCTCGTGCTCACCACCGGTTGTTCGGCCATCGCGCTCGGCAAGGCCGGCCTGATGGTGCCGGAAGCCGCGTCCAAGTTCGGTGGACCGGGCCTGGCGGAAGTCTGTGAAACGGTCGGCATCCCGCCGGTGCTTCATATGGGATCCTGCGTGGACAACTCCCGAATCCTCATGGCCGCGACCGCGGTGGTGAAGGACGGCGGCCTCGGCGATGACATCAACGAGGTGCCCGCTGTCGGTATCGCGCCCGAGTGGATGAGTGAAAAGGCCGTGTCGATCGGTCAGTACTTCGTGGCGTCCGGCGTGTACGTGCTCTTCGGCATCGGCTTCCCGACCATCAACGAAGATGTCTGCACGAACTACCTGTTCAACGATATCGAGAAGACGTACGGCGGGAAGTGGGACTTCGTCGAGAAAGACCCGTACGAGATGGCCAAGAGGTGCCTCGCGAGAATCGATGACGCCAGAAAGGCCCTGGGCATCGACAAGGCCCGCGACCGCGTGCTCTACGACATGGATATGCGTCGAGAGCTCGGCCAGTAAGCCCATCGTGTGAACAGCGGAGGAGGAACCGACGGTTCCTCCTCCGCCGACCGTTCCCCACATTCCAGAGGAGGAGATTAACAGTGTCCAAGATCATTGCTGCAAATGTCATAACGGGCGCCCATAAGGTCTATGAAAAGGCCCGAAAGAAATATGAGCAGGCCGTCAAGAAATACGGGAAGAACAAGGAAATCAGTTTCCCGAATACCGGGTACTACCTTCCGGTTATTTACGGCATTCTCGGCTTTCCGGTAAAGACCCTCGGCGACGCCGGTCTGGTCCTCGACCGATCGGAACAGCTCATTCCGCCGCCGGTCAGAGAAAAGCACCATCTTCCCTACCTCGGCCCGGTCCTGGACGCGGGTATGGCGAGCCTTTTCAACTACGAAATCATCGAAGCGATCCGCTACCTCGAAGACCCCGACTTCTATCTTCCCTCGGAAGAGCCGACCGAGGACAAACTGTGGCTCGGCGCCGCGGACGACGTTATCCTCCGGAAGCGGGGCGTCGAGTTCGTTGACGGCACGGCGCCGGGGTTCGCGGCGATCGTCGGTTCCGCTCCCTCGAAAGAGATCGCGGCCGAAATGGCGCTCGAACTTCAGAGGAAGAATCTCTACGTCTTCATGGCCGCAGAACACAACGGCACGACCTTCTCTCAGCAGTTGCGCGACGCGGGCGTGCAGGTCGGTTGGAATACCCGTCTCGTGCCGTTTGGTCCGGATATCTCCTCGGCGATCTTCGCAGTGGGCTTCGCGACCCGCGCGGCCTTGAGCTTTGGCGGCGTTCAGCCGGGCGACTTCCGCAAGGTGCTCATTTATAACAAGGACCGCGTCTTCGCGTTCGTCCTGGCTCTCGGCGATGTTACCGACGAATGGTACGCGGCCGCGGCCGGCGTTATCAACTACGGCTTCCCCACCATCGCGGACACCCCGATTCCGGAGATTCTCCCCACCGGCGTTTGCACGTACGAGCATGTCGTGTCGAACGTTCCTCACCAGGATATCGTCGCCAAAGCCATCGAGGTCAGAGGCCTCAAAGTCACGATCACCGAAGTTCCGGTGCCCGTCGCATACGGTCCCGCGTTCGAGGGTGAGCGGATTCGGGGCGCCGACATCTACATGGAAGCCGGCGGCGGTAAGACACAGGCGGTCGAGCTCACCGTGATGAAGGACATGGACGAAGTCGAAGACGGCAAGGTGGAGCTGATCGGGCCCGACTTGAAGGACATCGAGGCAGGGACGAGAATGCCGATGGGCATTCTGATGGAGGTCGCCGGTCGTAAGATGCAGAGCGACTTCGAACCGATCCTCGAGCGCCAAATCCACCACTTGATCAACTACGCTCAGGGCCTGATGCATATCGGACAACGGGACATCGCCTGGGTCCGTATCGGCAAGCAGGCCGTCGAAAAGGGCTTCAGCCTCAAGCACATCGGTTCGATCCTCCACGCCAAGATGCATCAGGACTTCGGCTCCGTCCTCGACAAGGTCCAGGTCAAGATCTTCACCGAAGAAGACAAGGTCCAGGAACTCCTGAAGCAGGCGAAAGAGATCTATGAAGTCCGTGACGCCCGCGTCGAGGGCATGACCGACGAAGACGAAGCCGTATACTACTCCTGCACGCTGTGCCAGAGCTTCGCTCCCTCTCACGTCTGCGTGGTGACCCCGGAGCGGACGGGTCTCTGCGGCGCGTACAACTGGCTCGACTGCAAAGCGTCCAACGAGATCAACCCCACCGGTCCGAACCAGCCCATTGAGAAGGGCAAGGTGATTGACGAGGTGCTCGGTCAGTGGGAAGGCGTCAACCAGTTCGTCAGCCAGGCCTCCCGCGGTAAGGTTGAAAAGTACAACGCCTACTCGATCATGGTCGACCCGATGACCTCGTGCGGCTGCTTCGAGTGCATCGCTGCCGTCTTGCCGGTGGCCAACGGCGTCATGACCGTCGACCGCGATTACAAGGGCGAGACGCCGTGCGGTATGAAGTTCACCACCCTCGCCGGAAGCGCGGGCGGCGGTAATATCACGCCGGGCTTCGTGGGTCACAGCAAGCTTTACATTGCGTCGAAGAAATTCATCGCGGCCGAGGGCGGTATCCTGCGTCTGGTCTGGATGCCCAAGGCGTTGAAGGAATTTCTCAAAGACAAGATCGACGCACGCGGTGAAGAGATGGGCGTGTCCAACCTCAGCGACAGAATCGCGGACGAAACGGTCGGCATCACCGAAGACGAGATCCTGCCGTTCCTGCAGGAAAAAGAGCATCCGTCGCAGACCATGGATTCCATCGTGGGTTAATCCTCTGGACAAACTCCAAACATTGTCATATCATTAAGCCTCGGGACGGCTCCCTCGATAGGGGGAGCCTCCTCGAGGGCTTCAATCATCACCATCGCTTTGTTTTCTCGATATAAGGTTATCCCCATGGGGAGGTAGTGTTCTATGGCGCTTTCCGGAATACAGATTTTCAAGATGATGCCGAAAAAGAACTGCGGGGAATGCGGCGTGCCCACCTGTCTTGCGTTCGCCATGAACCTCGCGGCCGGCAAAGCCGAACTCGACGCGTGTCCGTATGTTTCCGACGAGGCCAAGGAAGCGCTCGCTTCCGCGTCCGCGCCGCCTATACGGACTGTGGAAATCGGTACCGGTGACGCCGCGGTCAAGACCGGCGGCGAAACGGTTCTCTTCCGGCATGACAAAACGTTCAACAATCCAACTGCTCTCGGCTGTGTGATTTCCACATCCGAGGACGACGCGTCGGTAGACGCAAAAATCAAGGCGTTTCAGGAGTTGCAGTACGAGCGTGTCGGTTTGACCCTGAAACCCGAGGTGCTGGCCGTCAAAGACGGTTCCGACCCCGGCCGCTTCAAAGAGATCGCGAAGAAGGCGTCCGACGCGGGCGCGGGCGTGATCCTGATGAGCGACGACACGGGCGCTCTCAAAGAGGCCCTCGGGGAAATCGGCTCGAATCGACCCCTCATTTATGCGGCGACGGAAAGCACGCTCGACGAGTTCTCGGAACTCGCCAAGGAGTTCAACGTCCCGCTGGCGGTCAAAGCCGAAAAAGTCGGCGATCTGGCCAAAATGAGCGCCAAGCTCATGGACAAAGGCCACAAGGATATCGTCCTTGCGCCGTCCAATCCGAAGCTGAACGAACTGCTCCGGGACAACGTGATGATTCGCCGGCTTGCTCTCCAGAATCTGTATCGCCCGCTCGGCTTTCCCACGATCGTTTTCCCGTGCGACATGGCGCAGGACGATGTGACCGAGACCATGATTGCGGGCACGTTCATCTCCAAGTACGGGGGCATCGCCATTCTCAGCGATCTGAAAGGTGAAACGCTCTTCCCACTCCTTCTGCAGCGGCTGAACATCTTCACCGACCCGCAGCGTCCGATGACCACGGAACAGGGCATCTATCCCATCGGAACGCCGGGAGAAAATTCGCCGGTGCTGGTCACGAGCAATTTCTCTCTGACCTACTTCATCGTTTCGGGTGAAATCGAGGCGAGTCGCGTCCCGTCCTGGCTGCTGGTCGTCAATACGGACGGGCTCTCGGTGCTCACCGCTTGGGCGGCAGGCAAGTTCGTCGCGGACGTCATCGGCCCGTTTGTCAAGAAGTCGGGTATCGAAGACAAGACCAAGACGCGAAGCATCATTATACCGGGCGCGGCCGCCATCATCAGCGGGGACCTGGAAGAAGAGCTATCGGATTGGGAGGTCGCCATCGGACCGCGGGAAGGCGCCCACATCCCCGCGTATCTCCGGCAGAACTACGCTTAAGGAATGAAGTCCCCAACTTTTCCGGTCTGATACGTACGCGAAAGAAGAGCGCCTTCTTTCGCGTACCCGCTCCTACCTTTCCACACAAAAAGGGTTGCTTTTCACGCGACTCCCGCGCTATTTTGGGGTTTCTTCCAGGTGAATTCGTTCCTATTCGGAACATGAGTTAAATGAGGAGGTTTGGTCGATGATCAACGTGGTGGCTGAGAATATCAATATCATGTCGAAGTACACGGGCGGCGCAATGCGCGAGAGAGACCCCAAGCCCATTCAGGAGTGGGCCGAAAAACTCACGGAAAAAGGAGCGGACCTCCTTGACCTTAACCTCGGCCCCGCGCGCAAGGGCGGGCCTGAGATGATGCAGTGGCTGGTGAAAACCGTTCAGGAAGTCACCGACCTCCCGCTCTTCCTTGACACCACCAACAACGACGCAATCGAAGCGGGCTTACAGGTGTACGAAGTCAAGGGAGGACGCGCAGTCATCAACTCCATCATGGCGACGCCGGAACGTATGGATCTCCAGATGCCGCTGGTTCCCAAGTACGACTGTGAAATGGTTGGATTGATGTGGGGTCCCGAGGGCATTCCGCGCGACGAAAACGAGCGAGCCGTCCTGCTTGACAGTATGATGACCAAGGCGGCGGAGCTCGGGATCGAGATCGAACGGATTTGGTTCGATCCGATCGTGGTCCCGGTGTCTTCTCAGCAGCAGGAGCTTCAGGGGTGCACCACATTCATGTCGTGGCTTCCCGATCTGGCGCCGGGCTGTCAGTCCACCTGCGGTCTTTCCAACGTTTCCAACGGCTCTCCCGATGAATTGCGGGACATCCTGAATCAGGTCTATCTTATCCTCCTCAAGAAGCTCGGCATCACGTCCGCGATTCTCGACGGCTTCGACGACAAGATCCTCCGCATCGCTCACGATCAGGAGCCCGAGAAAGAAGAACTCGTCGGCAAAATATACGACGGCGAGGAAGTGGACACATCGGGCATGGACAAGGAAGCGGTCGACTACGTGAAGACGACGAAACTTCTCCTGGGCCATTCGCTCTATTCCCATTCGTGGCTGGAACTGTAAGAGCCTCCCGACGTCCCGTGTCGACAAAGAATCTCGAGTGGAGGGAGCCGAACGCTTCCTCTACTCTTTCCTGAACGTGGAATCCCGCGCTTGGGCCGGCTGGGATACTGCGGGGCGAGGCCTGCGCGCCTGAATCGGTTTCTCATTCTCGGGACCGCCTGAAGGGACGACTTCCATGGAAAGGTCCACCTGAAAGGGAAGCTCGAGAATCCGCTCCATGGCCCTATCCAGCGATTCGGACGCCAAGACCCGCTTCAGGCGCCGAGGTCCCCCGGCGGTCTCAGCCTCCGAAACAACCTCTCCCCAGAATATTTCCATGTGCATTTTCATCACGGTCCGCGGCCTTCGCACCCATTCGGCGAACTCCTCATCCACGCCGTTCATGACACGCCAGCCGTCGGCCCCTTTGGAATCGCCGGACCACAATCGATGTCTCTGATTCCCGGTCCGATCGATCCCCCCATCCTCCGTCGTGCCCTTACAGAAGATCATCGACGACCGAAACGTCCGCACGTCGAATACGGCGCGCGCCCACTCGATGAAGTGCAAGCCCGCAAGCATCATTGCGAAGCCGAGAGCCGTCTCCAGCACGTAATCGAGAAAGTGATGAGCGAAGAATTCGGTGTAGATCATCTCCCCGGTCGGTCGGTCGAAATGGATGAGCTTGGAAAAGCCGGCGACAATCAGCACGATAGCAGGAATTAGGAACACGTACGCGGCGGGTTTTCCGAACGTGCGGGCCGGTTGGGGGAAGCTCTCGATAAGTGTGCCCTTGGCCGGCGGTTCGCCCTTCTCCAATCGCACGGGCCGACGCTCCTCACGCCCCCGCTCCGTCAGAAGCCGGCACCCTTCCTCGAGGAGCGCAAAAAAAACGTTCGGACTCACCCGCCCGCGCACGCCGATTCGTGTTGTGTTACGATCGACGGGACGCTTTCGCAGGGGTAACAAGGTAGCCGCCAGTATCACGTCGGTCGCCGCAACGATCAGCAAGAGGACGTACAGAGGGTGAGGATCCGGCACGGTCAGTGTAAAGGGTCGGTGAAAGAGCCGCTCGAGACCGTCGGGAAGCCGAGTGAGACCGTAAGCGATCACGGCGATAAGCGCCGCCCAGAAGGCCAACTTCCACAAGGATCCGAGTATGGACGTGAAGAGACCGTAGGAAACCGGGCTTATCGATCGCGCGGCCGGCCAGACGAGGCCGAGCGTTCGAGCCGTCAAAGGTTTCGCATGCCACTGCCGGACCGTTGACGATTCGAGAGATTCCGCCACGAGTTCGGGATTGCCGAGATCTCCGGCGTCGGCTTCCCGCCCAAACCCTCGAAGCGCGTCCACCAGGCCGACGATAACCCACAACAATCCCATGATCACCGCGCAGATCGAACTGACGACAACAATGAAAAGCTTGGTGATAGTGGGAAACGAGACCGCAATCCGATCGGGAAGGTTGGCCGGCAAACTAAACGGCAGGTGCGGCGAAAAGCGTTCCCAGAGCTCGACGAGCTTCAGCGCGCCCTCTCGACCGACCAGTATCCCGATGATGAGGAACGAGAGACCGATCAGGAGAGGCCCGCCGATCCGCGGCGCGGAAAGCCGAAAGGTGTCACGTGAGAACGGCATCCATTGAGGCATGCCTGTCCAACAGCATTGTGTCAAGCAAAAAGGTTCCCATTGCGCTCGGGATCGGCTTGTGATAAACTTATTACGCTTATTGAGGCCGTTGGGGCCTCTCCTCTCCCCGTATCTGATTAGGCAGGACAGTCGCCCGTATTTCTTTCGACGAAAGGAGAAAGCCATGGCTCTCTCGCGTGTGGTCGCTCTCTTGTTCGTCTCGGTCGTATTCCTCAGCGCGCCCTCCTTCAGCCTCGGTAACGATCCGAAGCAAGCCCTCCCGGGTGAGGACAAAAAGATTGTCGGCGCGTGGGAGATTGTCCGGACGAAGGAACCGGGAAAACCCTATCGCAGCGGGTACCAGGGCAGGCCTTTCTCGAGAAAAGGCGCCAACGCTTACACCATGATCATCGAGTATCGCAAGGACGGGACGTTCCGGCGAATCGCGCGCTTCGGATCGAAGGAAGTGGTCCACGAAGGGGTGTGGTCGTTGAACGGGCACGAGCTCCGTCTCAAGCCCAAGAAGAAACGGGATGAAGAAGTGCTCTATATCCGATTCGACGAACCGGATCGATTCACGTCCATCGAGGTCTACGAAGAGACGTCCGATCCCGGTATTTTCGCTCAGTTCCGCAAGATCCCGTAGATTTCCCCCTCGTCCGACGATCGCTCTTCATCGTAACGGATTCGTACCGGGCCCGGCTCGAGCCCGCGACGACCATGTGTCTTGTCTCGCCGCCGCTTGATTTTCCTGCGCTCGTCTTCGGCTTCCCGTCCCGCTCACGTCCCCGCATTGAGCAGCAATATGATTGCGCCGAGGCCAAAGACGGTGTTGGCGGCCCACCCGGCCGCCACCGGCGGAATATACCCCCCGTGTCCCAGCGCGATGAAAACCGTGTGCGCGATCCAGTAGCTGAACGCGATGCCCACCGAAAACACCAGGCCGAGCGCGAATCCCCCTATTCTGGGATTGGCCTTGACCGCGAAGGGAACGCTCAACGCCGCCATGATCAAGCAGACAAAGGGGAAGGCTATCTTGTCGTGCCAATCCACCAGGTAGCGGACGGGCCGGTGTCCCTCTTCCCGGAGCTTTTCGATATACGCCCCCAGCTGGAGGAGGTTCATTTCCTTGGCGAGCTTCACCACGCGGTCGAATTCTTTCGGCGGCTTGTCCAGACGAGCGTTCGCGGCCGGGATGGTTTGAACCGAAAATCCCCCCTCCGGCGTCCGAACCGTGCGGTTTACCCCGTAGAAGATCCAGTGATCGCCCCACCACTTTGCCTTATCCGCGTAGACCCGCTCCTGGAACGAGTAATTCTCGTCCCATCGCACGATGGTCACCTGTTCGAGCGTTTCTTTGTCTCGATCGAACTTCCGGATGTGCGTCATTGAATCCGCCGACCGCATCCAAATCTGGTCCCGTTTGAAGAACGTTTTCTCGGACTTTCCCGCGATTTGCACATCTTGAATGTACTCGCTGTAACGGTTCGACCACGGAATGATCGTCTCATTCGCGAAAAAGAGCGCAACGCTTGCGATCAGCCCGACGAGGACCACCGGCCGCGCGACCGTCAACGCGTCCACGCCGTTGGCCTGCATGGCGATGATCTCGTGCCGGCGCGCCATCATAAAGAGTGAGAGCATGCCGCCGAGCAGGATCGAAAGCGGTATGGCAAAGAAGAAGTACCCCGGTATCTTCACCAGGAAGTACTTGATCATCAATAAGGGGGGCGGATTGTATTCGAAGTAGTACTTGATCTTGTCGGTCAGCTCGACGAGCAGAAAGACCAGTATGAACCCCATCAGGCAAATGGTAAAGACCTTCAGCAATTCCCGGATGATGTAGCGCTCGAGGATGGTCACCGCGCGCCGCCCCGCGAATCGAGAAGCCACCTGTTCCGAGTCAGGTATCGTACCGTTCGCCGCACTCCCTCTTCAATGGAGACCCGCGGCCGGAACCCCACGCTCTTAATCTTCGATATATCGAGATGGACGACGGGACTGTCGCCGACCCAGCCGCGTTCGCCGCCGGTGTACCGATACGAAACGCCGCTCAACCCCACCTCGTCGCAGATCATGTCAGCCACGTGGGCCACTGTGACGAATTCCTCGTGGCCCAGGTTGATGACACTCTTACGTTCCGTGATGCGATCGAGCGCAAGAAATATCCCGCGAACCCCGTCTTCCACATGGAGGTACGATTTGGTTTGATTGCCGTCGCCGAGGATCTCAAGCTCGGCGGGATTGTTTCTCAGCTTGTTCATGAAGTCGAAGACCACGCCGTGGGAATAGCGCTCCCCGATCCACGAAACGAAGCGAAAAGTGAGCGCGCGCATGCCGAAGTACTCGGCGTAGGCCTGCGTGTACGCCTCCGCGGCCAGCTTCGAAGCCCCGTACACCGACGTCTGCAGGGGAGCATAGCTCTCAGGGGTCGGAAAGAGATCCGGTTCGCCGTACACCGCGGCCGAACTCGTAAATACGATAGTATCCGCGCCGACGCGTTTCATGCTCTCCAAGACCGTGTACGTGCCGATAATGTTCCGGTCCAGATCGATTCGGGTATTCTCGGGGCCTCCCCGAACATCCGCGTTGGCCGCGAGATGAAACACCGTGGAACACCCTTCCATGGCCTTCGTGAGAGCGACCTCATCGAGTATGTCGCCGACCGTCAACTCGACGCGCCCCGACTCCAACGCCGGCGTCAGGTGACGCCGAAAACCGGTCGAAAGGTCGTCGTAGACGATTACTTCCGCGTCTCGTCGCACGAGCTCGTCAACCACGTGGCTTCCGATGAAGCCCGCGCCTCCCGTCACCAGAGTCTTCATCCCATTTTATTCCTTCCGGTCGGCGTCTTCGTCGCGGCGATTCGTCGACGCAGTCATGCGAGAGAGACCGCGTCCGTCGATCAGTTCGTCGATGATATACAGCGGGCGATCGCGCGTCTCCTCGTACGTTCTCACCAGGTATTCGCCGGTTATCCCGAGAGCGCCGAGCACAAAACCGGTCGAACCGATCACCAGGATGCAAAGAAGCTCCGTCGCACACGCCGACGAAAAACCCGCGGTCATTCCCCACACGAGCCAGGCGGCGCCGAGGCAGACGGCGATCACCGCGCCGACGAGCCCCGAGAGGGCCACGGCCCTCAGAGGCGCACGGGAAAACGGAATAATGCCGTCCAGCGCTATGTTGACCGCTCCAAGCCAGGATATCTGCGTTTTCCCCGATTGTCTGGGGTCGCGATCAAAGGGAACCAGCGCAGTGGAAAAACCGACGGACGCGGTCATGCCGCGGAGAAAGCCGTGCCGCTCTCTGAATTTGCAGAGTTCTCGCACGACGCGAGCATCCAGGAGCCTGAAATCTCCCGTATTCCGAGGGACCGGAACCTCGGAGATCTTCTCGAGCAACCGATAGTAAAGTTCCGCGCATTTCAGGTAGAGGAAGCTCTCACCCTTCCGCGACGTCCGCTGCGCAATGACGACCTTGTACCCCTTTCGCCACTCGGCGATCATCGTCTCGATCAATTCGGGCGGATCCTGCAGATCCGCGTCCAGAATCACGACGGCGTCTCCCGCGGCGTGCTCCAGTCCTGCCATGAGCGAAAGGGGCTTACCGATGCGACGCGAGAACTTCAGCAGTCTGATCGGGCGGCCTTCGTCCATGAGTTCGCGTATCACGCGCTCGGTCCCATCCGGACTCGGATCCAAAGCGAAGACCACCTCCCATGCGCAGCCGAGTCCTTCGAACACCTTCTCCAGGCGTTCCAGCAACGGTCTCGTGTTCGCTTCTTCCTTGTAGATGGGGATCACGACGCTGATACGCGTCGACCGACCCATCGGCCCGCCTTCGTTGTCCAAGCCTTCGTGAGCCAACCGTCGCGCTCCTTTGGCGTGAAGTTCCGGAGATCTGTTTCATATCATACCGGACCGCCGCTGAGTAGGCCGCAGGCTCAAGGACGGAAACCGTTTGCGACGGAAAGCCGGCGCGAGGTCGCGATCGGAGCGCGTTTTGTCTTTCGTCCGTCGATTAAGCCGGCATACAATGGCGGTTCCATCGGCTTGACAATGATGTGAACCAAGCGATGAGTCCACCCCTGGAGGCCGGAACATGAAGAAGCGGACCATCAGCGCGCCGGCGGCGGGACGACCTGTAGGGCCCTATTCCCAGGCCGTGGAATTGGGCGACTGGATTTTCGTCTCGGGAGAAAAGGGCGTCGATCCCTCGACGGGCAAAATCGTCAAAGGCGGCGTTCGAGCGCAAACTCGGCAGGCGTTGGAGAATGTTCGACGCATCCTCGAAGCCGCGGACGCGTCCCTCGAGGACGTCGTGCGATGCGTCGTCTACATGGCCCACTCTGAGGAATTTCACGCAATGAATGAGGTCTATGTCTCGTTCTTTCCGGCCGAGCCCCCCGCGCGCAGCACCGTGATCGTCGCGGATCTTCCGATGGGTCTCCAGGTGCTCGTCGAAGTGACCGCGTATCGCGGCTGCGGCGGATGAGCTTCCGCCGGTCGTTTTGGTCTTGCCCAAGCCTATGGCTGTTGACACGCGAAAGAGAGAACTCTTGTACGCGCTCTACCGTGTGTACGACGAGGCCGCGGGGAGGTTCCCTTCGGCGTGCTCCCGTGACTGCACCGCGTGCTGTACGCACAATGTGATCGCAACATCGCTCGAGGTTGAAGCGCTCCTCGAATCGCTCGACGACGTCCGGCGGAACGTGGTGGTCGACAAGGCGTTCCGCGCGCCGACCGAAAACATCCTGAGACCCGTCATTACCATCAATGAGCTTGCCGGACATTGTTTCGAGCGGCGGGAACCCGTAGGCGCCGGAACCTTTTGGGAAGTGTTGAATCAGCCGCCGGAGAGCGCTTCCAATTCATGAGATTTGTCGAGAACCGCAGGTATCGGTGTGGCGGAGGCGCATGGGAATCGAACCCACCCAGGACGGTATCAGCGCCCTGCTGACGGTTTTGAAGACCGCGGAGCCCACCAGGACTCTTCCGCCTCCACGGGGCAGGCCCGCCAACAAACTTGAGTATCTTAATCACTTTTGGACGTCTTGAAAAGCCCCCGCGGGGAAAGGCTTCCGCCCCCCGAAGAAAATCTCCATGCCGGTCCGGATTGATTCCAACCGTCCGGCGAAGGCCAAGGACATTTCATTGTGCGCGGCGAATCCGCATGATCGGCAGTCTGCCTCGCCTCGGTTCTTCAGGTAACATCCGTGCATGATGGTTCCGTCGGGCTCCGCGTTGGCGAGCAATCCGTCATTGCAGGTCCACGGACTGCGCTTCATGTCGGTGAGGCTCGCCGCTGAATTGGCGACCGGCAGACCCGCGCGTTTCATGGTCAGGAGCTCGTCGAGAATAACCGCCCGCTCCTCCGGCGGGACGAACAACGGATCGGGCAGGCCGTCGTACGGATAATGAAACTGGATCGTCACCCCGGCCGTCAACTCCTCGAGGATCCGCAGCATTTCCCGAATTGAAGACGCGTTCGTTTGATTGACGGTTGTGCTGACGTATGCGCGCCGCGGGAGATAACGTTCCATGTTTCGGATCGTTCGCTCGAACGCGCCCGCGCCTCGGATCGCGTCATGAACCCGGGGAGGTCCGTCTACGCTCACCCAAACCCGATCGAGCGGCAGACCATCCCACGGGAGCGTGCCGTTCGTGGTCATGCACACGCTCGGAAACAGTCTTTGCGCCCCGTTCGCGACATCTTCGATCGTTTTGTTCCCGTCTCTCCAGAGGAGCGGCTCACCGCCTTCGAGAATCAGAATCTTCACCCCCATCGCCCGAAGCCGCTCCATCGTCCGGACAACGGTCTCATACGACGATTCCCGTCCGACGCGACTCCAATAGGGGCAGTGCGCGCAGCGGAGATTGCAGCGATTCGTTATCTTGTACCCCGCCAGGACCGGCGTTGTTGAGCCGCCGAAGCGGCTCCGCAGAAAAGGCGCGGCGAAATGCAGAATATCGGTCGTCATGGGCGAGAATTGTAACGTCCGTGAAGCGCGTCCTTCATGGTTGATGTTTATTCCCGTGCGGCTTTGATCATAGGACCGGCTGAGACCGTGCTCGAGGTCGTGGACTTCGGCCGCGGGAAGCGTATAATCCTTTTCTCATACTATGCGCATTCGGCCGGCGTATTCAAGAGCGCTTTCGAGGGAAGCATATGACTGAAAACCTTACCGTTTTTCATTATTTTTCCCCGATCGTCGGATGGATGGAAGTGACCGCGTCGGAATCCGCGATTCACCGCATCTCGTACCTCCGTACGACTCCCTCGAAGCCGCGCCGCGCCGCAACTGCAGTCATCAACCGATTGATACCCCAACTGGACGCCTATTTCTCAGGCCGCGCGGTGGAGTTCGACGTCCCCTTGGACACGACCGCGGGCTCGGAATTTCAACGGACGGTCTGGGAGGCGCTTATGCGCATCCCGTACGGGGAGACCAGATCCTATGCCCAGCTTGCCGCGGACGCGGGGCGCGCGAGAGCGTTTCGCGCGGTCGGCTCCGCGAACGGGTGTAATCGCATTCCTATTCTCATCCCCTGTCATCGAGTAATCAAGGCGGACGGGACAATCGGCGGGTATACCTCGGGGAGCGACATCAAGCAGAAACTCCTCGAACTGGAAGGTATTCGCGTCGACGAGTCGGCCCCGCGGTGATCGATTGGTTCGCTGCGGCGTGAGAAGACCGGCTATACGACGAAGACGCTCCGCGCCGGATTACCGCCCGCAAAGCTTCTCCAACTCCCGAGCCGTTTCTTCCGCTCGCTTTCGTTGCTGCGCCGTCGAGTTCCTCAGGTACGGATTCGCCAGAAGGTGTCGATTCTTCAGGAATGTCAGATACCGGTCTCGCATCTTCCGTTCCATCCGGCGGAGCTTCTCTGCGTCGGGATTGTCGCCGTAGCGGGCGAGGACCGCTTCGAAGACTTCCGCTGAGTCGTTGATGAGCGTTTCCGCAACGGAGACCTTTTCTTCGTTGCGGGTCACATCCTGAACGATGGCCACGTGACTCATGAGCGCCGTACAGAGATCCGACGGCATGGCCGCGGGGAGAGGCGCCGACGAGGAAGACTCGCTGCCGGCGGGAGACTCCGGGCGCGCGGTCGCCGGAGGCTTCGAGGAGGAGAGCTGTTTTTTGACCGCCTCCACATCCTCCCGCAGCTGCGCGATCTCTTCGGTGAGACTCTCGACGGCCGCGGCGGTCTCGCGTTTCACGTCGGCCCCTTCCTTTTTGACGGCTTCCAGTTCCTGTTTCATACGCTGCACGACCGCCGGGTCAACTCCGGAATTCTGACAGCCGATCAGCGCGGCTAGGAGCGCCGCGCTTGTAAACAGAAGTAAGAATCGCTTCATGCGTTTCTCCTCGAATACGTGTGAGCAAAGACTACCCCGCGCCTGAAAAGGCGGTCAACACTTTTCCCCAAACGCTAACTTGCAATCGGAGGCCGATTCGTGATTTACCTTGGGACCGATTCCGAACGCGCCGCCGTTTTGTGGTCCGGGATCGGGCCGTTGGATGTCCTCGACCGGAGGGTACATGTTATGGCGTTTGATATCGACCGCGCGCGCAGAGAGACCCCCGGCTGCCGAAACGTCACTCACTTCAACAACGCCGGCGCGGCGCTCATGCCCAAGCCTGTGCTCGACACCACGATCGAACACCTGCGCCTTGAATCGGAAATAGGCGGATATGAAGCGGCCGAAGCCGCAGCGGACAAGGTCGCCCGAGTCTACGACGCAGCCGCGGAATTGATCAATTGCCGTCCCGATGAAATCGCGTTCGTCGAGAACGCCACTCGCGCCTGGGACATGGCCTTCTATTCCATTCTCTTCCGACCCGATGACAAGATCCTCACCTCCCAGTGGGAGTACGCGAGCAACTTCATCGCCTATCTGCAAGTCGTGGAGAGAACCGGCGCGAAAGTGGAGATCATTCCCAACGATGAATTCGGCCAAATTTCGGTTCAAGCGCTTGCGAACGCGATCGGCGATCGGGTGAAGCTCATAGCGCTGACCCATATTCCCACCAACTGCGGCTTGGTCAATCCAGCGGAAGAGGTGGGCCGAATCGCTCGGGAAGCGAAGATACCGTATTTGCTCGACGCGTGCCAGTCGGTCGGACATATACCCGTCGACGTTGAGGCGCTCGGATGCGACATGCTCTGTGCGACCGGACGGAAATTCCTGCGGGGCCCTCGGGGGACGGGTCTCCTCTATGTTCGCTCCGAAATGATCGAGCATCTGGAGCCCCCGTTCCTCGACCTTCACGCTGCCCGCTGGACCGCTCCCGACGCGTATGAAATCGTGACCGACGCAAAGCGCTTCGAGAACTGGGAGCGTAATTACGCTGCGAAGATCGGGCTGGGCGCGGCTATCGACTATGCGCTCGAGTGGAATATCCCCGTTGTCTCGGCAAGAATACTCGACCTTGCGGAGCTTCTCCGATCGAAGCTGACGGAGCTACCCGGGGTCGAGGTTCGCGATCCCGGGAATCGGAAATGCGGGATCGTCGCGTTCACGGTCGAGGGGCGATCTCCCGGGGCCGTCCGGTCCTTCTTCTCATCTCGGAAGATCAACGTGTCGGTGTCACCGGCTGAATACACACTCCTGGATATGACCGCTCGGGGGCTTACCGACGGAGTGGTTCGGGCATCCGTAAGCTATTATAATACCGAAGACGAGACGGACCGATTCACGAACGAACTGCGGTCGTTTATCTCGTGAACCGTTCCGTCGAAGAGAATCCGGAAGGCGGCGATCCATGCCGGCACAGACCGAATTCGCAATGGAAACGGAAATCACCCTGGCGGTCTCCTCGTATGATCCGCTCTCTGTGATCGAGCGCATTCTCTCGTTAACCTCCCTTGCCGGGTACGCGCTCGTTCCGGGCCGGACCAAGCATATTCGCGATTACTACCTCGATACGCCCGACATGCGGGTTGCCAAGACGGGTTGGGTCGTGCGCATTCGAGAAGAGAACGAACGTCGGCTCATCACGTTAAAGGGCATCAGCGCGGTCGAAGCCGACGGCGGCTCGCAGCGCCGGGAATTGGAAGCGGAATGGTCTCCTGCCGAATTGGAGACCGCGCTGCCGGTCATCGCAAAGAGCGGTGTGGCGCGTCCCGACGCGGGTTCGCTCTCCGAAGACCAGCATCCGGTCGAGATCCTGAAACGATTGGGTCTCAAGGTGATCCAAGATCGGACGACCGAACGCCGCGTTCGCGAGATGCTCTCCCACAAGAACGGGGACGACGAACCCGCGGCGGAAATGGATATCGATTCGGTGGTCTATGAATTCGACGGCCGCCGGATACGGCATCATGAGATCGAAATCGAGGCTCGTAGCGACGAGGGTCGGAACCTGTTCCGGCCCTCGACCGATGCGCTTCTCGGGGAATTCGGCGATTCAATGCGACGATGGCGTTTCGGCAAGCTCTATATGGGTATGATCCTCGAGCGGCTCGTTCGAGAAGGCCTCCCCGACCGGGCGGTGGTGAACGAGCATCTTACGCCGGTGGGATACGATCTCATCGACTCATCACGGTGAGGAATAGACGGAGAGAAAATGACGGAAAGGTCCGTAGCGATCATCGGAGGCGGTCTTGCCGGTTTGTCGGCCGGATGTTACGCGCGGATGAACGGATACAAGAGCGTGATCTTCGAACATCACACCTCGCCCGGCGGTGTGGTCGCAACGTGGAAGCGAAACGGCTTCATCATTGACGGCGGCGTCCACTTCTGGATGGACTACAAGCCGGGAACCGCCACCCATGAACTCTTCGGAGAACTCGGCATTCTCGACGCGGTCTCTTTCACCAACATGGAAACCTATCTCCGATTTGTCGATGAAGAGACCGGCCGCAGAGTGGACATCTGCGCGGATCTCGATCGGACCGAATCGGACCTCTGCGCGCTTGCGCCGTCGGATGCGAGGATAATCAAGCGACTGATCTCCGCGGCGCGCAAACTGCGCGGGCTGGACCTGGTGGGCTTGGGCATGGCCGACCCACCGCAACTTCGAGGATTCACGGACAAGCTGAAGCTGTTATGGCGGGGCCGAACCGCGCTCCGCTTCATGAGCGGTCGGTATAACCGGCCGATGACCGCGTGGGCCGGGGAGTGCTCCGACCCGTGGATGCGCTTCGTGTTGGAAAGGCTCTTTCTGCCGGACGTTCCCGCGTGGTTCGTGATTATGCTTTTGGCGATGACCGCCGATCGACGGTTGGGCATGCTGAACGGGGTCTCCGGCGAAGTTGTGGAAGCGCTCGTCGAACGGTATGTCAACCTCGGCGGTGAGCTGCGATGCGGCGCCGAGGTGACGGAAATCCTGACCTACGGCGATCGCGCCGCGGGGGTTCGGTCCGGGGATGGAACCGAGCATCCCGCGAACGTGGTCATATCCGCGGCGGACGGCTATTCCACGCTCTTCACCATGCTGGACGAGAAGTTCAGGACCGCCGATCTCCAACGGCGATATGAACGCATGGCGCTCATTCCCCCTTTGGTCATGGTCAGTTTCGGCGTTGACATGGATTTGTCGTCGGAACCGTACCTGTCGGTTTTTCGCTTGCAGAAGCCGTTTCACGTGGGTAACCGGAGCGTCGACGGGACGATCGTGCGGGTATTCGACGATCGTTCTTCGTGCGCGCCCCCCGGCGCCGGCGTGCTGCAGGTGACCTTTGAATCGCAATGGGATTACTGGGCCGAACTGCGAAATGATCCGCCGGCGTACCGGCACGCCAAAGAACGGGTCGCAACGGAGATCCTCGACCGGCTGAGCGCCCATTATCCCGGACTGCGCGATCGCGTGAAGGTCACCGATACGGCCACGCCGCACACTTGGCGGCGATACACCCGGAACCGGCGGGGAGCGTACATGGGACCGCTCCCCACCCCCGAGGTTTTGGGGTCCGAACCGCAACTCACATTACCCGATTTGGACGACTTTTTCATGGCGGGCCAATGGGCGATGCCCGGCGGAGGTGTTCAGTCCGCGTTGTTCTCGGGACGTCACGTGGTCCGGTTGTTATGCGCCGCTGACGGTAAGCGCTTTCAATCGTATGGAAATCGGACCGTCACGGCTTGACGGGAACCCCGGCGTCCGGGTATACCCATGTTCACTCCCACCGTTTAATGGAGCGACAATGCTTGAGAACACGTTTTGCCACATCTCGGGAATCGGCTTGAAGACGGAGCGGGAAATGTGGGCCGAGGGAGCGCTCTCCTGGACTCACATCCTCGACGGAGTTCCACTGAACGGCAAGTCGCGGAACCGGTCGCACCTCAGGCGTTGCGTCCGGGAGTCGGTCGAGCAACTCGATTATCGGAACTCCCGCTATTTCGCCAAGACTTTGCCCGCGGCGGAGAGTTGGCGGCTGTTCCGGGAGTTTCGGGATTCGACGGCCTATCTGGACATCGAGACCACCGGGACCGGCGAGTTCTCCGATTACATCACCAGCATCGCGCTGTACGACGGTCACGAGGTCCGGTACTACGTGTACGGGTGCAATCTCGAGACGTTTGTCGACGACATCATGGATTACCGGGTGATCGTGACATACAACGGCAAGTGTTTTGATATCCCGTTCATCAATCGCTTCTTCGACGTGCGTCTTCCCCATGCCCACATCGACTTGCGCTTCGTGCTGCACAGCCTGGGCCTCCGGGGAGGACTCAAGGGGTGCGAGCGTCAACTCGGGTTGAACAGAAACGAGCTCGCCGGCGTGGACGGTTATTTCGCGGTTCTCCTTTGGCATGACTACATCACGTACGAAAACGACAAGGCCCTCGAGACCCTGCTCGCATATAACATCCTCGACGCGGTGAATCTCGAGCCGCTCATGGTGATCGCATACAATCGCAAGCTCGCTGGAACGCCGTTCGAGGAGACGCACCCGATTTCCATGCCGTTGGCCCCCGTCAATCCCTTCGAGCCGGACATCGAAACGATCGAGCGTATACGAGCGGAATACTTCTAGTTCGGGGACGCGTTCGTCCTTGTTGAACCCGGTGATCTCCGGGGATGCTTCGCGACGTTCGACTCACGGTTCCGCTCTCTTCTCATGGAAGGGCAACAAAAGCGAACCGCTGCGGAAGCGCAGGGAAGGCCCCTTCGTCCGAGAAGCCCTTGACAACGGGGCTTCAGATTGATAGAAAACTGTTCGGCCATCCGACTTTCCATAACCGGCGTATACGTGTGTCCGGTGGGACTTCCACTGCGGGCGAAAGCGGTCGTTTGTCGATGTGACGCGTTCAGGAGTCCTCCATGGACATGAAGCGAGATTACTATGAGGACATCCAGCTCTTCGAGAGTCGGATCGTCCTGATTGCTTCCGTAGCTTTACTTGCGGTTCTTGCCGCGCTCCCCTATTTCGTCGGCGACTATAGTCTCTATATCGTCAATCTGATCGCCATTAACTCAATCGTCGCGATCGGCTTGAATATCCTTGTCGGCTATACCGGCCAGATTTCGCTCGGCCACGCGGGTTTTTTCGCGATCGGCGCGTACACCTGTGTTCTGCTGATGGTGAAGGCGGGTTGGCCGTTCATTCTCGCGTTACCCGCCGCGGGGTTCATGGCCGCTTTCTTCGGCTTCCTTCTGGGACTTCCCTCACTACGGCTCGAGGGGCCCTACCTGGCCATTGCGACGCTCGGCTTCGGCATGGCGGTGATCCAGATCATCAGTCATTGGGACTTCACCGGCGGGCACATGGGAATCAAAGCGCCGAAGATGTCGATAGGTCCGATCGTCGCGGAGACCGGCTCCCAACAGTACGCGGTCATCATGACGGTCACGGTGATCATGACCGTAGCCGCGCTCAATCTGGTCAAGTCCCGGGTCGGCCGGGCGTTCGTGGCGATTCGAGACAGCGAGATCGCCGCGGAGGCGATGGGCATTAATATCAGCTATTACAAGACTTTATCATTCGCGGTCAGCGCGTTTTTCACGGGCGTGGCCGGCGCGCTCATGGCCTTTGCCCTCGAGCATGTCAGCGCGGGGAGTTTCAATCTCATTCTGTCGATCACTTTTCTGGCAATGGTGATCGTCGGCGGGCTCGGTTCGGTGAAGGGGGCGATTTTCGGGGCCGCGCTCCTCACCTATCTGCAGATCAAGCTGCAGATCATTCAGGAGGCGCCGGTCATCGGTCCGATTCTGTTGGAGATTTCCAACCAGTTCTTCACGCCTCAGGGTTTGCCCAATATCCAGAGTATCGTGATCGGCGGCATCATGATCGGCATCGCCATTTTCGAGCCGCTCGGGATAAACGGTATCTACCTGCGGATAAAACGCTATTGGAAGATGTGGCCGTTTTAATGGAGCCGGTATGACCTATTTCTTCGATCTCGTTATCGGCGGATTGTCGATCGGCGCGTGTTATGCGTTGGTCGCGCTCGCCATGGTCATCATTTACAAAGCGTCCGAAGTTCCCAACTTCGCGCAGGGCGAGATGGCCATGCTGGCCACGTTTGTGGCGTATATGCTTCTCGAAGATTACGGCGTGGGGTTCTGGACCACCGTGGCGCTGACCCTCCTGTTTGCGCTGGCCTTGGGATGCCTTCTGGAGCTTGCGTTCCTTCGTCCGGCAAAGGATCCGAGCATCCTGAGCCTGATCGTGATCACCCTCGGCGCGGAGATGATCCTCTACGGGATCGCGGGCTGGAAATGGGGCGCCAATCAGAATCCTTTTCCCGTCCCCTTTTCAGAGTACGAAGGAATATTCGTCGGCGGGGTGATGATCACCGAGAGCAACATCTGGACGTTCGTAACCAGCCTTTTACTCATGCTGCTCCTCTTCTTGTTCTTCCGGTTCACCAAGGTCGGTATCGCCATGAAGGCGGTGCAACAGAATGAATTCGCGGCCAAGGCGATGGGTATTCCCACCCGACGCATTCTCACTTTCACGTGGGGCTTGAGTTCGGTCACGGGAGCGGTGGCCGGGATGCTGATCGCGCCGATCGCCACGCTGGACCCCAATATGATGCTCGATCCTATGCTCAAAGGGTTTGCCGCGGCGGTTCTTGGCGGGATGACGAGCTTGCCGGGCGCGGCCCTGGGCGGCTATTTGCTGGGTTTGATCGAGAATTTCTTCGGGGGCTATGTGTCCCTGGAATTCAAATCCGTGGTGGCGTTCGCGGTGATTGTCCTGATCCTGTGCGTGAAGCCGTCCGGTCTGTTCGTGAAGCACTTCGAGCGGAAGGTTTAGCGTGAGGATATTTCCTGTGCCGACTGCCTGCGCGCCCCGATCGTTTAAACCCGCTCGTGTGGTGTGCCCGATCGTGGTGTGTGCGCTCTGCCTCGTATCGGTAGGCTTTGCCCGGGCGGGTGACGCTGAAAATCTCCGTATCGCGGTCCGCGCGTACTTCGACGCGGAAGTCGCCGGAGACGCGCCGACGATCTGGAAGTTGTTGGCGCCGTCGTCTCAGTTCAAGAAGATGTGGTCGTACGACGCATACTGCGCGATGACGCAAGAGAACCCGGTGCGGGTGAAGCGCTACGTCATCGAAGAAATACAGGAAATCACGGACAATCCGGATCCCTCGGGGATGCCCTTGGTGGAGAAGATCGCGATTGTCCGGGTGCATGTGTTGCTCTCACAGAAGGGTATGCCGGACTGGGAGCGAACAACGATCTTCACCTTCCTCAAGGAAGGGGGCGCGTGGTACAAGGGCTGATTTCCCCGCGGATCGACCGCGGTTTGTCGCAGCCTCATTCGCCGAAACATGATTCGGCGAGGGCGAATGAAGTCTCGCAGGGCCTAGGCTCATTTCATAACCGGTCCAACCTGAATCGAGAGGAGACGATCATGAAAAGAGGCTGTTTTGCAGCGACGATCCTGGCGATCGTCGCGGTGTTTGTCGCGCCGCTGTACGCTGAAGATGTGCGGGGCGTTACGGACACCGAAATCCGTATCGGCCAATGGGGTCCGCAAACCGGGCCGGCCGCTTTGTGGGGAGCGGTCGCGCGCGGCACGGGAGTCCTGTTCGACTTGGTCAATTCCGACGGCGGAATCGCGGGTCGAAAGATCAAGTATTATCTGCGTGATGACTCGTATCAGCCGGCCAAGACCAAGGCCATCGCCAAAGAGTTCGTCGAAAAGATCGGCGTGTTCGGCGTGGTGGGCGGCGTGGGCACGTCCACCGGTATGGCCGCCCGGGACTATCTCAAAGAGAGCAAGGTCCCCTGGGTGGGCCCGGCCACGGGTTCGCAGAATTGGATCAAGCCGTTTCAGAAGTACATCTTCGCGGTTTATCCGCAGTATCACCAAGAAGCCTATATCCTCACCAGGTTTGCCGTCGAAGAGTTGGGCAAGAAGAACATCGCCTTCTTCTACCAGAATGACGATTACGGCAAGGAAGGCCTCGATGGGGCCAAGATGTACTTGGAGAAAAAGGGGATCAAACTCAAGGCCGAGGTCCCGGTGGAAGTGACGGACACCGACCTGAAATCCCATGCGCTGCGCCTCAAGGAGTCCGGAGCGGACACGGTCATCCTGTGGGTTCTGCCGAAACACGGCGCGATCATTCTGGGCACGTCCAAGGCGATGGGATTCGAGCCGCAATGGATATCGGTCTCCGCTCTCTCGGATTCGCATTTGATGTACAAGATCACCAAAGGGCTCTGGAAGGGCGTGATTTACGGTAACTTCCTCAATTTCGAGAGTCCCCTTATCGACAAGTATTTGGCCGCGCAGAAGAAGTTCGCTCCTCAGGAAAAATACACGGGCGTCTTCTTCCTGGCCGGTTTCATGTTCGCCGAGCCGATGGTCGAAGGACTGCGGCGAGCCGGCAAAGATCTTACGGTCGAATCGTTTGTCAAAGCGATGGAGAGCATCAGGCACTGGAATGATTGGCTGGCGCACGACTGCACGTTCACCCCGACCGATCATCAGGGGCTCAAGTCGGTCTTCCTGTCCAAGTGCGGCGATAAAGGGAAGCCGATCAAGATTTCCGACTGGCTGTCGTACTCACCGGCCGAATAGGCCGCGGACTACCGGGTTCGTCCACCGCGGACGGGCCGTCAACTGAGTGGGGAGGGCCGGAGCGGGATCGGTCTCCGGCCTTTCTTCACGGATCACCGACGCGTCGAGCGTCGCGCGGAGGCGTCTCGCCGAACCATGGCCCTACTTTCAATCAAAGATCTTTCAATTTCATTCGGCGGTCTGGCCGCGTTGAACAGTATTTCGACCGACGTCGAACAGGGTCGTATCTTCTCAATTATCGGCCCCAACGGCGCGGGAAAGACGACCATTTTCAACTGCGTCAGCGGAATTTACCGTCCCAATAGGGGCTCCGTCACGTTCAACGGCCGCGAGATTACCGGAAAGAAACCGCATCAGACGGCGCGACTCGGCATCGCGCGCACCTTTCAGAACATCGAACTGTTCGCCCATCTCTCGACCATGGACAACCTCCTGCTCGGCCGTCACATCCACATGAAGGCCGGAATATTCTCGGGCGTCGCACTGATGGGTAAGTTTATGCCGGCCGTCAAAGAAGAGTGCGCTCATCGGGAACGCGTCGAACGAATCATCGAATTCCTCGAGATCGAGTCCGCGCGCGATGTTCCCGTGGCCGCGCTGCCGTACGGGACGCGGAAGCTCGTCGAGCTCGGCAGAGCGCTGGCCATGGAACCCTCGCTTCTCCTCCTGGATGAGCCCACCGCCGGCATGAACCAGGAAGAAAAGCGCGATATGATGTTCTGGATACGAGACATCCGCGACGACTTCCAGGTCACCATTATCATGGTCGAACACGATATGAACCTTGTCATGGACGTTTCGGACGAGGTCATGGCGCTCAATTTCGGCGTCAAGCTCACCCAGGGAACACCCGAAGAAGTGCAAAAACATCCCGAGGTCCTCCAGGCGTACCTCGGCGAAGACTAACGGTTGCGGCGAAACATCATGCTGGAAACAAAGAATATCGAAATTTACTACGGCAAGATCATGGTCGTGCGCGGCCTCAATTTGAACGTCGCGAAGGGCGAGATCAGAGCGATCCTCGGCGCGAACGGCGCCGGCAAGACTACCACGCTCAAGACCATCATGGGCTACCTGGACGATCAACCGGACAAGGGTACCATCTGGTTCAACGACCGACGTATCGATCGGAAACATACCGAGCACATCGTCAGGATGGGTATTGCGTACGTCCCCGAAGGCCGGGAAGTCTTCCCCGAACTGACGCTGAGCGAAAACCTGATGATGGGCGCGTACACCCGCCGGGATCGAAAGGTGTCTGAGGATCTGGAAGCGGTGTTTCGCTACTTCCCCGTGCTCAAGGATCGCCTCAAGCAGGAAGCCGGAACGCTCTCCGGCGGCGAACAGCAGATGTTGGCGATCGGAAGGGCGCTTATGTCGCGGCCGGCGCTCATGATCCTCGATGAACCGTCGTTGGGGCTCTCGCCCATACTCGTGAGCGAGATCTTCGACATCATCAAGACCATCAACGCGAATGGAACGACAATCCTCCTCGTGGAACAGAACGCGCGGAAAGCCCTGAGCGTCGCACATCACGCATTCATCATGGAGACGGGCCGAATAGTTTTGGAAGGCCCTCCCGAGAAGCTCCTCGAGGACGAAGACGTGCAGGAATTCTATCTCGGCGTCAAGAAGGAACAAACCGCCCGCGCCGGGGCTCGGTATAAGCGCAAAAAGAGGTGGAGATAGCCTCCACGAGGCATCCGGCCGAGACGGACGATTCAGGCGAAATTCGGCAATCTTTGAAAACGGAACGGGAAGGCGTGGATGAGCGCGTACGTAGAGCAGACTATCCCCCAAGTGTTCTTTGAGCGGGTCGACCTTGATCCTGACAAGACCGCGTTGCGATACAAATACCTCGGCATTTGGCGCGATGTCACGTGGGCCCAGTACCGGGAAAAGGTTCGGCACACCGCGCTGGGACTTGTCTCCATCGACATCGGAACCGGCGACGCAGTTGCGGTGATCGGCGAAAATCGCCCCGAGTGGCTGTACGCGGATATGGGAATCATTTGCGTGGGCGGCGTCACCGTCGGGATTTACACCACGAGCGCGGCGAACCAATGCGAGTACGTGGTAGGTCATTCCAGAGCGAAGGTCTACATTGCCGAAGATGAAGAGCAGCTCGACAAGGCGCTCATGTTCAGAGATAAAACGCCCGACCTCGAGAAGATCGTTGTGATCGACACCAAGGGATTGCGGGGCTTCTCCGATCCCATGGTCATGACCTTCGACGAACTGCTGGAGGCCGGCAGGAAGCTCGACGCGGAAAAACCGACGCTGTTCGATGAATTATCTTCGGCGGTCAAGCTCGACGACCTTGCGTTCATCATCTACACGTCGGGGACCACGGGCCCGCCCAAGGGAGCGATGCTCTCCCATCGGAACGTCACCTGGACCGCGTGGTCCATCGGTGAAGCCATTCCCATGTACGACACGGACGAACTTCTCTCATTTCTGCCGCTGAGCCACATCGCGGAACGGATGTTCACCTCGTTCCTGCCCCTGCGCTTCGGCTATACCGTGAACTTCACCGAGAGCCCCGACACGGTCATGGACAACTTCCGGGAGATCTCACCGACGGTAATCTTCGCCGTGCCGAGAATATGGGAGAAGTACTATTCGGGGATACGGATCCGCATGGTGAACGCCACTTGGTTCAAACGGGTCTGCTACGGCCTGGCGGAGCAGATCGGCCGTCAGTACTGTGAAAAGCGATTCAGCGCGGATTCGGTTCCTCCGGTGCTTCGCGCGTTGCATTTCCTCGCCAATCTTGCGGTGTTCTATAAGCTTCGGGAACGCCTCGGCTTCGAGCGGGTCCGCGTTGCGGTCTCGGGGGCCGCGCCCATTTCGCCGGATGTCCTCAAGTATTATCACGGCATCGGCGTGCCTCTAAGGCAAGTCTACGGCCAGACCGAAGGAACCGGCCCCACCTGCATCCATCAGGGAGACCTGATCATACCAGAGAATGTGGGCCCCCCCTTACCCGGCGTCGAGGTGAAAATAGCGGACGACGGCGAGATTATGGTGAAGGGCGACAACGTCTTCCTGGGATATTTCCGCAATCCCGAGGGCACCGAAGAGACGCTCGTCGACGGATGGCTCATGTCCGGGGACGTGGGCGAATTCGACGAAAAGGGCCACCTGGTCATCACCGACCGAAAAAAAGACCTCATCATCACCGCCGGCGGCAAGAATATCGCTCCGCAGAACATCGAGAATCAGCTCAAGTTCAGCCCGTACATCAACGACGCGATCGTCATCGGCGACCGCCTGAAATTCCTCTCCGCGCTGATCGTGCTCGACGAGGAGAACGTCATCCAGTTCGCGCAGGATCACAAGATCCCGTTCACCACGTACGAGAGCCTCACCACGACCCCCGAAATCCAGGAGCTCATCCAACGGGAAGTCGACTCGGTCAACAAGACCTTGGCCCACGTGGAAACCGTCAAGAAATTCACCATCATCCCGAAGAAACTCTACGAAGAAGACGGCGAAGTCACCCCGACCATGAAGGTCAAGCGCAAGTACATCAATGAGCGGTACGGCGACCTCATCAAGGCGATGTACACGTCCGGCTGATGGTCGAGAATGTAGGCTCGTTTGTAGTGTGATCGGTCACGGCGTTCGAAGGATTTCTACGAGTTGTGCGAGCTTGCGCCGTCTCTTTCGCTCGCCGATCGTGTCCTTCAGGCGTTCGATGAGGCAATGTGAGACGGGTTCGGGTTGGCGCACGACGTCTCCCAATCTCTCGGATCGTATTGTTCCCACTACCAGCCTACCGAAACACAGCATTCTCTCGTGGCGAAGACGAATCGCTTCCACATCGGCCGCTTTCTCGAGGTGCACTGACGGCGCCTGATACCTGTCGCCGAAGGAAGTCGATTTCAAGCTTCCGTCATCATTGAAAAACTCGGGATAGAGGCGACGCAGAACCGTGTCACGATCCTCGATGCTCGGTGCTCGGTGGATCCATGGTCGACGGACGTCGTCTCAGCGCCGAAGCCACGAGAGGAATGTCTCGATTACCTCGGAACTTCCGAGCGATCCTCGAAACTCTCCCTCGTCCCAATCCGCGTCATCGGGAGTCGGGCAGATGAGATACTCGTAACGAGCGGCATTATCTTCCGCGATCAATTCCAACTCGAAAGCCCTTGAACCGATTTTCCACTCGAATTGCACTGTTCCCGATACGCCGGGGCCCACATCCGGCTCGGGAAGGAGTACGCCGCTCTCTTCTGCCATCTGACGGAGCGTCCACAGGGTCGAGTAAGCCAAATCCATAGTTCGATCCGAAACCGGTTCGGCGCCTGCGCCGTCCCAGTCTGAGGGTAGAAGGGAGAGATGTCGCAATTTCCGATCCGTTCCGGGGTACACGTCCGCCACGAGCCGCTTCAGTTCCAAAACGTAATTTCGAATGTAGTCCCGAACGTTCGAACCGCATGGGATTTCGGCGGCGGTTTCCGAGG
Organism: uncultured Syntrophales bacterium; assembly: GCA_964385875.1. Taxonomy (GTDB): domain Bacteria; phylum Desulfobacterota; class Desulfomonilia; order Desulfomonilales; family Desulfomonilaceae; genus CAYLRL01. Next base: position 41,314 of record CAYLRL010000017.1, read on the forward strand.
CTTCGATCGGCTCTGAGAGCGCAGAATCTAGCGAATTGCGCGTCAGTTTCATATAGATAGCCTTCTGAGCGTTGACCGCGCTATAAGATCGTCGCAAGTCGGTGTCCGAGTCGCTCCTGCGCTCCCAAGTCGGCGTTTCTTCGACAGTTCCTAACGTTTCCGGCATAGTTCTTACCCCGCTGAGCTGAGGATGTCGACAAGTTTGACGAATTTCTCGCCCACAAAGCGTGACTGCGGCGGTATGGAATCGAGGCGATCTCGCCGGCCCGCCAGGCCCCGCCATTCCCAGTTGAGGTGTGCCCGAACATAGTCGACCATTTGGAGTCTCTCCAACTTCAGAAGGGCTCTCATGTCGTCGGGCAGATCAAAACCGAGCGAAGCGCTTATAAGTTCACTTTCACCGGAGCGGATATGCAATCGGGTGTCGAGATCCGCCGACAAACCGCCAAAACCCTGAATTATGGCAGCGATTCGATCATCATTCCGCAGATTGGTCCATAACGTTCCCGGCGCTGATAGGCCGAAGTCGCAATACAAGTTCACGCCGGCGGCTCGGAGAGGAGTATACGCCAGCATGTCCAAATAGGTTACGCCCGCTTCGGGAGCTCGGAACGCTTCAAAAGATTCGATCTGCATGTCTTCGACGATCATCCGGTCCAAATCCATAAACCACCGCTCATTGTCGTATTGAATCTCCCGCACGACGGGCACGTTGGGTTCCGAGGACTTCAACGGCTCCGGTCTTTGCAGCCCGCACACCGTCGTCAAGAATTCATGGGTGAGGATGGCCGGATTGAAGTTTCCCACAACCGTCAAATTTCCCGACCGGAGCCTTGTCTCGATAATTCCCATGGGAAAAGCTTTCCCTCATTAGAAGCGGCTTCATCGCCCTCGAACAACGTACGACTCGGGCTCGGATTCTCTTCCTCGTCGCCGCCGATTGAGGACGGTCACGTGTCGGAAAGGTTCACAGGGGGTGGCGGAGAGAGAGGGATTCGAACCCCCGGTACGCGATGCGTACAGTTGATTTCGAGTCAACCCCCTTCGGCCTCTCGGGCATCTCTCCGCTTGCCGGTATGGTGACGGTTCAGCCGCGTCTTCGGAGGTCGCCGAATAAGCCCTTGAGCAATTCTGCCGCCTCCTTTTCCAGGACACCCGACGTCGTCTCAAGTTCGTGATTCAGTCGAGGGTCGTGTGACAAATCAAAGAGGCTGCCTACTCCGCCCCATCTATGGTCGAACGCCCCGAAGACGAGGCGTTTGACGCGCGCATGGATGAGCGCGGCCGCGCACATCACGCATGGTTCCAATGTAACATAAAGCGTCGCGTCGGGCAATCTCCAGTCTCGTGTCGCCGCGGCGGCCGACCGAAGAGCGATTATTTCCGCATGCGCGGTCGGGTCGGAATCGATTTCCACTCGATTGTGCCCAACGCCGAGAATTTCCCCACCGATCACGACCACCGCGCCGACGGGCGTTTCACCGAGCTCGGCCGCTTTTCGGGCCTCTCGGAGCGCCTCGAGCATATACCGTTCATCCCGGGCCGTGCCGCCGCGCATCGACACGGTCGTCCTCAGCCCTCGGCGTTGAGGATCTTCTCAACCGCAGGAGCGTTGATCCGTTCGTACACCGGCATCCCGCCGAGGAGCGGTCGAGCGTAATTCTTGAAGTCCGTGGTGACGTCGTTCGCGCCGTCGATGTACGAATCCGGCATGGATTTGGTCTCTTTGGCCACGTCTTGGAGCGGCGTAAGATTGTAACGCACCGCGTAGTCGCCGACCCGCTCGATGGTGATCGATCCGTCCACTCGATGCCACGCTGCGATCTGGACCGCGCGTTCACCCACTTCCCGCGCCTCGTTGGCGTCCACGTCGCTGACGCAGCCGAGGAACGATCGCTGTAAGTACCCGAACGTGTCCGATCGCACCCGCTTGATCTTGAGGTTTGTCTTGATCAGGTCCATGAGCGCGTCGCCGAGCGACGTCGTGCCCGAGAGCTGCACATTGCCGTGCGCGTCACGTTCGACCCGCTCGACAAGGCCCGCGACCACGGGCTGCCCCTGCGCGTCCTGAATCCCTTCCGAGACGGCGATCACGCATCGACCGTGCTTGGTGTAATTTTCGTCCACGCTCGCCAGGAACTGCTCCGGATCGAACGAGCGCTCGGGAAGGTAGATCAGATGAGGTCCGTCATCGGGATACTTCCGAGCGAAAACCGACGCGGCGGTGAGAAATCCCGCATGACGCCCCATAACCACGCCGATATACACGCCGGGCAGCGATCTGTTGTCCAAGTTGACGCCGGAAAAGGCCTGCGCCACGAATTTGGCCGCTGATCCGTATCCGGGACAATGGTCGGTGACCCTGAGATCGTTGTCGATGGTTTTCGGGATGTGCATCACGCGCATCTCGTAGCCTTCTTCCGCCGCGAAATGATTGACGATCCGGCAGGTCTCAGCGGAATCGTTTCCGCCCACATAGAAGAAATAGTTGATACCGTGGGCCTTGCAGACCTCGAAGATCCGTTTGCAGTATTCTTCGTCGGGCTTGTCCCGCGTGCTCCGAATGCCCGCGCCGGGAGTTCGGGCAACCATCTCCATATTGTGGCGTGTGGCTTCGGAGAGATTGATGAGCTGCTCTTCCACGAGCCCTTCCACACCGCGGAAGGCGCCGTAAAACTGGGTAATGTGGGGATATTGCCGGGCCTGAATGACCGCGCCGACCAACGACTGATTGATAACCGCGGTGGGTCCCCCTCCCATAGCGATAATTGCCTTCCCGGTCAGTTTTTCCATTTTTCCCTCCCAACCAAGCTCAGAAAAAGATTCAACATCAGAGAACTTTCCGGACGTTTGGGCGACGTATGGATAAGCGGGTCGGCCGGATCCCCGGCGGTCTCCGGGCCGTATTCCCGATCGATCCTTCCGGGCGTCTCTTCCTTGATTTCCGACTGGGACAGAGGATAAACTATGTCCATGAAAATTCCAAGTTCCCTCGATGACGCGTCCGCGGTGATTGAAAAGTTCGATTCATTTCCCGTCGAGAAGCGCGTCGAAATCTTCAGGAAGCTTTCCGCGCAGGCGAAGGAAGAGCTTCTCGAGTGTATCGCTCGACCGCAGAGCCTTACACGGCGACTATCGGACGAGGAGGCGTTTTTCACCATCAAAGAGCTCGGCGAAGAAAATGCGCCGGCGCTCGTTGCTTCAACCTCGGGTCGGCAGCTACAGTACATTCTGGATATTGACATGTGGAATAAAGATCAATTCGACGTCGGTTCCGCCGCACGGTGGCTCAACACGCTTGCGCGCCTCGGAGACGAAAAGCTCATCCAATTCGCTCAGGCGGTCGATCCGGAACTCCTCGTGACCGCGCTCAGTCGAATTGTCAGGGTCGTGATCAGAAATCCCGACTACGATTTCATGGAGCAGCAGGACAGTCTCCCTCCGTACACCTTGGACGATACCTTCTACGTCGATTTTCGGATTCCGGAGATGGACGAAACGATTAAGCGCCTTCTCGAAAGCCTCTTTCATTGGAAAACCGAATACTACTTCGCAATCATGGAGGAATTGGCTCGCGGTCTTCACGTCGAAATTGAGGAGACCGCGCTGAAATGGCGACGCGCGCGCTTGGCGGACCACGGTTTTCCTGAATTTGACGAAGCCTTGGATATCTATAAGTATTTGGCTCGTCGCGAGGTGACGACCGAACCCGGCGGAGACATTCTGAGATCTGAAGAGGATGGCCGTATGTGGGACGACCGGATTCTGGATTATCCTCTGGCCGTCCTCAATGAGGAAACGCTGCTCAAGCGATTGATTCGGGAAATCGACGAACCGCGGGAAAAAGACCGATTGTGCACGGAGTTGGCTCATGTGGCGAACAAGGTCATGGTCGCGGACGGTCGGGACCCCGGATCCCCCAACGAGCTCTACGGCAGTCTCCGGAAGGTAGGCGGATTCGTAAGCATCGCCCTGGAAGAGAGCTGCGGCGACAATATGGGCGAGGCCCTCGATCTCCTCCGCGCCAATCATTCGGAAATCCTTTTCCGCCGCGGCTTCAGTCTGGTCTTGGACCTGCGGAAACAGGCCCATCGCTTCGTCGGGCAGTACGAAGGGGGCGTTGAAAACCTGGGGCATCCGCTGGCGGAGCTGATCGACGGTCTCTTCCGCAAACGACCCTATTACGCCGCTCAAGCTCTCGGTGAGAACGAGGCCCGTGAATTCGAGTTTCTTTCGGACATCGAACGCATTTCCGCTCTCATGACCCCGGAGGCGGTCGAAGATCGCTGGGAACACATCTGAAGCGATCGAGATCGCCCGTGCGCGTGACGCGAACCGCCGACCGCTTTTCCACGTCGGAATCGATTGGGAAATTCGACGCGTGGGCGTGCGCTTTTTTTCAGTTCCACCCACCTCGGGATGTTGCTTTTTCGTCCTCGTTGAGCTACATTGTCGATCCATCCATCGCTTTTCCATAGAGCAATCCATCGAGGAGAGAGGGCCGATGGCAGACTTCGAGCCTACAATCGTCGCATTTTGCTGTCACTACTGCGCATACGGCGCGGCGGACCTAGCCGGCAGTATGAGACTTGAATATCCGACCAACATCCGGGTTATCCGTTTGCCGTGCTCGGGCAAGGTGACGCCGGTGTACATTCTCCGTGCGTTCGAGAAGGGCGCGGACGGTGTGTACGTCGCGGGATGCATGCCCGGAGACTGTCACTTCATCCACGGCAATCTTGTGGCAAAGCCGAGAGTGCTCTATGTGAAGAAACTTCTTGAAGAAGTCGGTCTGGAACCGGAGCGATTGGACTTTTTCAACATGAGCGCGGCAATGGGTCCGAGATTCGCGGAGGTGGCCAAGGAATTCACCGAACGGATCAGAGAACTCGGCCCGAGCCCTTTAAACAAGAAGTCTTCCCGTAAGACGGAAGAAGCAGCCTGATACGTCCTCAGCCAAGCGGCTGCGGAAGAGAGCCTCTGGAGGCGCAAGATGGTCGTAGGTGAACGAAAACCGTTCGAAGAGATAATGAAGATGATTCAAGACCATAAGAAAATTATGGTTCTTGGATGCGGCGGTTGCGTCACGGTCTGCCTTACGGGCGGCCATGACGAAGTGCGGGTCCTCTCCAGCCAGCTCCGCATGGCGCGGGAAAAGGAGAACAACCCCCTCGAAGTTGTCGAAAAGACGATCGAGAGACAGTGCGATCCCGAGTACGTCGAAGAGATTCAGGACCTCGTTCCGGACGTGGAAGCGGTCCTGTCCATGGCCTGCGGCGCGGGCGTGCAGTACATCGCGGAGCGATACAAGGATAAACCCGTGTATCCGGCCCTGAATACCGGCTTTGTCGGCGGCTCCCTGAAAGAGGGCTACTATGTGGAGCGTTGCCAGACCTGCGGTGAGTGCAAACTGGGATACACCGGCGGCATCTGCCCGATCGCCCGGTGTTCCAAGAGCCTGCTTAACGGTCCCTGCGGAGGATCCACGGACGGGAAATGCGAAATCGATCCCGAAGTGGACTGCGCATGGCAGCTGATCCTCGATCGACTCGCGGCCCTCAATCAAATGGATCGATATGAAGAGATCCACGAGATCGCCGACTGGCGAACCAACCGGGACGGCGGTCCCCGTAAGATGGTCAGGGAGGACTTCCAGAGATGAGCGCGGAACCCGTAACCGAAAGCACTATCGAGAAGATTTTGCGATCCGGCCAATTCGCCGTGACCGCGGAATGCGGTCCTCCCCGCGGCGCGGACGCGGACGTAATCCGAGAAAAGTGCAAGCTGCTCAAAGGCAAGGCGGACGCTTTCAACATCACGGACAATCAGACGTCGGTGGTCCGGATGTCCTCGATAGCCTCCTCGGTCGTCATGATGCAGGAAGGACTCGAGCCGATCATGCAGATGGTCTGCCGGGACCGCAATCGTATCGCGATTCAAAGCGACATCCTTGGCGGCGCGGCGCTGGGCGTCAGGAATATGCTCTGCCTCTCGGGCGATCACCAGAAATTCGGCGATCATCCGCAGGCCAAAAACGTCTTTGACATCGATTCCATCCAACTCCTGCAGACCGTTCGTCGAATGCGCGATGAGGGAACATTTCTGGGCGGCGATGAAATCAAGGGAACCCCGAAACTCTTTGTGGGCGCCGCGGCCAATCCCTTTGCCGATCCGTTCGAGATCAGGGTTCCCCGCCTTGCCAAAAAGATCGCGGCCGGCGCCGAGTTCATCCAGACGCAGTGCATCTTCAATATGAAGAAGTTTGGGGATTGGATGAAGGGTGTGGTCGATCGGGGCCTTCACGAGAAGGTCTTCATTCTCGGCGGGGTCACGCCTTTCAAGTCGTTCGGCATGGCGCGGTATATGGCGAAGAACGTCCCCGGAATGGATGTGCCCAACGAACTTCTCGAGCGCATGAAGGGCGTTCCCAAAGAGAACCAGGCTGAAGAAGGCATCAAGATAGCGATTGAAACCATTCAGCAGCTGAAGGAAATGGAAGGCATCGCCGGTGTTCACATCATGGCGATCGAATGGGAAGAGAAGGTCGGCGAGATAGCGGAGCAGGGCGGACTTCTGCCCAGGCCCGCCGTTTAACGAGAAACGGGAAGACCCGGCGACCCGTCATGTCATGGAACCGCCGGGTTTCCCGTCCGCCTTTCTTCCGTCTCACGCCGGAAAAGCGTTCGCCCTATCCGTTGATCTCCTTAAAGAGCGCTTCTCCCGCCTTCACTATTTCTTCCTTCGAGCCCAACGGCGTGGATTTCGCCAATTCGAGGATTTTTTCTTCGTCGGTTTTCAGCTCCTGGGCCACGAGAAACGCGTCGACCTCTTCTTCCTCGGAAGCAAGGCCGCAGGCCATAACCTGACCGATCACTTTGTCGTTGTGTATCACCGGTACGACAATCCGCACCAGACCCGCTTCGCAGAAGTCGATCTCGACTCGTTTGGTCTTCTCGACCACGGCTCTCATGGCCGCGTTGGTTTGACTGCAGATCGAGACGGTCGCGTCGGGATTTTCCCGAATAGCGCCGCACAAAGGAAACCGCTCATATCGACAGACGATTATGCCGCCGTCTCCGTTGCTCAGGCAGGCCGTCATGCCCACCTGCTGAGCAAATCGTTCCAGGATCTCTTCCCATTCTTCCTGCGACTTCAGATCGAGTGGATTCATTACCTATCCTCCTGTGAGTTCGTGAGTTCTCAAACGTCTACTTCGGGGCGCGATCTCCTTTGGGGTTGTCCGCGTAAAGCCGCGAACGCGCCCAAGAGGATCGATCCCCGTATATTCGCCGTTATGAATGGAATCGAGGCGGGGCGGTCGAACGGCGCCGGCACGTCGGTCCCTTCGACCGGTTCGGAAGGATGTCGTCCAAACAGGAAACAACGCTCCGAATGAGCGGCCCAATCCAATCGTAACGAACGGATCGATCTAATAATCCAAATTCACCACATTCAGAGCGTTCTTCTCGATAAACTCCCGTCGCGGTTCAACCTGATCGCCCATAAGTGTCGAAAAAATCTCATTGGCCTTGATCGCGTCTTCCACGTTAACCTGCAACAGTTTTCTGTCCTCCGGATTCATCGTCGTGTCCCACAGCTGATCCGCATTCATTTCGCCAAGACCTTTATACCGCTGAACCGAGATCTTTTTGTACCCTTGTCGGGAAATAAGATCCGTCAAGGCGGAGAAACCGGGTATCTCCACCGACTCGCCGTCCATATGCACCGTCAAGGGCGGTTCCCCGAGCACCCGGGAGCGTTGTGAAAGCGTGACCACTTCGCGGAAAGCCGGTGAACGCGTCAGTTCAAAATCGATAATCGTGTGTCGAATGACCCCGTTTGGACGGGTTACCACTTCGAGGAAATAGAGCGATTCCTCCTCGTCCTTGCCGATTCGATATTCGACAGGCGCCAACGACGGATCGGCTTTCTCAATGCGTTCCTTGGCTCGCTCAGCGACCGCGCGGATCTTTTCCTCGCCGGTCAGGTCCTCGGTACTCAACCCTTCCCCGACAAACGCTTTGAGAACAGCGCGATCCAAGTTTTTTCGTTCCAAGACATCAAGTATTTTGTCCATTCGCAAGAGATTCTTGACCACATTGATCAGCATGGGTCCTTCCAGCGGTTCTCCGTCCTCCTGAGGGATTCGTATCTTCTCAAGCCCTTTGTCGAGAACGATATTCTCGAGGAAGCTCTCGTCTTTGATATACGTTTCTTCCTTACCGATTTTGACTTTGAACAAGGGCGGCTGCGCGAAATAGAGGTACCCCCGATTGATCACTTCGGGCATGCACCTGAAGAAAAACGTCAAAAGAAGCGTCCGAATGTGCGACCCGTCCACGTCCGCGTCCGTCATAATGATAATCTTGTGGTACCTGATCCGTGATATGTCGAAATCATCCTTCCCTATGCCCGTCCCCAGCGCGGTGATCAGTGTTCGGATTTCCTGACTTTGGAGGATCTTGTCAAAACGGGCTTTCTCCACGTTGAGGATCTTCCCCTTGAGAGGCAATACCGCTTGAGTAGCTCGATCGCGCCCCTGTTTGGCCGACCCCCCGGCCGATTCGCCCTCGACGATGAAGATCTCCGCCAGCGCCGGGTCTTTCTCTTGGCAGTCGGCGAGCTTCCCCGGCAGCGCCGAGGATTCGAGAGCGCTCTTGCGTCGGGTCAATTCCCGTGCTTTCTTGGCGGCTTCCCTCGCACGCCCAGCGTCGAGGGCCTTTTGCACGATGGCTTTGCCTATGTTCGGGTTTTCTTCCAAGTATTCGGACAGACGTTCATTCAGCGCCTGTTCGACGATGCCGCGAATCTCCATGTTCCCCAGCTTCGACTTTGTTTGACTGTCGAACTGGGGGCTCAACATCTTCACGCTGAGCACGCCGGTCAGGCCTTCTTTCACATCCTCGCCGGACAGGGACATCTGGTTTTTCCCTTCCTTGATGAGCGAGTGTGAAAACGCGTACGCGTTCAACGTGCGGGTCAGCGCGGCACGGAAGCCGGATACGTGAGTTCCGCCTTCGAACGTATTGATATTATTACAGTAAGAAAAAAGCGTCTCCGTGTAGCCGTCGTTGTGTTGCAGCGCGCATTCCACAACATTTGTGTCTTTTTCAACGTACATATAGAACGGCGCTCCGTCCACGGTCTTTTTGCCGCGATTCAAATGCTCCACAAACGAAACGATTCCGCCGTCATATTGAAAAACCACAGGGGTCTTGTTCGAGCGTTCATCCTCGAAACTTATCCTAAGACCGCGATTGAGAAACGCCAATTCCCGAAATCGCGCCGCGGTAAGCTCGTAATTGAAGTCGATTGTCTTGAAGATGTCGGAGTCCGGTTTGAACGTTATTTTGGTCCCTGTGCGTCTGGTCGTTCCGATGACTTCCAAGTCGCTGTCTTTCTTGCCCCGGCGATAGAGCTGACGATAAACCTGTCCGCCCCGTCGAATTTCCAGCCGCAGAAACTCGGCCAATGCGTTGACGACCGAAACGCCCACACCGTGCAGACCGCCCGAAACCTTGTACGAATCGCGGTCGAACTTGCCGCCGGCGTGGAGCATGGTCATCACGACTTCCGCGGCTGGGATTCCCTCGGTCGGATGGATTTCGGTGGGTATCCCGCGGCCGTCGTCTTCGACGGTAACCGAAGAATCGAGATGTATGGTTATCGACACACTGGAACAGTAGCCGGCCAACGCCTCGTCTACGGCGTTGTCCACAACTTCCCATATCAGCTGATGAAGACCTTCTGCGCCGGTGTTGCCGATATACATCCCCGGCGTGTTACGCACCGCCTCGAGGCCTTCAAGAACCTTGATATGTTCGGCGCCGTAAGAACTCTCTTTTTGCACTTCCGATAATCCTTTGTAATGGGGAGTTTGAGCCGCCGATGGGGCTTGAGGCTACTTCCGCATCGGCATGACGAGGTTGAAATACGTTTTGGCGGGTTTGGGACGAATGATCAAAGGAGACCCCTCCCGTTCGAATTCCAACGAAACCTCGTCGGTTTCGATAACGTTCAGCGCTTCGATCATGTACGAAACGTTCACGATCAGTTCGAATTCGTCTCCGTCATACTCCGCTTCAACACTGTCGTGAGCCGTGCCCAAGTCCGGGTGAGTAACACTGAGATGCATCGTTCCGGGGGCGATCTTCATGTCGATTCCCTTGTGTCTATCCGTGGTCAGGACCGCCACCCGTTTGAGCGTATGCGTCAGGGCGTGGCGATCGACCGTCATGTTTCTCGAGCCCTTCTCCGGAACGACCTTCCTATAATCGGGATAATCGCCGTCCAGCAACCGCACAGTCATCGAAAAACGCTCGGCGCCGACCCGCATGTTTTTCGGCTCAAATCCCACCGATACATCGTCTTTCACGCCTTCAAAAACCCGTTTGATCTCCAAGAGGCCCTTTCTCGGAACAACAGCCTTCGATTCCAGGGCAAGCGATATCTCTTCCTCGATCATGGCCAGGCGATGACCGTCGGTCGAGACCACTTTCGTTCTGTTATCGGACACTTCAAACAAGACTCCGTTCAGATTGAAGCGAGAATCGTCCGTTGAAGCGGCAAAAAGCGTCTTGTCGATGAGGCGTAAGAGCTTGTCCGCCGTCAAGGAGACCGTTTCGACTTGTTCCTCCGAGGACCACGCCGGATAGTCCGCAGGATCCATCATCGCAAGTTCGAACGAGCTGTTCGCGCACGTGATGCTCGCTCGGCCAGTGTCGCTGACGCCCATGCGTACCGGCGCCGACGGTAATTCCCGCACAATGTCAAAGAGTTTTCGGCCCGGAAGCGTCAGAGATCCCGATTCCTCGATCTCACTATCAACCTTCACCTGCAGCCCCACTTCCAGGTCCGTCGAAGAAATAACCAGTCGCCCCTCTTCCCCGTCCATCAGGACGTGAGAAAGAATCGGAAGTGTGGAACGCTTTTCGGTGATCGGAACCGTTTTGGTAAGTCCGTCAAAAAGGACGTCTCGATCTATGGTCAACAGCATTCCGCTCTCCTTAACCCAAATATGTACAAAAAAATCGTAATCTCAGAAGACGACCGAAAACTGTGGAAAACCATGCTCGAATCGCTCTGAAAGCCTTGTCCGCCTGTTGACGGATTGTGGGACAAATCGGGTCGGACTGTGTAAAATTCACGCGCCGAACCTTATCAACACTTTGCCAACAGGTCATCCACAGGGTTCTCAATGAGAAAGCTCCCGTTTGAATTCCTCCACCCTGTTCTTGATCGAAGGGTCGTTTTCCAACAGTTTTTCGATCTTGCGGGTCGCGTACACCACTGTCGAATGATCTTTTCCGCCGAACGCCGTTCCGATTTCAGGATAGGAGCATTCGGTCAATTCGCGGGACAAATACATGCCGATCTGTCGAGGAAGCGCGTACAACTTATGGCGCTTCTTTGATTTTACGTCCGATACCTTGACATTGAACGATTTCGACACATGGGTGATGATGTCGTCGATAGTGACCGGCTTGACCCGGTGATTGAGCACATCCTTGAGGGAACTCTCCGCCAGATCGCGAGTGAGCGGCAACCCTTGCAGCGTGCTGATGGCGACGACCCGAATCAAACTCCCAACCAGATCCCGCACGTTCGACTTTGCCCGCTCGGCCAGAAGATATGCGACGTCATCTGGAAGCGCTATATGGTCCTCGTTGGCTTTGCGTTTAAGGATTGCGACGCGTGTTTCGAGGTCCGGCACTCCCATGTCGGCCACAAGCCCCCAGCTGAAGCGGGATTTCAGGCGTTGCTCCATGTCGGTCAATTCCCCGGGGAGCCGGTCCGACGTTATGACGATTTGTTTGCGCGCCTCGTAAATACTGTTAAACGTGTGAAAAAATTCCTCTTGAGTCCGTTCCTTTCCGGCGAGAAACTGAATATCGTCAATGAGAAGAAGGTCCACCTTTCTGTATTTATTGCGGAACTCAGCCATCTTCCCGAATCTGATGGCGTTGATCATCTCATTGGTGAACTCTTCGGAGGTCGCAAACGAGACTTTCTTGGACTTGTCCCGAGACAGCACCTCGTGACCGATAGCGGTGATCAGATGCGTCTTGCCCAATCCCACGCCGGCGAAAATGAACAGGGGATTGTACGCGCCGCCCGGCTTCTCGGCCACCGCCATACCCGCGGCCCCGGCCAAGTTGTTGCAATCCCCGACTACGAAACTCTTGAAGGTGTATCGGGGATTGAGGTTGTGTCGGAGCGCAAACTCCTCCGTCAGGGAACCCCGTTCGGCGGCGCCGTCTGTGGCTGTGTCGCGCGTTTCGTCTCCGGCGTGGTCCGCAATGGTTTCGTTGCGTGAGGTTAACCTGATATCATAAATAGTTCCGGTTACTTGAGACAAGGAATCCGTAATAAGATCAAGGTAATTGTCCTTAATCCATGAAATAAAAAAACTGTTCGGCACTGACAAAACCACCCGACCGTCCGTTATTTCCTCGCACGTGATCGGTTCCAGCCAGGTCGACATAGTATGCTCGTTCACCCTGGTCCGGAGCAGCCTCAAACAATGTCCCCAGACAGTGCTCATGGATCTAAAAATCACCAGTCTTTTTAATAGGATATCACAAGATCAGACTATCACGGGGACCCGAGAATTTCAAGCAAAATCCGACGAATATCCCATGATCTCCAGGAGACGTTCCAGCTCTTCCGCCGAGTGAAAATCGATCCGAACGGCGCCGGAATTATTGGATTTCACCGAAATCGAAACTTTCGCGGCAAGCCGGCGGGAAAGCCCCTCCTCCAGTTCACGGATCGCAGGGTCCTTCTCCTTCTTCCCCGCCGGGTTCGACTCCTTTTTCATACGGTAGTTCTGAACGATCCGCTCAAGGTCCCGAACCGACAGCCGATTCTTGATCACCCGCCGGGAGAGCTTCAATTGCGCGGGAACATTTTCGACGGACAAGAGTGTCCGAGCGTGCCCCATGGACAAGGTTTCCCGGCGGACATGTTCCTTGATGGGATCGGGCAGCCGGAGAAGACGCAAGTGATTGGTTATGTTCGATCTATCCTTACCGATCCGTTTCGCCAGCACCTCGTGAGTGTACGAGTACTTCTCGATGAGGGTCTCGTACGCTTCAGCCGTATCGAGCGGATTGAGGTTTTCCCGTTGGACATTCTCGATCAGCGCGATTTCCAACGCCTCAGAATCGGAAACATCTCGAACGATCACCGGTACTTCGGTATATCCGGCCATGCGGGCCGCGCGCCAGCGCCGTTCACCGGCAATTATTTCATACGATCCGGACGGAGATCGCCGAACGAGGAGAGGCTGAATAACGCCCATCTCGCTGATGGAATTTTTGAGGTCGTTCAGCGTCTCTTCCGAGAAGACTCGACGAGGCTGATGCGGGTTCGGAACAAGGGAGTCCATGGGAACGTAGGTTACGCCCCGGTCGCTCGGGCCGGAATCGACGGGCTTTTCGACAGGGATCAACGCGTCAAGTCCCTGTCCCAGCGCAGTACGCCTCTTCTGACGTTCCGTTCCCTTCAGCATCGAGTATCTCCTTTGCCAACGCCAAATAGCCCGCGGCGCCGCGCGAAGCGATATCGTAGAGCACCACCGGCTTGCCGAAACTCGGAGATTCCGACAGTCTGACATTGCGAGGAATCACCGTATCGAAGACCTGAGAGGTGAAATGATTTTTTACGTCGTGAGCCACCTGATGCGCCAAGTTGTTCCGCGAATCGAACATCGTGAGCAGAAATCCCTCGATTTCCAACCGCGGATTGAAGTGCGCCTTGATCCGCTTGATCGCGCTCATCAGATTACCCACTCCCTCGAGCGCGTAGTACTCACACTGAATGGGAATAAGCGCCGCATCGGAGGCTACCAGAGCGTTGAGCGTGAGAAAACCGAGAGACGGCGGACAATCGATGAAAATGAAATCGTACGACGACCGCACCGTCTCGATGACATTGACCATCATTCGCTCTCGATCCGGCAGCGACACGAACTCCACTTCCGCTCCAATCAAATTCTGAGACGCGGGTACCAGATCAAGACCCTCGACTTCGGTCTTTCTTACCACGCTCGAGATGTTTTCCCGTGACAACAGGAGATCGTACACGCACGGCTCTCCGGCCCGCAACCGCACGCCGAGGCCGCTGGAAGCGTTCGCTTGGGGATCGAGATCGATCAGAAGCGTCGCTTTCTTCGACAGGGCCAGGCAGGATGCCAGATTGACCGACGTCGTCGTTTTTCCGACCCCACCCTTTTGATTACAAAGGCAAATAACGCGTGCCATTGCTGAATACCCACAATATCTTGTGTCAGTCCAGTCCCGGTCGACCCTCATATCATAAAATCCGCTGCGAACCAACGGAAAAAGCGAAACCCGCTAAAAAAAAGGGAAAACGCCCGTTCTTCGATTATTCAACAAATATACCAACACCTTATCTGCCGTCAATCACGCCGTTTATACCGAAGAATCCGCCGATACCGCGATGAAAAGGGCAGATAATTCTCCCACCGATCGACGATCTTGAAGTCCGAGAGCGGGAAAGGACTCGGGTCCTGTGACGGCCCCAGCATCCGAATCAGCGATCCGTCGGGCTTCAAGAGCCCGGCCGAGCGCTTCAGGGTGAGAAGGTCCGACGTGAACGCGCGGGAAACCACCACGTCGTACGCGCGACGATTCGGATCCCCGAGGAAATCGTCGACCGCGGCATTGATGAAGGTCAATCCGCGCATATCCACGCTCGACGCTGCGAGCTTGAGAAAAACGATCTTCCGAGGATCTCTGTCCAGCAGCGTCACGTGAAGGCCGTAGTCCGTCGCTGCAAGGGGGAATCCCGGAAAGCCCGCGCCGGTCCCGACGTCAATGACGGTCAACGGCCGTGGCGGCGGCATGACCAAAAGAACGATCAACGAATCGAGAAGGTGTCTGACAGCCATCTCAGCCGGATCCGATACCGACGTCAGATCCGCGCGATCACGCCATTCGCTCACGAGCGCAATAAACCGCTCCAACCGATCGATCGCGCGTTCGGAGATCTCTATGTGGAGCAGCGCGCATCCTTCTCGGATGATGCGCCGCACGTCATCGGGCCGGCGAGGTGCATTCATCGATCCAACGGAGATAGTCCGGCAGCCCTTGATCGATCGCGAACGAAATGACTTCCGGAACCTCATACGGGTGCAATTCTTTGACTGCGGACTGAAGCCGATCGAAGAGTTCCTTCCTCGTTTTCATGATGAGGAGGATCTCCGGATCGTCGCAGACTTCGCCCTGCCAAACGTAAATCGATCGTATCTGCGGAAGGATGTTCACACACGCGACGACTTTCTCCCTGACAAGGGTATGCGCGATTTTCACACCCTTGTCCATATCATCAATGGTAACAAGGCATAGAACGTATTCACCCATATTTACTCCATATTGTGTTTTTTTGTTGACAAGGCACAATACCTTGTATATTGTCCCCCTTGATTGAGGCGCTCGACAGTCGCCGGGCGGCCTCGGGGTTGCCGGGGATAGTAGCTCATTCAGTAGCCAAACTCAAATCACAGGGCGCGGCCGAATGCCTACGGCCGAAGGGTATACGTTTTATTCCAAATAGTTAAGGCGGGGGACCTCGTCCCCGCGTTGTGTTCATACCGAGTATTCGCCACCTCACGGAGAAGGGAGCGTCTTGATGTTCAAGGTCGGAGATTTGGTAGTGTATCCGATCCACGGAGTGGCGCGAATAACAGAAATCCGAAATGAGAATATCGGCGGCGCCGAGCAACAGTGCTACATATTGAAAACAGAAGTGAAATCGGGCGCCGGAAGCTCGGTGATCAAGTTGCCTGTTGACAAAGTGGACTCAAACGGCGTACGTAGAGTCGTGTCGGAAGAGGAGGTACCGAAGGTAATAGAAATACTTGAAAAACGAGGAAGCAGGAACGATTCGCTGACCTGGAACAGACGGCATCGCGAGTATCAGGACAAAATGCGGAGCGGAAGCATATTCAGCGCCGCCGAGGTCTATCGGGATCTGAGTCTGCTCAAGGAGACCAAGGACTTGTCCCACGGAGAGCGCCGGCTCTACGATCAGGCCCACAACCTCCTTATCAAGGAACTCTCTATTGCCAAGCGGACCGACGAAGACGATATCGAACGCGCTATTGCAAAAATTTTCGAAGCTTCCATCTCTCCGGGCGACGTAATACGCGACTAGCCGACCCCCTGCACAACTCCGCTTTCTCGCCGACGAGGACTCGCGCGAATGCTCAATAAGGTCATATCCGCGATTATTCTCATTTCGTGCGCGTTTCTCAGCGGATTGATCGGTCATTACGCGTTCGGCGCCCCCATCGGGACCCTGGTGTTTCTTGCCGGCGGCCTGACGTTGGGGCTTGTCGTCCTTATCGTTATACGCTCGTTGCTGAGAGCCGACGTGGTCGGCATCATCGGCGGCGCGGCCGGAACCCTTGTGGGCGCGCTCCTCGGATGGATCGTCCTCTCCGGCCTGCCGCTCCTTCCCAATAATATCGTCGCGCTGAGTCTCGGCGGGCTCATCATGATCCTTTTCACGATGATGGGCATGCAGGTTGGGGCATCCAAAGGAACGGAATTCGAGCGACGGGCGCTTCGATCCACGGATTCCAAGCAAAGAGTAATCGGCATTCTCGATACGTCGGTGATTATCGACGGACGAATCGCCGACGTCTGTCAAACCGGATTCCTGGACGGCGATTTGGTGATTCCCGAATTCATACTCCAGGAACTCCAGGCGATTGCGGATTCGTCAGATTCGACCAAGCGGACCCGTGGCCGACGGGGGCTGGACATCCTCAACAAGATCCAGAAGCAGGCGTACGTCAAAATCCGAATCGACGACACCGACTATCCCGCGATCAAAGAGGTCGATCAGAAGCTGATCCAACTGGCGAAAGAGACCGGATACGCGATTCTCACGAACGACTTCAACCTGAACAAAGTCGCGGAAGTGCATTCCATCCAAGTGCTGAACATCAATCGACTGGCCAATTCCCTCAAACCGATCGTCCTCCCCGGCGAGACCATGAAGGTCCAAATAATCAAAGAAGGCAAGGAACCCGGCCAGGGAGTGGCCTACCTGGACGACGGGACCATGGTGGTCGTCGACAACGGCCGGAAATTTATGGGCAAGTATGTCGAGGCCACTGTGACGAGCGTCCTGCAAACCACCGCGGGACGCATGATCTTCGCCGGCTTGAAAAGCTGACCGGATACCCTGGACGAAAAAGCCCCGTAGCCTGCGGCTTGCAGGCTCCAGGGCTCGATTGTCCGGTGTTCATCGCGAGCTACCGATTAGCCTCTTTCGAGGCCATGAACTCTTCCCATAGCTGAAAACCCGGCTTCGGGGGCGATCCCGCGTCGATCCACCAGTCGATGAATTCCTGATAGACGTCGATGAATTTCGGCCACTGCCCGTCCGCGCCCATTCGCTTCTTCCAATCGGGGTACAGATCTTCGTGAGCCAATTGAAACTCGTCCTCCCCGTAATCGGGAAACCGACCGAGGAACATGTCCAAGCGCTCTTCGCGGCTCATTTCCCGAGGCGGCGGCGGCGCCGGCTGTTCCGAGACGATCTCCTCCTCTTTCATCCCGATCTCTTGACCGTCCGGCTTCTCCGAGAAAGGAAGCTCCGCCGGCTGTTGCGAGGGTTCGCCGACCATGGGCGTTTCTTCGGGCGCCGTAGCGGGCGCCGGAGTGGGGGGCGGGAATGACTGTGGAGTCTGCTCAGGGGGCCCTGCGTCCGGTTCGGGAGGTTGACCGGCGCCGTGAGGCTGCAGCGTCGGGGGAACGCCCGCCATGTTCGGAGGCGGCGTCATCATCGAGGCCTGAGGCGGCGGCGCCTGCAAGCGAGCCGCAATCCATCCCCGGTCCGGGTCGAACTCCTGAATCGATCCGAAAAATTTGCTGATGCGATACGCTCTGCCCAGCCCTTGCGGATCCAAATAATGGTACCGATTCTGGAATACGATCACCGCCAGACCCACCGCTATGATCGCAATGAAAACCCAGGAGTGTGTCTTGGTCCACCCACCGGACCCTCGATACACGATCTGCGAGTCGGAATGTCGCCCCTCGGCGTTGTTCACGGCCATAATTCCAGCCTCCTCACGATAATGCGCTCGGCGAACCGGGCGTCCGCCGGACGATTTAGATATATCAGATTTAAAAATCATTGTAAATCCCTTTATTCCGGCAGGTTTTGGCGTTCAGTCTCTTTCCGGCCGCCTAACCCTCGGCAGAACCGCTCAGTATGAAGTTTTCGCTTGCACGGCCGGGATTTTCTTCAGGAGAACCGTTCGTCCGAAGAAGAGCAAAAGCCGTCGACGCGCTGGAAACAGGACCGTCGCCCCTACGCTGTGCCGGAACACGAAAGGGACCGGGGAATTCTTTCTCGGTGATGGTTCACCGGGCTTGAGGCGACTCTGCGCCCGCTGAGGAAGGAGGGGGGGACTCGTCTCCCCCTCCTTCCTCAGCCATTGAGATACCGACAGCTTATCGCTATCCCGGCGCCGGTTACCTTTCTCGAAGGACACAAAACGCAATCGGAGGAGGACCCGAAGGAGGGCGGAAGAATGACGGCGCCCCCTGGGTGGAGAGGGCGCCGGAGCGGTGACCGGTACGGTCTTGCAGCTATATTAGTTATCTATTTGGAAGAAACTATATGAATTCGAGATGCCGTCGCTAACACCTATCAATATATACAAGTCTTGGATACCTATATATTTCGGGCCATTAACGTGAAAAAGTTCTTGCGTCACCGCGAAAATGTGATAGGAGGGGGGCACTTCTCAACATACCCTTTCACTGTTCTGTGAAAAGCCCTGAAAGGGGCGGCCGCTCGCGGTCGTTTTCGGGCTTTTCTTTTTTGGAGAGAAAGGAACGGCGCCGGGAGGGGTTGTGAAAGCCCTTGGACATGAGTTGGACATTCAGTCAGGGCAAGAGCACAAAGCCCCCTATTGGTTAGGACATTCAGTCCGGCGCCGTTCACGAAATCGTTCGCGCCCGTCACTAGAAGATCAGACCGGCTTCCACAAAACCGCCTTCAAACGAGGTATCCAGCCGAAGGTCGTTCCTGTCCTCCTCGAAGTTGAGCAGGCGGTATCCGCCCCGGGCGTACCCGTACCGTCCCGAACCCATCGGTACGCTGAACTGGAGACCGGTCTGCACGTCGAGCGCAAAGGTGTCGTCAAGGTAGCCCAGTCCGACTCGATTGTCGCAGGAGAGCGTCGCGCCGTTGCGTAACGTGGTAATGCAGCGCTGAAGCTCGACGCCGGACATTACCATGTGTCTGGTTCGATCGACCCGAAGTCGACCGTCGCAGATCTCGTTGTGCACGGCTATCCGATGGTCCGTATAGAGCCAGTAACTGAAGACCGACAGTGTGGACCACGGCGTCAGGACCGGCTGATACAGCAGTCCTACCCGCTGATAGAGAAAGTTCCACTTCGACCGAACGCGGGTTCCCGCGCCGAGGACCTCATTGCCGAAGTAAATCGTCCGGTCGAGGACCTCACCGGCCTGTTCCTCGAGGACCATCGCGGAGTAATGTATCGCCCACCGAGGACGGAACTGATACCGCCCCGTGTACTCCGTGAAGACCTCATGCTCGTCAAAACCCAGATCGTCATTGAAGTCGACCTCCGACGACCGGATTCCGCCGAACGAAACGCCTTTCCGGATCACTCCCTTTGTCCGCGCGAAAAAGACCTGCATGGTCGCTTCCCATTGCCCGACACGACGGATGGGGAGTATACAGGTGGGGCAATAGGACGGAGACGCACACACCTGTTTGGGCTTACATTTCGTAATCGGCCCGGGTACCCGGAAGCGAGGCGAAACCTGCTTTCCGAGCGGCGAAAACGCTGCCGGCTTGAGTCGGGGCAAAGGAGCGTTGTGCGCGGAGTCGCGATTGATGAGGACCTTGATATGGTCTGCGGCGTCCGTGGGGCCCGCGCATGACAATATGCTACAAAAAACAAGGCATACCAGTACTATAAGAGGCATACTTCTCATATGGCTCTTCCTCCCAGCTCGAACTAACGGGTATCGCTTAAATATGTTTCCGGTTCGACTGTCAAGAGAAAAAAGCCCTGATTCCAAGATTTTTTCAAATTTTGCGAGAATAAACTTTGCAAAAAAGCAAGTCTGTTTTGATTTCTATGTTTTAAGCTAAATAATTTAAGCTTGACATCAAGAATCAGTGATAACACACCAATGTACAGGTAAATTATAACCGTCAATACACGCGGAAAGCCCACTCCCACCGCCTCCGCCGGCGCGTACCGCGGTCATGTACACGCGAATCCGTCCCCCCTCCCTTGACGCACGGGTCAGTCGGTTCGAGCTGAGCGGACGCCTGTGCCCGAGCGGTCTTTGGCCTGAAACGAGCGGCCCGCCGACCCGCGCGCCGGCGCGCTGGGAGGCCCCGCCCTCGATCAGACTTTAGTAGAGAAATTTTAGACAAACGGAGATAATAGGAAGATTGCTTCTCAACATACTCCTTTCTCCGTTCAAACTCTCTGATATTGTTCCATTCCCTAGCCGTGGCAATTTGTCAAGCAAAAACAGCACTAATAACGCTTTATTGGATAAAAAAACTCGACAACACGGAAGTCGAAAAGGAAGGAGTAATCGCAAGGTATCAAGATACCACGATAAGTTGACGTACACGCCGCCCCCTTGGCTTTGCCGCTCCCCAGTGGTATCCTCTCCCGATTATGGCGCGCCGTCTCCTCTACAAAGCCGGCCGGGGTATACTCGGTCTGATCCGCGACGAAGGGCTGATACCCGAACGAATCAAGGTATTTGCCGGTCCGGCGGGCGGGCCGAAATGGTTCGTGAGCGTTGGATTCGACCACGCGCTCATGACGACCGGATTCCTCGGGCGGGGGGCCGGGCGAACGCTGCTGGCAGGGTCGTCCGCCGGGGGCTGGCGGTGCCTGGCAATGGCGTGCGCGGATCCCGCCGCTTCGTACGAGCGTCTCCGGATGGCCTATTCTCGGAATATCTTCGACCGCTTCGACACCCCGGCTACGGTCGGAGACGCGCTGTCCGCAAATGTAGACGCGTTCCTTGACGAGAAAGACATCCCGGCGATTCTGAACCACGACCGATTCATCGTGGCGATCCATGCGACGCTGTCGCGGGGACCGGCCGCGTCGGACAATCGTCGTGCGGAGGGGCTCGGCATCGCGGTCGCGGCGTTGGGGAACATGGTGACGCCGCGCAGTCTCAATCTCTTCTATCAGCGGGTGGTCTTCTTTTCGGGGCCGGACCGACCGGATTTCCTGACGAGCGCCTTTTCCGGGATCGGCGTTCGGCTCACGGAGCGGAACCTGCGGAAAGCGGCCCTTGCCACGGGTTCTCTACCGTATATCGTACGCGGTGTGCGGGACATCCCGGACGCTCCGCCGGGCGTATATCGAGACGGAGGGCTTACCGACTATCAGCTCAATCAGGACTATCGACCCGCCCCCGAAGGCGTGACGCTCTTTTTCCACTATCAGGAGCGGATCGTTCCGGGGTGGTTCGACAAGCGCCTGTGGTGGCGAACGCCGCCGAAAGGATCGCTCGACCGGGTCCTTCAGGTGTACCCGGGGCCGGACTTTCTGCGTCTCCTCCCTGACGGGCGGCTCCCGGACCGAAACGATTTCATACGGTTTGCGAACGCGCCGGGCGAGCGGATCAAGCGCTGGGACGACATTTCTCAGGCAAGCGCCGCGCTGGGGGAGCAATTCATGGAGGATGTGGAATCCGGCCGGATCAAACGCCTAGTGAAGCCGCTCGAGGACGGCCGCCCGGGATGACCCCTTCAGGGGCAGCGGTACGCCTGGGAAAGGAATTCATACATGAATAGGCCGACTTGGCATGAATACTTCATCATGGTGGCAAAGTTGGTCAGTGTGCGCTCCACGTGCAATTCCCGCAAGATCGGAGCGGTCATAGTCAGGAACAACAGGATTCTTGCGACCGGCTACAACGGTGCGGTCCACGGCGCGCCCCACTGCATCGACCGCGGTCCCGATTTTTGTCTTCGTCGAGCCATCGGCGCTCACGACGCGGAGAAGTACAATTACTGCATTTCGAGCCACGCGGAGGTGAACGCGCTCAACCAGGCCGCGCGCTTCGGTATCCCCCTGGACGGCGCGACGCTCTACTGCACCCTCGAACCGTGCAACTGGTGTTTCAAGCAGCTGATTCAGGCGGGCGTCAGAGAAATCTACTTCGAGCGGTTCTACGAGTCGAAAAACAAGGATTTCGATCTGTACTGGAGAAAGATCATGCAATCACACCAGTCTATCGAGGTGTTCGAGCAGATCGACGTTTCCGGTGAGGCAGTGGAGATGGTGATCGACGTCCTCCGGGGATCGTCGGCGCGGAACCTCGACGCAACCAGCCCGGGGGATGCGGCGCGCGCCCTCGACATGGACTCGCTGAAAGGCGCGCTCCCCGAGGGTCAATAACGCGGTCTCATGAAGGGGAATCAACGTCAAGCGGTGGAGTCGGCTCATGAAGATACTCGCGGTGGAACGCTTCACGCCTGAAGCTTTGATCGAACGATTGCGAAACGTGACGATGCTGAAGGCGCCCGAGCAGAAGATCTACGATCGGGCGTTTATTTCCCTGGAACGTCTGAGCGTCCGAAGCCTCTCTCCCCCACAGAATTACATATTACGGTCGGAGCTCAAGAAGGTCCGGGAGTTGAAATGGGCTCTCGAGGAGCACGGAATCGACATCTTTAACCTCGGCGGCTTCGTGCGGCTGACCGTGGAAGGCTTCGACGAGCCGACGGATCTGCTCCCCCCGGTGGTGGAGGAATCCATCGAGCGTGACGGCAGCGTTCACCTTATCGTCAACGACGGTATGCACCGAGTGTACATGGCGCTCCGGGAGTGGGTCGTTCCCCAGGTGATCTTTGTCCGCGGCGTTCCCAAGGACAGGCCCTACTACGCGTTCCCGGTCCCCAAGGGCTGGGACGGAATCGAGGAGCGTGAAGACCTCCCGCCGGGCTATCTCAAGAAGTGGCATCGGATAGAGAATTATCATGCGCTCTATCGGAACTTCAATTCCGCGTTCATGAACGTGGGCGGGCCTCGTCAGTTCTTCAGCAAGGAAGATGACAGCGGCGGCGGATCGCAGGGCGTTCGCAAGCTCAAAGTTTAGTGACGAAGGAGGCGACACGCGTGGAAAAGTCGATAGTTTCCGTGGTCCGGTATGAATCGCCGCTCGAATCCGTCCGAAAAGCGGTTTCGCTCTGCGATGGTCTTGAACGCCTTTCATCGGGATCACGGGTCTTCATCAAGCCGAACATCGTCTTTTGGACCGGATCGGTGCCCTTCCCCAAGTGGGGCGTGATCACCACCGCGCGCGTGGTGTGCGACACCGTCGAGATCCTCAAAGAGCACGGCGTGGACGACATCACCGTCGGCGAGGGGATCGTGCTCTTCACGCCCAAGGATCGGGAGACGCCGCAGCAGGCGTTCGAAGGGTTGGGCTTCAACGCCTTGAAGAAGCGCTACGGAATCAAGACCGTGGACGTGCACGCCGGCGAGTTCAGACGTGTCGACCTGGGTGACGACGTGAGCCTCGATTTCAACGTCGATTTCCTCGAGAGCGATTTCCTTGTGGATCTCCCTGTCATGAAGACGCACACGCAGACCGTGGTCAGTCTGGGCGTCAAGAATATCAAGGGCCTGATCAACGTGAATTCCCGGAAGAAGTGCCACAGCACCGATCCGGTGAAAGACCTCCACTTCATGGTCGCGAAGCTTGCGACGATCGTAGCGAAATCCTTGACGATCATCGACGGTATCTATTCCCTGGAACGGGGGCCCGCGTTCGACGGGAAAGTCCGGCGGACCAACCTGCTGATCGCGTCCCGCGACATGCTCTCCGCGGACATGGCGGGCGCGGTCGCTCTCGGGTATCGACCAGAGGAGGTCCCCCATTTGGCTCATGCGATTCGCTGGGCGGGCCGCCCCGCGGATCTTTCGGACGTCGAGATACGCGGGGAAAGCCTCGATGCGGTCTCATCGCGGCACGAGCACGACTTCATCTACAATGAGGACAACACCCTGCCGCTTCCCATGGCGAAGGCCGGAATCACCGGCCTCTCCTATCCCAAGTACGATTTGTCGCTGTGCACGTATTGTTCGGCCATGTCCGGCGCGATCCTCACATCGATCGGCATGGCGTGGGAAGGCAAACCCTGGGACAATGTCGAGGTTTTGACCGGTAAAGTGCAGCGGCATACCCCCGGGAAGAAGACCATCCTCATCGGCAAGTGCGTATACGAAGCCAACAAGGACGATCCTGAAATCGACCGAATGATCGCAATCAAGTCGTGTCCGCCGTCGCCGGAAGCCATTGTGAACGCGCTTCACCAGGTCGGCGTCAAAATCTCACCGGCGATTCTGCAGAACCTCGACAAAGCGCCGGCCTACTTCATGCGCAAGTACGAAGGGAAGCCGGAATTCGACGAATCGTTCTTCAACGTGAAATGAAACGACTCACTCTTTGTCATGGTTCACCGGGCTTGAGACGGCTCTACGCCCGGTGAGAATGGAGGGGGAGACTCATCGCCCCCGCCGAACCTCCCCCATCGAGACATCAAGGGCTTCTCGCCGGCCCGGGGAACGGTTAGTTGCGTCGATCTATTCGCGGTACCCGAATTCCTCGAGCTTTAGCGGATCTCGACTCCAATCGGGACTCACTTTGACGAAGAGCTCCAAACGAACCGGCTTCTCGAGAAACGCCTCGATCTTTTCCCGCGCCGCGATACCGATCTTTTTGATCATACTTCCGCCACGACCCACCAGAATTCGTTTCTGGCTCTCCCGCTCCACATGGATATCCGCGTTGATGAGGACGGAGTTCGGCCGCTCCTTGAAAGCCTCGACCATGACCGCGGTCGAATAGGGCAATTCCTGCTTGGTCAGGTTTGTGACCTGCTCGCGGACAAGTTCCGCGATGAAAAAGCGGAGCGGCAGGTCGCTCACGTCGTCCTCCGGGTACAGAGGCGGACCGGGCGGCAGCGCGTCGATGAGGATTTCCTCGAGTCGATCCACCCCGTCGCCGTTCAACGAGCTGATCGGGACGATGGCGCGAAAATCGTAGGCGTCCGCGTACCGTTCAATGACGGGGAGAAGCGTCGGCGGCGACACCAGATCGATCTTGTTGATCGCAAGGATCGCGTCGGTCCGCGCCTCTTTGAAAATCTCGATGATGCGCAGGTCGTCGTCGGGAATGTGGTCGCGGGGAACCGCGATCATCAACGCAAGATCCGCGCCTTCGACGGTCTTGACCGCGGCCCTGACCAGCGCTCGATTGAGCGGCTTGGACGCGTCGTGAATCCCTGGAGTATCCACGAGAATGAGCTGAGTGTGCGGGAGCGTATGGATTGCGGTAATGCGGTTGCGGGTCGTCTGAGCCTTTGGAGTGACGACGCTCAGTTCGATCCCGAGAATGCGGTTGACGAGGGTGGACTTGCCGACGTTGGGTCGGCCGGCGAGGGCGACAAAGCCGCACTTGTGCGAATCCGCGTGCGGAGTGGTCATGCGATTCTCCTTGACCGGGTCGGGTCCTCGCGTTAGTATAACAAATTCGACTCTCGCCGCGCGGAGAGATGCCCGAGCGGCCGAAGGGGCGCGACTGGAAATCGCGTGAATGCCCACAAGGTGTTCCGAGGGTTCGAATCCCTCTCTCTCCGCCACACTCCCCCGACCTATTTCCCTCAAAGCGGTCATTGCGCGCTCTCTGAAGAATCGGGCGATATACTTCTAAAGTTATGGTTCACCGGGCTTGAGGCGGCTCTGCGCCCGGTGACAATTGAGGGGGAGACTCATCTCCCCTCCAATCCTCCTCCATCGAGATATCAACGGCTTATCGCTATCCCGGTGAACAGTTACCTTCTAAAATACTGTTTCCCCCATGAGACCCCACGTTTCAAGCCGCACGTCCCGAGCTTCGAAAAAAGGAGCCCCGTTCGCGCTAAGCAGGAAACAGAAACGCCGATTCACGAACGGGGCGGCAAAACTTGTCTATCGGGTTTGTCCGACGCTACGACCCCATGCTCCCGAATCCTCTGTTAAGGCCAATCATTCGAGTTGTAGTCCGGTAAATTGAACGTCCGGGAGCTTCCGTAATCCCAGCGGAACGGGATCGGATGAAACGGGTATAAGAGGTCGGTGACCTTGCTCATGAACTTGTCCCACCGATAGCCTTCATCCGGGATGGCCTGGGCGAGACCCGGATCCACAAATTTTTCGGCCTTGTACCACATGCCGTAAAACCCGGGAGGATAGTTCCGGACAAATCGAGAATTATAGTCGTACCCGTGGGAATCGGCCGCGAAGGCGCCGACCGAAAAGGCCGCGACCAGTAAACTGAGGATGAGAATGGTTGAGCGCATGTCATCTCCTTTGCGTCGGATTCGGGCGAAACCTGACGGAATGTTACCAAAGAAGATGATGATTTGTCAATATGTTAAGAGCGGATCAGATGACCGATCCTACGAAAAGTGGAAATCCGTGTTGATGGAAACGCCATAATTACCTAATATTGTAGTGGTTCGCCGGGTTTGAGGCGGCTCTGCGCCCGGTGAGGATGGAGGGAGAGACTCATCTCCCCCT
>CAYLRL010000018.1:0-65128 GCA_964385875.1 uncultured Syntrophales bacterium
CGGCCTTTCACGCCGGCGACAGGGGTTCAAATCCCCTTGGGGACGCCAATAATATTAGGGAGTTATGGTCTTTTTGAATCGGAACAATTTTGGTTTGTTCCCAAATTGTTCCCGCTTTTCCGACCCGGCAGATAGCCCCTGTCGGGTCTTATTTTTTCTGGCCACCCATATCTCGGTCTTGCCATGGTCAATCCCTCCTTCTCGGCTCTATGCTAACCGATCGAGGGGAGATGTCCAATTCCATCTGGAGCAAAACACAACCTGATTGAGGCGGCCGACAAGATTTGCTTTGACGAGTCCCGCAAAAGTCCCGCAAAAGTCCCGCACTGGTCATCCTGAGACAAAAGACCGCCGCGCCGGCCATGGCCAGCTAGGCGGTATCTTTAGGATTTTCTGGCGCGCCCTGAGAGATTCGAACTCCCGACCTTCTGATCCGTAGTCAGACGCTCTATCCATCTGAGCTAAGGGCGCTTTTGATTTGGCGGTAAGCCCGTCCTCGGTCACGGCGCGGCGGTTGCGCCGAGCTTCAACCCTGAGCTCCCTTAATTTACGACCGTCGGCGGGTGTTTGTCAACTCTCTTGCCGCGCGCAACTCGTTTGAGTCGGCGATTCACGTTGCATTCTCCTTTCGGGTGGTTCATTCGTCTCGGTGTTTTGGACGACATCAGACATCGCGGTCGCTCGCGTCGAAGGCGTTGGGAATGATTTCGACGCGGGGCGACGCTCCCATAGTGACGATCACCACGTCGAATCGGCACGGAGGCGCTTGCTCGTATCTGCCTGCGAGGTAGTATTGGGCGGTTCGGGCGATCTTCCGCCGTTTGCGTTGATCGATCGAGTGGATCGGGTCGCGATCGGCCTCCGAACTGCGGGACCGCACTTCCACGAACACCAGTTCACCGCCGTTTCGAGCGATAATGTCGATTTCCCCAACCTTGCAGGAGAAGTTCCGTTCGATAATGTGGTATCCGTCGTTACGCAATCGCTCCGCGGCGATGTCTTCCGCTCGCAAGCCCTTGGCTCGGCTGCTTTTTTCGGTAACCGCGGTCTTTGTCCCTTTCAAGCGTCGGCCTATCCTTCCCAGCCGGTTGATGAGATTGAACCCGCTCTTCATACCCCCTCTCTTGGTTTCCGGTCGAAACGCCGCCGCCGGAAACGCCTCCCACGGGCAATCAGTTATGCGCTCGCTTCTCTTCGAGCATCTCTTCATGGAGCCGTCGCGCCTGGAGGCAAAAAGCCTCCAAGCGAGCTTCGATGATTTGCGGAAACGCGTTGCCGTCCGTCTCGATGGCGAGGAACGGAAACTTATGATTCGTCTTCTCGAGGATGCCCGACCGGCCGTGAGGACGTGAACCGTTGGTCTTCAGGAGGAAGTCGAGCTTCTCGCCGCGCGTGAAGTTCTCTGAAAGTATCGATTCGGCCACCCGGCTCGGCATACATCCGAACGGTCCGATGGAGATGACGCCGCACGATGGATGCATGATCTCATGTACGGCCGCGCCGACGGTCAGTATTGTCTCACCGGTCAGGTACGGCGACACGAACTTTTCACCCGCGTTGACAACATCGTCCACTTCGAGGACCTCGTTGAAGAACAATCCGGACGGCGCGAACAGCCGACGTATTTTGCCGTCAAAATGACGTTTGACGAAATATCTGATCCAAAAGGGTATATTGGGTTTATCGCCTTCTATTTTGTATTTAATCAGCCAGTCCACATATTTTATCCATTCACTATTTTGTGAGGTCCTGACAATAAACCCTCGATCCGCCATCTTCTGTACGAGCCCCTGCAGTGAAATGGGATCGTTGCGAACGTAGATCTCGCCGGTGAGCGTGATCTTCGGTATCTCATCGTACGGGATGCGGAGGGGGATCGTGGCGAGTTCCTTCACCGCGGCGCGAATCTCGCGTTTGATAACTCCCCACGGTTTGTGGATCACGTTGACGACTCGATCCCACGCGGCGTCGAAGACCTTGAGCGCAGACTCCCGATCTTCCGCGCCGGCGAGTATTGTGGACCAGATTTCGTACATCACGTCGCCGATAACGATCGCGCGCCATGCAGGCAGGGTGAAGCTGTCGCCGAGTCCCATATATCCGTTGGCCGCATTGAGCGTGAGCACCGCGGCGTCGGGGATGCGATGCCGTTCGATGAGACGACGCGAATAGACGTTGTATTGACCGAAACGGCACGGTCCGGACGCTCCCGGCATGAAATACGCCGTAACCTCTCCTTCCGGGCGGTCGTTCCAGAGATAGTTCAGCATGGAGCCGACCGTGGTCTGAAGGGGCAGGCACTCTTTGCACGTCGAGTTGCCCCGTCCGATCTTGAGCACCTCTTCATTGGCCGGCGGCAAGCCGTGCGCGTTGATACCGACCTTCTCAAAGCTCTTTACCAGCGCCTGATGGCCGAAGCGTCCCATGGCGGGGAGCACCACCCGCACGCTTGGATCGGCGAGCGCGAGATTGCGTCCGTCCGCGGTGGTGATGACCGGCTTGCCTTGGTACACTCGGACGTACGCGGGTTGAAAATCCTTCTTCACCGGAGCGATTTTCTTCTGCGTTTCGAGTTCGCGATAGTGTCGGACGATGTCGAGGAACGCTTCGATGCGAGTTTCCAGTCCGGCGTCGGCCGTATGGCTGTCCAGTTCCAGAGTGAGTGAGGGCTTGCGGCCCATTTCGTCTCGGAAGTATCCGACTACGAACGAGTCGGGACCGCAGGAGAAATTACTGATAAACGTCCCGAAAAGCTTGGGATGATTCTTCACGAGCCGCGAGGCCTTGAGGATCATTCGTCCCATGGACCAGTACATGGTCGCTTCGTCGTCCATGGATTGGTCCTCGTACTGCAGCATGTCGAAGGGTATGACGTGATACCCTCGAGACGCGAATTTCGCGGGAATGCCTTTGTTGGCCTCGGACGCGAACGCGTTATAGGGCCTTCCGAAGAGCACGACGCCGACCGCGTCGGGATCGCTTTCGATTTGATCCATGACGTCACGGCCGCGACTTCGGAGGGCCTCCCTGAACTCGTCCTGCGCCTTCAGTCCCGCTTCGAAGGCCGCCCTTCCCCGGCTTTCGTCCAGGCCGAGCTGTCGTGCGACCGCGATGAATTCGGACGCCTTCGGCTCAAAGCCGCGGCTCAAGTCGAGGAACGGCGTGAGCAGCTTCCTCGAGAGCATCTCGGTGAAGGTGTTCCTCAGGTAGAACGCCTCGCTCTGCACAAAGACGCAGGCGCAGGTGTTGGCGCTCTCGTTGTCGGTGGGTATGCCTCTGATGTGGGGCACGAACAGGTAGTCGGTCTGTTTCTGAAGAAGATTGTAAATGAACCCGTGCGCGATCTCCACAGGATAGCAAAAAGCGGCTTGTTGGAGGTCGACACCCACGGGATCGACGTCGTCGGGCAGGACGACCCGAAAGCCGAGGTTGTCGAAAAAGGCGTTAAAGAACGGGAAATAGGTATTGATAAGAAAGGATCGGTTGACGCCCACTGTCGGCCGTGTGTCCGCCGGATCGTCAGGCGCAAGGTCCTTGAAGACGAGACGCTGCCGATAGGTCACGTGGTCGAGCGCATCCTTGTCGTACTCCACGTGGCGGAGCATGTTGACGTATCGATTGCATGCGCCGCCGAACGGATACGTCTTTCCTTCGATTTCGATGCGTGCGATTTCGCAGCGGCGATCGCATTTCTCCTTGCCGCCGCCGCAGATGAAGGTCTTCTTGTAGGTGACTTCTCGATCGGCGAGAGTTTGGAGATCGAATGAGCTTTCCTGGAGCAGACCGCGCTCGATACGGCGTTCCACCTCGAGGGCCACGCCGAACGCGCCCATGAGGCCGGGCTCGGGCGGGACGACGATTTCCTTGCCGGTGAGAGCGGCCATGGCCGCCGGGATCGCTTCGTTGTAACAGACCCCGCCCTGCATGAAGACCTTCTTTCCGACCGGCCGGTTTCCCTTCACGCGGTTGGAGTAGTTCATGCAGATCGAATAGACCAGCCCCGCGACGATATCCTCAATGGGAATGCCTTCCTGGGCCGCGGTTTTGATATCCGACCCGATAAAGGCCGCGCACTGATCGTTGAAGTTGGGCGGGGTGGTTCCCATGTACGCTGTCTTGCCGATGTCGGTCACGTTCAGGCCGAGGCTCTCTTTGGCCGACTCCTCGAGGAAGGAGCCCGTGCCCGCGCTGCACGCCTCGTTCATCGCATAATCTGACGGAACCGCGTTGGTGATGTAGGTGTATTTTGCGTCCTGTCCGCCGATCTCGAAGATGGTGTCCACCTCGGGATCGAAATGAACCGCCGCGGACGCGTGGGCTATGATTTCATTGATCACGCCGTCGGTGAGCGCATGCAATCCCGCGATTTGCCGACCCGAGCCGGTTACGCCGAGCCCGACGATATCGATGGGCACGTCGATCTGTTCCGCGAGGCTTCGATAGACGTTTCGGGAAGCTCCTACGGGATCGCCGTCGGTTCGCAGATAAATCGCGGCGAGGATCTTCTTGTCCGAGCAGCGCAAGACCACGCCCTTGGTGGTGGTGGAACCCACATCCAGTCCCAGAATGGTCCTGTCGCCTTCCTGCGCGGTTCCTCGAGGTTGTTCCTTGAACCGGACCATGTCGCGGAACTTGTCGAGGGGTTTGAGGTAGCTGAAGACCGACCCCTTACGCTCGAATACTTTGTCCGCGCTCCGGAAGGGCTCGGTGGGATTGTCAAGCGCCCAGAGGGCCGCGCCGAGCGCCTCGAAATACGGGGCCTGCTCGGGAATGAACAGATCCTCGATCTCTTGGTCGAGGTAGTGGATCATCACCTGATTCTTGGACGAGCCCCCCACCAGCATCACCGATTTCTTCGGGAGCTTCTTGAGAAGTTCCACCACCTTTCCCGACATCATCCGGCCGAGCCCGGCGACCACCTGCCCTTTGGGGATGCCTTTGTTGAGCGCGTGGGTGCAGTCGCTCTTGCAGAAGACCGAACATCTGCCGGATACCCGGTGGGGGTGTTCGGAGACACCCAACCGTGAGACATCGTCCAGGGTGAGGTTCATCCGGCCGATCTGCTGGAGGAAAAATTCACCGGTGCCGGACGCGCATTTGTTGCCCGTCTGAATGCCCTGGATCCAGCCTTCATCATCCAGGTGATAGACGAGGAAGGTCTCACCGCCTGCGCTCACCACCACGCGGTAGTCGGTCCCGGGCGGCATAACGAATGAGACGGCGCGTTCGACGGCTTCCGGTTCGGGGATAACGGTAAGATTGACGAAACTCGTGAATTTCCGTCCGGTGACGGCAATGGAGATATCTTCCAGAGCGGACATTGCGGACAGCTTATCGATGAGCGCTCGGCGGGGATTGCCTTCGTGCGTAATCGTCGCGGTATCAACAATTGTCGGCGTTTCCCCGTCCTTCTTGAGCCGCGCCATGGTCAGCGTCGACGCTCCCAAGCAAATACCCAGGGATTCCATTATTCACCTCGCAGACAAGGCGGCGGCGCCCGTTTGAAATCAAGTCATACCTATAACGCATGTCCCCGCATGGGGCAAGGGACGCGCACCAGCGGACCGCTCCCCGTCAGAGTTCGGCCGGACGCTCCGAAGCCGTCGAAGCCGCGCCTTCGCGTCAACGGATTTGGGTTGCTCGCGGAATACCTATTCGACCAGCGGTCTCTTGAGCAGGGCATGGAAGAAGACCACAAGATCGTCGCCTTCGCGCGCCATTTCCGTATCGGACGAAACCGCGTCTCAGCCTTCCGCGCCGATCTCGTTCAGTTCCTTGCGAATATCGTCCCGGGGAGTTTTTCGTCGATTGGACAGCCTATATTCCCACTTGGTCATCGAGCTTGCTCCACTGGAGCAGGCAAATCCTGCGACAAACGGATACGCCCCGAATCTTCCGCGCGTGAGTCCCTTCTCCCCAATCTAGATCAACCCGGCGATGAATGCACATGAGCGTTTGATTCAGCTCGACAAAAAGCCGAGGGCGACGCGTCTCTTCAAGGGGCGGGCGCGCGAGGCGGCGGATTCTTGCTCACGGTTCGGCGCAAAACGAGGAATCAAGGCATGGAAGAGCGCTTCTCTCTCGCTCTCTGCCGTCGCACCATCTCATTCAGTTTACGTTGCTCGAGCTCGGAGAGAGTATAATACGAACCGATATTCCATTCGGCGACGTCGCTTTGGAGCGTCGGAACATAGCCGTCCAGCCACTCCCGCTCTTTCTTGGCTCGGATAATCAACGTGGCTACGCACCAGATCAACACACCGGACCAGAAGAACAGCGATATCCAGCTGAACCACAACAGGATTTCTTCGAATTCCATTCTTCCCCCACATATCGCGTCGTAATGGTTCACCGGGCTTGAGGCGGCTCTGCGCCCGGTGAGGATGGAGGGGGAGACTCATCTCCCCCTCCAAGCCTCCCCCATCGAGATATCAATGGTTTGTCGCTATCCCGCTGAACGGTTACATTGCGTCTTCATCGAGATTGTCGCATGAGGCGCCGTGGAGCGCAAGCGCGCGTTTCTCTTTCGTCGGGTCCCGCTCCGAGGAGCCGTTGTGACGGCGGTCCGGCGCCGAGCTTCCGCCGCTTTGTTCGTGCAAGCCGCTCGTTCCCGGCCGCCCGCCCGAAATGACAAGAAATCCTGCGTCCCTTTCGACGGATTTGTGTTATACTAAAGCGCCTCGGGTGTGACTCGGTCCCCCATACGTGCGAACAAAGCGCTGAATGCCTCGGAACGACCCACGCGTGTGAGCGTTCGGGGCGATCGAGCCGGTATCGGAGAAGTAGGCCGGCCGCGGCGGTCTTCCGGTGACCTGAAGGGACAATACGTGGCCAAGCGAAAGATCAACGCGAAAGAGCTTGTCGAGGACGTTCGCGCCGGAATGGACGACAGCGCGATGATGCGCAAGTACAATCTGAGTCCGGAACAGCTCGAGATGGTCTTCGAAAAGCTTGTGGAAGCCGATTTCATCACCATGCAGGAGCTCTATGAACGGTCGAAAGTGACCGATTCCCAGATTACCGCAGCGTTCGTCGAAGCTCAGCGGGCAATTGATGAATTGGACTGAGACCTCCCACGCCCGATAGCCGGGCGCCCTCACCTTCAAACCAGCGCTCTTTCTTTCCCGCAATCGGCCCCTTACATTACGGCAGGTCAGTGCTCGACGGGAGCGGATTCGCGCGGCGAATCGCCCCGCGTCCGAGCACGCCAACATCTTCAGTTCCTGAATCCCTTATTTGAATAGCGCGAAAAAAAAGTGGCAGTCCCAACTGCGGGGACTGCCGGGAGGGTATGGTCGTTGTGTCTGAATAATTCGACACGTCCCGGGAGAAATGGTTCCATGATCTTGACAATTGCGCCGTCTTTTGGAGTGATAGAGTCGGATTGAGGTAAGTTCGACCGCCGGCGGGACGTCTTTGGGCATTGCCCTACCCCGAGTACGGAGTGCGCCGGCTTTCATCGCGGTCCTACTTTGTCAATTGACCGATTTTCAGGAGGATTCTCATGACCGGCGTCTTCGAGCTTCCCATTCCGCCTCATTTCGATCCCCAACGCGTCGGCGACGTATGGCGCGTCGAGTATCAGCGTCTCCTCGGCGAGGCGCGCGATTGGGCGCGATCTCACGACATCCGACCCGCGACGGACGACACGCGGCGGGTCGGCCTTGCGCTCATCGATTGTCAGAACACCTTTTGCATTCCCGATCATGAGTTGTTCGTCGCCGGCGCGGTCGAGGACAACGCTCGGCTCTGTCGGTTCATGTACCGACATCTCGGCCGCATCACCAAGATCTCGGCCACGATGGACACGCACGAGGCGTTCCAGATCTTTCACGCGCCTTTCTGGATCGATGACAAGGGCTCTCATCCCGAACCTTTGACGGTCATAACCTCGGATGACGTCGGGAGCGGCCGCTGGAAGCCGAATCCCGCTGTGGCCTCGCAGACCGGAGCGGATTACGACTCGCTCAAGGACTACGCGTTGCACTATGTTCACCATCTCAGCGAAGAGGCCAAATTCAGCCTCACCATCTGGCCTTTTCACGGCATGCTCGGCGGTATCGGCCACGCGATCGTTTCCTCCCTCGAGGAGGCGATCTTCTTCCATTCCATTGCGCGCTCGCAGAAAAACCCTTTCGAGATCAAAGGGGAAAACACGTGGACCGAACACTATTCGGTCCTCAGGCCGGAAGTCATGACCGACCACAAAGGCAACCCGATAGCGGAGGAAGACCCTTGGCTCGTCGAGGCGCTCACCACATACCATGCGGTGTTCATTGCCGGACAGGCCAAAAGCCATTGCCTTTTCTGGACGGTCGATAATCTGCTCGAAGCCCTGCGCCGGTGCAACAAGGCCGATCTGATCTCGAAGATGTATCTGCTGGAAGACTGCACGTCGCCGGTGGTGGTTCCCGGGGTCGTCGATTTCACCGACGAAGCGGACGCGGCGTTCAAACGCTTTGCCGAAGCCGGGATGCGCGTGGTGAAATCGGACGAGTCATTTGACGATGTGTTCTCCGGCGAATCCTCGTAGGGAGGGGCGGACCGGCCGAAGCAGCCCGGCATCCCGAGGTTCATGCGCCTCGTGACGGACGTTCCGCCTCGGCCGCGGCGCCGAAGGGTTCGTATCCCGATCCGGCGAGGAATCCCCAATTCCACGCGGCGAGCGTAACGGCAAAGAGCGCGAGAAATCGAAGCGCTCGGCCGGGGCTGCCTGTCCGGACGAGGAAATAGAGCCACACCGCGGGGATCGGAGCAGGAAGGAGCGGCCATAGGTTCGGGAATATCACCAGGAGGACCGCGACTGCGACTGCAATCGCAACCAGGGCAAACGGCACGACCTGCAGGCGATGGGTGAGGCCGTATTTCCGCATGAGCCGCCGCCGACACGCGCCGTACCGCAACATCATCCTCGCAAATCCCCAATAGGTTTTCGGCCGATAGTGGGAGACCACGGCCCTGGGATTGTACGTGAGCCGGCGCCCTTTCCGAATCAGGCGGTAATCCACATCGACGTCCTCCCCCGGCCACAGGCTTTCATCGAACCCTCCCACGGCGATGAGCGCGTCTTTGCGATAGAGCGCGTTGCAGCTGGGATTGTGGTCGGTCTCAACGATATGGGAGGGCCCCGCCGGCTTGATATAGCCGGTCATGAAGCCGATCGTCTTCATGAAGTCCTGGACCGCGCGGCCGAACGGGAGTTCGTCGTGGGGACTCCGTTGATCGCCTCCCGCGCCGACGGTGTCCGGCCGGTCGAGCCCGGCTTCCAATTCCGTGAGCCACGCCCGGTCGACCACGCAGTCGGCGTCGGTAAACGCCACGAGCTCGCCTCGGGCGACTTCGAGCCCCCTATTACGCGCCAGCGAAGGCCCTCCCTGCTCAAGCCGGATGAGCCGTATCGCTGCTCCGTATCGAGCGCACAACTCCGCCGTATCGTCGGTGGAACCGTCATCGACAATGATGATCTCGTATGAAGGATGATCCAGGCCGACGACCGAATCGAGGCACGCTTGTATAGTCTCCCGCGAGTTATGGGCCGGAATGACGACGGATATTCTCGGCGGGGAAACGCTCATGTCCTGCGTCGTTCGGAAAGCAAGTACGCGAAGAAGTTCCCGGCCCCTCTCACTTTACGGTAGAGGTCGGATTTACTCTTCGTCCGAATCAGGAATTCCAACATGTAGGAGGGACGGAAGTAGAAGCGCTTGAGGCCCCTGTCGACCGCTTCCTTGATCGCGGTGCGGCTCAAGCCGGGACAGTCGACCACCGCGGCCTGCTCCCCGTCATCGAGCCACGCGTCCCAGCGCTCGGTCGTGAGCAGACCCTCCTTCTTGCAGTACTCGAAGTATTCCGTGCCCGGAAACGGCGTTGCGCCCGAAAATTGCGCGGTGTGCAGTCCCAGCTCGAGCGCGAAATCGATGGTGCGGTTCATTGACTCTTCGGTCTCACCGGGGAAGCCCAGCACGAAGCAGCCGTGAACATCCAACCCTACCTTACGGCAGAGCTCCATGAACCGGTGAGCGTCCTCGACGGACCCCCGCTTTTTCATGCCGTCGAGAACCCCGTCGGTTCCGGACTCGAAGCCCACCAGCAGTTCCCGACAACCGGCGCGCTTCATCAAACTAAAGAGATCTTCATCCGCGGAGTCGGCGCGTGCGTTCACCGAAAAGCGAATCTTGAGACCGCGTCTGAGGATTTCCTCGCAGATTGCGGCCGCGTTGGACTTGATCAGCGTGAACGTGTCGTCCTCGAAGAAGAATTCGCCGCTGCGCCCGACGTCCGGGCAGAGTCGCAGATCGTATTCCATCTCGTCGACCACCCGCTCGGGCGCGCGGACACGAACCTTCCGGCCGTGCATGACCTGCGGCCAAAGACAAAACGAGCACCGATGCGGACACCCGCGACCCGAGAAGATGTCGACGTACGGATAGAGCTTGGAACCGTCGAAATAATCCTTGATATCGAGATGATGCCAGGCGGGAAAAGGAAGGGCGTCCAAGTCCTCGATCAGCGGCCGAGGGTCGGTGGCCGCGGGAACGCCGTCTTCGATACGCCATATCCCCTTGACCGAGGCGAGATGATCGTAACTCAGGACGACGTCGCGGACCGTATAATCGTACTCGCCGACACAAATGACGTCGACCGCGCCCTCGGCGATTCGCAGGGTCTCGTCCGGCAGCGCCGAGGCGTGAGGCCCCACCATGATGACGCGGGCGCCCGACGCATCCTTGACGATGCGCGCGCAGTCGATATCGGAATAGATGGACGGCGTTGTGGAATCGAGAACCACGAAATCGGGCCGCTCCTGCGCGACGAGTCGACGGAGGTGGTCCTTCTCCCAATCACGGGCGGGAAAATCGAAGAGCTGAGCGTCAATACCGGCTTCCTCGAGGACCGCGGTAGCGTAGGCGAGCCAATCGGGCGGACGGAGCACACGTCCCCGGGTCCGGGCGGCCCATCGTTGCGTCCGGTTGAATCCCTTTACGTACGGCTCGTTTATCACAAGGACTTTCATGTCGTCGCACGCGCCGGCGCCACGGTTACCGAGGGCCAAAGAGGTTTTCTCCACGAGGAAAGTGTATCGGTCCGGGGCTTCGGGGTCAAGCCGGCGGCAGTCAGCCGCGACGGCCTAACGGAGAAGGCCGGTCTCGCTGTCGCCGTTCATCGTGACGAACTGTCTGCGTTCGGTTATCCGGAGTCTCACCATCCCCAGGAAGAACGACGAGAAAACAACCTGCACCCCCAGAGCCAGAAATGTGGACGCGACAAAAACTACGTGCGTGGTGTTCAACGGCCCCATCCCCGTCGCCAACCACGTGCTCAGAATCCACAAGTCGATCAGCAACCCGGCCCATATCATGATGAAGCCGATGAGGACGCCCAGTTCGAGGGAAAATCGGTTGAACAGACGGGGAAAGATGCGCCCCCGCACTTCGAAGGCCTCGTTCATGGCGAACGCCTTGGCGAATGCGCCGAGCGAGAGCACCTGGAATCCCAAGAGGGTGAGGAGGCACCCCAGGGCGAGCCAGTGAATCCCCATCCAGTACCCGAGCAGATATGCGGGCCCATTGTAGAGCAACCATTGCAGAAATCCACCGACGATGAAGAGAACAAGGCCGGGTATCACGTAGAGGTAGTCCGGCGCGTAGAAGAGCAGCAATCGCAAGGTACGCCAGCCGTCCCGGAATGAACGCAGGTGCGGACGTCTCGATCGACCGTCCACATGGAGCGTTATGGGAACTTCGGTGATCTTGACGCTCTTGTTCGAGGCCTTGACGACCATCTCGACCGCGAATTCCATCCCCGTCGCGGTTACCCCCAGTTTCTCGAACGCGCTCTTGGCGAAGCCCCGCATTCCGCAATATGCGTCGCTTATCCCCGATCTAAAGAAAAGGTTAGTCGTGCCCGTGAGAAAAGGATTCCCGAAGAATCGGTGAAGCGGCGGCATCGCGCCGGGGAGGATCGTCCCCTTCAGCCGCGTGCCCATGACCAGATCGTAGCCCTCCCGCAACTTCTCGACGAACGGTCCGATCGCGGTCCAGTCGTACGAATCGTCGCAATCGGCCATTATGCAATAGCGTCCTCGAGCCGCGCTTATCGCCGCTTGGAGAGCGGCTCCGTATCCCCTTACCGGCTGATGAACGACCCGGGCGCCAAGCGATTTCGCTATCTCCACCGAACGATCGTTCGACCCGTTGTCGCCGACGACCACTTCGCCGCTGATTCCCATCTCCTCAAACGTCTTCCATACTTTACGGATGCAGACCCCGATGGTCTCTTCTTCGTTGAGACACGGCATCACCGCGGAGACTTCTATTTCCACCGACGGATCGGGTTCCACGCATTCCGATCGCGTTTCGGCCGTCAGATATTCTATTGCGCCGTCACTCGACATCGAAAGGATCCCTTTGGTTGATCGAACTGCTCTTCATACTCTTCCCGGCTCCGGTGTCAGCGGCGCTCGACACGGCCCGTCGGCCGCGTCGACACGTCATTGCGCGCTCCCGCCCTCGTCGGTTCGCCCTTTCGGTTTTTCCACGATTTCCGCGACCAGCTTATCGGCCGCTTGCCATACGGGCACTATTCGATAATCCTCCAACGGACCCTTCTTGAGCTGAGCCCAGAGGGCCCGGGGAAACACCGCATATACCCTTCTACCAGATTTTACATAGAAATCGATCAATTTTGGAAAGTCTTTGAACTTGTCCATGACCGGGATGCCCACCCGTATTCGATCGCCCTGAATAAGCCCCAGAACGGGATCGACCATGGGAGCGGTGATTACGAGTGAATCCGGCGGTATCAATTCCAAAAGGGTCTGTCCCCACGAC
The DNA here is from genome assembly GCA_964385875.1 of uncultured Syntrophales bacterium. GTDB lineage: Bacteria > Desulfobacterota > Desulfomonilia > Desulfomonilales > Desulfomonilaceae > CAYLRL01. The sequence continues at coordinate 12,831 of CAYLRL010000018.1, forward strand.
GCATTGATGATGCGCGAATTTCGATGTCTCGGATAATCGTAGAAGAACGCGGTGACGCCCGCCCACGTGAACGCCGCGACGATCACCGCCCACGCGGTTCCTCGGATTATGTTGATTCCCCCGCCTCCCCCAAGATGTCCGAGCGCCAATAACAACGACAAGACCGCGGCCATGATCAGCGGCACGACCAGCACCGGGAACTCGGACGCGTCCAACGTTGCGAACAGTTCCTCGGTCAGCAGGAACCGGCATCCCGCCGTAAGCGCTGCGATGAGAAACACCCAGAAGAATCCGAAGGGGAACCCTCCCCATCGTTCATGCAGATCGCGGAGCGCGAACGCGCACAGGATGGACGTAAATGGAAGCATGGGGAGGAAGAAGCGATAGTTCAGGCACATACCGCCGTGCTCGTACACGGTGTAGGAGTAGAATCCCCCTACTATAACCGGGATGAGAAAGAGCATGAGCAGCTGCGGATACTCGCGCCGGCTTCCGATAATCCCGATCAGCGGCACAACGACCAGGACAAGATAGGGAAGGCTCTGGAGCAGCGACTTCTTCAGACCGGAACTGTAGACCACTCCGCCCCCGGCGCTCCGCTTCATCGCAGCCAGCGGCACGGTCCGATCCCATGCCCGCAGATCTATGAACGCTTCATATGCGGATCCCGTTACACGCTCGACCGCATCCGCGACCCGCGGGCTCAGTTCGAGCGCGGCGACAGCTCCGGCGACCGCCAAGACACCGCAGACCAGGGCGATCTTCCTCCCCCCCGAAGTCCCTATGGCGGCAAGCACCGGCTTCCGAGAGAGTATCCACACGACCGCGGCCGCGGCCAAGGCGCCCGTAGCGAGTTCAACCGGTATCGATTGCGCGATCCCCGTGAACTCCTCGCCGTACGAAAACGGCGTCAACTCGCCGAATTTGATCCGGTTGGTGGCCGCGAGAATCCCAAGGCCGGGAACCGATCCAACGCCGATGGCGAGAACCTCGAGCGGTCTCGGGGGCCGCGCGAACACAAACGGCAAGATTATCGCCGGCAGCGCCAGGAAGGCGTCGATACGAATCCCGACGGCGAATCCCCCCACCAGTCCGGCGAGAAAAGCGAATACAAGCGCCCTCGACCGTCGTTCCGCGTACAGCGAATAGACCGCAAGGCAAAATGTGGCGGTCATCAGAAAGACCGCGGTCAGGTGCGGCCACGCGGCCTGAGAATACTCCCAGATGAAGGTTGCGAAGACCAGTATGAGGCACGAATCGAGCGCGAGGTTGACGTCTCCGAAAAGCTTCCTGGTCATCACGTAACAGACGCCGAGAAGCAGAACGAAGGAGAGAACGTTCCAGACGAACAGCCCCGAGTATCCGGCGATTTCGTAGAACGGCAGGCTTATCACCGGATAGAGGTATGGATATTGGGAAACCGGCCGGTGGTCGTACACGCGAAGGAAAAGGTGGGTCAGCTCAAGGCTCGGGAACTCTCGATAGCCCGTCCATACATCGAAACCGCCGCCGGCCGCGAGATCGCGCGTGCTCCAGAGATAAACCGCTTCATCAACGGAAACGTGCCCGGGAACGATAGTGAACCACGAAATAACCGCATGGGCCAAAATCACGCCGATGAGGAGAATGATTTTGGCCTTTTCGGGCGGGATTTCGATGCGATCCGAAACCCGGGCGCGCGTCTGCGCGGCCTCGCCCTTTCCATTCCCGGGGACGTCGTTCACGATTGACCTGACTCCTCAGCAGCCTCGTTGCTCCCGAGCGCGGTTCGGGCGCCCGGGCAACTTCGGCCGAGATGTCCGCGGGTCTCCCTCGTGGAATCCCGAACGTATCTCTTTGTAATGGTTCACCGGGCTTAAGGCGGCTCTGCGCCCGGTGAGGATGGAGGGGGAGACTCATCTCCCCCTCCAAACCTCCCCCATCGAGATATCAATGGCTTATCGCTATCCCGGTGAACGGTTACATCTCTTTTCTTTTACCACAGGTTGCGCCCTATCCCATCATGCAATCTGATGAAATTCCCAAAGCTTTCGCTCGGTCAAGCCTTCTCTTCCCGGGAAAAGGCCGTATGGGGGCTATTCTCGACTCCCCCCGTGACCCGCGACTGATGCCCACTCCTTGACCCACGACGCGGAATGACCGATGCTTTGCCAATGGGTCTCGAACAGGCGGAACATAGACGTACTGACGAGAACACCGGGCGAATGAACCGCCGTTCCTTTCTCGCCCACGCCGGCGGCGCGCTCCTCGGCATGGGATTCGTCGGCCCGGTCGCGGAGATCCTCGCGTCTCGACGCTCACCGGACGGGCGGCAAACTCACCCGGATACTGCGTCCCGAGTCGCTCCCGCAGCGAAGCGCAACGGCCGTTCCGCGATCGTCATCGGCGGGGGAGTCGCGGGGCTCATGGCCGCTCACAGCCTGGCATGGCAAGGCTGGGACGTGGACCTGTTCGAGAAGCGCCCAACATACGGCGGCTTCTGCTCGACGCTCTCCATCGACAGCTTCAACTTCGATCTCGGCCCCCACGTCTTCACCCGGCAGATTCTCGAGGTGATGGCGCTCGAGCCCGGCGATCTGGAACCGGCGGCCTTCGCGGAATCATTCCTCATCGACGGCAGGCTCAAGCGATTTCCCTCCGACCTCGTCCGTGAGGGCTATGTGGTCGATATGCTTGGGGTACTTCTTCGTAGCACCTTCTCCTTCGGCAACCGGAAGCACGCCTCCGTCGCGGACGCGGCCTACGCGGCGTACGGACCACGCGCGACCGACGACATCTTCCGACCGTTGATCGAAAAATGGTGCAGACGGCCGCTCGAAGACCTGGACGCCCGATATTTCGCGTCCCGGATGCACAGCTCGTTGGAGCCGGAATGGGTATGGTACCATCTCAAGCGCACGTGGGGATCCCTCTGGAGCGCGCCGGCGCAATCATCCGGGGGGGCCGCGGCGAAGACGCAAGCTCCGGGGATTCCCTGGGCGGACGCATACTCGGGCAGCGACGGCGCCCAGGTCATACCGAGGAGACTCGCCGCGTCCAATCCGAACGTTCGAACTCACACGGGAACGCCGGTTACGGGGCTCGATGTGAACCGCGGCAGGATCGCAACCGTTGTGACGACGGCCGGCGAATTCCGTCCCGACGCGGTTGTGAGCACCCTCCCGCTGGATCGACTTGCGGCAATAACGTCGGGCGACCATAGACTCGACGGACTGAGTGAACTCACTTACCTCGATATTCTCTTTGTCTTCGTTCGCATTGAACGGCCGCACCTCACCCGATCCAAATGGATCTGGGTTCCCGGGGCGTCGACGCCGTTTTACCGCATGTCGGAAATGAAGGCGCTCAACGAACGCCACGCGCCGCCGCACGCCACGGGGATATGCCTCGAGGTCACATTCCGCCCGAACGACCCGCGCCGAGATGATTCGGACGAACTCTGGAAACGTCGCGCGTTCGATTTCCTGTCGCAGGTTTTTTCGGTCTCGAAGCGGGAGATCATCGGGATGGACGTGGTTCGACGGCCGTATGCGTACCCGAGCTTCACGCGCTCGAACGCGAAGATTGTCGGCCGCTATCTGAAGGCGCCGTTCAAGGAGGGCGAGTCGGCCCACGAATTCGACTTGGGTATAGACAACGTCGCGCTTGCGGGCCGCGCGGGGACCTTTGTCTATCTCCTGACCCCCGAGGCGATATTCTCCGGCTATCAGGCCGCGATCGCGACCGTTGAGGCCGCCGGCGATAGCTGGAAGTCGTTCAGCGGTTCGGAGGAGGTTTCGTCAATTCAGCCTCCACTTCTTTCTCCGGCCCGTTTCGTTTCGTAATCACCCGGTAGAGACGCCAGCGCCCTTCACGGGTCACGGGCTCGAGTCGATCCTGCCTTCGCGTCACCTCGTGGACGGGCTCGTTACCGCTGACGAGAAGGTAATCGAAATAGCCGAAATCCTTCGGCGTCACCCGGTCGGGATACCATTCGAGACCATGGGTCCACGGGCTTATGAACGGCCTCCGATAGACCACCAGGCAGGGTGAGAACTCGGCGAAGGAAAAATTGATTTCGCCGCCCTTGAGAACCTGCGAATAGGCGAATGTCTGGATAAACGGCCAATTCTTGACGAATTCGCTGTCGCGCATCAGCGACAATCCCAACACCTTGGGATTCTGAGGCAATGAACGCAACGCGGCGTCCAGGCCGGAGAGTTCTTTCCTCTCGAAGGCCATCCACGTCAACGAAGTGACCGCGCAAAACCCCGCAAGGACCACAAGCGCAACCGCCTGTCTCAACACCGGCCTGACCTTCGGAACCGGCGCGGCCAAGACAGTCATGATCAGACAGACCGGCATCCAACGATGTCCCAGATTGATCGTGTTCATGAACTTGTCGGGCCCGACGAGAACCATGCCGAAGAAGAGCGCGGCCGCAAGCAGCATGTCCCGATCGACCTCCCGCAGGGACTCCCTTCCACGAAGAGCGCCCCCCAACACCAACCACAGGATCACCAGTCCGAACGCAACCGATTCCAACGGTCCCCGGACCCCGCCCAGCGCGGCGTCGGTCAACCAGCTGAACGAGGAGAGACGATCGAAGGGAGTCGTCAACCACAACAGCGGGGTCGACATGGAAGACGTGGACAACGAGGGATACCAGATCGCGACGAACACCAGCACGGGAAGTACTACTGCGGTTCGAAAGAGCCACACGCGAAGGGACGGTCGATGGACGAGCGTCATCAATCCGAGCCATGCCGCGGCCGCGAGAAACCAGAGCACGTGGCTCATGTAGAGCAGCACGGAGACCGCAAAAAGCGTAAGACCGTTGCGCAACGACGGCCGCGAACCCGCTTCCCCGGTGGTCAAGGTAAACCAGAGAAGAAAGATCGGCGCGCCCAACGCAAAACTGTAAAACCCCCAGTAGAAATTCTGATTGAACACGAAGACTACGGCAAGGACCGCTGCCGCAGGGGATTTGTCCCGCCTCCACGCAAGCAGATGCACGGATACGACCCAAATGAGAGCCACCACAAGCAGTGCGATACGTCCGGCATGCGCCGGCCCGAAGAGCGCCCAGCACGCGCCGATGATCAGATAGGACAAGCTGTACGGCGTGCCCCACTGTATACTGTAGGGGCTCGTGTCGCCCGATTCGAGAGCTTCGAGAAACAGGCGAATTTGCGCGGAGTGCTGCGGCAGATCCGTAATCGGGGGATAGGTGACCGATAGGTACGGCAGCGCGACGAAGAGGCAGCAGAGCGCGGCCAAGAGAGGTCTCGACAAGCTGGAGGAGGAAGCGGTCATGTGAGTCATCCGGTATCGGCGCCGCGAGGAACGCTCGGAGCGCGTATCTTACCACAGGCCGGCGATCATCGGGCAAGACGCGCGACCGAACGAATTCTCCGCTCACTTCTTACGCCCTGTCTCTTCCCAACCGCTCACGCGTCGACCGCGCCTTGCCATGCCCGGTCCACTCTGGTAGGTAACGCAGGGCTCGACGCCGACGTCCCGTGCGCCGGGACCGAGGCGGAGCCGATTCGATTTCGCTGAAACGAGCAGTATGACCGCGGACGAAAAACTGATCGATGTGGCCGTCCCCCTGCCGCTGGAAGGGCCGTTCACCTATCGTGTTCCCGCGGAGCTTGCATCCTCGGCGACATTCGGGCGACGCGCGCTGGTTCCGTTCAGAAACAAAATCAGGGCCGGGTTCATTGTGGGCTTTCCCGCGGAGGCCGCGAACGACGCCGAACTCAAAGTTGTGGAAGACATCCCGGAAGAGCCGCCGTATCTCACTCCGGAGCTCTGGGATTTCATCCGGTGGACCGCGGCCTATTATCTCATCCCCACCGGCTTGGTCCTCAAGACCGCGCTTCCACCGGGGTCGGATCGTAAATCCAAGCCCTGGGCTATCCTCACTCCCGAGGGGAGGCGCTGGTTCGGCGGATTCGGCGGGTCCGACGGCGCGGCGCTTCCTACGAAATTCCTCAAGTCCGAAGTGATGCCCCTGCGTGAACTCCGTGAGGCCGTGGGAGAGGGGCGCCTCAAGGAAGCCCTCGACCGTCGGTGGATTCGCATCGAGGAGCGCATTGCCCGGCCTCGGCTCAGCCTTCGCAAGCGCAAACTTCCCGAACTGCTCAATCCGGCCGGCGCCGAATCCCTCGAGCGGGAAGAGCCTCCCCACCTGACCGAGGAACAGGCTCGAGCGCACGCAGCGATCAGCGGCGCGCTCCACGCCGAGGGATACAACCCGTTTCTGTTGTTCGGCGTCACCGGATCGGGCAAGACGGAAGTTTATCTTCGAGCAATCGAGGACGTGATCGCGCTCTCCAAGCGGGCTCTCGTCCTGGTTCCTGAGATCGCCCTGACCCCGCAGTTGGCCGGACGGTTTCTCCGTCGATTCGGCGGCGGCGCCGCGCTGTTTCACAGCGGCCTTACCCCGTCGCAACGCCTCGATGAATGGCGGCGAATCCGGTCCGGCGAGGTGAACATCGTGATCGCGGCCCGGTCGGGAATCTTCGCGCCGCTGCCGGATTTGGGACTCATTATCGTGGATGAGGAGCACGATCCGTCGTACAAGCAGGAGGACAGCTGCGCATACAACGCTCGGGACATGGCTCTGGCCAGGGCCAAGCTCGAGAACGCCGCAGTGGTCCTGGGAAGCGCAACACCCTCCTTCGAAAGCTTCGTCAACGCCAAGCTCGGCAAGCTCGTCCGGCTGGATCTAACCGCTCGCCATCACGGCGGAAAACTCCCAAAAGTAGAACTCATCGATCTTCGCGCGACCAAGCCGTACGCGGGAGCGGGCGCGTTTCTCACTCAGCCGCTCATCGCCGCGATCCGAGAAACCTTGGATAAGAAGGAGCAGACCGTAATCTTCCTTAATCGCCGAGGGTTCGACACCTTCGCCCAGTGTCGATCCTGCGGGCACGTGTTCAAGTGTCCCAATTGCGACGTTAGCCTGACGCACCACAAGAAGCCGAAGGACCTCCGATGTCATATGTGCGGCTATTCACAGGCGGCCGCGGCGCTCTGTCCGCAGTGTCGGGGCACGGATCTTTTCTTCGGAGGCGTGGGCGCGCAGAAAGTGGAAGAGGCGCTGGGAGCGACCTTCCCGGACGCGCGGATCGAACGGCTGGACCGGGATTCGACCCGACAACGAAACGCGCTCGAGGATATTCTCGAACGCTTCAGAAACCGGGAAATCGACATTCTGTGCGGCACGCAGATGATCGTCAAAGGTCATGACTTCCCCGGTATTTCTCTTGTCGGTGTCCTCTGCGGCGACCACTCCTTACACTTCCCCGATTTCCGCGCGTCCGAACGCACCTTCCAGTTGATCGCTCAAGTCGCCGGAAGGACGGGCCGGGAACGCGATTCGGGCCGGGTGGTGCTCCAAACGTTCGATCCGGATCACGAGGCCATTCGGCAGGCGTCTTTGCACGCGTACGAGCAATTTTTCCAAGGTGAGGCCGAGATCCGGGAGGATCTGTTCTATCCGCCGTACGGCAGCCTGATTCTGATCAGGGTGGAGGGAAACGTCGAGAACCGTGTGGAAGACCAAGCCCTTCGTATAGGACGGGAAGCTCGATTGCTCAAGGAAGACTTCCCCGGCGTGATGATCCTCGGTCCCGCGCCGGCGCCCCGAAAGAAAGTGATCGGCCGACACCGCCGGCAGATACTCTTCAAGGCCGCGTCGCGCGCCGCGGTCCGAGGCTTGGTCAAGGCCCTCATGGAGAGGGGGGCGCTCAAGGCGCACGGCGTGAAGATCACCGTGGACGTGGACCCGGTGGACATGCTTTGATTGTCCGGCGAACCGCGCCTCACGGGGGGAGAAGTCCGCCGGCGCTTGCCCCGGTCCTTGGGAGTTTTCTGTTTCCTCGGTCCTCCGGATGCTGTTTACCTTGGGATGAATTTGCGATATATTCAGGGTTATAGGTACAATCCCCGATCGCAGTGTGGATGAATCGGATCGTTGTGGACGCGGCAAGGAGGGTCCGTGATCGACCTAGCGAAGACCGCTCACGAACTGGATCTCGACGAAGAGACGATCATCGAACTCTTTGAGGATTTTCTCGAATACAGTGAAAACGACCTCGCGCGGTTGAACACGGCGATCGAGGAGAAAGAGGCTCGGCAGATCGCGGAACGGGCCCACTCGATCAAGGGGGCCGCGTTCAATCTCAAACTCGACGAGATCGGACGCGCCGCGGCGGAGTTGGAGCAGAAGGCCCGCGCGGGAACAATTGACTCGTTGGCCGGTCTAACTTCGCGTATTAAGGAAGGTATCGAGCAACTGGAAGTGTTCGTGAGCGAGCGGAAGGCCTCAGGATAGAGCGTCTGTGCAAAGCCGGGACCGAATAGTTAAGGTTACGTCATGAAAAAACCCATCGTCATTATTATCCCCGTGGTGGTCCTCGTCATCGTCGGCGCTCTTATAGTCGGCTGGTCCGTGTATCGTTCCGGGGTGGACATGAAGCCGGAATCCTTCGTGAAGAGCTTCAGCGACGAAAACTTCCAGAAAGAGGTTGTCGAGGCGTCCAACAACCAACCGATCCTCGTCGACTTCTACGCGGATTGGTGCGTTCCCTGCAAGATGCTGGAGCCGGTTATCGAGGAGGTCGCCAAGGATCTCCACGGCTGTGCGGTGGTCGGAAAGATCGACACCGATAAGAATATGATCTCCCGACGATTCGGCATCAAGAAGATACCCGCCGTTTTTCTCATCCGAGATCGAGAAGTCAAGAAGGTTTTCTACGGTATCGTCCCGAAGGAGAAACTCATCAAGGCCCTCAAGGAGATGGGGCCCTGCTGAGTCGTGAAGGCCGTGAAACAAGATCTCAGTCGGCTCACCATCCTCTTTCGCGGCGCAGGCGAGATGGCGACCGGCGTCGCGCTCCGACTGTTTCGTTCGGGCTTCAGGCGTATCGTGATGACGGAGATCGATCATCCGCTTGCGGTGAGACGCGCCGTAAGCTTCTCCGAAGCGGTCTATGACGATCGGCAAACCGTCGAGGGCGTGTCCGCGGTGAGGATCTCAGGACCCGAAGACGCTCCGTCGGCCTGGGATCGCGATCTTGTCCCCGTGCTGGTCGATCCCGAAGCGCGATCGCGGGAAGCGCTCGGGCCGGACGTCCTCATCGATGCGATAATCGCGAAACGCAACACGGGAACCGCCATCACCGACGCTCCCCTGGTTATCGGTCTCGGGCCGGGATTCATCGCCGGTCAGGATGCGCATTTCGTCGTCGAGACGAATCGGGGCCACGATTTGGGACGTGTCATCTCCGACGGGGCCGCGTCGCCGGACACGGGCGTTCCCGGAGATATCGCGGGAAAGACGGATGCCCGGGTCGTGCGCGCGCCGTCCGACGGAATCTTCACCTCGGACCACTCGATCGGAGCGTCGGTCCTGCACGGCGAAGTCATCGGATTTGTCGGCCCCGAACGGGTCTATGCCGGGCTCGACGGCGTTCTCCGCGGGCAAATCCGACTCGGCTTGCGGGTTTGGAAGGGACTGAAGATCGGAGACGTGGATCCTCGCGGCGCCGCGGCGTACTGCGTTTCGGTCTCCGAAAAGGCTCGGGCCTTGGGCGGCGCCGTGTTGGAAGCAATTCTTATGAGCTACCTTCGTCCTGAGGGGCGCTAACGCCCCCGCCGGCGCTTCTTATCGTCGCTTCCCTCCATCTAGTCTACTTCCCCTGAAGGCCCCAAGGGGGAATCCGTAGACTCTCGTAAGCATCTGACGATTCCCTGATGCGGATTGTCTCACCTGTGTATTCCCGATTGAAATTAGGCGCGTTTTGCGATATACTTGTGATCCAATGAAGACAGGATTCACCTGTTATTCTTTTTGATTTGAGTACTGAGGCGAGGGTAGCCGGTTTGGTCAAGTCAGTGGTTCCGGTGGTCACTGTTGCTCTCCTCTTCGGCTTGGTTTCGCTCGTTTCTCCGGGGATCGCACGGAGCGAGCCCGACATGCTCGGCGCGAGCGCGTGGCCGGACCGCGCCGAAGGCCTTCGCCCGACGAGCATCGTTCCGCCGGCCGGCGAACTCGACCTGCTTGCGATCGATCCGCTCGAACAACCCATCCTTGAGGATATCCGACCGCTGTACACATCGCCGCGAATTCCGGGGGAAGGCGTGTGGAAGTCCGCGTACAGCCCTCGGGACAAGACCGGCAGGCCGGTCCTTTATACCACCTTTTACAGACCCAGCGTGGAATTCCCCAACGCCGTCGTCTACATGATGACCATCGACACGTCCAAGACCTTCATGCAGTACTACGTGGGATCGCATGAACCCGCGGCCCGAGCGGCCGTGTCGGAAGTGGAACCGGAAATGCGTTCCCGACTGGTGGCGATCACCAACGCCATGTGGATGCAACGACATTCGGACGGCGCGGGCGCAATCTTCCGGGGAAAGGTCCTGTATCCGATGGTTAACGGGGCCGCCACGTTGATCGTGTACAACGACGGATCGGTAGACGTGCGCGAATGGGGGCCGGATGTTCCGAGGCATCTGGTTCGAGACGCTCGACAACTGCGGCACCTCATCGTAAAGGACGGGCTTGTGGTCAAGTCGATCGTCAAGGGCGGCCGCAGGAAGGATGCGGAAATCGGCCTCGGTTTTCTCTTGGGCGGCGGCGGCAGAAATGTTGACGGCAAGCGGTTTTGGTTTGTCGCGCATCGGAGCGCATTCGGCATTCGGGAGGACGGCTGCCTCGTCTTCGCGATCGGGCATCATATCGGCACGAAAGATCTGGCAAAGGCGCTGGTCCTTGCCGGGTGCGACCGGGGAATGCACGCTGACGCGAACCCCGACAACATCGTCGGCAATCTCTACATCCGCGACCATCTCGGTCATCTGGTGAAGAAGTTGATGCTCTCTCCCGAGCAGCGCACGTACTCCCTTCGTCGGTACGATGACGGCTATACCAAGGATTTCTTCGGCTTTTTTCTGCGCCCCCCGGACACGGCCGGAGGTTATTCAGCGCGGGACCTCACCTCACGAAAGAGCGCTTCCCGATGAAGGTGTTCCGGATATCACGGCGGTTGCTTTCGCTCGGAGCGGTGATTGCGCTCTGCGTATGCGCGGTTTCGAGCCGGGCCGAGGATCTTAATCCCCTTGATGTGGAAACGGCCCATAGGCTGCTTGAAACAGCCATCGTCGAAGGCAACGGGGGACGGTACGATCGAGCGAAGGAGATGATCGAACGCAGTCTCGCGCTCGACCCGAAAAACCCTCGAGCGTACGTCAACCGAGCAGCGCTTCTGATGATTCAGGGGCGGACCAAAGACGCGGAAAACGATCTCGATCGGGCGATCGAAATCGATCCTCAACACGCCGACGCGTACCTCACCCGCGGCATCGTCCGCCGTCTCCGGGGCAGGGTCGCGCACGCGCTCAAGGATCTGAACAAAACCATCGAACTTCAACCCGAGAACACAGAAGCGTTGCTGCAGCGCGCGGATCTCCTCTTCCGCGCAGGAAGGCCCGAAAGCGCGCTCGACGATCTCGATCGCGCCGTGGAACAGAACCCCCGGATGGCCCTGCCGTTCGGAAATCGAGCCTACATCTTCGAGCAAATGGGCAGATATGACGAAGCGATCAAGGACCTGGAAAAGGTCTTATCGCTCGATCCGCGCAACGCGGACGCGGCGAGGCATCTCGGATTCATCGCGTGGAAAAAGGGCCGGAGAAAGGACGCTGCACGATACTACCGGATCGCGCTCAAACACGAGAAAGTCGAGGAACGGCGTTCGCGCCTTATGGATGAGATACGGAGGATGGAGCGCGGAAGCCGAACCGCAACGGGCGATCGGTCAGGGTGATCTCTCGCGCTGTTCGGCTTCCGTCGATTTTCAACAGAGCGATACGTCCGGGCACGGACACGCTCGGCACAGTTTTCCACCCTTGATCGGCCGAAACGCCTCGATCCCTCCATCCAGCGCCTCGGACAACGCGTCGAGCGTCTCCCGGGCCTGCTTTGTCCGGTCTTCGGGACATGCGCTGATTCGGAAGACCTGATCCGAACGGGCGCCGGTGAAAATCACCGCGCATTCGATATCCTCGTCGCCGACAATCCTCCGCGCGGCCCATACGTAGAAGGCGATCTGCACGTCGTACGCCTCTTCAGCGACGATGTCCGCTTTGTCGTGACTTCGGACATCCGACGTCTTGTAGTCCCACAAACGCCATGATCCGTCCGGTAATCGTTCCAGCCTGTCAATGACGCCGCGCACGATGAAGTCGCCCTCTTCCACCTCGAACGGGACTTCCCGCATCGTGACCGAACCTTCTTGAGGCCCGTCGGCGATCCAAGGAGCAAGGACTCCGCCGGCAGCGAGATTGCGAAGATGAGTCTCAACCTTGGATCGGAGCGTGTTCGCATGGGCTTCGCCCCGACTTCGGCGCGCGGTGAACGTGGTCATCTCTTTGTTGAGCGTGTCGGGCATCGCTCCTTCACCGTCCCATTCAGCCACGAGCGCCTCGTGCCGTTCGAGAGCCCGGTGCACTGCGCTGCCCACGGTCGCGGCGTCCTCGGGACTCTCCCCTTCCCTATCGATTCGGGTCTTGTCCCGGGCCGCGTCCTCCGGGAGCGGCGGGCGATCCAATGCGGACGCTCCCAGGTAGTATTTCTCGAAATAGAAGCGCCGGGGACATCGGCTGAAGAGCATGGCTTCGGTTACCGAAAGCGGTATACGCCGCGGATAGGGCAAATCGCGCGACGCCGGAGGAGGGGCCGGCCGAGGAAGGTCGACCCTTACCGCACGCGCGCGCTCGGCCTCGACGTCGAGTTCGGGCGACCCGGCATCCTCATCCGTATCTCCGGGGAATCGTAGGATTTCGGCTTCCATCGCTCCCACTCCTACCGTAAGAGCGCCCGACACCACCGCGGATTGCAGGTCGGGAATCCCTTCGAGCAACAGCGACGCGTGTGCGCCGGATTCCGCCACGATCGATTCGCCGTCCGTGGAAAGCGGAATGAGGATGTGGTTTTCGGCCCGGGTGAGCGCGACATACAGGAGGCGTTTCTCTTCGGCCTCCGTCTGCATGTCCGAGTGCTTTTTCAGCAGGGCTTTCATAAAGGTCGGCTTGGGATCCGCGTCCCTGTCCGGCCCGGGATGGTCGATCGCGGCGAGGGTAAGACGTCGCACCCCGCCCTCCGTCCCCGAGTCGGGGATCGTAATTCTCTTGAAAAAGCTCCTCAGTCCCCGTTGGACGCCCTTTCCAGCGCAGGCCGTGATAACCATGGGAAATTCCAGTCCCTTTGCCGCGTGAATGCTCATCAGCTGAATTCCCCCGCGCTCGTCCGCGGGATGGTCGGCTTCCGCCTCGCCCGGCCCGGCCGCACTCCTGAGACGCAACGCATCGAGCGCCGTATGAAGGGACGCGCTCTCCGAAGATTCCACTTCCCGTATCAAGCTTAAAAATTTTTCCACATTTGCCCCGGCCTGCGCGCCGCGAGCTCCCAGGCCGAGCAGAAGCGGGGCCATGCTTCCGTCCAAGGCCGCTCGAAGGGTCTCGGAAATCGAGAGATGCGCGGACAAGGCCCGAAGACGTGAGAGCGCCGCCACCGCGCGGATCGGCTTCGATCGGTCCGCTCCTCCTGTCTCAGAGGCGTGCGCCGCTCGCTGAATCCTCTCCCAGAGCGGCTTGCGACGGATGTCTGCAAACCCCGCCGCGCTCGCAAGGTCTTCGTCGGTCCACGAGAAGAGTGGAGATCTCAGGACTCCGAGCAGAGCCGGGTCATCCTCCGGGTCGGCCAGCCACGCTAAGAGATCCGTCAGGGTATGGATTTCGGGCGTGTCGAAAAAGGTTCGACCATGATAGATCGAGAACGGCAGTCCCGCTCGGAACAACTCGCCCACATACGCCGGCATGGGCGAGTAGGTTCGGAAGAGGATCGCCGCGGCCGGCAGCCCCTCAGCCATGAGATCGGTGATTTCAGCGTATTCCGGGGCGCCGCCGTCGCGGATCGTACGAAGGAAGCTTGCGACCGCCCGCGCCTCGGTAGTCCAAGGGTCGTCGTCCTCGATCTCCGTAACGAGGAACTTGACCGTCGAGGATCGCGGCGTGGGGTCCAACTCCTCCCTCATAGCGGCAAGCGGTTGAGCCGGGACGGCATAGGGATTCGAGGGATCGGGAAGCGAGCCGAAGAGCGAGGAAAAGAGTTCGTTCGAGAAGCACAGCGGCGCGCTGAGGCTCCGGAAATTCTCATCCAGGATATGTTCCGAGACGCCTGCGCTTGCGCGGAGTTCTTCCAGCGCCGCGCCGGTAACCGTGTGGTCCGCTCCCCTGAAGCCGTAGATCGCCTGTTTGGTGTCGCCGACGAGGAACACATTCCGAACGGGCGGACGGCCCGCTTCCGCCAGTCTTCGCACGATCTCCCATTGCGCGGGATCGGTGTCCTGGAACTCGTCGACGAGAAAGAAGTCGAGAGCGCCGCGGGCCTCTTGCGCTGATTGCCTGCAGAGGTCGCGAGCCTTGAGTATCAGGTCTTCATGGGAGAGGAGCGCTCGGGCGGCCAGTTCGCGTTCGTACAGGTCTCGCGCTTCCACGGCGACGGCAAGCAGATCGCGTATCCAATCGATCGCGACGCTGTCTCGTTCCAACCCGTCGAACCGGGGCACCATAAGCTTCTCCGCGGCGGTTACCATGCCCCGCGGGGTTTTGCTCCCCTTTTTCCGGAACTCCCCGATTTCCACGGCGATCTCACGAAACTCCCGCAGCCGCGCAGAGAGCCCTTCCGGAACTGTACTGCTCGACACAAGCTGACGAAAGGGCTCGATGAATTCGTCGATCGACCTGCGCGCCTTGACGCGGTTGTTTTCGTCCGTCTTTCTCTTTCCCGACCGATCCAGGACGTCCCTACAATGCTCTTCGTAGCCGTCGAGATCGCGGAGAATGAGATCCACGCCTTCCGGTCCCGAGAGAAACTCCGTCCACCATGCCCGTTGGATGCGTTCCAACTCTTCGAGGGTGTCCGTGCGAACGTACGCGTCCAGCAGCGCGTCCAGTTCCGTTCGGTTGCCGAGGAGCTCGATCAGCAGTTTCCTCAGCTGATACGGTTCCTTGAATTCAAGCACGCGGCCCAGCGCGGGATCTTGTTCATCCCAGAGCCGGGCAAGCGTCGAACGAATGACGTCATCCTTCAGCGCCGCCTCTTGGGCGGGGTCGCTGATCTCGAAATCCGGATCCACTCCGAGCGTCACGGGCCGATTGCGAATGAGGGACGAGGCGAATCCGTGAATGGTCGAGATATGGGCAGCGTGGAAGCCTTCTTTCACCATTATGAGATGATCGCGTAGAGCGGTTGAATCGCTCCGCTCGATTCGGTCAAGCAGCTCCCGGTAGAGCCGAGCGCGCATCTCTCCCGCGGCCTTCCGCGTAAACGTGACGGCCAGCACATTCTGCACGCCGGCGGGGTCTTCCGCTCCGTCCCGGCCGCTCAAAAGATCCGCCATCTTGCGGACCAGAAGGAAGGTCTTGCCCGAGCCGGCGCCCGCGCGAACCATCACGTTGGCCGCAGGCGCCAGACAGGCGGCCTGCCGCTTGGTGAGACGTCGAACTTTCACGTTCCCGGCTTCCGACATTCGTGGCGCCCTCCCAATCGGCGTATTCGTCTTCGGCTCACGTCATGGTTCCGAAGGTCTCTGCGGACGCCCGTGGAGGTCCGATCGTTCCCTCCGTCCCTTCGCCCTAAGACCGTTCAGAAGCCCTTTCAAATACCCCACGAAGGACGGCGCGGGCCCGGGGCTCCCGGCGCGGCGTGGTAGGACCGCTCGAAGACCCCACAGAAGAAGACATGATTCAGAGCCTCATTCTCGAAGCGGAAATATCGGTTGATTGTCTCGACCGACCGGAATTCGCGCATCGGCCATATGAACTGCAGGCCGCAGACCGAGCACGCGAACACGACCCGATCGAAACGCTCGAGGTCCTCCACGTACAGGGCATACTCCTCGAGATCGCAGAAGCTCGACCTACCGCCCAATTCGGTAATCTGCGGGGATCCACAGAGAGGGCATGCAATGGACACGTTTCGTCCTCCGTACCGCAATAGGGCGCACACGACTTATACGGCGGAACGGCCGGTCGAGTCAAGCCGGAGAAAAACGGTCTGAGGAAGGACTGAGTGGGCTCGAAGAAGATCTCGTCGGGGAGGGAGCGGGAGGCGGCCGGGACTCGACCGCCCTCCCGCGGTTATGGCTCGAGCTATTGCGGGCCGATTCTATCCGATACGTTTCGGCATACGATACCGCACAAGGGTAGTATCTCTTTGGCCAGGCGAACGACGACGCCGGCGGCGTTCGATCCGTATATTCTGTTTACCCTTCGGAGCAGTTTGTGTCGCTTTTCGCGTAAGACATTGCGGAAATGCACCTTGGCCTGGGGTTTGGCGTTTCCCTCGGCGATCTTTCGGGAAATCACCTTTGCCTGGTTCCAGACTCTCGCGTCCGCGTCGTCAAAGCATTGGAGCTCGTTCACATATCGCTCCCACACGAGAGCAATGGCCGCGACCGACAGAACGTTCGCTCGAGGACCGTAGATTGCGTAACTGCGCTGACCGTCATGGGCAGGGACGGTGGTAAGCTTATACCCGTGGACGTTCGTTGCGCCCGGCTCCAGGCCGAGACTCCGCACCACATCGCGGTTGATCCCGCCGGGTACCATCCCGACCATGCTCTTCGAGTGGTCCCGCTGAGCTCCGTCTTCGATAATCTGGCGGACAAGCGCCATTCGGGCGACTTCGTGGCCGAACGGGCCCTCGAAACCGTGTCGGTTCAATGTTTCCACCACATCCGGATAAAAGGCGAGAACGTTTTCCTCGATCGATCGAGCTTGAGCGTGTCCGGCGAATGCAAACAGCGCAATGAGTATGATGGTTCTCTTCATGCCTCCTCTTTCCTCAGTACAAAAAGATTCACAGGCCTGGAACGAGCTGACGCGGCTGGATCACCGCGTCGGTGTCCCGCTCCGGGAGCGGGTTGCGGCAGATGAATGCCCCGGTCCCGCGGCCTGCGTGAAGGGCGGGAGGGTACCAGGATATTACGGGATGTCAAGATCGGTGTACGGGAGACGGGATGTTTTCGGCGCCAAAGGTCTAATAGCGGGCTAGGAAGGGGGGCATGAATCAAGCCGCCGGCCGGCGGCGACGACGGTCCGCGAACTCATCAGCGGCCTTCGGCGAGCGCGGGAGAGTCAAACCATAGGCCGGTAATGCGTGCGTCGGAGCTCTTGGCGTCCAGAACCAATTTGACGAGCACGTCGGACGTCTCTTTGGCGAAACGAGCCTTGAAGAGCGTTATGACATTGCCGTGCTGTTCGTAATAGCCGAGGTATTGCATTGAACGGAATGCGCCCAGCTTCTTCTGGATCGTCTTCTGCAATTGGAGAAACGTGTCCCTGGGCTGCGCCTTTTTCATGACCGGGGCGAAGTATTTCCGGTACAACCCGAAGTCGCCTTCAAAGAGGCCGTCGATGACGCTTTGAAACGTTTCTTCGGCCCTGGCTTGGACCACGTTCTTTGGGCTGGAAGTTTCCGCGGGAGTGTCGGCCTTGATGTCACGAACCGGTCCCCGGCCGTAGGCCGCGTAGGTGAACGCACAGAGGACGACCATCAGCGTACTGAGGAAGCGAACCATGAGCCGCCGATCCTACCCGCCGTGGAGAGATAATAGGCGGACCCCGCCCGTCTCTTTGGTCGGGGCGAGGTCCCTGGTTCGTGATCGGGAAACGAGACGTTTCCGGGTTTATTTCTGTTCGTCCTTGACTTCGGTGAAGTCCGCGTCGACCACATCCTCTTCCTGCGATGCGGCGCCGCCGCCCGCAGCGGCTTCTCCTTCAGCGGCCCCCGCGCCGGGACCTTGCTGAGCGCCGGTCTGCTGGTACATGGCCTCGGCGAGCTTATGGGAGGCTTGTTGCAGTTCTTCCACCGCGCTCTTTATGGCCGCCGCGTCGTCGCCTTCCATGGCGCTCTTTGTCTTCGAGACAGCGGCCTCGATGCTGCTCTTGGTCGCTTCATCGACTTTGTCCGCGTGCTCCTTGAGGGACTTCTCGGTCATGTAGATCATGGAATCGGCCTGGTTCTTCGCGTCGACCAATTCCCGTCTTTGTCGGTCGTCTTCCGCGTGGGACTCCGCGTCCTTGACCATCTGCTGGATCTCTTCTTCGGAGAGACCGCTCGACGCGGTGATCTTGATCGACTGCTCCTTGCCGGTTCCCAGGTCTTTGGCGGAGACATGAACGATACCGTTGGCGTCTATGTCGAACGTGACCTCGATCTGCGGGACGCCTCGAGGCGCGGGCGGAATTCCCACCAACTCGAACCTGCCCAGGGTCTTGTTGTCTCCGGCCATTTCCCGCTCCCCTTGGAGCACGTGAATCGAAACGGACGGCTGATTGTCCGACGCGGTGGAAAAGATCTGGCTTTTCCGGGTCGGGATCGTGGTGTTCTTCTCGATGAGGCGGGTGAATACGCCGCCCAGCGTTTCGATGCCGAGTGACAGGGGCGTCACGTCCAGGAGGAGGACGTCCTTGACATCGCCGCTGAGAACCGCTCCCTGGATGGCCGCGCCGATGGCGACCACTTCGTCGGGATTGACGCCCTTGTGAGGATCCTTGTTGAACGTCTGCTTGACCTTCTTCTGCACGGCCGGCATTCGGGTCATGCCGCCCACAAGGATCACTTCGTCGATGTCGCCCGCGCTCACGCCGGCGTCCTTCATGGCTGTCTTACAGGGTCCCACGGTCTTCTCGATGAGATCGTCGACAAGCGCTTCGAGCTTGGACCTGCTCAGCTTGATGTTAAGGTGCTTGGGACCCGACGCGTCCGCGGTAATGAACGGAAGGTTCACGTCGGTCTCCATCGAGGAACTCAACTCGATCTTCGCCTTTTCCGCGGCCTCCTTGAGGCGTTGGAGCGCCATCTTGTCATTGCGCAGATCGATGCCTTGATCCTTTTTGAATTCGTCGGCCAGATAATCGATTATACGAAGGTCGAAATCTTCGCCGCCGAGGTGGGTGTCACCGTTGGTCGACTTGACCTCGAACACGCCTTCCCCGATCTCGAGAACTGAGATATCGAATGTTCCGCCGCCGAGATCAAAGACCGCGACCTTCTCCTCTTTTTTCTTATCAAGACCGTAGGCGAGCGACGCTGCGGTCGGCTCGTTGATGATCCGGAGGACGTTCAGGCCGGCGATCCTCCCGGCGTCTTTGGTGGCCTGCCGCTGGGAGTCGTTGAAATACGCGGGAACCGTCACCACCGCGTCGGTCACTTCGTGGCCAAGGTGGTCCTCTGCGGTCTGCCTCATCTTCTGCAGAACCATCGCTGAAATTTCAGGCGGACTATATTGTTTTCCGCGGACTTCGACCGCGGCGTCGCCGCCCTTCCCTTCGACGATCTTGAACGGCATGTTCTTGACGTCCTCTTGGACTTCCGCCGAAGAAAACTTGCGCCCGATCAGGCGTTTGATAGCGAACAGCGTATTCTCGGGATTCGTTATCGCTTGTCGCTTGGCGACCTGTCCAACCGGGCGTTCTCCCGATTCGGTGAACGCCACAACGGACGGGGTGGTCCGACCTCCTTCCGAATTGGTTATGACCACCGGGTCCCCGCCTTCCATGACGGCCACGCAGGAGTTGGTGGTTCCCAGGTCGATTCCTATTACCTTGCCCGCCATTTTTTCCTCCTCAGTATCGGATATGCGCTACAGCGTCATACTCGTCAGTGTTTCTTCCGCTGATTTTCATTTGCGGGGGATGCTCCGCCCCCCAAACAACCCCGAATCGGCTCAACTCTCCGGCTCGTAGGAAACGACCACTTTGGCCGGCCGGAGGAGCCGATCCTGATACATATAGCCTTTCTCGAGTTGATGGATGACCGTGTTGGGATCCTTGTGAGGATCGGGCGCCTTGGAAATCGCTTCATGCACGTTGGGATCGAAGGGATGGTCCAGCGATTCCAGCCCGGTGACGCCGTACCGCTCGAGTACTTCCTTGAGCATACCGGCGATCATCTTGACGCCTTCGACGAACGCCGCGGTATCGCCGCTCTCATCCGAATGTTCAAGCGCTCTCTCGAGGTTGTCCAAGACCGGCAAAAGATCCCTGAGCACCTCTTCATTTCGATATTTGAGCAGCTTACTTCGCTCCTGCAAGGTGCGCTTCTTGAAATTCTCCAAATCCGCAGCGGCTCGAACCCACCGGTCGCGATTGTCGAAGCTTTCCTTTCTCGCCTCAACGAGTCGCCAAGCCATGGCTAGGTCCCGCGCGCGTCTCGGTTCGGATTCTCGTTCCGCCTGATCGATATACTGAAGGATTTCATCCGCGTCGGGAATCTTCGCTCGGTTGGCCTCGATGTCCTCGCGGATCTCGCCGGGGAGCGCTTTCTTGTCGCCGGCTTCGGTGTCGCCGCCCGAACTTCCCGGAGTGGGATACTCCGAACTCGGAGCGGCCGATTCGCCCGGGGCCTCCCGTTCACTCGTCACATCGGGCTCGGTGTCGTCCATTCGTATGCTCGTTCCACCGCTGCTGTCGCGTTCACTCACATGCACCTCCACTCGGCCGACCGGCTTGCGGCCCGAGAAGCGACCGACGAAGCGCTTCGCCGGGAACGCTTCCGGCCGTCGGCTCTGCCTCTTCTATACTGAGAACCCGCCGTCATGTTCGGCGCCACTGCGTTATCGCGTCGGCGGGTTCGGCCGCGGCTTGCGGGAACGACGAGAAAGCCGGCAAAAGGTTCAATAATATCTGACGGTTAGAGCAAACCGCGTCCCTTTGTATATTTGGGCGCCCCGCGAACCCTTGTCAAGGCCTCCCGAGGCGCGTCCGAGGGCGTTCGATCAACTCTTGGCGCCGTTGAGTTTGCTGAGATGGTACGAGAGGAGTTCTTTCTTGAGGCGGTGCAGTTTGTCCGAGAGGGAGACTTTGTAAATGTGAGGGTTTGAAAGCCGCTTGTATTCCGGCTCAAGCCGTTCGATCTGCTCGGCCGCGTACGCGCGGACTTCCCGGAGGGAGGGCTTCTCATACACCTGTCGGCCGTCGACAAAGACGGGGTGGAGAATCTCCTCGACGCCGTACGGAGGACGGTACGTTTTACGCATGTAATCATAGAGGGGATGATGGGCGACCACCGGCTCGTTGTTCGGCAGAGGTTCGTCTTCGTATGCCAGCAAATCGCCGATCATTCGGCCGTGGCCGTTGAAGAATCTGAGAATCTTCTTCACGCCGGGATTGGTGAGTTTCTGAGGGTTCGCGGAAATCTTGATCTTCGGCGTCAGCTGTCCGTCGGCGTGATCCGCGGCCATCAGCTTGTACACCATGCCCAGCGCGGGTGTATTATAGGAGGTGATGAGCCGCGTTCCCACACACCAGATGTCGACCGGCGCGCCTTGGTCCCGGAGACTCTGAATGATCCATTCGTCCAGATCGCTGCTGGCGAGTATCTTAACGTCGTACAGGCCGGCTTCGTTCAGCATATGCCGAGCGGCCTTGGAATGATAGGCGAGGTCGCCGCTGTCGATTCGAATACCGAACAGACTCCCGCCTTTTCGCTTCATCTCCAAGCCGACGCGTATCGCCTCTGCAACGCCCTCGGCGGTGTGGTAGGTATCCACCAACAAGACACAGTTGTTCGGAAATACCTCGGCGAACCCTTCGAAGGATTCTCTTTCGGTTTCAAAGCTTTCAACCCAGCTGTGGGCGTGGGTCCCTCGAAGGGGTATGCCGTGGAGCCGTCCGGCGCGGACGTTCGAGGTGCCTTCGCAGCCGCCGATGTACGCGGCCCTCGCCCCGAGTCTCGCGGCCTGGACTCCGTGGGCTCTTCGAGCCCCGAAATCGATCACGGGCGCGCCTCGGCTCGAAATGCACATCCGAGCGGCTTTTGTGGCGATAAGGGTTTGGTGTCCCACCAATGCCAGGAGCGTGGTTTCCAAAATCTGCGCCTCGGCGATCGGACCCGTGACCCTCATTATCGGCTCGTTGGGGAAGACCACCGCTCCTTCCTGAACAGACCAGATGTCACCGGTGAACTTCACCCCCTCGACAAGTTCGTCCACCGCGTCGGGAGGAAAGACGTCCAAACTGCGGAGGTAGTCCGCGTCGTCCGGATAGAGTCGAATATTGTTCACGTAATCGATGACGCTCTCGAGGCCGGCGAAAACGCAGAACGCGCCGTCGTCCGGATTGTTCCGATAGTAGAGATCGAAGCACGCTCGCTGACCGCACTTACCAAGAACTCTGTACCCCGCGGCCATGGTCAATTCGTACAGGTCGGTGTCCAGCGTCAGGTTGTTGCAGCGCAACCCTTCCACCGCGGCCGGTCCGTCGATCGAGCCCAGTTCGGCGCCCGAATCCGCGTCCACCACCTCGACGGAATTGAGAATGCGCCCGGTTTGAGGGTCCCGCAAAACAGGTTTCATTCCTTCAATTCCCCTTCCCGCTTCGCGAAGAATTCCCGAAAGGCCTCTTCATATGGATCGCGGGCCGTACCCCACTCGGTGACGATTCCTGCGATGAGGTAATGGGGAGTGACGTCGAAGGCGATATTGCGAACATTGACCCCTTCCGGCGCTATGGGGGCTCCGCAGAGATGCGTAACCTCCCGGGGATCTCGTTCTTCGATGGGAATACCCGAGCCGTCCGGCGTATCCAAATCGACCGTCGAGAGCGGCGCGGCCACATAGAAGGGGATCTTGTGGTAATCGGCCAATACCGCCACCGAATAAGTCCCGATCTTGTTCGCGGCGTCCCCGTTGGCCGCGACCCGATCGGCGCCCACGACCACCTTCTGAATCTCGCCCTTCTGCATCAACGCGCCCGCAGTGTTGTCGGGAATCAACGTCACGGGGATACCGAGCTTCATCAATTCCCACGACGTGATCCGCGCGCCCTGGTTCAACGGGCGGGTCTCGTCGGAAACAACGCGGATGCGCTTACCGTGTTCCACCGCCGCGCGAATGACGCCCAACGCGGTTCCGTACCCGGCCGTGGCCAGTCCGCCCGCGTTGCAATGCGTCAGCACCGTGTCGCCGTCATCGAGCAAATCGCGGCCGCTTTCCCCAATGCGCATGCACAGAAGGCGATCCTCTCTCTCCATGAGAACCGCTTCCTCCACAAGCCGCCGCTTGATCTCCGCCGCGTCCGCGCCCACCATCGAGCGGAAGACGTCCTTCATCCGATTGACCGCCCAAAAAAGATTCACCGCGGTGGGTCGCGTCGCGGCGATCTCCGAGCAGATCCGCTCGAACCCACCTTCCAGCGCGGATCGGTCGTCCTCGGGCGCGTCAAGCATCCCCAACGCGACTCCCATGGCCGCAGCCACGCCGATCGCGGGCGCGCCCCGAACCGCGAGACGCCGTATCGCGTCGCACATCTCGTCCACCGTCCGAATCTCCAAATAGACCTCGTTACCCGGCAGAAGGGTCTGGTCGAGCATCCGAACGTGATCGTCCTTCCACTCCAATGTTCTGAAGGGATCGTCCACAACTCCTCCTTGTATGTCCACGCCGCGTGGGCGATTGCTCGAATTGAGCGCGGCCGGCTGAGGGCCGTATCCGCGCAGTGGGAGACAGTGTAACCTAGCGCCGGTGTGAGGAATAGTCAATGGTCGCGTTGGGCGCGGCGTCCGGGCCCTGGTTTTTTCTATCAGTATATTAATCCGCTATTTTCTATATTTGGCTCAGTTTCTTAATATTTTACTTGATTTGTCAAGCTACCAATGCTATATCACCGGAAAAATAACGAGAGGGACATTATGAACCCCAAAGCCGTCCGCCGTATCACCTCTCTCCTCATACTCATCGCCGTCGCCGCGACGGGCCCCGCGTTCGCCCAGCGCACCATGTTCCTCGGCCTCTGCCAGGAGCTGGTCAACACCGCGCGTTCCTACGAGTCGCGGGCCAACTACCACGGACAGGTCGCCAGAAGCCTCATGATACAGATCGAGAACCAGGCTCAGGCCCCGAAGAACCATGGGACCATTCAGGCTATGGACAACCTGTTTTCGCAGTACGACGAGCATCGAGCCCTGGAGAGCAAGTTCCGTGAGCTCTATCGGAAATCCACCGCGGAAGCCGAAAAATGCATGAAATCCGTCGAATGACGGCTATCAAGCTCAATTCCGATTCCATCCTCTTCACGGCGTGAGCGATTCCACCGGGGAGGTGTTCCGCATCCGAACCCTCTCCGGCTTCTGCGTTCAGGGCCGCGTTTTCCCGTCGAGGCTTCGAACCGCATTCCATCCGGCGTGCAGGTCAATCGTCCCCACCACGACGCCTCTCTTCCACTTCCGCCGCACTCTTTGCTCGATATTTCCTTCACGAGAGCGTAGCATGGCGTACGCCGAGACTTCCGCCGGACCTCGCTTTCGAGCCGCCTCGGCATCATCGGCGCCCCACGGGTGGAGGAAACATGAAAGATGAACCGAACTGGACCGCGGCGGTGATAACCGCGCCCGTCGAGACGATCGATTTCCTGTCCGGATTGGTTCACGAACTCGGTTCCGCGGGAGCGGTCATTCGAGACATCGACGACGGGCTTTCCAAGATGACCGTCTATTTCGACGCGGCGCGCGCTCGATCGGTCGAATCCGCCCTCGAGGCCGGCCTGAGCCGAGCTGCCGATGCCTTTCCCGACCTCCCCGCGCCGACGGTGAAATGGGAGGCGGTCCGTACGGAAGATTGGGCCGTGATGTGGAAGGACAGCTTTACTCCGACGCCCGTGGGTGAACGTCTTCTCGTGACACCGCCGTGGCGCAGGCCGGACGCCGGCGATCGATTCGTGGTGATCATCGAACCCGCGGCGGCGTTCGGAACGGGAACCCATGAGACGACCCGAAGCTGCTTGGCGCTCCTCGAGGCGGTCGCGGATGAACTGGGGGATCGCGTGAGCCGATCGTCCGTGCTGGACGTGGGATGCGGTTCGGGAATTCTCGCCGTGGCCGCGAAGAGACTCGGATTCTCCACCGTGATGGGGATCGACAACGATCCGATCGCGATCGAGTCCGCTCGTCGAAACGCGGAATTGAACGATCTTGCCGACGGAACACAGTGGGCCTTCGCGTCCGTCGATACGATCGCCGGTTCATGGGATCTTGTTACGGCCAATCTCGATCCATTGACGCTCGAAACCCATTACCGGCGCCTGTCCGAGGCGGCGCGTCGCAACCTCATCGTCTCGGGCGTGCCGACCGATCAATGGGAACGCGCCGCGGCGCTCTTCGTCGAGAGCGGTCTCATCCTTCAAACCGAAATTATCGACGGTGAATGGGCCGCAGGGCTTTTCCGCGCCCCGGATGCCTAGGCCGGCCCGGGAGGACGCTCTTTCGGTCGGTTTTCGTCGGATTCGTCGCCTCCCGAAGGAGTGCGCCCGCTGAAAAGAAAGTAGAGGACAAAACACGCGGTCCCGAGACACAGCGCCGAATCCGCCGCATTGAAAGCCGGCCAGTGCGCCTGACCGATGTGTACGTCGATGAAATCCACCACCTCGCCGAAGCGGAGACGGTCGATAAGATTGCCGAGCGTTCCGCTGAAGAAGAGCGCGTACCCTGCGAGCAAAAACGGCGGGGTCGGATCACGGGTCATGAGATAGAGGATGACGGCGAGAGCGAGGAACGACACGCCGATGAAGAAGACGTATCGGAACTCGACCGCGGCTCCGGCGAACATCCCGAACGCGGCGCCCGGATTGCGGGCATGGACGATGTTGAGGTAACCGTCGATCACGACGAACCCGTCATTGACCGGCACACGCTCAAGGACGAGCGCCTTCGTGATCTGATCCGATGCGACCGTCGCGCAGACGATGAGCGCAAAGACAACGATTCTGCGGCGCCCTTCTATGGCTACACCCCTGTATTGCGGGTTCCTAATCCGGTCTTGAACCGCGGCCGGCATTCCGTACTTCATGCTTCGGTTTGGGCAAGCACCGACGCGCAGCGGCCGCAGACGTCCGGATGAGCGCTGTTCGATCCGATATCCGACGCCCTCACCCAGCAGCGCGGGCATTTTTCACCGGCCACGCGTTCCACCCTGACCGATACGCCGGGGAGCTTGCCCGACGCCGGCTCCTCGTCCGGCGTCGCTCCGGTCGCTTTCGTTTCGAGCTCCGAGACGATGAAAAAGCCCTCGGGATCGTCCGTCGCGCTGATCGCGTCCACGAACTCATCCGGGGCTTCGATGATGAGCTTCGCTTCGAGCGACGAGCCGATCAGCTTGGACGCCCTGGCCTCTTCGAGCGATCGAGCCGCGGTTTGCCTCAGCGTCAGCATCGTCTCCCAGCGCTTCTGTTCCTCGGCGGATATTTCCACGCCGGGGATCGGCTCAGGGAACGATGTCATGTGCACCGCTGCCGGCTTATCGCCGTCGTATGGGCAGTGGGCCCAAACTTCATCCGCGGTGAACGCAAGGATCGGCGTCATGAGACGAACCAATCCTGAGAGGATCTCGTAGAGCGCGGTCTGCGCTGACCGCCGCATGGGCCCGGCGGTCAGCTCGCAATAGAGCCGATCCTTGAGGATATCGAGATAGAGCGACGACAGATCCACCGTGCAGTAATTATGGAGCGTGTGGAAGCAGACGTGGAACTCGAATTCCTCGTACGCCTTACGCACCCGCTCGATGATCTTGTTGAAGCGATTGAGCGCATAGCGATCCAGCGGGCGAAGCTCCTCCAAGGGGAGCGCGTCGGAGGCGGGATCGAAGTCGTGCAGATTGCCGAGAAGGAACCGACACGTGTTGCGGATACGGCGATACGCTTCGGCCAGCCGGTCGAGGATCTCCGGTGAAATCCGGATATCGTCCCGATAGTCCTCGGCCGACACCCACAACCTGAGGATGTCGGCGCCGAACTTGTCGATGATCTCCTGCGGCTTGATCACATTGCCGAGGGATTTCGACATCTTCTTGCCTTCACCGTCCACCACGAAGCCGTGCGTGAGCACGCCGTAATAGGGCGCACGGCCCCGCGTGCCGACCGACGTGAGCAAGGCGCTGTGGAACCAGCCGCGGTGTTGATCGCTCCCTTCCAGATAGAGTTGACACGGTGAAACAAGCCGGTCGCGCTTCTCGCACACCGCGGCCCAGCTCACGCCGGAATCGAACCAGACGTCGAGAATGTCGGTCTCCTTGACGAAGTCCGTCGCTCCGCATGAGGGACAGGTCAGGCCCGCCGGCGCCAGGTCCTTTGCATCGGCTTCGAACCAGACATCGGCGCCTTTTTCCGCGAAGAGATCCGCGGCCCGCTCGAACAGCTCGGGCGGCGCGGTGACTTCGCCGCATTGAGCGCACTTCATCGCGGTGATCGGCACGCCCCAACTGCGCTGACGGGAAATGCACCAGTCGGGCCGGTGCTCGATCATGCCGTAGATTCGGTCTCTCCCCCACTTGGGAATCCACCGGACCGTGTCGATCGCCTTGAGCGCATTCTCCCGCAGACCTGTCTTATCCATGGAGATGAACCATTGATGGGTGGCGCGAAAGATCACCGGCTGTTTGCATCGCCAGCAATGCGGATAGCTGTGCTCCATCTCCTCGGCGAGCATCAACGCCCGGTTCTCGTCGAGCTTCGCGCTGACCAGGGGATTCGCGTCGAAGACGAATTCGCCGGTGAAGAATTCCGCCTCGTCGGTGAATCGTCCCTGGTCGTCCAACGGAGCGTACACGTCGATGCCGTACTTCAGCCCGACCTCATAGTCCTCCTGGCCGTGCCCGGGCGCAACGTGAACGCAGCCGGTTCCGGTGTCCAGCGTGACGAAGTCCGCCAGGATGATCCGCGACGGCCTGTCGTAGAGCGGGTGCGTGCATCGAAGCCCTTCCAGATCCGCGCCCCTAAACGCGGCGATCGTCCGGCGGTCGGTTATCCCGAAGGCCTCCATATTTACCGCCGCAAGCCGCTCCGCGAGGATGTACACGTCGTCGCCGGCTTCCACCGCGACATACTCTTCATCAGGATGGAGCGCGATCGCCAGGTTCGCGGGGATCGTCCAGGGAGTCGTCGTCCAGATCAGGACGTAGACATTCTTCCCTTTGAGTTCCGGAATGCGCTCGGAGAAGTCGTCCCGGGCCTTGAAGCGCACATAGATCGACGGGGTGGAAGAATCCTTGTACTCGACTTCCGCTTCTGCAAGCGCGGTCACGCAGGATGAGCACCAGTAAACCGGCTTCTTGCCCCGATAGACCGCTCCGGTTTGGAAGAAATTCCCGAGTTCCCGGACGATGGTCGCCTGATAGCGGAAGTTCATGGTGAGGTACGGATCTTCCCAATCGCCGAACACGCCGAGGCGCTTGAACTCGTCCCGTTGCACGTCGATGAACTTCTCGGCGTACGCGCGGCATTCACGCCGAACCTGCACCGCGGTCATGTCGTGCTTCTTTTCGCCGAGGAGCTTGTCCACTTCATGCTCGATGGGCAGGCCGTGGCAGTCCCAGCCGGGAACATACTCCGAATCGTACCCCAGCATGAACCGACACTTGACGATCATATCCTTGAGGATCTTATTCAGCGCGGTGCCGAGATGGATATTCCCGTTGGCGTACGGCGGACCGTCATGGAGGATATACTTTTCCCTCCCTTGGCTCACCTCGCGGATCTTGTCGTAAATTCGCATGTCTTCCCATCTCTTGAGCATCTCCGGCTCACGTTTGGGAAGGTTCGCCCGCATGGGAAATTGCGTCTTCGGGAGGTTCAACGTCTCTTTGTAATCCATGATGATCTCCGAACTATCCGATCGCCCACGGAACCCCGTGGCGTTTATACCGGGACCACACCGCAGGCGACGGTCCCGCCTTCTCAAGCGCGAAGCGAGGGCCGTAAAGGCCCCGCCTCGCGTAAACTTCTTATATTACCCAGGCGACGAGGGATGTCAAATGGAAGCCGCGCCCATAATCCACAGCCTCCTTGGAGGTGGGGGCCGGTTCTGCGCTGTTCCGGGGCCTTGGAACCTTCTTCGTGTGTTCAAACCCGGATCGCCGGGCATGTGTCGCCCAATTTTGCGTCGTTGGGCCCGATCCCCCCGCTTTTCGGCCGCACCTCCCCCCCGAACCTCCCCCGTCCAGATATCAAGGGCTTATCGCCGGCCCGCTGAACGGTTGATTTCAACTTCATACTGGAAACTCAAAACGCCTTGCGACATGGTCGCTTCACCTCGTTGGCGATGGAATCATCACGCAAAACGCATTCTCTCTTCTTGATCTCTCACAAGAACAACGAGGTTTTTCACTTTTTGGGGCAGGCAATTTAGGGGGGTGGGGACCGCCGTCGTCCATCCGGCCCGACGCGGTTCAAAAGACCGCTTGATAGTCGCGCCTCTGCGGACGATACCGTGAAGATGTTTGGTGCGTGTGAGAATGGACGCGACCGGAACGGGTTTTCCCCTACGCCGGCTGACGTTCAGCGGGACGCTTCTCCCTTTTCTCGGGCTTTTCGGATTGGTTAGGGTTGAATTTGGGCGGCCGCATAGTGTTTAATCGGAATGTTCACCGACGCGACGGTCGGTCCGGGGATGCTCGGACCGGCGGCGGGGATTACGCCGGCGCGCTCGCGTGTGGGCGGCCTTGATCCGCAGACACGGGGGTGAGTTCCGTCGGCATTCAGTGGGAGGAGATTCATGAAGCTTTCGAGGAGGGTCACGGAGACGCCCCCCTACTTGTTCCATTTGATTGACGAAAAGCGCAAGGCGGTCGAAGAGAAGGGCGTTGACGTCATTTCACTCGCCATAGGAGACCCCGATCGGCCGACGCCCGACTTTGTTCTCGACATCATGGAGGAGGAGATTCGGAAGCCGGAAAACCATGTGTATCCGAGTTACAAAGGCGAACCGGATTTCTTTCGGGGGATCGCGACCTGGTTTGGCTCACGTTTCGGCGTAGATTTGGACCCACAGAAAGAGATCATGTCCGCCATCGGCGCAAAGGACGCGGTATCCCATCTACCTCTGGCGTTTCTTGACCCGGGTGACTACGGTATGGTCACGGATCCGGGTTATCCCGTGTATGAGGCGGCTATAGGATTCGCCGGCGCAGAGGTTATACGAATTCCTCTCACCGAGGCCGACGGTTTTCTGCCCGATCTCGAGGCAATCGATCCTGCGGCTGCGGATAAAGCGAATATCATGTATGTCAACTATCCCAATAACCCGACGTCCGCGGTGGCGGATGAGGGCTTTTTCGAGCGGCTTGTCGCGTTCGCCCGTAAGCACGACATCGTGTTGTTCGCGGACAACGCCTATTCGGAAGTCTATTTCGAGGAGGCCGACCGTCCGATCAGCATCATGAAGATCCCGGGCGCCAAAGAGATCGCGCTCGAGATTCACTCGTTCTCCAAGACGTTCAATATGACCGGGTGGCGCATCGGCTTTGTGGTCGGCGGCGAGGAGCTTATCAAGGCCTTCCTCACACTCAAGTCGAATGTGGATTCCGGGGTTTTCATGGCGATTCAGCGGACAGCTGTTCGAGCGCTCAATCATCCGGCGGCGCCGAAGTTCAACGCGGATCGTACCGCGCTCTTCAAGGCTCGCCGAGACCGTATCTCCCGCGCGCTCCGGGAATGCGGATACCGGTTCGACCTGCCTCGCGCCGGCTACTATTTCTGGGTGCGGATACCCGACTCGTATGCTTCCTCCATCGAGTTTTGCGCGGATCTCCTGGAACAAAAGGGCCTAGTGGTGACCCCGGGGGTAGGATACGGGCCGAGCGGCGAAAAATACTTCAGGATTTCCATGACCGCGCCCGATCATCGTATCGACGAAGGAATGGAGCGATTGAGAGACTTTTCCACATGAAAGCGATCAAAGCCACACTATTGCTTGAAGACGGCGTCGTCTTCCGGGGCCTGTCCATGGGAGCCCGGGGAGAGAAAATCGGGGAAGTCGTCTTCAACACCGCCATAACAGGCTATCAGGAAGTGCTGACGGACCCGTCGTATCGAGGCCAGATCGTCACTATGACGTATCCGCACATTGGTAACACGGGCATCAACTTCGAGGACAACGAGTCGGTCGAGCCGTTCCTCGCAGGCTTCGTGGCGAGGGAGTATTGTCCCCATCCGAGCAATTGGCGCACCGACCAGGACCTCGGCGTTTTTCTCGAAAAGCACGGAATCGTCGGCATCCACGGGATCGATACACGGAAGCTGACCCGCAATATTCGAGAGACCGGCGCAAAGAAGGGGATCATTTCCACGGAGGACCACGATCGGGACAGCCTCTTCGCGAAGGTCAAGGGCTACCCCGACATCGTGGGCCTGGATTTGGTCAAGGAAGTGACGTGCTCGGCGCCGTACGACTGGGATGACGGAACCTGGCAGTGGAACGCGCGTTCCGCGAAGTCCCAAGGGAGATTCCGCGTTGCCGCGGTGGACTGCGGCATAAAGCAAAACATCCTTCGTCTGCTGGTGGACTCGGGCGCGTCGGTGAGGGTCTTTCCGGCGACCGCCTCGAGTGAGGAAATCCTCGCCTACGAACCGGACGGGATATTCTTGTCCAATGGGCCCGGCGATCCGGAAGGCGTGCCGTACGTGATCGAAACCGTGCAGAATTTGATCGGAAAGAAGCCCATGCTCGGCATATGCCTCGGGCATCAGATTCTCGGTCTGGCTCTGGGCGGACGAACGTTTAAGCTCGGCTTCGGGCATCACGGGGCCAATCATCCGGTTCGGCGTCTGGACACGGGCCAGGTGGAGATCACCTCGCAGAACCACAATTTCGCGGTGGACGAGGAGAGCGTCTCATCCGAATGCGATATCACTCACGTCAACCTGAACGACCAAACCCTCGAGGGATTCCGACACAGGAAATATCCGCTCTTCGCGGTCCAATACCACCCGGAAGCGTCACCGGGACCGCATGATTCCAGGTACCTCTTCGAACGTTTCAGGAGCATGATCGAAGAGTCTTAGCGGATCTCGAAGGATCGGCCGGAATGAGAAAAGGTCGGCGGACTTATCGCGCGGGTCCCTCGCCGAAGACGATCGTGTCGCCTATCTTGACGCCGAATTTCGCGCAGAAGCCCGCTTTGAGTTCGAGGCAGTACCGGGCGGGAATGAACGCAGGATATATGCGCCCCGAGTCGGGAGGTATCGAGGGGTAGATTATTTGGATCACGTTGTTTTCGTCGATCCAGAGCGCGTCGATGGGGAATTTCATTCCCTGCATGTGAATCGCGTACGTTCCTTCCATCTTGAAATCGAGGAGCATCCCCGAGTCGTAATCGATGGTGTCCCATCCCAGTAATCCCTGAATGCGCGCGCGCTCGGTGTCGGCCGGGACGGCCCGGATCGTCTTTGTCCCCAATGTTATAGGAATAGTCACGCCGGCCTCCGCGTTGTGCGCGGCCGACTCGGCCGCGAGGGCTGAACGGCTCACGATCGTCACCGTGACGAGACAGGCGGTGAGGGCCGCCACCATGACCGCCTCGAGGAATGTGCCCCGACGGCCGGCTCGATTGTCCATTGAGCCCTCTCTCTCTTTCGGGCCCGCGCGCGGAAGAGCTCCCCATGCCCCACAGTTCGGGCCGCAGACGGTCTTGGGTGAAGCTCCCGCTTCGCCGGCCGAGTCCGGAGACCTTCCCTCCCTCGATCTTGCGCGAAATGCGTCCTGTGGACAACTGTTCGATAAGCCGCAGGACGCGGCGGCGTACGACGCGTTCTTTACTAGCTGAATCGGTATTCGTCAATCGATACGGCGGGAGCGACATGACACAAAGCCTTTACATTGCGGGCGCGGACCCGTTGAGCGGCAAATCGATTATCATCTTGGGCATGATGCAGTTCCTGACGCGAACGTACGGACGGGTCGGCTTCTTTCGCCCGATTGTTCGGACGACGTCCGCGGACGACGCGATGATTCATCTGGTTACGGAGCGGTTCGGTCCGGGGCTCGAGCGTGAGGAAATGGCGGCGTGCACGCAGGAGGAGGCGCTGGATCTCATCGGCGAAGACCGCTACGACGAGCTTCTCAAGCGAATCCTCAACAAATACAAGGCGATCGAAGGAAAGTGCGACGTGGTCCTCTGCGCGGGAACCGATTACACCGGCGTAACCACTCCCATGGAATTCGACTTCAACGCGGACGCGGCCAACAACCTGGGATCGCAGGTCATTACGGTAGTCAACGGAAGACGCAGGACCGCGGACCAGGTCGCGGACGTGGCTGTGGGCGTGTTGGAGTCCCTCGAGGATCGCACCTGTGACGTCTTGTGCCTCATCGTCAATCGCGTCGATCCCGAACGCTTCGAGGACGTGGAAAGCGAACTAAAGCGACTGGTGAGAGCGCGAATTCCGATCTTCTGCCTGCCGGAAACAGTGACGCTCGGCAAGCCCACGGTCGGCCAAATCGCCCGGGCGTTGAACGCTCGGTGCGTAAAGGGCGACGAGACCGATTTCGATCGAGACGTGCTCCATAACAAGGCAGCGGCGATGCAGCTCCCCAACTTCCTGGATCATGTGGAGGAAGGGAGTCTTATTATCGCTCCCGCGGACCGTTCGGAGATCATATTGGGGAGCATTCTTGCGCATAAGTCGTCGGCGTATCCCCACCTGGCAGGAATGGTGCTGACCGGTGATCTCGAAATCGCGCCGCAAGTCATGCGACTCGTCGACGGGCTGGGGTCGTCGGCCATTCCCATGTGCAGCGTGGAATCGGACACGTACGAAACAGCCGTGAGGGTCGAGGGGGTCATCCCGGTTATCGAACCGGGATGCGAGCGAAAGGTGGCCGCCGCGCTCGGTCTCATGGACCGGCACGTGGATTTCGATCGAATCGCCGAACGTATCGAGGTGGGACGTCCCACGCGGGTTACCCCGCTCATGTTCGAGTATACCCTCATCGAGTGGGCTCGGTCCTCCCGGCGACATATAGTCCTCCCCGAGGGGGACGAAGACCGCATACTCCGAGCCGCGGAAACCCTTCTTCTGCGCGGCGCCGTCGATATCACCCTCCTCGGCGATCCAAACGTTATTCGCGAAAAGAGCAAGTCCGCCGGCTTGTCCGTCGACGGGGTCGACATCATCGATCCGTCCTCATCCGATCTGCGGGAGAAGTTTGCGGAGGAGTATTATAACCTGCGGAAACACAAAGGCATTTCCCGACAGATGGCCTACGACGCCATGAGCGACGTTACCTACTTCGGGACGATGATGGTCCGCCTGGATGAGGCGGACGGGCTGGTCTCCGGCGCGGTTCATCCCACCCAGGATACGCTGCTTCCGGCCTTTCGGATCATCGGCGTTCAGGAAGGGGTCTCCTTGGCGTCGAGCGTGTTCTTCATGTGCCTGCGGGATCGCGTGCTGGTCTTCGGCGATTGCGCGGTCAATCCGGACCCGAATGCGGAGCAGTTGGCCGAGATCGCGATCCAGTCCGCGGGGACGGCCGAAACCTTCGGTGTCGAGCCGCTGATCGCCATGCTCTCCTACTCATCGGGCGAATCGGGTAAAGGCGCGGATGTGGACAAGGTCAGGAAAGCCGTGGGCCTCGCCCGGGACATACGGCCCGATCTCGTGATCGACGGTCCGATCCAGTACGACGCGGCCGTGGACATGGAGACCGCGCGCATCAAAATGCCGGAGAGCCCAGTCGCCGGCCGCGCCACCGTCTTCATCTTTCCCGACTTGAACAACGGAAACATCACCTATAAGGCGGTTCAGCGCTCGTCCGGCGCGGTTGCGATCGGCCCCGTGATGCAGGGGCTCCGCAAGCCGGTCAACGATCTGAGCCGCGGCGCGACGGTGACCGACATCGTCAACACCATCGCGATCACCGCGATTCAGGCGCAGAGTATGGTCCACCGGGCTTGAGGCGGCTCTGCGCCCGGTGTGGATGGAGGGGGAGACTCATCTCCCTCTCCAAGCCTCCCCCATCGAGATATCAACGGCTTATCGCTATCCCGGTGAACGGCTACGGCGCAGAGTACGCAGACCGACTGAATCGCACAGGCATGGGCTATTGGAGCGTTTCAAGCAGCCGGGAGGTTACGACGCCTTTCCGCTCGATGAAATCACTCACCACATCCGTGATGGGGAGGCGCGTGTCCACCATATCGACGCCTTTCTCCTTGAGCAGCGTGTATCCGTCGCCCCCGGCGGCCATGAAGTTATTCACAGCGACGGTGTAGAGCTGGTCCGGTTTGAACGGTACGCCGTCCACCTCTCTTATGATCGTCTTCCCATCCGCCTTGCCGAGTTTTAGTCCGCAGACCTGGAGCTTCCCGCCGCTGCCGTACGGCAGGTCGTCGCTCCGGCGGACCACGGCCGCGAGATCGCTCCCTTTCAGCCGCATCGTCACGAGGGTGTTCGGAAAAGGGAGAGCGGTGTAGAGTTCGGCGAGCGTGATCTTCCCTTGGTCAATGCCGGCGCGGATGGAGCCGCCGTTGAGGAGCGCGGCCTGCGTTTCGCCGCGACGGGCCATTGCGCACGCGACCAATCTCCCCAGATTGGTTTGCTCTCCCGATCGCACCGCCTGCCAATTGCCTTTCAACGCGACCTCGGTTTCGCCGATCGGGCGGGAAAGCCTGTCGTCGAGCTTGGACTTGTATCCATCGATAACCGACGCTATCGCCGGATCGGCTTTCACATCCGCTGAGAGGCGTATGAGTTTTCCGCTGTGGTCGGTGACCCGCCCATCGATGATCTCGAGATCGAGCCGGCCGAGGTATTCCGAATACGCCCCCGCCTGCACAATGAGCGTATCTCCCACGATGAGCGGGCTGTGGAGCGCGGTGTGGGAATGTCCTCCAACAATCACGTCGATGACCGGACACGCCCGCGCCAATTCCGTGTCCCGCTTTACGCCGAGATGAGTGAGCGCGATCACGAAGTCCTCGTCCGTGAATTCTCCGGACAGTTCTTTGAAGGTTTCGATCGGATCGGGGAAGGACAGTCCTTTAACGTTGGGAGGATACGTCGAATGCGGCGTCTCCTCGGTTGTCAGGCCGACGATTACGACTCGGCCCCGGTCGCCGAGCGGTCGGGTAATGAAGGGCTCGAAGAGCCGTTTGCCTTCCGAGTCCAGGATGTTCGCGCTGATAAAGGGAAAATTCGCCGCAGGTTTGAGCTTGGATACCAAATGCTCGGTTCCGGCGTCGAATTCGTGGTTCCCGATGACCATGACGTCGAACTCCATCCGATTCATGAGGTCGACGCCCATTTTGCCCTCCCAGACCCTTGTGAAGGGCGTCCCGGTAAGGAGGTCCCCGGCAATCAGCAGAAGCGTGGTTCGATCCTCGGCGCGGTTGGATTTTCGGATCTTTTCGATGAGCCCGGCGGCTTTGGCGAATCCCCCGGCGGGCTCGGCGTCCTTTCGTTTCTCCACGTCATAATAGCCGTGGGGATCGTTCATGTGCAGAATCGTAATACTAATGGGGCGCGCGTCGGCGGCCTGAACAGGACCAAGCGCCGGCGCCGATGCGAGGAGAAGAAGCAAAAGCGCAAGGATAAGAGCGCATCCGCCGGCAAGGGCCGCAATTCTCTGATTCATGAGCGACGTGTTCATTCCTAACCTTCCATCGGGCTTCGGGCGGCGGAGGCAATCTTCCGCCGTCATGGTCCACCGGGCTTGAGACGGCTCTGCGCCCGGTGACATTGGAGGGGGAGACTCATCTCCCCCTCCAATCCTCCCCCATCGAGATATCAAGCGCTTTTCGCCGGCCCGGTGAACGGTTACCTTCCGCCTACCGCTCCCTGCACCGGCATGCGGGATCGGCCGCAACCGGCGCGGTTTGAAACGTGTTCCGCAGGAAATCCATAACCAGCAAGCCGTCAAGGACTTCCTCAAAGCGGCCGGCCAGGATCTTGAGGGCTTCGGTGACCTGTATCCCTGCAACCGTGACGGCCGCCGACGAAAGCACGCCGACCTCACGCGCCCGCGGGTGAGCTTCCACCGCGTCCGATTGAGGCCACAGACACCGGAGGCAGGCGGTTTTGCCGGGGATGATGACCATGACGTTCCCCGCTGCTTCAACCGCGCCGCCGAACACGTACGGGATGCCTCGCTCGATAACCGCGTCGTTTATGACGTACCTGCCGGCGAGATTGTCGAGTCCGTCTACCACCAGGTCCACGTTCTTGGTAAGATCATGCGCGTTGTCCTGATCGATGAGCGTGGTCACCGCTTCGATGCGAGTCGCGGAATTCGCCTCGATGAGGCGTTCACGGGCAATTTCCGCCTTCGACTTTCCGGTCGCAAGGTCCGCCTCGGTATACAGGATTTGGCGATGGAGATTGTGAAGCTCGGGAGTATCATAGTCCGCGATGCGCATGAATCCGACGCCGGCTCGGGCGAGCAACATCGTGATGGTCGAACCCAAGGCGCCCAGGCCGGCCACGAATACCCTCGAGCGCTCTACCCGCTTTTGTCCTTCGTCTCCGAACCATCGGAGCAGCGTATGCCTGCTGTAGCGCGAAATCGGCGGTTCCATTGCTCTGCTCCCTTCGAGCCGAACCCCTTGGTGGGAACGATCCGTCCGTGGGTCCGTTCATCCTCGTGGATGACAGGATGAGTGGATTTGTTTCAGCCTTTGACGGGCCACATGGGTGTAAATCTCGGTGGTGGCGATGTCCGAATGGCCCAGCATAACCTGGACGGCCCGCAGATCGGCGTCGTTCTGCACGAGATGAGTGGCGAACGAGTGCCGCAGTGTGTGCGGCGACACGTCCTTTTGGACGCCGGCCTTCCGAGCGTATTTCTTGATAATCTTCCAAAACGCCTGCCGCGTCATGCACGCGCCGCGACGTGTGACAAAAAGCGCGTTGCGGCGACGAGCGCCGAGCAGCTGAGGCCGGGCGGTTTCCACATATCGAATCACTGCTTTGGAAGCGGGAACGCCCAGCGGAACGACCCGTTCCTTCGATCCCTTGCCCATAACGGTAACGCACCCGGTTTCGAGATCCACCTGCCCGAAGTCGAGGTTCACCAGCTCGGAGACCCGCAGACCCGCCGCGTAGATCAGTTCGAGCATGGCGATGTCCCGAAACCCTTCGGGTGTTGAGGGATCGGGGGCTCTGAGCAGCGCTTCAACCTCTTCCGGTTCGAGATACGAGGGAATTCGTTTGGGCAGTCCCGGCGTGTCGATCAGCTCGGACGGATCGGTTCCGATTTCGCCCCGCTCGACCAGATGCCGAAAAAAGCCCTTGAGGCACGAGATCTTCCGGCTCCGTGTACGCGGGCTGAGGCCGCGACGATCCAAGGACGCCAGAAAGACCAGGATCTCCTCACGCGCGATTTGCGCCGGCGAATGAATTCCCCGACGCGTCAGAAAGCGCAGGAATCCGTTCAAGTCGGACGCGTACGATTCCACGGTGAGCCGAGCCAGACCTCGATCCACAATGAGGTGATCCAAGTAGCCGGAGATCGCATGATCGATCGCATTCATGGTTTGTTCATCTGCTGTAGTCAACTCCGCCGGCACGGCTGTCCTTTTTGCCGAAGGTTGAAAAACCTTTAAAAAACGGCCATCGACTTTGGTTGGCCGAGCAGGCTTTCCTCCATGGCGGCTAGGTGATCCCGAAGCTTTGCCTTTGTTTGGTCCAGCCGCTCGAAGTCCGCTACTTTTTCGCCGTGTTCGTCGACAACGTAAAAGGTGTCCGCGGCTCGCCGACCCTCGGTGGTGATCTTGGTCAGGACAATATACACGCCGAGTTCCCACAGCCGTCGGGTGATGTCATAGAGGAGCCACGGTCTGTCGTGGGCGTAGACCTCGACCACGGTGGCCCTGTCGGACGCCGCGTTGTCGATGTTCACGCTGAGTTTGTGCCGCGGTGTGCCCGAGGATGAAAAACGGGTCCCAACGACTCGGCGGGATTTGACCAGTTCGTCGAAATCCCGGGCGCCGCCGATCACTGTTTTCAGGTCGTTTTGGAGGCTTTCCCACAAGTGCGGGTCGCTCAGGCAGCCTTCGGGGATCTCATGCACGTGGAACGTGGCGACCGCGACTTCGCCGCCGACGGAATGGCTCCACGCGCTGAGGATGTTCACCCGGTTCGCTGAGAAGATCCCGGCGAACCGGTAGAACAGCCCGCTCCGATCCTTACACATGATCGTTATCGCGCTGTATCCCGCGGCCGGATTGTCGCCTCTGGTGATGAGGATGTCTTCCATGTCGAAGGCGTCTTTGCCGTGCGCTTTCAGATACCCCCGCATGTCGCGATAGTGATCCGCGATCGTCTCGGGATAGAAGTCGAGCAGATACCGATGCTGCGCGCCTTCCAGGTATGTCTCGAGTTCCTCTCCCCGCAGCTCGGGAGGCGTCAGGTCCCGCACCACCGCCTTGATCTGCTGCAGCCATTCGCCGAGATCCTCTCCTTCCGCGCTCTCTCTGTCGATTTCGTCGAGTGTCCGGTAGTAGAGCTCTTCCAAGAGGAGGCCGCGCCATGAATTGAATCCGGACGGTCCGGTGGCCCGCAGATCCGCGTGGGTGAGGATCATGAGCATATCGAGTCGACGTTTCCGGATCACCGTCTCGGCGAAACGGGTCAACAGCACCTGATCGTGCAGATCCTTCTTGAACGCAAGATGCGTCATCGCAAGGTGATTTCGGACGAGGAACAGCACATCTTCGACGTCGTCTTTGGAGAGGCCCAGTCGCTCGAGAACCGGTCGGGCGATCTGTTCGCCTCTGATTTCATGGCCCGGACCGCGGCCCTTACCGATATCGTGAAGAAGACCGGCCAAATAGACCAGCTCGGGCTTCTCGATGCGTGCGAAAATCGACCGCAGCAGCATGTCTTCATTGTCGTCCGGCGGTTTACCCAGGCGGTCGATTTGTTCAAGGACCGCTATG
The DNA here is from genome assembly GCA_964385875.1 of uncultured Syntrophales bacterium. Classification (GTDB taxonomy): domain Bacteria; phylum Desulfobacterota; class Desulfomonilia; order Desulfomonilales; family Desulfomonilaceae; genus CAYLRL01. The sequence continues at coordinate 52,595 of CAYLRL010000018.1, forward strand.
GTGTGACGGTCCACCGTGTAGATGTGATAGACATCGTGCAATCGCAGAAAGCGAACCGCCTCGAATTCGGCGATAAACCGCTCGAGAAAACCGGTGTTCATCATGATTTTCATCGCTTTGGCGACCGCGCCCCCGGAATGAAATATCTCCAAAAAGAGCGAATTGACCTCACGCTCGCGGATCCATCCATTCGACAGCGAGCGTACACGGATTCGAATGAGGTCCGTAAGCCGGATGTCCAGATCGGTCCCGGTCTCCGCAACCTTGAGGAAAGCCCGCAGCATGGCGGCCGCATCGAAGCTTCCGTCTTCCGCGTCGTAGCTGTTGATACCTCCCGCGCCCATATACAGCCCCGCGCCCAGGAGCATCCGCTTCACCAAGGCCCCTCCCGACGCCGCCAAGAACAGCCGGGCCCTCGCCAGGACCCGCTGGCCGAAGAACTCCATGGTCGAGACGTGACGATAATACTCGCGCATGAAGCTGACCACGCCGCGTCGTTCGGGCGTATCCATGAATCCCATCTGTTCCGCGATCGCAGTCTGAGCCTCGAACTTCAGACGATCGTCACGTCTGCCCGAGAGGAGATGAAGTCGGGTGCGCACCTCCGAGAGGAAGCTCAGCCCCGCCCGCACGTCCTCGACCGACTTCCACCCGCATACGCCTACGATGGGAAGCTCCTCAGGCCCCGCGCATCCGAAGATCAACCGGCCCAACCAGGCAATGAGCTGCATGTACCGGAGAGATCCCGGTCCTTCCTTTACATACGGTTCCAGGAGGTAAATGGTTTGCCCGAATTCCTCGCAGGATTTGCGGATTTCGGCCTCGATACGGAGATAGAGGTCGAGCGGATCCGTTTCTCGAATGAGCCGTTCCCGCTCGATAAGGAGACTTCGGAAGATCCGTTCATCTCCCCAAATCGGTCGCGTGTCCATGAGCGAGGTCAGCACGGCCAGATCCTTGACCGCCTCCTCGGTGCATTCTCGTACGGTGCGAACCGAATGACCCAGCTCCACCTTCGAGTCCCACAGAAGATAGAGGATGTTCCGAATCCCCGTGTACATTCCTTCCGGAGCGTTTTCGGGCTTCAGGAACAGAAGATCGATATCCGAATAGGGGCTCATCTCCATCCGGCCGTACCCGCCGAGCCCCACCACGGCCATTTGGTCCTTCCAGTGACCGAGGAATCGATCGGACAGTTGCTGCAGGATATCGTCGTACACGTCGCGCATCTGAAAGCTTTTGGGATTGGACGCGCCGCGCGATCGGTGCTCCTCGATGCCTTCCTTGATTCGTTTGATCTGGAAGGCGCGGTCGGTTTCGGCGAATATATACCTCATTACGGGTCATCCCTCTGCGTGCGTTGACGTCGCACAGGAGCGGTCGACGGAAACACTTTTTGGGCGTGCGCGCCGGATCCGGAGCGGTTCTCCCTCGCATGCCGCGCGATTACTATACACCATTCGCCGGCGGCGGGGGACACGGCCGTAAAAAAGCGAGCGGGAGGGGGTCGATTACCGGCCCTGCCAGTGGTATTACGGCCGTTTGGTGTCCGCAGTTTGAACCGGCGCAGGCGATCGGCCAAGGTAGGTTTGGGCCCCGGCGGCTATTCCGGAGGCGAGCGAACGGAGAAACTGCCTGTTACGGAGAAGCGCGCGGTCTCGCCGACTGCTCATGAAGCCGCACTCAACGATAATCGCAGGCATTTTCGCGCCAAGAAGCACGTAGAAGGGGGCGCGGCGAACACCCCGATCCCGATACGCGACACCGCGAGACTTGAGACGAACAGCCGTCTCTGCGTGAATTGCGCGCGCCAGCGCTTCCGATTCGGCCTTTTTCGCCGTCACCATCAAATCCAGGAGCACCGCCTCCAGGTCACTCATCTTGGCGGCCGAAATACCGTTTTCCCGAGCTGCGACCCTCATGGCCGCGGGGGAACATGCGCGACTGAGATAATAGGTCTCGAGTCCACTCGATGAGTTATCGTCGGTCGAGTTGCAATGAATGGAAATGAAGAGATCCGCGTCGACCGCGTTCGCCAACGAGGTCCGCTCTTTCAAGGTCAGGAATCGATCCTCCTCGCGCGTGCAAAGCACATCGATCGGTTGAGGGCCGCTTTCGAGAAGCTTCTTGACCAGACGGGCTATTCGGAGCGTCACCTCCTTTTCGGTGAGCTTCCCGTCCGGCGATATCGCGCCCGGGTCCTTTCCTCCGTGACCGGGATCGATGACAACCGTAAAGCGTCGGCCGACCGGCTGGGGGTTGGGTTCGGGCGCGGTCTTGGGAACCGGGCTCGGTATCGGTCGCGGCAGCGACGCCCGTCTTTCCGGCAGCGGCACACGAAAGACCGGGCCCGTACCGGGCTTGAAGAAAGGATTACCGACCGAGCGGGGAATGACCGTCCGCCGGTTGTTCGGCGCAAGTTCCGGAGAGTCCGCGGAACGAATCTCCAAGAGATGACCGCGCGGATGGATCTCGCTGCGGGACCCGCCTATTCGTGCGACGGCCGCGCCGCCGCCGTTATCCGCCGCGTTGCGCCAACCCGATCCGCCGGGCGACGGCTGCGAAGGGGATCGGGATCCGCGTTTGAGCGCATAGGCCGCGGCCAAGGTCTTGAGCCCCCGCACCCGCGTGGTCCTGTCGCGCTCGAGCTTGATAAATCGCCGCAGATGAGTGATCGCGGTCTCCAGATCCGCTCCGGCGCGCATGCGTTTGTACATCTCGAGGTGGGTCTTGCCGACGAGAAAAAGAGCTGTGGTCCGCTCGGACGGGTTTGTCGAGCGTCGACGAATCCCGTGTAAATCTCGCGCGAGCGCGCGCCACGCTGCGCCGTCCACGGCGGGAGATTGAAGAAGCTTTTTCAAGGCTTGCCGAGCTTCATCAAGACGGGCCGAGCGACGCTGCGCGGCGTCCGCCGACAGGGCCCCCATGAGAAGCGCGACGAGGATTGTCATGATGACAATCCTCGTGCGGCCTTCGGTGGTGCACATGTGCGGTGAGAGTTCCCGCATTGCTACTCGATCGGGTGGGAGATCAGCTGGGCATAAACTGAGCCGCCTGAGCGGCGACGGCGTTTTTGTTACGGTTCTTGGCCCTGAGTGTTCTCCGGAGCGCGGCGAACCGCTGCGCCGAGCCGTTGGAGGAACAGGTCCGCACGCGCACGACCGTCCCCTCCTCCGGGGGCGTCGCGGAACAGGTCTGCCGGAGTTTCTCGTGCAGTTCCGCGGGTATAATGATGCTTTTCTTGCTGAGCTTCCAGAACAACCGGGGCCTCCTCTCTTGTATTAATGCAATTATAGCATAATGATTTACATAGCTTCAAGTTATTCCCAAGAAATGACTTTACCCAAATTCCTTTGACCCCGATCACCCGCCTTGATAGACTCCAAAAAAGCGCCGCGCCGGCGATCTCAGTCGGTAAACGAGGCGCGACGCCGACCGCGAGGCCGAGCCGGATTGAGGTCGCTGAGCCGGGCGTATTCCAGGCATCAAGGAAATCGCATTATGAGCGAAGAAAAGGAAAAGAAACGAGGCATTTTCAGGAGGATCTTCGGCCGCGACAAGGCGGCTGAAGAGGAGACTCCCGAACCGGAAGCCGAGGAAGTCCCTTCCGAAGAAGAGGAAGAGATCGAGGAGCGGGGCGAGATCCCGGCGGGGGGCGCCGAGGAGGTTCCGGAAGAGGCGGAACCCGAACCGCCGCCTCCTTGGCAGGCTGAAGAGCCGGAAGCCGCTGAAGAGACCGAAAAGAAAAAGCGGAGTTTCTTCGGTCTTGTTCGAGGACTTGGCAAGACCAGGTCTGGGTTTGTTCAGAATATCGATGAGTTGATGGTCAACAAGACCGAATTGGACGCGGCGACCATGTCGCAGATCGAAGAGATCTTGGTCACCTCGGATATCGGAGTGAAGACCGCGTTTAATCTCCTTCAAAATATTACGGATAAGGTCAAGCGGCAGGAGATTTCGGACCCGTCGGAGGTTATGGAACACCTCAAGGCGGAGGTTCTCGACGTACTGCTGCAGGTTGAGGAGCCTCTTCGGTTGGGTTTCGGCCCGGATCCGCTGGTCGTCATGGTTGTGGGCGTGAACGGGTCGGGCAAGACCACGACGATCGCGAAGATTGCGGCTCGACACAAAGGGGCCGGGGGTAAGGTAATGATGGCCGCGGGCGACACGTTTCGGGCCGCGGCGGTGGAGCAGATGGAAATCTGGGCCGAGCGCGTCGGTTGTCCTGTAGTGAAGGGCAAGGACAAGGCCGATCCTTCGTCGGTGGTCTTCGACGCAATGGAACAAGCGCTCCGGGAGGACATGCACTTGGTGCTCGTGGACACGGCGGGTCGACTCCACACCCGGGTCCCGCTCATGGAGCAGATGAAGAAGATGAGCCGGACTATGGGGAAGAAGATATCCGGCGCCCCGCACGAGATTTTGCTCGTGATTGACGCATCGATGGGTCAGAATGCGATTCTGCAAGCGAAAACCTTCAACGAAGCGCTGCCGGTCACGGGTTTGGCGCTCACCAAGCTCGACGGCACGGCCAAGGGCGGGGTGCTGGTCGGGATTTCAGACGAGCTGAAAATCCCTGTTCGGTACATTGGTATCGGTGAGAAAATGGACGATCTGCGGGATTTTAACGCCCGTGATTTTGTCGAGGCGCTCTTTGCCGGCACGGAGGCGGGCGTTCCAATTGATTAGCGCGATCCTCGTCGATGTTTGCGGCGGTCGGTTCCGGCGCTCGGGAGACTCCATGGAAACAATTCAGGTAAAGACCAAATCAAGGAACGAGTTCAAGGACATAACGTCCCACGTGAAGAAGGCGATCTCGGCGAGCGGGGTGAAGAACGGCGTCGCGGTCGTCTTTGTCACCCACACCACGGCGGGCGTCACGATTAACGAAGCCGCGGATCCCTCCGTGGCGCAGGATATCATCAACAAGCTCTCCGAGCTCGTGCCGGCTAACGGCTCGTACAGACATGCGGAGGGGAATTCGGACGCTCACGTCAAGTCGTCGTTGGTGGGGAGTTCGGTCAACCTGATCGTCGCCGACGGATCGCCTGTGCTGGGAACGTGGCAAGGCGTCTTCTTCTGCGAGTTTGACGGCCCCCGATCCCGCAAGGCGCTGGTGGAGGTTGTCCCTCGATGACGGAATCTCGGCAAGACGGCGGGATCGTAGAGATTTTCACCGACGGATCGTGCCTGGGCAACCCCGGGCCGGGCGGTTGGGCCGCGCTCCTTCGGTTCGGGGATCGAGAGAAGCTCATCTCCGGCCGCGAAGACTCTACCACCAACAACCGCATGGAATTGATCGCCGCGATAGAGGCCCTGGAAGCGCTGAAAAGACCGAGCTCCGTGAGGCTCACCACGGATTCCCAATACATCCGAAAGGGCATCACCGAATGGATCAAGTCGTGGAAGAAAAACGGATGGAAAACCGCGGCCAAGAAACCCGTAAAGAACCGTGATCTCTGGCGCCGACTGGACGAAGTCGCGTCAAAGCACGATGTGCGGTGGGAATGGGTGAGAGGGCATAATCAGCACCGTGAAAACGAGATCGTCGACGGGAAGGCCCGTGAGGCCGCCGCGGGTCGCTGCTGAACTCGCCCGGGACGCTCTCACAAATGTCTCGACGCGGCTCCCGTCCGCTCTCCCGCCGAGACTCGGATCGGAGTACCACTATTTGCCCATGTAGGATCGTATCTTCACGAGAAGCCGGAGCGCCTCGATATACAGCCAGACCAACGTCACCATAACGCCGAACGCGGCGTACCACTCGACGAACTTCGGCGCTCCCTCGGCCGCCTTGGTCTCGATAAAATCAAAGTCGAGGACAAAATTGAGCGCGGCGATGATGACCACGAATACGCTGAAGCCGATACCGATCGGTCCGGCCTGGTGGATGAACGGAACCTGTACGCCGAAGAGGCCGAGGACCAGCGTCATCATATAAACCAGGAATATGCCGCCGGTCGCGACGACGACGCCGGCTTTGAACTTCTCCGTGGCTCTGATGAGACCGGTCTTGTACGCCATGAGCACGGCCAGGAGAATACCGAAGGTCAGCGCGACCGCCTGGATGACGACACCGGAGTACTGAGCTTCCAGAATTGCGGAGAGCCCCCCGAGAAGAAGGCCTTCGAGAAGCGCGTAAATCGGGCCCGTGACTGGGGCCCAGGTTTGCTTGAAGACCGTGACAAGCGCCGCAATGAGCCCGCCGATCAAACCGACGATCATCAAGAGCGTCTGCAACTGCGGCGGCGCGTTCCAACTCAGCAGCGACGTGACGAGCACACAGAGCAGCAGCACGCCACACTTGTTGACGGTTCCTTGGACGGTCATTGCGTCTGCGGTTCCCGCGTGCGCGAACCCTCCGTATTGTCGAAACGCGCTCTCGCTCAACGTGGGATTTCCGGTTACCATCAGCGTCTCCTCGATCGTGAACAAATATGCGCCGGGCATGGAAGCCGCAGGCGGAGAAGGGCGATTTACACCCCTCCCATAGTCCCGAGGGTACCCTCCGGGGCGCGCCCGGGTGACCGAGTGTAGCATGAACCACGGGAGTTGTCGGTTTTTTTGCGCCTGCGGCCGTTGCGCGCCGGTATGGTCCGGCGATGTGTCCGACCGAGTCGGGACGTTGACACGCCGGTACTCTTTGGTTAATCTCGTGATTCAGGTCAGGAGAGGCCGATATCAAGGAGATGAATCACGTGAACCTCTCGGTATTTCTGCGGTCGTTTTTCTTTGAAACACTGTGGAATTACGAGAAGATGCAGAATATCGGGTTCATCTTCTGCATGTATCCGGTTCTGAGGAAGCTCTATCCGGACGAAGCGGAACGGAAAGAAGCCGTCTTGCGGCACCGGGACGCGGTGAACACACATCCGGCGATGAGCGCGCTTCTTGTGGGCATTGTCTCCCGTCTTGAACAGGATCTGGACGGGGCCACGACGATGGCGTATCGGAAGCGGATCATGTCGGCGCTGGCGGCTCACGGCGACCGGCTCATGTGGAATCATGTGAAGCCGTTGGCCGCGGTTTCCGGCGTATTGGTCGGTTTGGCGTTTTTCGGCTCTCTCTTGGCAAGCGCGGTCTTCCTCGGAATCTATAACGCGCCTAATATGGTAATGAGGGCCGGTGGGTTCGGCCTCGGGTGGAAAAGAGGTTTGGAAGCGCTTACGCTGTTGAGAGCGCCCCGGTTCGAGCAGATCAATCGACTGATTCGTCGCGCCGTATACCTCCTTCTGGGTATGGTAGCCGCGCTTGCCGTGCTGTCGACCGGGCAAAGCGGGACCGGAGTCCTGCGACAAACCATCCTGGGAGGGAGCGCCGCGCTTCTCGGTCTAGGGGGATGGATGCTTATCCGCCGGAAAGTCCCGTTCACCTTGGCTGTCTATATGGTGGCCCTCACGGGACTGGCGATCTTTTGCTTAATCTTTACGGGTATATGATGAGCCTCGATGGGAAAATGATTGAGAAAACCTTTCTGGTGCGGACCCACTTGGGCCTTCACGCCCGAGTGGCCACCATGCTTGTGCAGGCAATGCAGAATTACTCGTGCCGGGTCACCTTAATCAAGGACGGCGTAGAAGTCAGCGCCCGAAGTGTGCTAGGATTACTTCTGCTCGCCGCGGAACCGGGCTCCAAAGTGATTGTTCGCGCCGAAGGGCCCGACTCGCTGCAAGCCATCGATACGATCGGCCGGCTTATGGAAAATGAAGAACCGGAAAGCCACTGAGAACAGGACCCGCAAAACCGACGCACACAACAATTCCGAGACGGGAAGAATTCTGAGAGGAGTTGGTGTCTCCGGGGGCGTGGCGATCGGCCAAGTGGTGCTCATCGAGCGCATCACGACGGACATCTATCCACAGCGATACATCTCGCCCGACGAAGCGCCCTTCGAGATCGAACGTTTCGAGAAGGCGGTGCGCGAAGCGGCGCAACAACTCAAGTCAATCAAGAACACCATCCAAGACGGCGATCCCCTCGCCGATCACCGCTACATCTTCGATACGCAGCTCCTCCTGCTCCAAGACCGGATGTTCTTCGCCGGCACAAAAAAAGCCATCTCGATCGAGTACCAGAATGCGGAATGGGCCCTCTTCGAGACGATCGGCGCGATCACCGAGGCGTTCGACACCATTCAGGACGAGTATCTGAGAGAGCGGGCCAGGGATGTCTATTTTGTCGGAGAGCGTGTGCTCAATATTCTGCTGGGACGCTCCGAAGACAAGAAGATCCTTCACCTCCCGCCCCGGTCGGTGATTGTCGCTCACGACCTGTCGCCGGCCGAGACCGCTCAGATTCAGCGCGAAAGCGTGCTCGGCTTTGCGGTGGATATGGGCGGAAAGACCTCGCATACCGCGATCATGGCGAGATCGCTCAAGATCCCCGCGGTCACCGGCGTCGAGAAACTCAGCAGGTATGTCCAGACCGGAGACACAATCATTATCGACGGGACGGCGGGCGTCGTCATACTCAACCCCGACGCGGAAACCCTTTTTCGATACCGGCAACGGCAGGAGATCTATCGAAATTATCGCGCGTCTCTGATGGCCTTCGGCCGTCTTCCCGCGGTGACGCGCGACGGAGCCGCGTGCGTTCGCATTACCGCAAACGTGGAATTGATGGATGAAATCCCCCGGGCCGAAGAGCACGGCGCCGAGGGAATCGGTCTTTTCCGAACCGAGTATCTCTTCCTTGGACGACCCGACCTTCCCTCCGAAGAGGAACAGTACCAATCGTACACGGAGGTTCTCGCTCAGAACGCGCCGAAGCCCGTCACTATTCGCACGCTCGACGTGGGCGCGGACAAGGTTCTTTCCGACCTCAACCTCGGCGATGAAACGAATCCGGCGATGGGGCTGCGGGCCATTCGTCTCTGTCTCGAACGAAAGGATCTCTTCAAAACTCAGCTGAGAGCGATCTTGCGAGCGACCGTTCACGGCAATTGCCGGATGCTCATCCCGATGATCTCATGCCTCCGGGAGTTTCGTGCGACCAAGGAGATAGTCGACGAGGTCAAAGCCGAACTGACCGCAGACGGGATCGAATACGCTCCCGACTTCAAATTGGGCGTTTTGGTGGAAGTTCCGTCAGCCGTGGCTATAGCCGATTTCCTGGCGAAAGAGGCGGACTTCTTCAGCATCGGCACCAACGACCTCATCCAATACACCATGGCCATCGACCGCGTCAACGAGCGGGTCAACTACCTCTACGACACATTGCACCCGTCCATACTGAGGCTCATCAAACAAGTGGCGGACGTCGGCCGGAATAGCGGCATCCCCGTGGCCATGTGCGGCGAAATGGCCGGCGATCCCGTCAACATCCCCATACTCGTCGGCTTGGGATTGCAGGAACTCTCCATGGACCCGCTTTCAATCCCCCTCATCAAGAAATTCATCCGATCGGTTACCATGGAAGAGTGCATGGAATTGACCGCGGAATCGTTCGAGATGGAAGACGCGGCCGATATACGCCGCTTCACGGAAAAGTGGATCCGTAGTCGTTTTCCCGAAGACTACTTCGTGGACCGTGAATAATACTCATGACGTCCGACGCAAACATCAAAATTATTTGCAAAAACAAGAAGGCCCGATTCAACTTCGAGATCGAAGAGACCCTCGAGGCGGGTATCGCCCTGAAAGGCTCCGAGGTCAAGTCGCTCAGAATGGGCAAAGCAAATCTGATCGACGCTCACGCCAAAATACGCGACACCGAACTCTACCTTGTCAATGCGCACATCGCCCCGTACACCTACGCCAATATCGAGAATCACGATCCGCTGCGTGAACGCAAACTCCTGCTGCACAAGCGGGAAATCAAGAAGTTCATCGGCAAAGTGGCCGAACGTGGCTACTCGCTGGTCCCGCTCAAGCTCTACTTCAAGAACGGCAAAGTCAAGGTGGAACTGGCGCTGGCTCGCGGAAAGAAGGCGTACGACAAACGAGAGGCGATCAAGAAGAAAGACCAACGCCGAGAAATGGAACGGCTGGTCAAATGGAGCCAACGCTGAATCGGGCCGCGCCGAAGCAAGCCCGATCCCGTGATCGCCGATCCCGGTGATCGGTAATGCTTCAGTTACGAGCGGCACAGCAGCCGGCGCAGCACGTGATGTCAACAAGTTGGAAGCTCTAGCCCCGAATAAGCGAGGGCTTAGTGCGCCGGTTAAAACCGGCATGGAGTAGTGGATGAAAAAGCCATACGATGAAGGTTCAGCGAGCTTCACGGCCCCGAGTCATGCGCAGGTCGCCGTGAGGCGGCAGGCGAAGCATTGATATGGGTACACGCAGACCGGCCCTTGAGCTCCGAAATCCACCCCTCCGGGGCGCCGAAGCGGTTAACTGAAGCGGAAGGCCACATCGGTGATGACAGTACCCGCGAGTCATGTTCGAACCCTGCGGAGTCGGAGACCCTGTGTATACATGGAAACTCCTTGCACGGAAATCGGGACATTCCCCCGACGCCCCCAGCTGATGGTTCCGAGGGTCGGCCGGGGAAGGTTGCCGGCCGAACGTGCGACGTGCGCGCTGACGGGAAGTCGGACGGTCCAATACTACCTGAGAAGCCGCCGAACAACGATGGGCCCATGCAATCAGCGGAGGCGTCGGAGGAAAGCGGACCCACCACGGGGAACACCGAGGAGACGGCCGCGTCCGGACACAGAGCCGGAGCACAACGTCGATCGGACTCCCAGGTGTGCGTGCGGCTGCTAAGAAGGGTCCCAATGCACGGTTCACAGCTCTCCTCCATCATGTCACCGTCGAGTTTCTTCGGTTGAGCTTCCCGGCTCGCCGGCGACAAGACTCGGCCGTGATCGACGGCATTCCATGGAGAGACTACCGGAAGGACTTGGAGCGTACGTTGTACGCCGGTCGGCCCGGAGACCGGCGTCTCCAGGCGCCGAAGACGCTGGATGTCCGACTTGAATATGCCCGGAGATTGAGAACTCAACCGGCGCTTCGGTGAAAAGCCCGTCTTGCGGCTGCGCCGCGCGGACGTATGACGTCCGGGTCGGCAGGGGAGGTCACGGCAAACCATCAGTGAACGTAGAGTCTTATCCCCTCTCCCTCTGACAGACCAGGCGGCTCAAGGCGATCCGCTGCTAGGTGATCAACCTTCCCGGTCGGGTTTCAACACACGCCCTGGGTCTGATCATTCGCCTGATACGGGGACATCCGTCCAACCAGACGCTGTTCGCGGTAAGAAGGAGCATGCAGGCCTTGTATGCGCCGGGCAGACCGAGCAGGCGCGGGGGATACAACACTGCTTCGACGGGTGATCGGCCGACCGAAGGGGGCCGTGCTGCCGAAAAGGGGGGATTGAGCACGAAATTGTAAGACGGGTCGACACATGCCCACAGGCCGGGTCTCGGCACACAAAAAAGGGTCCCGAGAATCCCCGAAGAGCGCTGAACGGACCCCCACCTGCAGGGAGGCTGTGGGTTGTGGGCCGAACCGGCTCTTGACAAACCGTCTCCGGATTGCTAGAGAGCTGCGAAGGGTCCCATCGTCTAGAGGCCTAGGACACCGCCCTCTCACGGCGGAGACAGGGGTTCGATTCCCCTTGGGACTGCCAGCAATTTTAAGGGCTTATGCTTGAAGCCCACTTCACTGGCAGCCGATCTGCTAATATCCTGCCAACATTTTCTCAGCTTGGTCGAAGTCGCCGCTTCTTCCAGGCTTTTCTTTTTTGGCGTTGGCGACCAAGATCTCCGTCGGCCCGTGGTCAAAGGTCATCATCTCAATTGCCTCGATGAGTTCCTCATCGCTTATGCGTCCGTACGGCTCGGATATGGAACGCTCACGTGACCAATGCCCCATGATGCTCTCTCTGATTTCATGGTCCATGTGCGATCGCCGAGCATTCGTTTTCCAGGTGTGGCGGAGATCGTGAACAGTCGGCCGAGGATTGAACTCGCATGATTTCAAGGCGTTCCGCCACGCTCTCGTCAAAGAATCTTCGTGAGGAATCCCACCCTTGTCGTTCAGGAAGACTCGATCCTTGTCTGTCGAATTCCGGGCCCTTGTCTCCTCAATGATCGGGACAAGAAGTTTGTGAATAGGCGCCCTCTTTGCTCTGCGTTCCTTTGTCTGAGCATGGCTCAATACAATCCATGCGGCCCGACAGATTGACTTGGTTCCAAGTCAGGTTTAGGGCCTCACCTCGACGCATACCGGTGTATTACTGTAGGGTTTCGAATTGAGTGGTCTGAAATGGGGTGAATTTTTCGGATTGGGTTGACCTGGACGGAGAAAATATCAGAATAGATGGGCTGGATGAAGCGGGCGGCAGCTTGACGGAGCTGCCGCCCGAGGCATCTATGGGCTTTGAAGCCCTACAAAAGGATATTCTGATGATATTCTTTGTTGTTGTTTCCATCAAGGAGATAGTTGAGAAGGGGTGGGATTTTCCTTGGCCGAGGCCGGCGGTGTGCCTTCGGTGTGGGGGCCGGAGGGTCCGGCTCCACGGTTTTGTCACCCTTTTTTTGTAATGGTTCACCGGGCTTGAGGCGGCTCTGCGCCCGGTGAGGATGGAGGG
>CAYLRL010000019.1:0-62753 GCA_964385875.1 uncultured Syntrophales bacterium
GTCGCTGGGCTCCTCGCAATGACAGAGGAAATGCGCTCCTCGCAATGACAGAGGACATGCGCTCCTCGCAGTGCCACAAAGGATGTATGCTCGCCGCAATGGCAGGAGGCTGTGAGGTCCCGGGGAGGACGGCGGCGGCTTTGTCTTCCATCCCCCGGCCGGCTTTCATTTCCCTCTGCCCGGCAGAGCTTACTTTTCCCTCTCCCTCTGGGGGAGGGTTAGGGTGAGGGTCTTCATCCTACCTTGGAGAGCGCAGTGGTATCAGGCGCCGCATCCGGTGTTGAGATTGTTACGCCGCGTCCCCTTGCTCAATGACACGGCTGGTCCTGCCCGATTCATTCCCACTCGATGGTGCTCGGCGGCTTGGATGAGATGTCGTACACGACGCGGTTGATGCCGCGAACTTCGTTGATGATTCGATTCGAGATTGTAGACAGGACATCAGCGGGGACGCGGAACCAGTCCGCGGTCATGCCGTCGACCGCGTCGACCGCTCGAAACGCGGCCACATGCTCATAGGTTCGGCCGTCACCCATGACGCCGACGGATCGTACGGGCAGCAGCACCACGAACGCCTGCCAGATGTCGCGATAAAGCCCTGCCTTTTTGATCTCCTCGATTGCGATAGCGTCGGCCTCCTGCAGGAGCGCGACCCGTCCGGGCGTGACTTCGCCGAGTATGCGGACCGCGAGCCCCGGCCCGGGAAACGGGTGCCGCCGGACGATGGATTCGGGCAGACCGAGTTCAAGGCCGAGCGTTCTCACTTCATCCTTGAACAGCTCTCGGAGGGGCTCGATCAGTTCCAGGTCCATCCGTTCGGGGAGACCGCCCACATTGTGATGGCTCTTGATGGTCACGGACGGACCGCCGCGAAACGAGACGCTTTCGATCACGTCGGGATAGAGCGTCCCCTGAGCGAGGAACCTGACGTTGGGAAAGCGCGCGGCCTCGGCCTCGAAGACACGGATGAATTCCTCACCGATGATCTTTCGCTTCTGTTCAGGATCGGCGACACCGTGAAGCTTGGCGAGGAAGCGTTCCGACGCGTCGACATAGTCTAGATTCGCGCCGAGGTGCTCTCGGAACGTCGAGCGCACTTCCTGGGCTTCGCCTTTCCTGAGGAGGCCGTTATTGACGAATATGGGATGAAGCTGATCTCCGAGCGCCCGATGGAGAAGCGCTGTCATGACCGATGAGTCAACTCCGCCGGACAGCGCCGCGACCACGTGCGCGCCTCCTACCTTGGAACGCACCTCGTCGACCGTGGAATCGATGAACGACGCCATGGTCCAATCGGGGGTGAGCCCTGCCATCTTGAAGAGGAAGTTTCGGATAACGGTTTCCCCAAGCGGCGTATGTACGACCTCAGGGTGGAACTGCACGCCGGCGATTTGTGCGTCCGTGTTCTCGATGGCCGCGACGGGCGCTTCGGGAGTCCGCGCGACAATGGTGAAGCCGGGCGGGGCTTCGAGGGCCTTGTCTCCGTGGCTCATCCAGACCTGGGTCCCCGGCGGCAAACCCTCGAGGAGCGCGGAAGCGGGATCGACGTAATCGAGGATCGCACGACCGTATTCCCGGCGGTCGGATTTCTCGACCTTCGCGCCGAGGGTGTAGGCCATAATCTGCATGCCGTAGCAAATCCCGAGCACGGGGAGGCCGAGTTCCAGGAGGGTCGGGTCCAGTCGAGGCGCGTCGCTCTCGTACACGCCGGCCGGTCCCCCTGAGAGGATGATCGCAGCGGGCGGGTTGTTCCGAGCGGTTTCGACGCCTCGATGGAACGGGTGTATCTCGCAGTAGACCTTGGCTTCACGGATGCGGCGAGCGATAAGCTGGGTGTACTGGGAGCCGTAATCGAGGATAAGAACATAGGGCATATTCAATTGGTATCCTCCGCGAAGACGCCGCGCGGATCGAGCGCAGGCGGTGAAGCGCCGATAAAGAACTCGTGAAACACTGAAGGTCATCGGGACGGGGCCGGCGGAACGAGAAACGCCCGCTTCGTCCCGACCAGGCGAGGAAAGCGGGCGTCGTCCGATGGTGTTCGAACAAAAGCGACCGGCGGGTTGGATAGTGTTCGAACGCAAGAGACCGGGCGTACCCGGTCTCCGTTGTCGCTATGGATTGTATCGCCGTTTGACGGGCTTTACTTGAGGACCTGCTTCTTGGTGATCTTATACTGCAGACCGCCTTCCACACAGGGATTGCATCCCGGGGACTTGATGGCGTAGGTTTCGACGTTCTTGACCAGCTTGCTGCCGGGCGCCACGGGCGGGGGTGCGCCCCATCCGACGGGACCGGTGTACGCGGGGGCGACGCACTTCGGCGGGATAACCTGGACTTTCATGCTGCACTTGGTGGCTTTCCAGGTGCCCCAGGGACGAAAACCCGCGGTGTACTGCTGGCAACCGTCCATGAAGAAGCTCGAGTATCCGCCGCGGCTGGTGACCTTCTTGTAGGTGGTCTTCACTTTCATGGGGATCATGATTGTGTCGCCGTCGGAGACGCCCGCCACAGGCATGAACGCGCTCGCGGCGCCTACCATGGTCACGATCAGAGCAAAGGCGCTGAGCACAACAGTCAGTTTTTTAACCATACCCAAATCCTCCTTTTATTCGGTCCGACCGGCAATACGTCCGCGGACCTCATTTGGAATTATAGACAAATATATCCGTTTGCCACTCTGAATATCAGAACCCCCGGGGGAAGTCAAGATATTTTTTCCCTCGATGAGTGCTGAACGGATCAAACGCATGAGTAAGCATACCAGAAAAAATCGCCGAATCAAACCCTTTTTTCATCTCAACGCCGATCACCGTCATCCGGGATTCGCGCCGTTCGACTCCCGCCACTTCCGTCCATGCGGCGGCCCAAAGCCTTTCCAGGCGCGGCTAGCTCTCGATGTCCCGCGGATCGGTCACGACCCCGGTGAGCGCGGAGGCTGCCGCGACCGCGGGCGACGCCAGAATCACTTCGCTCTCAGGATGTCCCATGCGGCCGACGAAATTCCGGTTGGTAGTTGCGACGGCGCGCTCACCCGCGGCCAGAATGCCCATATGGCCGCCGAGACAGGGGCCGCAGGTGGGCGTGGAGACCGCGCCGCCGGCGCGCATGATCTCTTCGACAAGGCCTTCCTGAATGGCCAGCCTCATGACCGTGGGCGTGGCCGGAATGACCAGCAAGCGCACCCCCTTGGCCACCGTACGCCCCTTCAGCAGCCGCGACGCGACGCGGAGATCTTCGATTCGACCGTTTGTGCACGACCCGATCACGACCTGGTCCACTCTCATATCCTTCACGTCGGACGCGGGTCGAACATTCTCCGGCAGGAAGGGAAGCGCGACGACCGGTTCCAATTCATCGAGTCGTATTTCCATTGTTTCCGTATACGCGGCGTCCGGGTCCGACTCGAAGACCAGCGACGGCCTCAGACCTCGACCTTCGGTGTATGCCCGTGTCGTTTCGTCGAATGGAAAGATCCCGTTCTTGGCCCCGGCCTCCACCGCCATGTTGGCCATGGTGAATCGGTCGGCCATATCGAGGCGCGCGACGCCGTCGCCGGTAAATTCCATCGCCTTGTAGGTCGCGCCGTCCACGCCGATCCGACCGATTATGTGAAGGATTGCGTCTTTGCCGCCGACCCATTCACCGGGAGCGCCCGTGAGCAGGAATCGCATCGTTTCCGGGACTCTGAACCAGCATTTGCCGGTGAGCATGGCCGCGGCGAAATCGGTGCTCCCGACACCCGTGGAGAACGCCGCGAGAGCGCCGTACGTGCAGGTATGGCTGTCCGCGCCGACAACGACGTCGCCGGGAACCACGATCCCCTGTTCCGGCAGGAGGCAGTGTTCCACGCCCATGGCGCCCACGTCGTAGAAGTGCGTGAGTCCCGTCTTCCGCGCAAACTCCCGCGCCTTTTGGTGCATGGCGGCCGATTGGATGTCCTTGGCCGGATTGAAGTGGTCCAAGACAACCACGACGCGGTCACGGTCGAAAACCGCCTCACCGCCGGCTTCTTCGAATGGTTTGAGTGCGAGCGGAAGCGTTATATCGTTTGCGAGCGCGATGTCGACTCGAGCTTGAATGATTTGACCCGGTTCGACGCGCTCGAGACCCGCACGATCCGCGAGTATCTTCTCGGTTATGGTCATTGCCATGAGCCGCGCCTCAGTCTGCAGAGTATCGTGATCGTCGAGATCTCCGCCGTGTCGCGGCCCCGACGCGGGGCTTCGCGTCGAGACCGGTCGACGAAAAAAATCAAGTATAGTCGGACCATGCGCCTCGGTCAATCGTCAGGCGAATCGCTCGCCGCAGTTCGCTTCTGTTCCAGGTAATCGTGAAGAGCCTCTTCCCAATGCCGGAGAGCGTAGCCGCAGAACGCTCGAAACTTCGACGTGTCGAGCACCGCGTGAGCAGGCCTGGGCGCAGGCCGGTCCAGTTCGCCGGAGGTTATCGCCTCGACGGGAACATGAGCCAAGCCGGCCGCGTCGACGATGGCCCGTGCAAACCCGAACCACGACGTAAAGCCGGAATTGGTAACGTGGAACGTTCCTCGGGCGCGCTTCTCGCAGAGGTCCGCGCAGGCGACGGCGAGATCGCGGGTGCGGGTCGGGGAGCCGAACTGGTCATTCACCACGGCCAACCGACCGACGGAGAGGGCCCGCTCGAGTATGGCCTCGACGAAGTTTCTCCCGTGGGCGCCGAACAACCATTGAGTGCGGACGATGCAATGATCGTCCGGCAAGGTCTCCCTCAGGAGTCGTTCGCCTTCCGCCTTGGATTTTCCGTACACGCCGAGCGGATGAACAGGGTCGTCTTCGGCGTAATACCGTTCCGAGAGCCCGTCGAACACATATTCCGTGCTCACGTGAAGCATAAACGCGCCCATGTCGCGGCACGCGCGGGCGACATTAAAAACACCGCGGGCGTTGACCGCGAACGCCTGCTCCGCGTTGGTCTCGCACGCATCCACATTGGTGTACGCGGCCGCGTTGATAACTACTTCCGGCCGAACGCGATTCAGGACGGTTCGAACTGCGGATTCATCTGCGATGTCAAGGTCTTGACGGCCCAGCGCGGTGCTCGGCGCGCCCCGCTCTTCGAGCGTTGCGACAAGGTCGGTTCCAAGCATACCGCCGGCCCCGATCACGACCGTGGATTGATTCGGATGGTCCACCGCAGCCTCCGATTGCATCTTAATGTTGAATTAGAATTGTTTTTGCCATATTATAGCCCACGTCTCCCTGCACAAATCTCTACTGATACCAAGGCGTTGATCGAGGCAGGCCATGCCGGCGGCCGAGGGCAAGATGTCGCGTCGGCCGGGCCGGGACACGAGGACCGGGGAGATTGTGGAATGGAACACCGCTCCCGTCAACACGTTCTCGATCGTACGCGCCGGCGCAGTCTTGAACCGATGATGGACATAGTTTTTCGACATGCGCGGCCGAAGGACATTCCGACAATTCAACGCATCCTCAAGCCCTGGGCCGATGCGGATGCGAGTTTGCACGCGCGGATCGACTCGCTCCTCGAACCCGCGGCCGAAAATTCCGTCCGGTGCATGCTCCTCGAATCGGGCAAGGTCATCCGCGCGGTTTCCCTGTGGACGGTTCTCCGGCCGTTGGAAGTGAAGATGCTCGCCTTCGGGGTGGGTCCCGGCGGAGTTGAAATCGGCGCTGATGAGAAGCTCCTCGAAGAGGAAATTCTCGAATGGGCGGCCATGGGTATCGGTCGCGTCGAGTTGGAGGTTCCTCGGGAATTCTTCAACGGCATGTTGGATCTCTTTGATGCGTGCGGCTTCATTTTCGAAGGTGTTTCGACGGGACGCGACCTGTGTGAACCGGCGCGGGTGCGCCTGGCGAAGCGCTTCTTCTATGAGACGATTCCCCAGACGGCCGTGCCGGATTTGCTCGAGCGATTCATGTCCTCCCTGGGCTACGAAGTGAAGAATGAAGAAGACGGCTTCGCGTATCGGGCGCGCCGCGAATTCCGGTTCCCGTTCATGTTCAGCCAGTGGCAACACGTGAGCGCGAAGGGGCCCGAGATCATCATTCATCCCCCCGCGCGCGTCTTGGAACGTCACGAATTGGAGACGATGTTCTTTCCGCTGCGCATACGAACTCGGGCGGATAGGCCCCTGGTCCTCTCGATGGACAAACAGCGCGCCCGCACGATCATCGAACTGCCGTCCCGGGCCTCGAAGCAGAGCGGCCTTTTTGACGGCAGCGGAGAAATCGCCGCGCGGGAGGTCTTCCTCAACAATCTCACCTACAGCTATCCGGCCGGGCTCAAGTCGATCCGTAAGGGGCTCCCCCTCCTCTTCTACGTGAACAAGGTGGGCGCGGTGGGAACCGGCCGCGTCAAGGACTGGTACCTGGACGAGCCGGAGAATCTCTACAACCTCGTTGACGATATGGGGCGCATCGATCCGGAAGATGTGCGGGAACACGTCGGCACGTCGGGCGCCAACGAAGGCAAGGTTCTCGTCATTCGGTTTCACTGGTACAGGCCGCTCAAGCGGGTCATGACGCTCGAACAAATCCGGGGCCTCTCCCGGAGCTTCAATCCGCAAAGAACCCACTCAGTCTCGACCAAGCTCTTCGATGAGATGCTCTCGGAAGCCGAAAAATGAGCGCTCCGAGATCGATCGTGATAGAATTCGCCTCCGAACGGGTCGGCGCCTACGCTCATGAATCCCGATGAAATCAAACACGCATTTGAACGGATCAACGAACGGGACACCTACCGTCTGAAATTCGCTCATCTTCCCTTCCTTCACGATGCCCTGGCCCAGGAGCGCTCGAAGATCGACGGACGGGCGCGTATCCTCGACGTGGGCTGCGGACCGGGAAACGTGGCCGCATTTTGCGGAGCGCGCCCCGATTGGGTTTGGTTCGGTCTTGATCTGTGGGAACACCAGCTTCGTCAAGCCCGGGAAAAAGCCCCGTACGAAGCGGTGATCCAGGGCAATCTGGTTGAAGGGGCTCCTTTCCGAGACGAGTCCATGCACGTTGTGATCTGCCTCGAAGTCCTCATGTATCTGCCGAATTCCGCCGAGTTGCTCGCTGAGTTCCACCGCATCCTTCGATCCGACGGCGCGCTCTATGTGTACAATCCCATATCGTGGTTCCCCAAAACCATGAGCGCGCTGCGGAGTATGATGAGAAAGATCCATCAAGAACAGGGGACCGTCGTGTGGGATCGCCAGAGCGAATGGCGTTCCGCTACGCGGGCGTGTAGGATCAATTACTATTCGCCGGCGTCGCTCGTCGACGAGATCTCCCGCGCCGGTTTTCGGGTGCGGCGCGTCGCCGGCTTCAAGCTGTTCAGGAACAGGCTGCGCTTTATGAACAAGCTCGAACGGCTGCCGTGGTACCGCGAATCGGTCACGGCGCTCGCCGCGAAGTTCCCGCACGCGGCTTCGGACCTGCTCGTGCGCGCGACCAAAACCGCGGATGACGACGCGTAGCCCTCGAGGAGCTTCAGCAATGATCTACGAATACAAGGGCGTCAGGCCCGCGATCGCGGCCGATGTCTTCCTCGCGCCGGGCGCGGTCGTGTTGGGAGACGTGGAGATCGGCGAAGGGTCGAACATCTGGTTCTATACGGTGATTAGGGGAGACGTGAACTCGGTCCGAATCGGCCGGCGAGTCAACATTCAGGATCACTGCATGCTCCACGTCACCGGCGGTCAATACCGGCTCATCATGGGCGACGGGATCATCGTGGGCCACCGAGCGGTCCTTCACGGCTGCGTGATAGAAGACGACGTCCTCATCGGTATCGGCGCCCTGGTTCTCGACGGCGCGAAAGTCGAAAAAGGGGCTATCGTCGCCGCCGGCGCGGTGGTCGCCCCGGGCACGGTCGTCCCCTCCAACCGATTGGCGGTCGGTATCCCCGCCCGACCCACCAGGGAACCCACCGACGAAGAGCGGGCGTTCCACATCCAAAACAATAAGAATTACGAGGAGTACGGCCGACACTTCACGGAATTAACCCGGCCGGTGGACCGCTGATCCTCCCTACGCGCCTTCTGCGCTCTCCGCTCCCCACTGCTTTTCCAACCCGCCCGGGCCCCGCAGGCTCTCGCCGCGCGCCTCACCTCGCGGTAAAGGGCCGATTTGTGCGCGCAGAAGAGCGCTTGGGGAGCGCGGCGCGCAGATTCGAGAGAGGGTGTTTCCTTTGTCGCAGGCGACGCAGTCTGCGTTCGCCGAAGGGTGTGAGAGGCTCGGCGAGCGTTCGGGAGGGGTTTGGCGAGGAAGTGCGGGGCGGCTCGATTTGTGCTAAAGCTTTACTTTAATATTTGACAATAGAGTACTGGTATGCTTTACTAATTTTAGTTGCTCGACAGCGGCATACTCACATCTTGGAGGAGTCTCAATGCCTCATTCACCCAATATTGACTTCTATCTCGGGAGTATGGAAGACGAGTCCTTGGCCGACGCTCTTGCCGACTTTGAGGACCCGCTTGACGGAAGAGCCTCCGATTTCTTCGGTTCGATCGAAGTTGACGAGGAGTTTAGTGAGGATGAGCTGCGCCTGGACTATGATGATTACTAGGAGCTTTCGGGCGAGCCGGGAGGACGGCCGGGCAGGAGAACAACCTGACCGGCCGTTTTGGTTTCGGCGAGGAAGGGTCCGCCGGATGGGGGTCTCGGATCGGTCACACCTTCTTTTCTATCGGCTCGACGGAGATTACCTCGGATAGTTCGGCCAGTCGCCGGAGCGCGTCCACCTCGATCGTCCCGATAACCCACAGACTGTCCGGCCCGGAATGCTCGACTTTCAAGCCGGCCCTTTTCAGCGCGTCGAGCGTTTTCTCGTTGATTTCCTCAACTCGAACTTTCACCGCCACGCGACCGTCGATGACGTGAAGGCCCACGGATGCGCTAGTGAGGCTCTGTTTGTCGGAAGCGAGGAGCGTTCGCAGCTTGGGCGCAAGCTTCTCAACCGGCGCCGATCGAGAACGCCCCGCGTCGGCTTCCTCGTACCGTATTTTGCCCGGCGAGTCCGCACGATCCCACGAGCGCCCTTTTCTTCGTTCCATGGCGGCCGCCGGCTGGGGCGCGGTCGGGGCCGCTCCGCGCCTGGCGCCGTAAGACTGAGCGTAACCCGCTCCATAGAAGGACGGTCTCGAGGCCAACCTCCCCGGGGCGAGCGCCCTCGACGCATGCCGGCCGGGCTTCGCGACGCGGATTTTCTGTTCGCCGAAGACGCCTTCGCGGCTCACACTGTCGGGCATTTCCACGGGCACGGTCACCTTTATCGGTTCACCGCCGACCGTGACTTCTTTTTCTTCCACTGCGACGAAGCTGGTGAACTGCGTCATCAGGGCGTGTTTAAGCGCGACGTCGATAATGGCCTTCTTGATCGAGGGGTTGGGATTTCCTCGCTGAATTCCCATCCAATCCTGAACGGTGAGATTATCCACTTTGGATCGAGCCCACAGCGCCTGCACGGAGCGATTCTCGGCTCGTTTTTCCGGCAGATCCACGTGAAGAGTTTGTTCGTAGGGTTTGCCGGCTCGATATCCCTTGATCGTGATAACGCCTTTGCCCGCTTGGGTGTATCGACCCTTGAACACGAGCGGCCTACGTGACCAGAGATCGGACACCGCCTTGGGGTATACGTCCTCGAGGGAAACGCCGTCGACCTCGACGGTGATATCGGTCAGGACGGGCCGGTCGATCCGCTTGTAGAATCGTTCGGCCGTGTCTTTACCGGGGCTGTTGAGCAGGATGTATTCCACTTCGCCGCCGCCCGCCCGGGCCATATTATCCAGGAGGAAGCGATTCACCGAATTGCCGGTTCCGAAGGGGAACCAGCGGCTCTTGCCTCGGAGGCGTTCGACGAGGGAGATGATCTCGAAGTCGTTCCCCACGTATCCGTCGGTCATGAACGTAACGATGCGGAGTCGGTTTTCGGGCGGTCTCGTCTTGCAGATCGTTTCGATCGCGGGTCCCATCCAGGTTCCGCCCTGCGCGCGGAGGAATTCGATGTATTCGAGCGCTTTCCGCCGATATTCGGGGGTGTTCTTCTTCGGCTCGGAGAAGAGCATCCTCGCGCCGGCGTTGAAGTCAACCACGTTGAACGTGTCGTTGGGGTTGAGCCGTTCGATCACGTACTTCATGGTTTCCTTGGCTTTTTCGAGGGGTTTGCCGCGCTGGGAGCCGGAACAGTCGATAACGAAGATCATTTCCCGAGGCGCGATCTCGTCGGGTTCGACGCGCTTGGGCGGGATCATGACGACGGCCGCATAGCCTTCGTCGCCGTCTTTGTGCGCCAACACGCCCGACTGAAGATCGTCGCCGGCGACGTCGTACCTGAGGACAAAGTCTCTGTTGGGGATTTCGTTTTTGTTTGTGAGCGCGGCGGTAAACGCATTCTTCCCGCGTCGCGATGTGGTGATTTCGTGGAGCTTTGACGAGATCGCCCCGATTGGGACGCCCGCATCCACCGAGACGGTCAGGTCGATGTCGTGTCCGGCCCGCGTTCCCTCGGGAGTGACCGGCGGTGTAATGCGGCTCGCGTCGGGGACGTCCGGGGTGTCCTGCGCCCAGCCCGTTCCTTTTCGGCCGACGGGCTCGCCCGGAATGAAGCGTGGTCCCACAACCATGGGAAAGGTAAAGGCGAACGCGCCGTCCGCGTACGGCAGGATTTCCACGTACGTGATAATCACCTCGACCTTCGCGCCGGGCGCAATATTTGCGACGGATTGGGTGAAGATGTTGGGCCGCTCCTGATCGAGGAGCGACGCTGTTTGCCCGCGTCGTCGAGCGCGATCGTAGATCCGCCGGGCTTCTTCCCGTTCTTTGATCTCGCCGCGAATGATTCGATCGCCGATGCGCATGACCATGCTGTTGACCGCGCCGTCCGCCGAGAGCGGAAAGGTGTACACGGCTTCGATCTTTTCTTTGAGCGGATTCCTAAAGATCTGTTTCACTTCGACGTGAGCGGTGAAGCCCGAGATTTCCGCGTTCACCGACGTGTGTTCCAAGGGGCACGCGCCCGATTCCGAGCCGTCCGGCGCAATGACGGTCAGCGCGCCGCGGCCCGGAGCGTCCGCGTGAGCACAAACCGCGGCGAGCGCAAGCGCTACGACCAGCGCGGATATGAAGATCTGCCGAGTCCCGAAGTGTCTCATGTCGTTCGTCCTCCCGTGCGGTTTACCGACCTCGGATGGGCCGTTGCACGAGGATTCGCGTCGGCGAGGAGAACGTTACACGCGCGTGTCGGAATTTCTCCGGCGGATTTGCTTCGGGGCTCTCGGGGGGGCTCGATCAATACGGATAGAAGACGAAGAAGAGCGCGGATATCGCGGCCAAGATCCACATCCCGGGATGAACCTCTCGGATTCGCCCGGAAATCGCCTTGAGCAACGGATAGACGAGGAAACCGGCGGTCATGCCCACGCCGAGGTTGTAGGTGAAGCTCATCAGGGTGACCGTGACGAAGAGCGGAACCGCCTCGGTGAGATCGTCGAACTTCACGTTCGCGATCGGCGCGAGCATGAGCGTCCCGACCACGATCAAGGCCGGTCCGTACGCGCATTGCGGAATCGCGGTGAAAAGCGGCTCGAAGAAAAGCGTCAGGAGGAAGAGCAGCGCGGTAAAAACTGCGGTCAGCCCGGTCCTTCCGCCGGATTCAATCCCGGTGGACGATTCCACGTACGCGCCCGCGGATGTGGTTCCCAGGAGCGCCGCGACCATGGTGGCGAGCGCGTCGCACAGCATGGGACGCTCGATTTGCGGCAGATTGCCGCTTTGGTCCAGAAGACCGGCTCGATAGGAGAGACCGATCAACGTGCCGAGCGTGTCGACGAAATCGAGCACCAGTATGGTGAGGATCACCGAGAAGAACCCCCACGTGAGCGCTCCGGCGATGTCCAACTCCAGGAAGGTCGGGCTCAGGCTCGGCGGAAGACTGAGAATTTCGCCCGGCGCCGGCGCGATTCCCCCGATGAAGGCCAAAACCGAGACCGCAAGGATGCCGATAAGGATCGCGCCTTTCACGCGTCTGATCATGAGCGCGGCCATGAGGAGGAATCCGAACACGGCCAGGAGCACCGCGGGATCTCGAAGATCACCCACATGAACCGGCGCGCCCGGAACGCCGATCTTCACAATTCCGGTGGTGTTCAACCCGATGAACGCAATGAAGAGCCCGATTCCGACCGCGAACGCGATCTTGAGACTGTCCGGAACGGCGCGGGACAACCAGGCCCGGACGCCGAGAAGGGTAATGACCGTGAAGAGCGTCCCGCTGATGAAAATAGCGCCGAGCGCGGTCTGCCAACTGAAGCCCAATACTTTGACCACCGTGTACGCGACGAACGCGTTTTCGCCCATGTACGGCGCGATGGCAAAGGGGCGTTTCGCGTACACACCCATCGTCAGCGTACCGAAAAACGCGGTCAGGATAGTCGCGACCATGGACGGACCGAACGGAATCCCCGCGGCCTCGAGGATCTTCGGATTGACGATCACGATGTACACCATCGTCGCAAACGTGGTAGCGCCGGCCAGAAATTCGGTCCGAATCGTCGTATCATGCCGGTCGAGCTGGAAAAATTCCCTGATCATGACGGCCCCTCGTGCGCGTGAAAAGTCGGTTCGCGGGGTGTAGCGTATGTGCGGTCCTCGCGTCAACAGTGGGACGGGCCACGGTTCCCCTCAGCACGGCGATACGCGTGAAGCCGCTCAGGATCGGCTTGACAAGCCCGCAACCCGACTCTAAGGTGACCCCATGCCGCCGAGAATGATGAGTTTTGTGGGAATAGCAGCCATCCTCGCCGTCTGCGTTCTCATCTCCTCGGACCGGAGGAAGATCAACCTTCGGCTGGTGATCTTGGGATTCGCGCTCCAGTTCATCTTCGGGTTGCTCATTCTGAAGACCTATCCGGATCAGATCTTTGCCGCGGCCGGAGCGCTGTTCGAGGGTATCAACCGCTTCTCTTCGGAAGGCGCCGCGTTTCTTTTCGGCGCTCTCGCGAAGGACAAGAGCTTCGTTATCCTGAGCATGGGCTCGGTGATTATCTTTGTCAGTTCGGTGATGGCGGTGCTCAATTTCTGCAGGATCCTGCCCGCGATCATCTACGGGCTCGCCCGGCTTATGCAATGGACCATGCGCACATCCGGAGCGGAAACGCTTGCGGCCGCCATATTCATCCTCATGGGCATCGAGGGCGTCACCGGCCTCAAGACGGTCCTCCCGCGAATGACCCGGTCCGAGCTTTTTACGGTGATGACCTGTTTCATGGCGACGATCGCCGGGTCAGTCATGGCGGTCTACGTCGGCGTGTTCGGCGCGAGCGCTGGGAACATCCTCGCTGCAAGCGTCATGAGCGCCCCCGCAGCGCTGGCCCTCTCGAAGATCATCGTACCGGAGGTCGCGACGCCCGTCACGGCAGGACCGGTCGAGTGGAGCGCGCTCATCCCCAAGGAGCGCGGCCCGATCGAAGCCGCTGCCAACGGCGCTCAGGACGGGCTGTACCTCGCGCTGACCATCGGCGCCATCCTGCTCGCGTTCGTTTCGATCATCCACATGCTGGACGCGTTCCTCGGCCTGTTCGGGACGTCCTTCGGACACGTGGGCGGCTATGTTTTCGCTCCCGTCGCGTTCGTGCTCGGCGTGCCCTGGGAAGACTGCCTCAAGGCCGGCAATTTACTGGCGGTCAAGACGATCTTCAACGAGTGGCTCGCGTACTCCCAACTGCAGACCATGGTCTCTGCCGGAGAACTACAGCCTCGATCGGTGACGATCCTCACCTACGCGCTCTGTTCGTTTGCCAATTTCGGAAGTCTCGCCATACTTATCGGAGGGATCGGCGCCCTTATCCCGGAGCGCCGCGAAGAGGTAATCGGAATGGGCCTTCGGGCATTGCTCGCGGGTCTCTTGGCCGGATTTTCCACAGCCGCGGTGGCCGGCGCGCTTATCGGTTCCTCTGGTTAGCGTTTTAGGGGCTAATACATGAGCAATCTTCCTGAATATTTGCCCAAGAAATTCAGACGCGTGCACCTGGAATTGACCAACCGGTGCAATTTTTCATGCGTTTTCTGCCCTGACGCGCGGATGACCAGGCCCCGCGGCTCGATGGAGACTGCGCTCGCGAAGTCCGCACTCGAGCAGGTCGCCCAATTGGACCTTGCGGAAAAGGTGACCTTCCACGTCATGGGAGAGCCGCTCCTGCACCCTGATTTCTTTGAGATCCTCGATCACGCGCACGCGGGTGGTCTCTCAGTGGGGCTTACCACCAATGGAGCGCTCCTGAGGCCGAACACCATCACCGGCCTGGCCGAGCGAGACCTCCACCAGATCGACATATCCCTGCAAAGTCCCGATGATGAGAGTTTCCGCGCGACGCGCGGCACGAATATGGACTTCACCAAATATCGGGAGCGTCTCATCGAGCTCCTCGCCGCGTGCGCCGCGCGACCAAATCCGCCGATCTTCAAGCTTCGACTCATGACCACGCGATTCGCGAAGAAGATGCGCGAACAACTCGGCATTCCCGATTTCATGGGGAGCTCGAATGCGCTTCGCGAAACCGTGCTCGAATGGTCGCGGCTCATCTACGACCGGCTCGACCTCGACCGGGACCGGCTCGACCGAGTGGCGGACAACGTTCGGAAAATCGGCGTGTTCGGCTGGAACGTCATCGAGATCAGCCCCAACATCTTTATCGAAACTTACCTGTTGACCGACTGGGGCAACGCGTTCGGCGACGGCGACCTCATCGAAGCCGAGCGCGGCTATTGTTTCGGCATGCGCGATCATTTCGCGGTGCTTTATTCAGGGGACGTGACGCTCTGCTGCATCGACTACGAGGGGAAGACCGCGATGGGCAATCTCAACGAATCGAGCCTGCTCGACATTCTGCGCAGCCCCGAGCTCGAAGAGATCGTGCGCGGCTTCCATCGAAACAGGCTCATCCATCCCTACTGCAAACAATGCCTCGGGAGCTCGACGCGCCTCGGATCGTGGACCAAACCGGCCCTCTCTCTGCTGGGGCTGAAGCTTCTCAAACCGTTTTTCTATAGAAATTACAAGCTGTACGAGTAAGCCGGCCCTGCCTGAACTCGGCCGTGACCCGGGCCGATGGATGGAGTATCGGCCGATTCGGTGACGACCGATAGTGTTTGAAGCGCGCCATACGGCTTTCATTCCAGGGGGAGCGGGAAATTGCCCGACGCCGGCCTGAGAACAAGATATCGCGCTGTGAGCGAGAACCGGCGGGTCATTCGAGGGTCTCACAGTACATTGGGGAAAGGGTTTACAGGGGGCCTTCGGTCCCCGGCGAAGCGACGCTCGACGCGACGCCTATCTGCAAAAAAGAGGTTCATTCGCATTGGGCTAGACATCTTCCTTCATGTTATGGTATCGTTCTACAAGGCAGATCCCTGTGAAGAAGAGAATTTTTATGAGAAGAACGCACATAGTGGTCCGTATGGCGCTCGCAGTACTGATAGCGGCTTTGGCGGCTTCCATCGCACACGCCCGTGATGCGGAACACCACCTGCGCAGCGCTGAAATGGCGTCGAAGACCGGCGACTATGGGATGGCGGTCGGTCATTACAACGAAGCGATCAAGCTCGGCGCGCGGGACGCGGACACGTACTTCCGCCGCGGTCTGGTGTTCGAGCGTCTCGGTAAGTATCAAGAGGCTCTGGCCGACTATTCCCGCGCCGTACGCCTCAATCCGAACCTGGAGATCGCCTACAATAACCGCGGGAGCGTCTACTACCGCATGGGGAAGTACGACGCGGCGATCCGGGACTTCACCAAGGCGATCGAGCTCAATCCCTCATACGCGCTGGCCTATTACAACCGCGGCAACGCATACCACGGCAAAGGCGATTACGAGGCCGCGATCCGGGACTTCACCCGCGCGACGGAATTGGACCCCACCGACCCGGACTCGTACAACAACCGCGGGTGGGCGCTCTTGCAGAAAGAGCAGACGGAGCGGTCCATAAAGGACTTCAACGAGGCGATCCGGCTGAATCCCCGGTACGTGCTGGCCTATTACAACCGCGGGAACGCTCGACTCAGAGCCGGCGATCCGGACGCGTCCATCAAAGACCTGACCCGGGCCATCGAGCTCGACCCCGATTACGCGCTGGCCTATTACAAGCGCGGCAACGCCTACTTCATGAAACGGGACGTGGATCGGGCGATCAGTAACTACAACGAGGCGGTGCGCATATTTCCCACATACGCGGAGATCTACAACAACCGCGGCTGGGCCTTCTTCAAGAAGGGCAACATCAGGCAGGCCCTGCGCGACGTCTCGAAGGCCGTTCGACTCGATCCTTCACTCGCCCGGGCGTACGCGAACAGGGGCTACATCTACAAACACACGGGAAACTGCGCCCGCGCGGTGGAAGATTTTGACAAGGCCTTGGAACTGGACCCGCAGCTTGCTACCGTTCATCTGTATCGCGGGCGGTGTTATCTCGAATCGGATCGACCGGGGAAGGCTGAAGCCGATTTCGAGCAGGCCGTGCGCCTCGGGAGCGCGGACCCGGACGCGCTGCGCATGCTCGGAACGATCAAAGAGAAGGCCGGCGACTTTTCCGCCGCGACCGCTTTTTTCCGGAGGCTCGTCGAACTGCGGCCGGACGATCCGGACGCGCGCTTCGAGCTGGGAACGGCTCTCGGCAAGGGCGGAGACTTCCGAGGAGCGGTGGACGAGCTGACAGAGGCGATCAGGCTGAATCCTCGGCATCGGCAGGCTTATCTCAAGAGGGGAATTGCGTACGACTTCCTGGGCGATGAACGCGGATCGCGCGCGGATTTTCGCACTGCTCTTAAGCTTCCTCAAGGCGACGATCCCGATGAATTGGATAATGCGGTAAACGTCGCGCGTGTTCGGGAGACGCTCGGCATGCGCGCAGGCGCGAATCCTTGATGAGACGATCCCTCAACCGTCGCCGGCGCGTGTTCGGCCGCGCGACGTCTTCCACCGCGGGCCACGAAACGACGGAAGGATGAATCCGACCGTTGCGGGCGTAGCGGTCTCCGGAACGATGAGAGCAGTTATTCTCTCCGCAGCCGCCCTCATTCTCGGGCTTCTCTCCGCGACCGTCTCCCTGGGAGCGCCGGCCGAAGCCTCGCCCGATTTCTTCGCTCAGGCTGTGGACGCGCACTGGAAATGGAAGCTGAATGAGGCGATTCGGCTCTATACCAAGTTTCTCATCAGCGAACCCAATCACGCCGAAGCCTATTACAATCGGGGAGTCGCGTTCCGATCCCTCGGCGACCTCGATCGAGCGCTGGACGATTTCACCAAGGCCGTCTCCATTGATCCGACGACGGTCAACGCGCTCTACGGTCGGGGCAAGTTGCTGCTCAACAAGGGAAAGTACGAGGAAGCCCGCCGCGATATGGATCGAGCGCTTGAAGTGCGGCCCGATCATGTCGGCGCCTACCGTGTGCGGGCCGAGGCCGCACTGGAAATGGGGGACGCTCGGCGGGCCGTCGAGGACCTCACCGTCGCGCTCAAGAAATTTCCTGCTGACGGCGAATCGACCCTCTTGCGCGCCCGCGCCTATCAAAAGCTGGGAGAAACCGAAAAGGCGCTGGCGGACCTGAATAAGACCGTTGAACTCAACCCCAAGAACGCCCGGGCATGGTTCAGGATCGGCAATATACGGTTCGAGAAGGGCGCCCTGAAGAGCGCGACAGAAAGCTACGATCGGGCGGTTAATCTCGATCCTCGGCACACCGAGGCGTACAACAACCGCGGATGGGCCAAAGCCGTGCGGGGTGACCTCCAGGGCGCAATCAACGATTTGACCCGCGCGCTCGAGACGGACCCGCGATTTACCCGGGCTCTCGCCAATCGGGCCTGGGTGTACACGAAGATGGATCGTCCCGGTGAGGCCGTCGACGACCTGACCGAACTGATTCGTCTCGGGCGGAAGACGGGATCGATTCTTGCCGCGCGCGGCGAATTGCTGCTCGAACTCGGCAAGCCGGCCTCGGCCCTCGAGGACTTCGAGGCTGCGCTGGAACTGCAGCCGAACGATGCAAAGCTCCTCGGCCTGCGCGGGACCGCGCTCGTCCAACTCGGTCGACACAAGCGGGGCCTCGGGGACCTCGATCGGAGCCTGGCCGCGAGCCCCGACAATCCGCGGGCGCTCTTCCACCGCGCGCTCGCGTACGAAGCGCGCAAAGACTATGACAAGGCGATAGACGATCTGAAGAAGGCCGTTGCGCTCTCCGGGGAGAAGGTTTCCTCGGATACGCTGTACGAACTTGCCAAAGTCTACCTCCTCGCGGGAAAATTCGATCTGAGCGTCGAAGTCTTTTCAAAGGTCATCTCGATGCGTCCCACGGACGGTCTTGCGTACGCCAATCGCGGCGTGGCGTTCAACAATAGAGGCGATGCCGTTCGGGCCGCCGAGGATTTTCGCCGGGCTCTGCGATTGCTGAAGAAACCGGAGAGAAGACAGGCGGTTAAGCGCCTTCTCAACCAAGCGGAGCAGCGTCTCAGGGCTTCTCGACGATCCTCCGGCGACCGGGTCGAGGCGGGTCGACCGTCCCGGTGATCGGAGCCTCTCCGGCCCTCGGGCTCGGCGATCGTTCCACGGATCGGTCTCATAGAAATCTGCTCGTACTTTTATCTCCGGTAAACATCTTTTCAGTACGTTTCAGCTTTCCGGTATGAATGCCAACCGTGCGACCGGTGACGCCTCACCGGGCTTCAGAGCGAAGAAAGCCCAGTATGCTCAATTGGGGAGGGCGCATAGGCCTTCTTTGGAGTCGGGCCGCCCGGAGGCGCGGCGTCCACACGGGATCTCGGACGGCGTGGACCGCGACGGAGGTAATGGAGACTCGCCCGGGGCCGCACCGGGGGTATCCGGACCGGCCGACGCGTCGACGGAGTGGCAGGGAAGCGCGCTTCGGAGGGTCGGGGCGTCGTGTGGAATGCGCGGGCGCAACCGAACCGGCGGCGCGGTTCGGTGTCCGAGCGGAGCGAAAACGGCTTGAGATGGGGTCCTTTTCGCTATTTATTCTTGATTTCGGTGTGTTGGAAGTGATATAGTCAGAATAAGTTAAAATAGGTTCATAAAGGTTCATAGATCGAAGTCCCGACGAAGCGGTTTGACGATCGCCGGCTGTTCTCGAACCCCCATGGGGGTAAGCGGCAAAACGCGCTGAAGAACGTTCGGCGCACGGTCTTGGGGAACTCCGGGGAAGCCCCCTGAGAGACTTCTCGCGGGTCGCGCCGGCGGAACAGGAGAGTTCAGCGGGATCGGAGCGTCGAGAGGGAATCGAAGTGATTCGCCGGCGAGATCGTGTCTGTTCCGCGCTTCGTACGAGTTTCGTCGGAATCAAGGTGTCGGACGTGGAGAAGCGGGAACCGGAAGAACAGGCGAACGACCAGACGCTAAGCGACGGACTTCCGGACGATTTGTCGGAGGTGATGGATTTCTCCGTATACGATCTGCCCACCACCATTCGGCTCATTGTGCTCAGCGGCGAGCACAGACGCATAGAAGTGAAGCGGGGAACCAGACGTGGTGAGATCCGTATCGAGGCCGGAGAGATTTACAACGCCAAGACAAACGACGTGGAAGGGGATGAAGCGTTTTTCGACCTTCTTTCGTGGACGGGCGCGGTTCACAACGACTACCGACACGATGAACGGACCGAAGGAAACATCAGAATCCAAACGAACGTTCTCTTGGATGTGCTGAAACAGGATAATCGGCAGAGGTAAACACCGCAGTGTTCGGTCGGAGCCTATTCCGGTCCGGCTAAATCATCGCGGCTGCTCTCCGGCGCGCCTCACTCCGGGCGTCGGTATCCGTCGATCTCTTGACCACCGGTATGAGCTGCTGTGGCGTTGTGCGCGCGAGGAGCGACCGTTGTCCGACAAAAGGATCCTGGTTGTGGAAGAAAAAAGGGTCCTGGGAAAGCTGCTTGAAGATCATCTGGGCAGCAGAGGATCGGCATATGTGGTGGAATCCGCCGATTCCGTCCAAGAGGCCGTCGACCGTATTGCTCTCAAAACCACCGACTTGATCGTCTCGGATCACGACGGAGCGGACGGCATCGACGGATTGGAACTGCTTGAGGGGATCGCGGAGAGCGACGTGCCGGTACGGACGCTCCTGATTGCGTCGCGCAAGCTGGAAGGTCACCGTTCAGAAGCCCTCCGACTCGGGTGCGACACGTACGTTGTGAAGCCCTACCCGGTGAGCGAACTCTTGGAACTCGTCTACAACATGCTGCAGTCGCCCCAGGGCTTCAGCGGACGCGTCATCGGCCTCAAGCTCGAGGATCTCATTCAGATGTTCTGTTTTCGCAAGGACAGTACGTTGATCTTCGTGGATCAAGGCGACAAGAAAGGCCGACTCTATGTCCATCAAGGCGAGATCATTCATGCGGAATGCGAATCCTTGAGCGGTATCGACGCGGCGTACGAGATCCTCGGGTGGAAATCGGGCGAATTCTACTCCCAGGTGATCTTGAACGTTCCCGAAAAGAGCATCTTCGAGGGATGGCATCGTGTCCTTCTCGAGGGGATGCGTCAGAAGGATGTCATCGAATATGCGCTCACTCCCTCGACGTCCGCAGCTCCGATCGAAAACGACGCGGCCGTCGAATCGGAGGCCCCGGCGGCTGACGCGCCGACGCCCGAAGCCCCGCTGCAAGTAATGATCGTCGATGATTCGCGCATGATTCGGCGGATCGTTCAGGAGCTGATACAGAGCGATCCGGCCCTTTCCGTCGCCGGCATAGCCACCAACGGTCAGGAAGCGCTGGCCAAGATCGAGGAACTCAAACCCGACCTGATTCTTTTGGACTGGGATATGCCCGTCATGAAGGGCAGCACCACGTTGATGAATATCATGATCAGAAGCCCCTGCCCGGTGGTTATTCTCAGCGGATTTGTGGGCGGGGTCGGAGCCAGCCCGTTCGACCTGTTGTGTCTCGGCGCAGTCGACTTCCTGAGAAAACCGCAGAGCAAATGGCGGACGGACGGACGCGCCGCCGACCTCATCCGCCGAATCAAGCAGGCCGGCGCCATCAAGTTCGAACGCATACGCCGGGTAAAAATACCGTCCGCGGGTAAGGCCGGCAACGGCAACCGAACGCGGACGCCCAGCGGCTTCCTCAGCGTCTTCGGATCGTTCACGGGCGGATGCGCGGACCTTATTCGGATTATCCCGGCGCTCCCCGAGGATTTACCCTCTGCGGTGATCGTCATCCATGATATGCAACCCGACGCGCTGAGCGCCTTTGCCGAGTATCTCGACGCCCGAAGCGCCATTGAAGTTCGCACCGTCGACTCGGGAACACTCCTTATGGACGGTGTTTGCTACATGCATCCGGCGACCCTGCCCGTCGAAGTGGTCGCGTCGGACGAGGGAATGACGTTGCAGATTCTGACCGAGCGACCGGAAAGCGGTGTCTTCGACACGTTTCTCGTTTCCGCGTCAAAGGCGGCCGGAAAGAATGTCGTCGCGGCGCTCCTTTCGGGAAGCGGCGACAAGGGAGTTGAAGGGCTTAAGACGGTCAAACAGACGGAAGGTATCACCATCGTCCAGGATCCGCAGTCCAGCGTGGATCCGAGAATGGCTGAAGCCGCTCTCAGAGAGGGCGTGGTGGATTATAAATGCTCGGCGGATGCTTTAAGTAAGACCTTTCAGAACCTTCTCAGGTAGACGTAGCTTGAGAATAAGCGCCGGCGACGGTAGAGGAGTCAACTGATGAACCGTAGGGACCAAACGCAGAGAGCGACACCGGAAGCGGGACGAGTCGTGCAGATGATCAGCTTCACGGTCGGCGCGGAACAGTTCGGGGTTCCCATTCTGATGGTGCAGGAAATCATCATGATGTCGGACATCACGGAGATACCCAACTCTCCGGACTTCGTGGAAGGCGTCATCAACCTTCGAGGGAACATCATCCCGATTCTCGATCTGCGCAAACGCTTGAGACTTCGCAGCGCGCCGCCCCCGGAAGAAGCTCGGGGCGGCACCCGCATCCTCGTGGTGGAAAGCGACGAAAATATCACGGGCTTCGTCGTCGACTCGGTTGCCAAGGTCTTGATGGTTCCCGAAGACAGGATTTCACCTCCTCCCGACATCATCGTGGCCGGCATTCAGAGCCAATATATATCGGGTGTGGTCCATCTCGAGGACAGGATACTGATTGTGTTGGACTTCAGACGGATCTTGACCGTGGAAGAAAAGGGCGCCTTGGGTGACGTCGCGCAACTCGCCGGCGACGGTGGGGAAAAATTTCTGCGTTAGCGAATGAATGAGCGCCCGGGTTTTCGGCGGAGAGGGACCCGGTTCCCGTGTCCGCGCGGTAACGTCTAGGGATTTGCATGGTTTATCAGTCATAGATACCAGTTCCAGGAGGAAGGGTCATGAGTATCGGTGAACGGTTACGGATGCGCGGAAGCCTGCGTAACAAGCTTCTGTTTTTCTTTCTTTTGATCGCCCTTGTTCCCTTCGGCGTGGTCAGCTACATGAGCTACGCGACGATCACCGAAGAGGCGGAAAAGTCGGCTGTCAGAGAGATGACGAGTATTGCGGGCGCAGCCGCGGACTCACTCAACGTCTACATGAACGAGCGGGTGAGCGACGTGCAGGTCTGGTCCGAACTGCGTGTCATGAAGGAGGCGCTGGAAGTCGCCGAAATCCGTGAGGACGCAACGGAAACCCTCAAGGAGTTCGTCAGGCTCTACGGCGCGTACGAGGCCATCCTACTGGTTGATACCGGCGGATCCTGCGTGGTTTCCAGTTGGGCCGGCCTTGTGGGGCAGGATTTCGGCAAAAGCGCGGCATTCACCGGCGCCATGGGTGGTCGGGTCTACGTGGTCGACGCTCACTTCAGCCCGGCTGTCAAAGAGATCAACCCTGAAGCGCCCGTTCCCGGCTTTACCATGACTCTGGCCGCGCCGGTGCGGATCGGCGGCAACATCGTCGGCGTCATTATGGCGTACCTCAAGTGGCAGCCGCTCGAAAAACTCGTCACCACCGTCAAGGTCGGCGAAACCGGATACGCGTACGTCATCAACAGCAAACGAGAGGTCATCGTTCATCCCGCGGACTGGATCCACGGGCTGAAGATCATGGACCCGAAGGTGAACGTCCCGATTCTGGATAAGGCGCTCAAGCAGAAGAAGTCCTTCGCCATCTACGACTTCAAAAACGTCAAGACCAAGAAACTGGACGAGAAAATCGTCGGATTGGTCTATCCCAAGGGATACGGCAACTTCCCGGGCCTCGGGTGGGCGGTCGGCGCGGGCGCGGACAGAAGCGAGATCATGGCCTACCTCCCGGCCATTATCAGAACCCAGTCCATCATCGGTGTTATCGTGTTCCTTGCGGTTATTGTCGTGGCCCTGTTGGTCGCGGGAACGATCTCACGACCGATCGCGCGACTCTCCGATTCAATCACCATGGTCGGTGACGAGCTCGATCTTACGGTTCGATCTCCGGTGACCACCCAAGACGAAATCGGGAGGGCGTCGGAAGCGTTCAATTCGACGCTCGAACGGCTCCAGGGCGCGTTCGAGTCGGTTATGGACTTGGTCGAGCGTGTTCGGAATTCAACCAGCCAGGTGAACGAGGTCACCCAGAACATCGTGGTGAACGCAACGGCTCAGGCCGAACGCGCCCGAAACGTGCTCGAGCGCGTCAGCGCAATGGGTGAAACCGCTCAAGAGGTCGCAGCGAACGCGAGTGAGACGCAGCGGACCGCTGAAAGCACCGCACAAACCCTGCAGGCGATGGCGACCGAGATCGAGGGTGTCGCAAAGAGCGCCGGTGATCAGGACGCCCAGTCCAAAGAGGGAGGGACCATCGTCGACGCGATGGGCGCCACGGCTCGAGAGGTCTCCGGTAAGGCCGGCGAGCAGTTCTCCGCCGCGCAGGCCACAGCCCAAGCGGTGGATCGTTTGGGCCGCATCATCGAAGAGGTCGCCAACAGCGCGGCCGAGGCCGCTCGACAGTCCGAACTGACCGACCGCTTCGCGCGGGAAGGTGGTGAGGCGGTTGAGAAGGTGGTGCAAGGTATGCGGGGCATCGCAGAGAGCGCCGAGCAAATCAACGAGATCATGGAGGTTATTTCCTCGATCGCCGAACAGACCAACCTCCTGGCTCTCAACGCGGCCATCGAGGCGGCCCGCGCCGGCGAACACGGAAAGGGCTTCGCGGTCGTTGCGGACGAAGTTCGGAAGCTCGCGGAACGAACCGCGGAATCAACCAACGAGATCGCGGAGCTCATCAAAGAGAGTAACCGACGAGTCGAGGAAGGAGAGCGTCTGTCGGTCTCGAGCCGTGAAGCGCTCTCGCAGATCCAGGACGCTGTGGCCCGAACCAACGATCTCATTAGCGGAATTTCCGAGAGCACCGTGCGACAAACCGAGGACGCCGGAAACGTGCAGACGGCCGTGGAAAACCTCACGACTCTCGCTCAGGACATTCTCAACCTTACGGCCGAGCAGGCCAAACGTAGGGAACGCGCCGCGGCGGTGATGGAGGATATCCGCGTTATCGCCGGAAGCATCGTGGAGAAGAGCGGCGGCGAGCTCGAAACCTCTCACCGGATCACGTCGGAGATGGGCGAAGTTACAGGCCGAGCGGAAAATATCACCAAGCTGACGAGCCTGCAGACGGAGCGTTCCGCAATCCTGAGGCAGATCATGGCCGAAATGGCCGACATCGCGAGCAGAAACGCCCTAGGCGCGTCGGGCGCTTCGGAAACCACCGAAGAGCTCAGCCGGGTCGCGGATAGACTCGGTGAACTTGTGCAGCAGTTTAAGATCATGCACTAAACCCGTCGACCACCCGCGCCGGACGTCCGAGACGCGACGTCGGGCGCGGGACGGTTGTCGGAGACGCGACGAGGACGACATCGAAGAGGAAAGGCAAGGGCATGCGGGTCTTGGTCGTTGATGATTCCGGCTTTATGAGAAAGCGAATCGTGCAGGAGTTGAAGGCTCAGGGTCACGAGGTGGCCGGGGAGGCCAAGGGTGGAAACGAAGCGGTCGACCTCTACCGTTCCCTGAAACCGGATCTGGTCACCATGGATATCACCATGCGCGACAAGGACGGCATCACCGCCGCGCGTGAGATTCTCGAAGCCGATCCCGCGGCCAGAATACTCTTCCTCACCATGCTCAAGGACGAGAAGTACAAAGCGGAAGCCGAGCGGCTCGGCGCAATAGGCTTTTTCAACAAGACCGATCCCATGTCCATTTCCGAAGCGATCAGCCACATGGACAGAAAATAGGGAACGGATGAACCGTCAGAGCTCTCCAAACATCCGGTATTCGCAGGTTGGCGTCGATTCCGCCTTGAACGGCGGCAAGCCCCCGCCGCGCGAGTGGTTTCCTCCGTGGCGACTGGACGAGGGCGCGCGGCGGCTGTTCATCCTTGCCTGCGTGTTGGCTGCGCTGGCGCTGATCGTGAATATCAAGGTGATCGTCGACCTGGGCGCGGAATCCGTGCGGGAGGCGATCGTCGCGGAGATCCAGGCCGCTCGAAAAACGGGAATTGAAGCGGCGTCATTCAACTTGTCGGTCGTCACGACATTGGTCGCCGGCAGGAAGCATCTCATGGTCCTCTTTGTCTTGAACTTGGCCTGTTTTGGATCCTTCCTCTACCTGATCGTTCGAAGGGTCATGAGACCGCTGGACGTCATTGCGAAAGGCGCACGAGAAATCAGCGAAGGCAATCTGGATGTGGGCATACCTTTGGAAGCGTCGCGAGATCCGGCCGGCCTCGGAGAAACCATTACCGATATCGCCGTCAACTACCAGGAAGTTCTCCTTTACACCGGAACCACCGTGGGAGACTGCAAGAACGTCGTGGACGAAATCGAACGAATGCTCAATCGGAACGAGGGAGACGTCAACGCGCGTGAAATCGAAGAATACCTCGCGACGATCAGGGCGGAACTGGACTCCTTGAGTGAAATGGTGAGCGACTTCCGCTATTACGGAACATTCTTCGACGGACGGGAAGTTTCGCGCGACCGCGCCCTCAAGGACGAATAGGTCGCGGGGAGCGGAAAACGCCGACGGGTTATTCCATGACGGTGATTCCGACGATAGGACGGACGACGACCTTGTAAGAGGAAAACACCATGATTGACACCGAACTCCTGGATGACTACGCAAGCGAGACACGGGAGCTCCTTGATGAAATGGACAACAGCCTGATTCGCCTCGAGAAGGAAGGCGAGTCGGCCGAGCTGCTCAACAGCATTTTCCGCGCGGTCCATTGCATCAAGGGAGCGGCTGAATATATCGGTCTTGAGCGTTCGAGCACTCTCGCCCACGGTGTGGAAAACCTGCTCGATAAGCTGCGGGCCGGGGCCGTCGAACTGACACCCGCCATGGCGAATTTCCTCTTTCGCGCAAAGGACGGCATTCTCTCACTCACCGAAGAGGCTGCCCGAGACCAGGAAGAGAAGACCGACGTCTCCGACATGATGGAGGAGCTCTCCGCATATCTTTCGGGCGCCGGCGCTCCTCCTCCGTCCGTCTCGACGCCGCTCGGCGAAGAGGAGGCCCCTGAAGAGCCGGCCCCCGAAATGGAAGCGAAGTACGCGGATGTCGAAGAAGACGTAACCCCCGAAGAAGAAGCGCCTATAGCGGAAATCGAAGAGGAAGCGGTCGAGGCCCCGTCGGAGGATGTCTCCTTCGAGACGCCCACGGTGGAAATCGGCGGGTTTACCACCGAAGAGCGCGCCGAGATCGACGAGGATATGGGCGAAATCACTCCGATGGAAGCCGCGGAGTTGGAGCCGCCCGAAATCGAGGAACAAACTCCGGAACTCGGTCCCGTGGCGTTCGAGCCGGAAGAAGAGGCCCTTCGAGAGGAAGAAGGATTGGTCGCCGAAGAATCGGTCGAAGAAGCGCCCGTGATGGAGCAGCCTTCCGCCGGCATGATCACCACGACCACCACCGAGGAAGAGCTCGAAGCCGGCGCCACGCTCGAAGAGACTGTGCCGCACGTTCTCAACATCTCCCTTTACTTGGACGATCTCGAAGACGGACTGAGCTTCGAGGAAGTCTCGGGCTACCTCCTCCAGACCGTGACCAATCTTCAGAAGACCTTCGCGTTTCTTCAGAAACGCCCCGCCCTTCCCGTCCTTGACGAGCTTGCCGAGCGACTCGAGACCTTGCGGCCCACTGAAGGGGAACTCTCATTCGAGGAGATCAAGGAACTCCGCTCGATACTGGCGAAGCTTCACGCATTCTATCCGGAAGACACCTTTCCGCACGAAGAGCCGACTCTCCCCGAACCGTCGGCTACCCCCAGCGAGGAATTCGCCGCGGAACCGACCATAGAAGAGGATTTCCCGCTCGAACCCATAGCCGCAGACGCGCCGCACATGGCGGCCGTGGAAGAACACGCGGAGGAGGTCGCCCAGTTCGACGAAGCGCCCGCTGAAGAAGAGTCCGAGGCCGGGCCGAGCTTGACCGAAGAGCTCGTCTCCGCGCCCTCCGTCGAAGAGGACCTTTCCGCGGAGCCGAGCCTCACGGAGGAGTACGCCGCAGGCGCGTCCGCGGAGGAAGATCTCGCCGTCGAGCCGACCATGACGGAGGAGTTTTCCAGCGAGGTCACCACCTTCCTGACCGAGCTGGAGAAGATTCCCGGCGTCGATGAAACCATCAGCCTCTCCCTGTTCAACGCCGGGTTCACCTCGATGGATCATCTCGCCACCGCAGATGAAGAGACTCTGATGTCGATCGAAGGTATTTCCGAGAGCCTCGCCTCGGACATACTCCAGACCGCGCGGAGGCTGCCCGAGGAAGACAAACGGCCCCCCGCCGAGCGCGTGCCGGAAGGGCGATCCATGTTGGCGGATGTGGACTCCGACCTGCTGGACGAGTTCGCGGGCGTGTTCACCGAAGAGGAAATCGTCGAGGAAGCGCCGCCCTCCTTCACGGAACCGCCGGTTCAGAAAGGCGCCGAAGAAGATCCTCTTTTGCAGGATCTCGATGCGGTGAGCGACGAGACCGACCGTGAAATCATCGAGATTTTCCTTTCGTACGCCTGGGAGATTGTCGACTCTCTCTGGCCGATCCTCGAGCACGTCAAGACTGAAAACGTCTCCAAGGCGGACTTGGAAGTGTCCGCGGACAAGATCAAGTCGATCCGGTCGTCCTCGACGTATATGGATTATCAGAACCTGGCCGATTTCCTCGACGAGTGGTTCGAGCGAACGGTGTGGGCTTCGGAGCGCCTCGACTCGATCTCACAGACCAACCTGGCCTTTTTCGACGAGAGTTTCAGCAGATTCCAAAGTTTTCTCCGGGCCCTGGAGCGCGCCCTCGCCGGCGAGGAAGAAGAAGAGCCCGCGGTTGCGGCGACGGTTGACTACGAAGAAGCGGCCGCGCCGCATGCAGAGCAGGTCGAAGAACCCGCGGTTGCCCACCCCCCCGTGGAGGAGGCGCCGTCCCTCGAGGAGCCCTCGCTGGAGGCCGAGCCGATCGTGGCGGTTGAAGAGCCTTCCGAAGCGCCTACTATCAAGGAAGCGCCGTCCCTCGAGACCGCGGTTCGGCCCGAGGCGGAGGCGCCCGAGCCTGAGCCGACCGTCGAACCTGCAGCCGAAGCTCCGCGACCGGCCCCCACCCCCCGGGCGGAACCGTCGGCGCAACCGTTCGTCCAGGCCGAGCGTCCCGAAGCTCCTCATGCGCCCCTCTTCGCGGAAGAGGCCGCTCCGCCCCCGACCGCCGCGGCTACGGTTCCCAAAGCCGAAGACAAACCCGCTGCGGAAGTCTCGGTGCGAGAGCCGGACCATGAAGGTCCGATCGTTCGGACGATGCGGGTGGACGCGTCCAAAGTTGATGTGTTGCTTAATCAGGTGGGCGAATTGGTGGTAAGTAGGTCGTTTGTGGAGCAGATCTCCCACGAGCTCCGCGACTTCTATCGAGGGCTGAGCGGTGTGGAACAGGTGGGCAAGCGCGAAATACAGGAGCTCAAAGCTATTACGCTGAAGTTCGCCGAGGCGAGTATGACCCTCGAACGCGTGGCCACCGACCTTCAGGAAGGCGTCATGAAGCTCCGTATGCTGCCCGTGGGTCAACTTTTCAACAGAATGCCGCGCCTCATTCGCGATCTTTCCCGTCGGGTCGGCAAGGAGGTCACCCTCGAGGTGAGCGGGGGCGACACCGAAGTCGACAAGCGAGTTATCGAGCAGATATATAACCCGATGGTGCACCTGATCAGGAATGCGGTCGATCACGGGATAGAAAGACCGGAAGTCCGGAGTCAAAAGGGAAAGGATCCGCAAGGCACGATTCGCCTCAGCGCCTTTTCGCAAGGCAATCAGGTGGTTATCGACGTGCAGGACGACGGCGGCGGGATTGACGAGCAACGCGTGCTCGAGAAGGCCGTCCAATCGGGGCTCATTGACAGTCAGCGAGCCGAAGGGCTAAACACCATCGATGTCTACAATTTCCTCTTCGTTCCGGGTTTCTCTACGAGCAGGAAGGTCACCCGCACGTCGGGACGCGGCGTCGGCATGGACGTGGTGAAGAAAGACGTGGAAAAGATCAACGGCCACATCGAGGTCCGGTCCGAGCACGGTCGCGGAACGACGATCTCGATCAAGATTCCGCTAACGCTCGCCATCATCCAAACATTGCTCATTCGTTTTGTGAACCACGTCTTTGCGATTCCTCTCACCTCGGTGAGAGAAATCATTCAAGTGGCGCCGAACGAAATAACGACCATCGAAGGGTTCGAGGTCATCAAGTTCCGAGACGAAACGATCCCGATCTTGCGGCTCGATCGCATTTTCAACGTGGACAATCACGACCCGGCGAAGAGCCCTCGCTTTCTCGTGCTTGCCCATGCCGGGGTCAAGACGGTGGGTTTTCTCGTGGAGGAGCTCATCGGCGAACAAGATGTGGTGATCAAGCCGTTGGCCGAACACGTGTGCAGGACCGAAGGTCTCGCCGGCTCAAGCATCCTCGGTGACGGGACCATAGCGTTCGTGATGGACGTCGCCGAGCTACTGGATCACCTCATAACACAGCAGAGGAGCCGCGTTGAACGTGGCGGCTCGCGGGCGCGCTTCGGCGCAAACTGATCCCGCCTTTGTGAGAACGGCAAAAAGGATTGCAAGTTCATGGGCCAGCTCGTCGCTATAGTGA
Source organism: uncultured Syntrophales bacterium (assembly GCA_964385875.1). Taxonomy (GTDB): domain Bacteria; phylum Desulfobacterota; class Desulfomonilia; order Desulfomonilales; family Desulfomonilaceae; genus CAYLRL01. The sequence goes on from CAYLRL010000019.1 coordinate 30,140, forward strand.
GCCAAAAGGGAGGCGTAGGTAAGACGGCCACCGCGGTCAACCTGGGAGCGTGTCTTTCCGCCATCAAAAGGAAGGTCCTTCTCATCGAGATGGATCCCCAAAGCGGACTGGGCGAATGTTTCGGACTTCGCAACTCGAACGCTCCGGGTCTCCTGGACGCAGTGCGGGACGGGATCCCTGTGCGTGAGGTGATCTATCAGTCCCACAGAAGGCTTCCTCGATTGGACGTCATACCCGTCAATGTCGGAAACACCGCTGATGAGGGGCAGTTTCTCGGCATTCTCGACGGAAACCTCGGCTCGCTGGTCCAGGTCGTCGAGATGGTCCGACCGTCATACGATTTCATCTTCATCGACTGCCCTCCGAGGCTCGACAACCCGACCCAGGCCGCGCTCGCGGTCGCTGATTCCTATTTGGTTCCGGTTCAGTGCGAGTACGCGTCCATGGGAACCGTCGGTTCGGTGTTGAGGGCCGCACGCGAAATCAAGCGTATGGGCAACTCGAAACTGGCCATATTCGGCTTTCTTATCACCATGGCGGACAAGAAGGCGCGATTCACCGTGGAAGTCATTCAAGAGGTGCGACAGCACCTCAAGGATCGAGTTTTCAAGACGGTCATCCCCAGAGATCCGCGACTCGCGGAAGTGGTCTATCGTCAGGAACCGGTTATCGCTTATGACCTCGAGACTCCCGGAGCGAAGGCGTACGTGAGACTGGCTCGAGAAATACTTGCAGGACTGAATTCCACCCGGGGTTCCACGAGATGACGGACAACACCAATCGAAGGAAAATCCGCGTTCTGGTCGTGGATGATTCCGTCCTTATGGGGAAGCAGATCGAGGGCATTCTCCAGGAGGACAAGGCCATTGAAGTGATCGGGCGTGCAAAGGACGGCATGGAAGCGCTCAAGATGACCATAGAGCACGAGCCGGACGTAATCACGCTCGACGTGGAAATGCCGCGCATGAACGGAATAACCGCGCTCAAACACATCATGATCAGACACGGAATACCGACGATCATGATCAGCGCGCTTACGCAGGAGGGCGCGGTCACGACCTTCGAGGCTTTGAAGTTCGGCGCGGTAGACGTTATAGCCAAGCCGTCTCGTCGGGAAAACGAGAGCCTTGCCGAGCAGCGGGCCGACATTATCAACAAGGTCAAGCGCGCCGCGGCCATTCGTTCGGGAAGATCCCGCTACATTCGGGTGGCGCCGCAGAATCGTACGGTCGAGAACCCCGTGGATCGAAGCATCGACGCAAACACCAGGTTCATCGGCGTCGGGGCCGGCACGGGGGGCTACTACTCACTGCTCCGCATCATACCGGCCTTGCCCGCGGACTTCCGCCACGTGCTCATCGCGGTGGTGCTCGTCGCGCCCCGTTACGTGGAGCCGTTCGTCGCTTACCTCTCAAAACACAGCTCCGTGCCGGTGGAAAACGCCAAGCTCGTCCACAATCCGCGGGCGGGAACCTGCTACATTGCCTCCGGTCATGACGGGCTCGTGGTCGCTGACGACGGGTTCGGCAATCAACGGTTCGTCCTCCAGGGAGGCACTCCGGAATACGAGAGAGAGGGCGCGATCGATCGGTTGTTCGAATCTCTCGCTGAAGCGGTCGGCGACCGCGCCGTCGGCGTGGTGATGTCCGGCGCGGGACGGGACGGCGCCGTCGGCGTAGGGGACATACGACGAGCCGGTGGGATGGGGATCGTTCAGGACATCACCGATTGCATGGACCCCTCCATGCCTCTGGCGGTCTTGCAACACGGCGCGGTCGAGGAGATCGTCCCGGACTTCGCCATGGCCGACCTCTTCGCCAATGTCCCATCCGCTCGAGCCGGCGCCGGCGCGTGAACCGTTGATTCCTATCCGGCTGCGATCGTTGTGTTGTACTCGCGCGCGAAGCTCGCGAAATCGGCGTACGCTGCGTCGAGATCGAACCCGAGTCGGTCCGAGTGGGTTGACATTCCCTGATGGAACCACCGATACCAGCGGTCGATTTCCATGGGATTTTCCGGTCTCAGTCGCTCGAAAATCTCCGTGCCCGGGTACGGAGTGACCATGTTCACTTCCACATGATCGGGGCGGGCTTCTTCGATGAGCTTCTTGGACATCTCGATATCCTCGGGCGTCTCGTCCGGGAAACCGATCATGAAGAAGGCGTGCGAGCGTATGCCGCTCGCGCGAAGCAGTTCCACCGCTCGTTTTACGTCCTCGTTCGTCTCGCCTTTGCGGATCATCTCGAGAATCCTCGGACTGCCGCTCTCCACACCCAGCGTGACGCGCCGAAAATTGGCCGTGCTCATCTTGTCCACCAGGTCGCGATCCAGAGTGTCGGCTCTGACGCCGCCCGTGAATTCAAAGCGATTGAGCCCTCGTCGAATGATTTCATCGAGGATTTCCGCGGTGCGCTTCCTGCTCACCGTGAAGGTGTCGTCGACGATCTTCACGACCCAGCGGCCCGGACGAGAGTCGTCGCCCTCCGCCGCGGACGCCTCGAGCGTTTCCAGTTCATCAATGATCGACGGGACGGACCTGAAACGCACGACGCGACCCCAGATATTCCGGGACGCGCAATATGAGCAATTGAACGGACAGCCCCTTCCCGTCATGATGACTTCGCCGAAGTAGTCGCTTCGATCGATGAAGCCGCGATCGGGAATCGGCAGGTCGTCGATATTCTTGACAAGCTCGCCGCGCGGGTTGACGATGATCTTTCCGTCGCGCTTCCACGCAAGGGAGGGGATGTCACCAAGGACGCGGCCCTCTTTGATTGCGTTCAAAACTCGAGCGATCGCCTGTTCGCCTTCGCCCACCACGACCATCTCCGCTGACGTGTACGCAAGGCTCTGCTCGGGCAGCACCGTCGGATGGCTTCCGCCGAGGATCGTGGGGACGCCGCGTCGGCGCAGCCTGCCGGTCATGAGGCGGACCGTGTCCATGTTGCCGGAGTTGCAGGTGAAACCGACCAGATCCGGATCGTGCGCCAGGATGCGCTTCTCGAGTTCGTCCCAGAGCGGATGACCCGCATCCTCGAGCAGCGCGGTCATCCGAGGAATTCCCTCGTGCATGAGGCGCTCGGGATCGGTCTCGGGGTCCGCGTGCGGTTCAAGACCCGGGACGGCAATGTTCTCACCGTCCACAACGGAAGCGGCGTGTCCTCCTTCGTCGCGCGTGTAGGTCGCGAGATAAAGGAGGTTCAACGGGTAGGTCTTCATCTTCGGCGTGGTGACGCCGAACAACGCGTAAAACGGCGGTCGTACGAAAACGATATTCATGTGTATCAATTCTTTTTTCGTCGAAATTCGGCAAAAACGTGAAGTATTTCCTTATGTCGTCGCTCTTTGGCGTAATGAACCGCGGTCTTGCCGATGTCGTCCGTAATTCTCAAGTCCGCGCCCCAGGTAAGAAGGAGCTCCACCGCTTCAGCGTGAGCCTTTTCCGAAGCCCACATGAGCGCGGTTCGGCCGCCGTCGTCCGTCGCGTCCAGATCGGGACCCGACGCGAGAGCGGCCTTCACCACGTCCGGATTGCCGCTCAGACACGCCCACATGAGGCCGGTCCGGCCGTTTTGATCCCGGAGGTTGATGTCCGCGCCTTGATCGAGCAAGAGATTCGCCAAGCCGGCATCGCCGTAAAGCGCGGCCCACATGAACGCGGTTCGTCCTCCGTGATCCTGCATGTTCGGATCCGCGCCCTTTTCGAGGAGTTGCGACGCGGTTTCGGTTCGATTCTTGTAGCACGCCCACATGAGCGGGGTGCGGCCCGACCGATCACGGGCATTGACGCCGACGCCGGAAGCGATGATCATCTCGACCCGTGCGAGATCCCCCTGAATGCTCGCCTCGATCAACTCTTCGATCCGCGCCGTGTCGGGTTCGGCAATCTCGTCTTCTTCTTCGACAAGATTTACCGCGGGCGCGTCGACGACTTCTTCGTAGTCTTCGTCAACCGTCTCCTCGGGCTCATCCTCCGTAGAGTCGATCTCTACCGCGTCCGGTCCGCCGACCTCGATCTCTTCGATTTCCTCGATGTCTTCGGCGTGAAGCGATTTTAGATCGACGTCATAGGCGGTGGAGACTTCGAGACTCGCGAACTCCACGGCCGATCCAGTGTCTTCCGAAACCTCCATGAAGTCCTGATCGCCCTCATCGTCGGGCTCCTCCTCTCGTCGGGGTTCCGCGCCGTGAGCGATCAGGAGTTCGACAACCCGGCTATGACCCTTGATGGAGGCCCACCCGACCGCGGTCACGCCCGCCTTATCTTCGGGTCGGAAATCCGCGCCGGAATCGAGCAGGAGTTTGACGATCTTCGCATGGCCCTTGTACGCCGCCCGCATCAACGGTGTCAGACCGTACCTGTTGGGAGCGTTGACGTTGGCCCCGTGTCGCAGGAGAGTCAGAACCGTCTGCACATGACCCGCGGAACACGCCTTCATCAGAGCCGTCTTGCCGTCTTTGTCCTCCAGTTCGGGATCCGCGCCCTTCTTGAGGAGCGCGGCGACAACATCGAGGTGCCCCCGGAAGGCCGCCCGCATGAGCGCGGTGATGCCGTATTGGTTGGTTTCGTTGACCTCCGCGCCCTCGTCGAGCAGCCTGTTCACTTCGTCCGGGTCACCCGCGGAGGCCGCTTCGATGAGGTCGATCTTACCGTACTTGTCCGCGCTCTCCATGAGGTACCCGCGGTCCAAGGTCAGTTCCAGCGTCTCGGTGCGGCTTTCGGATGTGGCGTCGATCATCGTGCCGAGCGTCTTCTCCGCTTCGGAACTCACTTCCGCTCCGCGCTCCAGGAGAAGCTCGACCACTTCTTCCCGGGCCTCCTGTGACGCCCACACCAGCGCGGACATCCCCGCGAAGTCGGTCGCGTTGATATCCGCGCCGCGGTCGAGCAGCGAGGCGACAACTACGGTTCTCCCGGCTCTCGCGGCCCACATGAGCGCGGTTCGTCCGGACCTGTCCGTCAGATCCACCTGAGCCCCCGAACCGAGAAGCAGTCTCAGCAAACGCTGGTCGCCCTTGTCCGCGGCGATCATCAGCGCGGTCCACCCGGCTTTGTCCTGCACGTCGACTTCGGCGCCGTTGTGCAGGAGCATCTCGACGGCTCGAACATGTCCTTTGTACACCGCTTTCATCAGCGCGGTTCTGCCGGCCTTGTCCAGGGCGTTGACGTCCGCCTTCCACTTGATGAGCAGATTCATGATGCCGAGGTGCCCGTCCAGCGCGGCTTTCATGAGTGGCGTCCGTCCTTCGGAGTCGACCGCGTCCACATTCGCCTTGCGTTCGAGAAGCCGTGTCATCGCCAAAACATGACCGCCGGCCAGCGCAATAACGAGCGCGGTTCGTCCGTCGGCAGTGCGGGTCTCGGTGCGCGCTCCCAAATCCATGAGAAACGTGACCATGTCGGTGCGGCCTTGTTGGCAGGCTCGCATCAGCGGGGTAAGCCCTTCGGCGTCTCCTTCCTCGAGAGAGCAGCCCTTACTGCGCAGAAAGACCGCCGGCCCGCGGTGGCCGGCCAAACAGGCCAAGCTCAAAGGCGAACGGCCCCGTCTATCCTTCACATTCAGTTGAGCGCCCGAGAGCACCAGCTTCTTGAGCATCCAGCCATTGCCGGCATAGGCCGCCTTCATCAAGGGGGTGGACCCCGACTCGTCGCGCACGTTCACATTTGCGCCCTTCTTGACAAGTTGCTGGACGAGCGCGCGATCGTTTCTCTCTACGGCCTCGAGAAGGGCCTTGTTTTTGTCCTTGGAGAAGATTCTCGGCATTGTAGACTCGCATCCCAGTGGTGTCATGTCATGGGGGCGGCCGCGGCCCCCTTCGGAATCCGGAGTCCAAGCGCATACAGCTGATGAATTGTGAGTGTGTTTAAGCGGCAAAACGGTCGGTGCGACCGTTCACGTAGATTGTCTCCGTCACTGACACCATATCTCAATGTGTACAGCAATTCGGCGTTTCAGGCAACCATCCCGGCGAGATATCTCGATGGAACGGCGCCGCAAAGTGAGGCCCGGGCGCGGGCCGGGCGGGAAGGTCCGGAAAAAAAGCTTCTCAAGCCTTCCGAACAGCCGAGGGTTGACGATTCGGGCGACGCCGGCGAATCTGTCACTATAGGAGGGGAAGGACCATGAAAATGATTGTTCGAGCAGTATGTCTGATGTGGGCGCTCACCGCGGCTCCGGCGGGAGGGTTTGCTTCAGACATTCCCAAGGGCGCGTCCGCGCTTCTCGAGGCGGTCAAGCGGCATGATACCCACGCCGTGACAACGCTTCTCAAAGAGGGCGCGGACGTTACCCGAGCCGGTCCCGAAGGCTTCAGGCCGTTATACTGGGCGGCAGCGGGCGGCGACACGGCCACGGCGAAGGCATTGATCGAGGCCGGCGCTCGGGTGAACGGCCGATCGACGTTTGGGCTGACCCCGCTGATCATCGCGGCCGCGCGCGCTCCCCGGGAAATGGTCGACTTTCTGATCGAGCGCGGCGCGGACGTGAACGCGGAGGCGACGGACGGACGAACCGCCCTGCTTGTAGCCGCGGCGAGAGGGCGTCTCGACGTCGTCAAGCTGCTGGTGGAGCGGGGCGGGAATATGCGCCGAACCGAGTATCGCGGGATTGCCCCGGTCACGGCCGCCGCAGCCGCAGGCGCCTACCGGACCGCCCGGTTCCTGCTCGAGCGGGGCGCGGATCCCGACAGTCGGACCGATGACGGCAAGACAGGGCTTATGCTCGCAGCGTATCGCGGACTACCCCACACAGTGGAGCTCCTTCTGCAACACGGAGCGGACACGAATCTCCGGGATCGATGGGGACGGACCGCGCTCATGTACTCGGTTCTCAGCGGAACGGACGCAGCAGTGCGAGATCTGCTGAAAAGCGGAGCGGACCCGACCATCCGAAGCGGCGCCGGCCTGAGCGCGGTGGACCTGGCCGAACGGTACGGTCGCCGGCGGCTCGTCGCCGCTCTCCGGTGGATTGTTGCCGACCCTCTTACCACCGGGCCGGTCCCTGCGTCCATCGCGCCGAATCCCGGGGGGCTTCCGCGCGCGGCTGCGCCGGTTCAGCCCTCGATCGCAGCGGAACGTCCCCGCAAAATCGCTCAAATCGTGGGGGAATACGATCGCAGTCGAAAACGATTTACCGCCAATCGAACCCTCAGTCGGTTCAAACTCCTTGCAACCGATCTTGGAGCTTCGTTCAGGCACTGGGATCGGGGCTACTTTCTCTTTGGAGACACCGCGGGGATTCACGGGGGCGACTCGATCGCCCATACCCGCGACGACGCTCCCGAGGACGGATTGGATCTCACCTTTGTCACCGGCCGAGACGGGGCGTACAAACCCGTCTCCATCCAGGGAACGAGTCAGGACGGCTTCGAAGTGCCGATGGAAGGAACGAGCGTGAACGGGCGCATGTACATCTACCACACCACGGATTATCGAGTAGGGCCGATTATGGGACGCTCGGTCCTGGCGGTCTCGAAGGACGACGGCGCCGAGTTCGCGTATCTCTACGATCTCTCGGTGACGTACTTCATCAATGTCTCGGTGGTCGAGATCTCGTGCCGGGATTGGCCCGGGCTTCCTCGAAAAGAGGGCGAGGGCCTGCTCCTCTTCGGGTCGGGATTGTATCGCAAGAGCCCGGTGCGACTCGCGTTTCAGCTCGCTGAAGAGATCGAACACAAGGAGACGATTCGCTACTTCGCCGGGTTGAACGCCGACGGTTCGCCGCGGTGGTCCGAGCGGGAACACGACGCGATCCCCGTGTTTCCCGAGGACTGCGTCGGGGAGTTGTCGGTCTCCTTCAATCGATTTCTCGGGAAATGGATTGTGCTCTACAATTGCGGCCGGGAGCGACAGGTCATTGTGGTGAGAGCCGCGGATAAACCGTGGGGCCCCTGGTCCGAAGCGCTGGTCCTCTTCGATCCCCGCCGTGACGACGCGTTGGGCGCGTTCATGCACGACCCGCGGGAGGGCGGCGTTCGTGACATACTCTATGATCCGGGTCGAGAGCGCGTTCCGGGCGATTGCTACGGACCGTATCAGATCGACTGGCTTGCGCGTGGAGATGACGATTCCACGACGATCTATTTCACGCTCTCGACGTGGAATCCGTATACGGTCGTCTTAATGGAGGCGGTTCTTCGCCGGGCGGTGAACGGGGCGCAGTGAGAAGAATCATGCGTTCTTGCGCTCTCACACCTTTCAAACACTTTCGCAATATTCATTGCATGCGATGAGGCTTTACTCGTACGCTGTCCAAGTGCGGCATGCCGCCGACTCGAGCCGACGTTCGAGTCCGAAGCGGCGAACCCGTAATAGACCGGTATTCCAAGACGTACACGGCTCTCATAACGGGACGACCGCACACGACGCGTCAGCTGCATGCGTAAATGGCTTTGGCTACATCGTGCGGAATGATAGTATTGACTGCGGCCGGGCAGGAGAAGGGGCGGTCGGCGAGTCGGGGAAAACATCCGCCCGACACGTTGTCTCCAACACGTCGGAGAAGGATCTCCTCCGGGCGCCTCCGAGCCAAGAGATAAGGAGTTTCGGTATGGCCACCATCACCGGGGCACGACTCAGACGTAAGGTCGATAAGCTGAAAGAAGGCGTGCTCGCATTGGGCACACGGGTAGAGGAAGCCGTTCAGAAGTCGGTCAAGGCGATCAAACAACGGGACGCGGCGCTGGCCGCGGAAGTCATCGACGGCGACCGTGAAATAGACACCATGGAAGTGGATCTGGAAGAAGACTGCCTCGAGGTGCTGGCGCTTCATCAGCCCGTGGCTCAGGATCTGCGCTTCATTATCGGTATTCTCAAGATCAACAGCGATTTGGAACGCATCGGCGATTATGCGGTGAATATCGCGGAAACCGCTACTCATCTGGCTTCGGAATCTCGACTGGAGATTCCGGACGACTACTTCGTCATGGCCGGTAAGACGCAGAGTATGCTGAAAAAGAGTCTCGACGCGTTCGTAACCATGTCCGCGGACCTGGCGTACCGCATTCTCGCCGAAGACGACGAAGTCGATTTTATGCGCCATACGCTTCATCGCGATTTCGAACACCGGGTCACCGTGGAAACCGACCATCGCCAGCCGCTGATCCATCTGTTCCTGGTGTCTCGCCATCTCGAACGGATCGCGGACCAGTCCACGAACATCGCAGAAGACGTCATTTATATGACCACCGGCGCCATCGTGAGGCACGGCGGCCGGAACGACAATCCCAGAGCCGAAAAATGACCGTCCCGATTCGGCGCCGGCAATCTCCGGTGACGGGTCGCCTCTCTCTCGACGCGCTCCAACGGCCTCAAGCCCTCACCGGCTCGAGGCCGCCCCCCTTGCGCCCGCGCTCGATCGCTCTTACACCCTATTGCGTGGTCGTTGTCAATCGGTCCGCGGAAGACGCGATTACTCGTTCAGCCACGCCTCCGCGGACGCCATATCCCGGAAGACGCGCCGTCGCTCAGCGTAGCCGCCCTCGCCGACCTTTTGGGCCGACGAATCGATAACGACCTTGGCGAAGGACTCGTCTTTCCAAACGGAGGCCATTTTGCCGATACCGGCCTCGAGAAGCGCGGTCTGGGTCTGCTTCGCAAAGTCCGGGAGACTCAGGGCGCCGGCTTCGGAAAAATCTGAGAGCGCGGAGAACCCGGGTTTGAGCATCGCGCACGCCTTTTTGGTGTCCTCCACGATGCTCTTGTTGCCTTCAGCGTCGGTCAGTTGACCCACAAACTTGAAGTGGATTCGGTTGTTCGAAGTGTCCACTGAAATCGAGTAGTTCTTGCCGGATCCCACGGCAATCATCAGAACCTCCTATAATCGCGGATTGGGAGCAAGAGCTTCTCCCGGCGCGGGGCGCATGCCGCAGCAGTGTCAGGCGCTATGGCGGACGAACCTGTTAACCGCTCAGGCGCGTACGATACGCTCCGCCCCCTCCCTCTTCCGTTTTTGGCGCATGATATGAATGATTACTCTACCTGACGAGCCTCGGGTCGTCAACAGACACGAGAAACCGGTTGACGGACAACCCTTTGCCGTGATTGAACGTTCGGCGCAACCAAGCGGCGTCGAAGCCTCATGCGAGGGTTGAAGCCATCCCCATCCTATCCCCCATATATGAGCGGAGATGCGTGGTCTTGCTGCATGCGGGGGTTCCGGCGCCCGCACGGAACGCTGAAGAGGTTTCGGCTATGCGCTCGAGGGCTCGTCGTCGGGGTCGTTGCGGGACTCTACGAAATCGGTGCGGAAATAGAGCGACACGAAGGTGTTGTATCTCAGTTCGGGAGGGAAGAGCGCAACCCGATCGCCGTTCCGGAGCGGAGTGCGCGCGGGCGCGCCCTTTCCGTTGAGCATGATCATGCCGACGCGTTCGGGCGGCAATTCCAACGCGGCGACGACGTCGTCGATCACGGCGCGGTCGGGGAATTCGAGGATTCGTTCGGCGGGCCCTTCTTTCGCTTCGGCTCGGAGGTGTCCGCCGAGGAGCACGGTTATCTTGAACACGATTGCGTCCGTAGGTTGAAGGGGGGCCGAAGCCCCCCCGTTAAACCGTCAGATTTCCTTGAAGACCGTATCCAGTTCCTCGTCCGGGACCTGGAATACGATGTTGTGCGGAGGCAGCGGTTGGGTCGTGAAGAAGTAGGGCAGCCTGTCGTCCTGAGCCGAGAAGCCGGCGGCTTTGTTGAATTCCAACTCGGCGCGCAGGATCTTCTTCCCGTGTTCCGTCAAGCCGTCGACGTCGAGGTTCCAACCCATGAGCGCGTTGAGCATCTTGGGGATGGCCTCGAATCCGCTGGGGATGTCGAGCGCGGCGAAGGAGGTGAATACGCACAATCCTGCGCCGTCCAGGGCTGCGGTCGCGATCTGGAGGTTGCGCGAAAGGTCGACCTGTCCCTCCTTGTGCAAGGGATCGCAGATGCCGCCCACGCCCATGATGTTCGTGGCGACCGCGTATCCCGCGGTGTGGTCCGCGCCCATGGTGCTCGTCGCGTAGGTCACGCCGATACCCATGCAGGAGCGGGGATCGTAGGCAGGCAATCCTTGCCGCTTGACCACGGGCACATGGTCCACGCCGAAGGCCTGACCGACAACCGCAGAGCCGCCGCCGATGATCCGACCCAGATAGGACCCCTTGCCCGTCTCTTCGAGGAGTTCAATCGCGCCCGGGGCGTCGCCGAATTCCTTGAGGCCCGCGTGCATCGCGACCGCAATCGCGACCCCGATCTCGATGGTGTCGAGACCGTAATCATCGCAGAGGTAGCTGACCTTGGCGATCGAATCGAGGTCGTCTATCCCGCAGTTCGCGCCGTTGGCCCAGACGGTTTCATACTCGAGGCCCGAGGTGAGGTAGTTTCCGTCTTTGTCGTTGTAGACGTTCGAGCATTGAATGATGCACGTGGTGCACGCGGAATGGGTGGTCGACCCGCCGCGTTCTTGGATCAGATCGTGCATGGCCTCGCCGCTGATCTTCTGCGCGCCCTCGAACCGGCCTTCCGTGAAGTTCCGCGTGGGAAAGGCGCCCGCTTCGTTAATGACGTTGACGAGGACATTCGTCCCGAATACCGCCAGGCCGCCCCCCGGTTTCGTCACATCGTGGGAACGCAGCGCGTCTCTGAACACGCCGGCCGCTTCGCGAAACGCGTCCTGATCCTTGTATTCAACACCCGGCGCGTCCTTGTCGTCGATGACGATCGCTTTGAGGCCCTTCGCTCCCATGACCGCGCCCAGTCCGCCGCGACCCGCGTGCCGAGTCGGCAGACCCATCGTGTCGGTGACCGCGACCGACGCGGTGGACATTTTCATCTCGCCGGCCGTCCCGATTGAGATGATTCCCACCTTCTTGCCGTGCTTCTCCTGGAGGCGCTCACACAGCGCGTAGTTGTTGAGGCCTTTCAGATCGTCCGCTGAATGAAGCTCCGCGCCGTCCTTATTGATAAACAGGTAATACCATTTGCCGTCGGGAGCCTTGTTTTCCGCTACGACTCCCGAGATACGAAGACGGCCCATCTTGTTGGACGCGTTGCCGCCCACGTTGCTCTCTTTGATCGTTCCCGTCAAGGGGCTCTTCGCGCCGATCGAAAGTCGGCCGGAATTGGCGCACGTGCTGCCCGAGAGCAAACCGCACGCGAAGATAAGCTTATTCTCCGAACCCAGCGGATTGCAGAGCGGCGGCGTTTCCCTCGCCGTGATCATCGATGTCAGCCCTCGCCCGCCGAATTCCGCGTATTCACCGGTGAGATCTTCCATCTTGACGGTTCCCGCGGCCATGTCGACTCGAATCAATTTCCTCATTATTGTTCCTCCGAAGAAGCTGTAACGGCACACTGGAAACGAATGCTTTCGTCCCTTTGAATGGCCGACAATTTCAGAGTAGCGGGAAGGGAAGAGGGCGTCAAGAAAAAAGAGCAAAATCAGGCTATTATGGGAGTCGTGACATAACCGCGCGCCGCGCCTACGCGCGGGTCAAAACAATCCGTCCCACATCGTATCCGCTATCGAGGGTCATAACGATACATTTCGCCGTAAAGAGGAAGAAAATATTTTGATCTTCGTCGCTTACAGACTCGTAGTTACCTTGACCCTTCGAGATGATCAAGTCTGCCGCATAAAATCGCTTTCTAAATGATTCCGAGCAGTGGGAGAGCACGGTTCCGGGGATATCCGCTCCATTGTCGATGACCGGGACGAGGTCGGTCATGCCGACGGCTTGAGCGTCTTCCATGGTCGCGTCGTTGATTATCGGTCCGTTCTTGACGACAAAAGTGATCTTCTCCCTCGGGAGCTGTTCGATGAGGAGTTTGTCGAAAACGATCTCACCTGCGTTATCGCCCAGATAGAGGATGTCCTCGGCCTGATCCACGGCCTGGGCGAAATCCGCGACGGCCGTTTCCGGGAGCGGCGCAGTCAGCGCTCGTTCTATGGCTTCGGAGACTCCTGCGTTATCCACGGACGGGTTGGCGGCAAAATCGATGATATTGCCGGCGATCGCCAATCGAACGGCGGTTTCGAGGGGATTCGAAGACGAACGGATCGTTTCACGGAATTTGTCCGCAAGGACGAGAGCCGATTCGTTGAACTGCTTCTTCACGTCCCGGTAGGGGTCGGGATTGCCGGTCAGTTTTCTGATCGCTCGATGCGCCCGTGCGATCATGACCGGGGGCGACTCCGAGAGATCCGTATCCGCGGCGCTTCGCATGAATTCCCGGAGAATCCGTTCACGGATTGCCGGGTCGTCGACGGCTCGGCGAGCCCCGTCCAGGACTTGATTGACCATACAGGGAAAGCACTCGAGATAGGTGCGCATGGAAGCTCCTCGCCGCATGCGAATGCGATACAAGGACCAATCTACCACATGTCGACGGAATGGAACAAAGTGTTGTAGGGCCGCCGGCGGTTCAAGCCGGCTCAGCCTGTTGTGGTGTCGCATTCTTCGCTTTGCGACGCGAGTTTGACACGCGGAAGTGGCCGCATCCCCGAGCCGTGCCGGCGGGTGTACACCTGTGTCAATTCGGCTCCGAAGAAGAGGACCATGGACGTGTAGTAAACCCACACCAGGATAACCACGAAGGAACCGGCCGCGCCGTACGCGGAAACCAGGGCGCTTCGTCCTAAATATATCCCGATGAGCGATTTTCCCACCGTGAAGAGCAACGCGGTGATCAACGCGCCGATTGCGGTGTCCTTCCACGTGATGATCACGTCGGGGAGAAACTTGTACATCAACATGAGGAGCAGCCAGGTGAGAGTGAACGAGAGCGCGAAATTGCCGCCCCATGTGATAAACGCCGGGACGGGGATCTTGTCTGCGAAAAAGCCGGTGAGGAAGTTCAGCGTCGTACTTGCGACGAGGGAAAGCACCAGGAATACTCCCAGCACCACTACCACAATGAATGAGACGATCCGCTTGAATACGAGGCGTCGTATCGCTCCGCCTTGTTCCGACTCGACGTTCCAGATCGCGTTGAGCGCGGCCTGCAGCTCGGCAAACACCACGGTGGCCCCGAGAAACATGGCCCCTGCGCCGATGATCGTCGCGGTCGTTCCCGACAATTGCCCTCGAAAGCCGGCGATCAGAGAGAGTACGAAGGAGGTTCCCTTCGGCCCAAGGTAGTCCTGGAGCATCTGGGATAGTTCGGCTTGAGCCTCGGCCTGCCCGACAAGGAACTCGGCGATGGCCAAAACGATCAGCAACGCGGGCGCGAGCGAGAATATCGTATAGAACGAGAGCGACGCCGCAAATCTCATCGCGTTGTCGCGTTGCCATGCGTCGACGGTCTCTTTGATGACCGTTATAATCGTCTTCACTATCTGCATCGAGTTCTGCGTGATTCCTCCGATTGTCAAGACTTCGGCGCAGCTGGAGGCTCGCTCCGCCGGCCTATCTGAGCGCCTTCTTGTCGACCTTCCCGACAGGGGTGAGCGGGATTGAATCGGTGATCTCGATAATCTTCGGGATCTTGTACGGAGCGAAGTTCTTTTTGGAGAACTCCGCAATCTCGGCCTTCAAGACCTCGGGGTCCTTGCCCCGGAAGGGGGCGCTCGGCTGGAGAACGAGTTTGACGATCTCCGTTCCGGGCCGTTCGGGATTGGGGACTCCGATTATGGCGCAGAATTCGATCGCCGGATGCTCGTACAAGTGTTCTTCCACCTCGCGGGAAAAGACCTTGAACCCGCCTACGTTGAGCATGTCCTTCGAGCGATCCACGATGGTGATGTAGCCCTCTTCGTCCATGCGCGCGACATCGCCCGTATGGAGCCACTCCTCGCCGTCGTGTATGCGGAGCGCGGTCGCGGTCTCTTCGGGCTTGTTCAGATAGCCCTTCATGATTTGCGGTCCGGCGATCGCAATTTCGCCTTCCTGCCCGATGGGTACGTCGGTCTGGCCGGTTTCCAGATCCACGAGCCTGACCCTCGTGTTGGGCAAGGGCAGCCCCACCGAGCCCACCTTCTTTCTCCCGAGTCGCGGATTGGACGTGGCGAGCGCGCTCGCTTCGGTCAAGCCGTACGCTTCGACCACCTTGCCTTCGCCGATAACCTCCTCCACCGCGCGGATCGCCTCAACGGGAAACGGCGACGCCGCGGAGAGGAAGAACTTCAGCCGCTCGAAATCGAGGTCCCGAAATCCCGGAGTCTCGAGCAGCATCATGTAGAGCGACGGCACGTTGACGAGCATCGTCGGGCGATGAGTTCTCATCTCTTTGACGATCTGCTTCGTGTTCCGAGGGTCGGGAATCAGGATCTGTGCGCCGGCCTTGAAGAGACTTCCCATTCCCAGCGCGAGCCCTGCGATGTGAAAGAACGGAAACCCCGAAAGTATCACTTCGTTCGCGATGTCCATCTGGAACCAGTCGGTAACGAGCGTAAGCTGCGCGACCATATTGCGATGGGTGATGATCGTCCCTTTGGGCACGCCGGTCGTTCCACCGGTATACTGAATGAGGCAGGTGTCGTCGAGAGTCCGCTTCACATCCGGTTCGGCCGCCGGGTACTCGACGAAGACCCGTTCCATGGTGAGCGTCCGTTTGCCCTCGATCTCCGTAATTTTACCGCACGGAACTTTCTTGAGCAGCTTGGCTACGGTGCGCTTCACCCAAGGAAGGAACTGAAGGATCTCCGTCCCGATGACCAGCTTGAGGTCGGGCAGGTCCGCCGCGATTTCACGTAATCGGTGTTCGAAAATCGCATCGATCGTGACGATAGCGGCGGTCTTCGAGTCGCGCAGCTGTTGTCTCATCTCGCGCGCCGTGAGCAACGGCGATAAACCGGACGCCGCGCACCCCGCTTTGAGAATCCCGACCTGGGCAATCAAATACTGGGGGATGTTCGGCATGTTGACCGCAACCACATCTCCCGGCTCGATTCCGTTTTGGATGAGCGCCTGGGCGACGCGGTTCGCGTAGCCCAGGAATTCCCCGTAGGTTATGGTAACCCCGAGAAAGACGATCGCAGGGTGGTCGGGATACTTTTGGCCGACCTCATCGAAGCGTTCGATTACGGTAACGGACGGGATGTCGATTTCGGGCGGGATTGCCGGATCGTACCACTGGAGCCACGGCTTGTCTTGGTAGTTCATAGATCGATCCTTCTGGATGAGCGGTCGCGCACGCGAAGCCGGGTGAAAGCGGAACCTTAACCCCCGGAGAAAGTCCCTCCCCTACGGATGAATTTACAGACCCATGAACTTGGCTGCAATACCTTTCATGATTTCGTTGGTCCCGGCGAAGATTTGCGTGACCCGAATATCCCGCCAGGCCCGAGCGATGGGATACTCTTCGCAGTACCCGTAGCCTCCGTGGAGCTGCAGGCAGGTATCCGCGACGCGGCAGGCCATTTCCGTCGACCAATACTTGGCCATGGAAACTTCCACCACGACGTTCTTCCCTTCGATATGATCCATGACGAGCTTATCGAGGAACGTCCTCCCCAGTTTGATCTCCGTGGCCATCTCCACCAGTTTGAACTGCGTGTTCTGGAACTTCGAGAGAGGTTTGCCGAACGCGGTGCGTTCCTTGCAATATTTGACGGTGAGATCGAGCATGAATTCCGCCCCCGCGACCGCCGCGATCACCACCATGAGCCGCTCCTGCTGCAGCTTCTGCATCAGCATGAGGAAGCCCGATCCCTTTTGGCCCAACCGATTCCCGACGGGGATGCGGCAATCGTCGAAAAAGAGCTCCGCCGTGTCTTGGCTGTGCCAGCCGATCTTCTTGAGGTTGCGCCCCTTGGTGAACCCCGGCGCGTTCGCTTCGACCAGATAGAGGTTGATCGCTTGATGGGGATTGGGCTCGTTCGGATTTTTCGCGGCCAAGACCAAAAGATCGCAGTTGATACCGTTGGATATGAAGGTCTTCTGCCCGTTGATTACCACATGATCGCCGTCCTCGACGGCCGTCGTGCGCATGGACGCAAGATCGCTGCCCGTGTTCGGTTCGGTCATGGCCACCGCGGTGATGATGTCGCCGGAAACGCAGCCGGGAAGGTATTTTTCCTTGAGCTCTTCCGACGCGTACGCCGTGATGTACGGGACCACCACGTCGCTGTGAAGGGGCGCGGCGAGGCCGGAATGATTCGTGCGCACCAGCTCCTCGGTGAGGATGACCGAGTAGAGAAAATCCGCGCCCAGTCCGCCGTATTTCTCCGGGACATCCATGCAGAGGAAGCCCTGATCGCCCATCTTTTTCCAGACTTCCCGCGGGACAATCCCGGCTTCTTCCCATTTGTCGACGTGGGGGATGACCTCTTTTTCCATGAACTTCCGCACCGCGTCCCGAAAGATGCGGTGTTCTTCGGAGTAGTGAATAATCTCCATAGGATCGTCCCTTTCTTCTAATGGGCTATCGAGACCGGGATTCCGGTTCGGTCGGCCCCGTAAAAGACCGCCCCGCGACACTTCCTCCAGACGAGTTCATCGACGTAGGTGTAGAAGGCCTTCAGCTCGCCCGGCTCGATTGTATGCCGTCCGGGAGGAGTGACCGCGGAGATCCGCTTCATCGCGCCGTCAACGTCCAGATCGAAAGCGCTTTCGACCGTGATCGGCCGGTCACCGCGATTGCGCACATGGATTTCCAGATTCTGATCCAGCGACTTGAGCAGTCCGCAGCACGTCCGGAAGGAGAGGATTTCCGGCATGTCCGAGTTCATGATGAAGGTGATGTCGAGCATGAGCCGGACCCTCGAGGGTATCCCGTGCGGACCGAAGCGAGAGAATACGCCCGCGGCCGACGGGAAGGGTCACGGGGAGAGTCAATCCTCCCCCCGCCCCTCGTTCGAAGACTATTCGTATTTCCCGATGATCGCCACGCTGCACACGTTCATGAAGGGCACGCCGCCCAGATTGTGCGTCAGGCCGAATCGTGGGTTTTCGATCTGGCGATCGCCGGCCCGGCCGTGGAGCTGCAAATACATTTCGTAGAGCATGCGCAGACCCGACGCGCCGATAGGATGGCCGAAGCACTTGAGGCCGCCGTCGACCTGCGCGGGCACGCCGCCGTCGCGATCGTAGAAGCCGTCGAGGGTGTCGTACACGGCGCGACCCCGCTCGGAGATGTGGAGGTCTTCGTACGTGACCATCTCCGTGATCGAGAAGCAGTCGTGCAGCTCCATCATGCTGATTTCTTCCCGAGGATTGGTGATCCCGGCCTCCTGGTAGGCCATTGAGCTGCATTTCGCGGTGGTGATGAAATGGTCGATATCCCAGTCGTTGAAGGCCATCTCTTCGCCGCTGCTGAGTGACAACTGGAGCGCCTTCACGCTGACGAAGTTCTTCCTGCCCAGTTCCTTGGCCTTTTCGACCGTGGTGACGATCGCGCAGGCTGCGCCGTCGCTGACGCCGCAGCAGTCGAACAATCCCAGGGGATAGGCGATGATGGGAGCGCCCATGACCTGCTCTTCCGTCACGGTCTTTCTCAAATGGGCCTTCGGGTTGAGCGCGCCGTTGGCGTGGCTTTTTACCGAGACATGAGCGATCGCGCGCTTGAGTTCATCGGCGGGGATATTGTACTTGGCCGCGTACGCGGTCGCCAGCTGGGCAAACGCGCCCGGCGCGGTCAAGGTCGGCCAATAGAGCCAACTCCACGAGCCCCAGCTCGAACCGGGGTTCGGAAGTCCGCCGTACCCCGTGTCTTTGAGCTTCTCCACGCCCATGGCCAGCACGAAGTCGTACGCGCCCGAAGCCACCGCATACACCGCGCCGCGGAACGATTCGGTGCCGCTCGCGCAGAAGTTCTCGGTGCGCGTCACGGGAATGAGCGGAAGTCGCAGGGTGGTCGAAAGCGGCAGACCGCTCTTGCCCACGTTCACTTCGTCCATGCAGGTCCCGAGCCACGCTGCCTGGATTTCGTTCGGGGCGATGCCCGCGTCCTTGATGCACTCGGTATACGCTTCGACCATCAGCTCTTCCGCGCCCACGTCCCATCGTTCGCCGAAGCGGGTGCAGCCCATGCCGATGATCGCTACTTTGTCCTTGATTCCGGTCGCCATTGGAAACCTCCCGGAGCGTCGGTCTTGGGTTCGATTCGTTGTTCCGCGCCCGTCTCAGCCGCTGAGGGCGCGCTCGATCACGGTCAGAATTTGAACAGCTTCTGGATGAGCTGCGATTTCATGATATCGCCTTCCACCTTGAGTTTGCCCGACGTGAAGGCCTTCATGGGATCGAGTTTGCCCTTGATCAGGCTGATAAAATCCTCGTCGGACATGATAATCGTGGTGGTCGGCTTGTCGTGCAGACCTTCGTACACCGCGCACGTTTTGTCCTTGATAACGACGTGCCAATTGCCGCCTTTCGGACCGTCGATCTTATACTGGAAGATCGCGTCCACACCTTCCGCCTTATCGGGTTGGAACGCGGACGGCATGTTGTCGAAGACCGTCTTTGCAGTCATTTCGCCCGACGGCTTCGCCTCGGCCTTTTCCTCTTTGGGAGAAAACGCGGAGAGCATGTCGCCCAGGGCTGCGGTCGCGTTGTATGATTCGACCGCGCCGGTGAGGTCGTTGATCTTCGCCCAGTTGTGGTGAATCTCTTCCGGCGTGGGCGGTGTCGCTCCGTCGCCGACCACCGCGCCCGGCCCGGTGACGATCGCCGCTCGGTTATAGTCGCCCATGCCCGCGTTGAAGATCATGCCGGTTTCTTCGCACTTATCCGAGCTGAGATAGAGCGTCGGAGGAGTGACGAATTCCGGCTTGAGCCGCTCCTGCAGATCGGGCGGGAGCACATCTTCGGTGAGGCGCGTCATGGCCACCGGCGCGATGCAATTCACCTTGATGTTGTACTTGTCGCCCTCGAGCTTGAGGGTGTTTATGAGTCCGACCAACGCCATCTTGGCCGCGGAGTAGTTCGTCTGGCCGAAATTGCCGTACAACCCGGCCGCGGACGTTGTCATGATGATTCGGCCGTACCCCTGCTCTCTCATGGCCTTGAACGCCGGCCGGGTCACGTTGTACGCGCCGTCCAGATGGACCGCGCGGATCGCGCGCCACTCGTCGGGTTCCATTTTGGCCA
The DNA here is from genome assembly GCA_964385875.1 of uncultured Syntrophales bacterium. Classification (GTDB taxonomy): domain Bacteria; phylum Desulfobacterota; class Desulfomonilia; order Desulfomonilales; family Desulfomonilaceae; genus CAYLRL01. Next base: position 50,138 of record CAYLRL010000019.1, read on the forward strand.
GGGTCTTGTCACGGAGGATACCCGCGTTGTTGATGAGGACGTCGACACGGCCGAATTCATCCAGCGCCTTCTTGATGATCGCCTCGCCGCCTTCGGGAACCGCCACCGAGTCGTAACTCGCGACGGCTTCTCCGCCGAGATCCGTAATCTCCTTGACTACCTCGTCCGCGGGGGCCGCCGACCCGCCGGACCCGTCCCGCGCGCCGCCGAGATCGTTCACCACGACCTTTGCCCCGCGCTTGGCAAGTTCGATTGCGTACATCCGGCCCAGCCCGGCGCCCGCGCCGGTCACCACCGCGACCTTGCCGTCGAAGCGAATTTCTTCGCCGGGCGCCGCTTCCGGCTCGTCGGAGGGGAGCGGAATCGCCTTCCAGAAGTAGCCGGTGAAGCCCCGAGCTTCGTCGGTGTAGCGTTTGCGATAGGCCAACTCGACGGACTGACCGACCTTGACCTCCTCGAGCTCGCAATCGGTGAAATCCGCCATGTACCGGCCGCCGCCTTCGAATTCCACCATGCCGTAGATCGCCGGCGGATCGAGCGAGACCGCAAGCATGTCCCCGGTGAAGCTCTTCACCTTGGCCGGGACGTCCTGGAATTCGTAATCGTCCTGGGAGTTTATAGCCTTGCACGCCGGATTCACGCAGACATCCATTCTCGGGATCTGCGGCGTCCCGCATTCACGGCACTTCCCGCCGATCATACCGCCGAGCATCTTGCGCTGACGCCAGAGGACCGTCATCGCTGTTTGCGTGGGACACTCGGCCCGAATACCCATCTCCGTGGGGAGGAGGTCCCGGAACTTCAAATACTTGGCGTAGTTGGTCGTCTGACGCTTCCGGGCCAACGAACCTTCTATGCCCATGCGTTCCGGCAGGTCAAGGATCTTGTCGGTGACCTGGAAGTAGAGCGCGTCGCATCCCTGGCCGAAGCCCGCAACGAGGATGCGGTCGCCGGGTTTGGCGTTATCCAGAGCTTTGGCGAACATCGCCAACGGATGGGCCGTCCCGGTTTCGCCGCATTCTTCATGGAGGTTGTCGATGACCTTCTCGGGGGTTGCGCCGAGCTTGGCCGCGATCTTCCGGTGCTCGGCCTTGAAGAAGCACGGGAAGACGAGGGTATCCACGTCGTCCATGGTGATATTCAGCTTGTTGAAGAGGCCGTGGACCGCTTCGGGGATGATCCGGGAATACCCCGCGTCCCGCACCCAGCGCTCTTCCCACATGTAATCGAACTTCTTGCCTTCCCCGCGGAAGTGATCGATGAAGTCGTGGGTGGTCGAGTACGATCCCTTGAATTCCGCGATCACGTTGTCGTCGCCCACGAGCATCGCGGCCGCGCCGTCTCCGAACCACATCTCGTAGAAGTACGCGGCTTTTGCTTCCCGCTTGTCCGACGCCATCACCAGCGCCTGCTTTGCGCCGCCGTGGCCCACCGTGGACAAAGCGGTGACCAGTCCGGTGGTTCCCGCCTTCAGGCAGGAGGTGACGTCCTGGGCTGTTATGTCGTCCCGGAGATTGAGCGCGGTCTTGACAATGCCCGCGTTCAAGCGGTCGAGATAGGGAAGGGTCGTGGAGCAGAGGTAACACGCATCCACCGCGGTTTTGTCCATGCCTTTTAGACAGTCTTTCGCGGCCGCGACCGCCATGGTAACGCCGTCCTCATCCCAGTTGCAGAAGGATCGTTCACCCTGCGCAACCATGACGATGGCCGGCGCAAGCCATCCCATCGTCTGAAAGATGCTCATGCGATCGAGGCGCAGCCTCGGAATATATCCGCCGTAGGAAACAATACCGATCATATCCGGCTCCCTTTCCTGGTTAGAAGGTGAAGATCTTTTCGACGAGTTGGGACTTCATCAGGTCGCCCTCGATCTTGAGTTTGCCCGATGTGTACGCCTTCATCGCGTTGAGCTTGCCTCCGATGAGCGATAGGAAGTCTTCGTCCGACATGATGATCGTGGTGGTCGGACTGCCGTGGACGCCCGCCTCGACCGCGCATGTCTGATCCTTGATCGTGACGGACCACTCGCCGCCGCCCGGCCCGGATATCTTGTACTGGAAGACCACGTCCACGCCGGCCGCCTTGTCCGGCTGAAACGCGGATTCCATCCGATCGAAGACGTCCGCGACGGTGAATTCGCCGCCGGCTGACGGTTCGGCTTCGTCCTTCGCTGAAAACGCGTCGAGCATCGCGCCGAGGGCCGCAGTGACGTCGGCGTACTGCTCGGCCTTGTCCAGTGATTGGATCTTCTTGAACTGCGCCGCCACCTGCTCCGCGGTCGGGATTTGTTCCCCGTCGCCTATGACCGTCCCAACGCCGGTGACCACGGCCGCTCGATTGTAATAGCCCATGCCGGCGTTGTAGATCGCGCCGGATTCGGGGCATTGCTCGGAACAAAGATAGAGCGCCAACGGGGTGACGAACTCAGGTTTGAGCTTGTCCTGCATATCGGGCGGAAGAATGTCCTCGGTGAGTCGCGTCAACGCGACCGGCGCTATCGTGTTCACCTTGATGTCATGCTTCGCGCCCTCGATCTTAAGGGTGTTCATCATACCCACAAGACCCATCTTGGCCGCTGAATAGTTGCACTGCCCGAAGTTGCCGTACAGCCCCGCAGCGGACGCGGTCATCAGAATGCGGCCGAAGCCGTTCTCGCGCATCTTGACAAACGCGGGACGGGTCACATTGTAAGCGCCGTCGAAGTGCACGGCCATCACCGCTTCCCACTCGTCGGGTTCCATCTTGGCGAGCGTTTTGTCTCGGAGAATGCCTGCGTTGTTGATGAGGATGTCCACTTTGCCGAATGCGTCGATCGCCGCGTTCACGATGGCTTCACCGCCCTTGGGATCCGCCACGGAATCGTAGTTCGCGACGGCCTCGCCGCCCATCGCTTTGATCTCTTCCACGACCTTGTCCGCAGGCGCGGCCGAGCCGCCGGACCCGTCCCGCGCGCCGCCCAGATCGTTCACCACGACCTTCGCGCCGCGCTTGGCCAGTTCGAGGGCATACATCCGACCAAGGCCGCCGCCCGCGCCCGTGACGACAGCCACGCGATCGTCGAATCGTATCCATCCGCGTTCGGCCCGAGCCTTGACCTCTTCGGCGCTTACCCACTCGACAACGCCGCGGTCAATGGTGGGCTCGCCCGTGTTCGCGTTGAGCGTCCGGAAGAGCGCCTTGCCCTCATCGATCTTCCAAATCTGCGTCACGATCGGTTCACCCGGATAGAGCGGCTTCGAGAACCGGTTACGGAAGCGTGTCATCCGCTCGGGTTCGCCCGGAAAAAGGTGCTTGATGCACGCTCGACAGGCATACCCGTGCGTGCACAGGCCGTGCATGATCGGCTTCTCGAATCCGCTCGCCTGCGCGAAATCCGGGTCCACGTGCAGCTGGAATATGTCTCCGCTCAGGCGGTAAAGGAGAGGCTGATCCGCGGACGGCTTGTCATGCTCCTCGAAGTCGGGCGCGCGATCGGGGAATTCGACTTCTTCTTTCGGAGAATCCGGACCGCCGAAGCCGCCGTCCTTGCGCGCGAAGATTGTCACGATGTTGGTGAAGAGCTTCTTCCCGCTTGAATGGAACGTGTCGCCTTTGCCCACCACCAGAGCGCCCGTGTCTGCGCCCTTGTCGTAGATGTCCGTGATGGCGCCCTCGGTGATGAGCTTCCCTTCCGGCGGTATGGGATTGTGGAAGATAAGGTCCTGTTCGCCGTGGAGCACGCCCGAGAGATCCACTTCCGCGCTCAGGCCCACTTCCGCGAGAAAATCGAAGATCGCCGCTATGGAAAAGCTCGGGAGCGTCTTGAGCCGGTTCTCGTACACGTAGTCCAGCTCGTCGAAGCCCGCGCCCACGCCGAGCGCGTACAGCACGACGTCACGCCAGCCGTACTCCTTCTCCAGCGGACCGATTTTCTTGCCGATTGCGTCGAGATTCAAAGCCATCAGCTTCCTCCGTGCCGACTTGAAACGTTGAAGGGAGGGATAAGGATAAACTTGAGCGTTTCTTTGACCAGTTGGTGATACTCGTCTCTGGGAAGGTCCAGCAGCGAACGGAAGAAGTCCTCCCCGGAAACGAAATTGTGGATCGCGTTCATCATCGCCAGGACCTGCATGGCCACCCGCTTGGACACGTCCTTTTTGCTCGATGTCAACCCCATGGACCGGGCGATTTCACCGACGAGCTCGGGCACGACAAAATCGAGCGTGGCCTCGTCGCGGGTCTTGGCGAAATAGCGGAAGAGAACCAGGTTGGAGATCTCCGGCCGCTCGAATAGGAATTCCGACGTCATGTCGAATGCGATCTCCATGCGCCGTTCCAGAGGCAGGCCGCGAATAATCCGTTCGATTTCCGCCAGCTTCTGTCGCAGGTCTTCGTTCACATCGAGAATGACCGCTTCATAGAGATCGCTCTTTTCACCCCAATGGTAGTAGAGCGTGGAGATGTCGATCCCGACCGCCTCCGCGATCATGCGGGTGGTCGCGCCGTGATAGCCGTATTCCCCGAAGATGCGACGAGCCTCCTTGAGGATACGTCCCTTCATGGAATCGGGGTCTTTTCGGGCCTTTTCAAGCGGAGAGGGCATGGGGAAGTCCATCGTAGTGTTCCATCAAACGCTGGAAAATATGGCTGAGAATAGGCCGGATGTCAAGGGGAAACTCAATGGGCCGTATTTTGTCCGGGTTCCGCTCCAGCTGCAATCGCCGAGCATCGACCAAGCAAGGCGTTTTCAGAACCGACGAACGCTCACAGGTTGAACTCGTCGCAGCGGTCAGCTGTCCATGCTCCATCGCGTTTCTGCAATCGGAATGTCCTGAGAGTCACATGCTTGCCGACAATCCTGATGAGATTATATCCCGACGGTTGAGCCGGCGATACATGATCGGAATGACCCCCAAACGCACCCGCTCCCGGAAGCTCTATCCTTCTGCTGTCCTTTAGCGGGTACTGAGTGCACCTAGGTTTCTGTCGCAGGTGCTGGGTGGGCGCCGGGATCAAGCTCTTGAATTCGCCGGCGTATTCGACTAGGGTGTGCATCCCGGCGCGGTTTGATCGCACACAAAATCAACCGACCGCTGCGCCTAGTGTGCTCATGTTCCATTCTTCCGCGCACAATCACGACGAGTCGACGCTTATCTTCCTGCATCTTCACAAGTCTGCGGGTCATACGGTTAATTACGTATTGGAGCGGGAGTACGGCCCGAGGAGCATTCATTTCTTTGACGGGCTGCGACTTCGGGCCGCGATCGACGAGTTCAAGCGCTTGAGCGGCGACAAGAAACTCCGGCGCCGAGTGATTTGCGGTCACGCTCCTTTTGGTATTCATGAGGCGATACCACGGCCGTCGGTCTATTTCACGGTGCTTCGTGAGCCGATCGATCGGGTGATTTCCCATTATCATTTCATTTTGGGGCGGCCGCACGATCCCCTCTACCCGGTTGTCGAGAAGATGTCGCTCCCCGAGTATGCGGGCCGAACCGACAATATGCAGACGCGGTTCCTGTCCGCGTGGGGCGAACCGGACACCCTCTTCGAGGATCACTGCCCACCGGCGATGCTGGATCGGGCGCTCGACAATATCGAAAAGCACTTCGCCCTGGTCGGTCTGCTCGAGCGGTTCGACGAGACGCTCCTCCTCCTTCGGGCAATCTTTGGGTGGCGAGAAGTGTTCTATGTGAATAGGAACGTGACCAAGCGACGGCCCCAGGCGCGGGAAGTCCCCGCGTCGGCTCGGAACGGTATAGCGAAGTTCAACGAATTGGACCTGAAGCTGTACGAGCGTGTTTCGGAGCGCTTCGACGAGCTGGTTCGGGATCAAGGTCCCGACTTCGCCCAGCTCGTTGAGCGCTTTCGCGATGAAAACGAAGCGTACGGCCGCCGCGTGGATAGGGAAAGCATCCCTTCTTCGCCGGCGAATCGGTGATTCCAATGGTGAAGAACCGCTTGCTCAATAGGCTCCTCGGCCGATACGACAGCCCCGAACTGATCGAAGCGGCCAAGGACGGCGATGTGGGCCGGGTCGAGGAGCTTGTCTCCGACGGAGCGCTCTGCTCGTCACGGGATGAATTCGGCTGGACGCCGCTCATGTGGGCCGCGTATCGGGGAGACGCGCAGACCGTGCGGACTCTGCCGGCGTACAAGGCGAGCGCCAACGATCGGGACCGGCTTGGAGCGACCGCTCTCATGTGGGCCGCGCGAATGGGTTGGAGCGACACGATTCGTTTGCTGCTCGACGCAGGCGCGAACATCAATATCAGAAGCGACATAGGGTACACCGCGTTGGTATGGGCGGTTACGGGCGGTTGGATGGACTGCGCACGGACGCTTTTGGAGCGAGGCTCGAGCGATCCGTGGGGTCGGAGACTGCTTCTTGTTGAAGCGTGTCGATCCCGCGACGTTGAAACGGTCCGAATCCTTCTGAAACACGGAGGACTGCCCAATAGTGGCGACGACGAAGACGCCCGCATTCTGATCGACGCGGCCGGCGGCGGGGATGTGGAGATCGTGAGACTACTCGCGGATCACGGCGCGGACATTCGGGCGCAGGGTAAACCCGAGGAAACCGCTTTCACACGAGCCGCGGCCCATGGTTGGCTGTCGGTGATGGAACTCCTGGTCGAACGAGGCATACGTTACGCGGACGACGAGCGCAAGGAGGGCGGTACGGCTCTCAGGTGGGCGGCCAGAGGCGGTCACAACGAGGTCGTCCGATATGTGCTCGACGGCGGCGTCGAGGTCGACGAGCGGTCGCCCCATGGGCTGACGGCCTTGATCGGGGCGGCTCAGGAGGGTCGGCTCGAGACGGTGGAACTCCTGATGGAATCCGGAGCGGACGTGAACGCTCACGCGGACGCGGGCTGGACCGCGCTTATGTTCGCCGCGGGTCGAGGCCATGACGAGGTCGTCCGACGCCTTATCGAACGGGGCGCGAGGGTGGACGCGGCGGATTCCCGCGGCCGCACGCCGCTGTTCTACGCGGTTTACAACGGGCATAGGGATACGGCCCGGCGTCTCCTCGAGGCCGGCGCGAACATCCGTCATCGTGACGAGCTCGACTGTTCACCGTTGCTCGCCGCGTCCTGGGTCGGCGATTCTTCGATGGTCGGTCTATTGCTGGATCGAGGCGCGGACCCGAACGCGTCCTCGGCAGAGAGCCCGTTCATTCCTTCCGAGACCGCGACCGAAAACGAGTGGCCGGGCATGAAACCGGGCGGCACGCCGCTCATCAGAGCCTGTTACGAAGGCCGCAGGGACGTGGTCATGACGCTTCTTGACGCGGGCGCGGACGTGAACGCTCGGGACGCCGGCGGCATGACGCCGCTCATAGCCGCGTGCCGCACACCGGTGGTTCGCGGAGAAGACGCGGTGGCCCTTCTCGATCTGCTGTTAGGACGGGGCGCTGATCGTGACGCGCAAGATTCACGCGGGCGAACAGCGTTGTCCTACGCCCGCGATCGGCCGGATCCGGCGGTTGATGGGTTCCTATCGCTGCTCAACTCCCGAAGCGAGTGACGTCACGGCGCGGTTTCCGATCAAGGGTTCCATTTGGCGCATCGATTCGGCCGCTTCGTCCGAGTTCCCTCCGTTGCGAGTCATTGCCTCCCACGGGGCGCACGTGTATAGTGAATATCGAATAGCCCTTTAGGAAGGGCATATCCCGAGTATTTTTGCAGGTGCGGCGATCAAGAGGGAGCGATGGTTCCATTTCACATCTGCCGCGAACCGTACTCGGGGTTGTCGACACTTTCGCCCGCTCTTAACCCGGATGCCCGACATGCGCCCTTCGGTTGAATCGCAGTGGGATCCCTTAGGATCTCTTCCCTCAGGTCTTCGGGACCTGCTGCTCACGAACGGCGAGATTACCGTATACAGGCCGGGCTCGATTATCGTCGCGGCGGACGGATCCTTGGGTCGGATGGGGTTCCTCTTGTCGGGGAGCGCCGACATATGCCGGCGCGGCGCGGACGGCCGGGAGATCCATGTGAATTCCCTCGCGCCGGGGGATCTCTTCGGCGACGCTGGTCTGCTGGGGGGAGACTCGTGGCCCGATGACGTTTCGATCGTAGCGCGGGAAGAGTGCCAAGCGCTCCTGATTCCCACCGACGGCCTGACCGATCGGCTGAGGGCTGCGCCGGACCTGGGCGTAGCTCTGGTCAAGCGTCTGGCGCAGCGGATCGCTCGATTGGACCGAACCGTCCTTGCCTGCCGAATGGCGCGATTACGCGGTCAATCGCTGATCGGCAAGCGCGACGGTCTCATACCGGACCATATTCTCGCGGACTACCTATCCGACGAGCAGGCGGCGTCTCTGAAACGGTTGGCGGAGAGCGCCGGGCCGATCCTGATCATGGGCGAGGCCGGCGTCGGCAAGGAATTCGCGGCCCATTCCGCGTATCTCCGCGCACGCTCGTTCACGGATGTCTTTCTCACGCTTAATGTGGGAAGACTCGATTTAGGCGACCTCTCGGCTTCCGCCAACAGGGAGACGGCGGGCGATTCGTCCTCGGTTCAGACCCTTCAAAAGGAATTGTTGTTCGGTTCCGAGGACGCGCCCGGTGATTCGGAGGCATATGTTCCGGGGTACGTGGATTTGGCGGACGAGGGGACGCTCCTGCTGCGGGACGCGCAGGAATTGAGTCCGGAGGTCCAGTCCGCGCTTCTCGAGCGTATATCCAACGCGGAAGGAGAATTTTGTTCGGGGCCGCGTTTCAGGCTCATCGCGACGACCACCCTGCGGCCCGCTGACGTAGACCCGAAGTCGCACCCGCTGATCCATGCCTTGCTCGATCGATCCCTGCTTCTTTCGCCGCTTCGAACGCGAAAGAAGGACATCCCCCGGCTGGTATACGGCATCGTCGAGCGGTACGCCGCGGAATTGGGCCGGGACGTCCCCGCTGTTCCCCGGCGGACCTTGGACACGCTTTTGTCGTACGAATGGCCCGGCAACGTGGAAGAGTTGGCTCTAACGCTGAAGCGAGCGATCCTTGCGTGCGAAGGCGCCGTGCTGCAGCCGCGGGACATCTACTTTGACTTGAAGGCCGTGGACGAACGGGGAAAGTTCGATCTTCTCCGATTGGGCGCAGTGAAACGCGTTCTTACGAGCCCCCTTTTTCCCGCGGCATTGCAAAGCGCCGTGGCCCCGTTTTTCCTGATACTTCTCGCGCTGCTCTTTTTCGGGCCGCGCGATCCGCTGCAAAATCCGGGAGCCCTCTTTGCGTGGGCGATCGGATGGCCGACGCTCATTATCGGAGCTTTTCTCTTCGGGAGACTGTGGTGCTCGGTCTGTCCCATCGGCACGCTCAGCGCCTCGGCCAATAGGATGCTCTCTCTCGGGCGTCCGTTCCCGGCCGTGTTGAGGCGGCACAGCGATTTCCTGATCGCCGGCGCGGTGCTGTTCGTGATCTGGTTCGAGACAGGCACGGAGATCCGGCAGTCCCCGCTCAATCTGGGCTTGCTCCTCCTCGTCATGACGGTTTCGGCTCTGTTCGTCGCGGTGGTCTTCGAACGGCGTTCCTGGTGCACGTATCTGTGCGGGCTCGGAGGGATGATCGGCGTGTCGGCCAAGGCCTCCCTGATCGAATTGCGGGCCGACACCACGGTTTGCTCGACGCGATGCTCGTCCAATGACTGTTTTGCGGCAGGCTCGGACGGCGGCGGATGCCCCTTCGGTCAGGTGTTGCCGAGGATGGACAGCAATCGGCTCTGCAATCTCTGCGGTCGCTGCGTGAAGAGTTGTCCCCATGACGCAGTGCGCCTGAATCTGCGGATTCCCGGCCGTGAACTCTGGGAAATGCGGAGGGCGAACGCGGGAATCGCGTTTCTGGTCCTCGGGATGCTCGGCGGCCTCCTCAGTGAGACGGCGACCAAGACGCCGCTCTACGCGGCCTTTGCCGAGCAGGTCCGCATGACGGATTTGGCGACCTTTACCATCGCATTCGTCGGGCTCATCGTCGCTCTGAACGGGACGCACCTTCTCGCCGCAGTTATTTCCGGACGCGTGACCGGTACCGGGGTGCGAGACCAGTATATCCGTTACGGGTTGGCCCTGATTCCTCTCACTCTGACATCGTTCATGGCGTTTCATACGTACTATCTGTCCAATCTCGGGGGTCTTCTCGTTGATCTGCTCAGGCGGGATTTCGGTTTTTCCGGGCTCGAGGCCGGGACGCCGGCGTTCCCCGAAACCGCGGTCCACGGTATCCAGATAGCCCTCGTGGCAATCGGTCTCGTGTGGACGCTGCTGATTATGAGAAAACTCGCAACGCTCACAACAGAGACGTGGGATCGAAGCGTGGCCGCGTCCGCGCCTCATTTGCTCACCGCGACCGGACTCGCGATTCTCGTCGCCACGACCATGGGGTATTTCTTCTACGGGTGAGCAAATAGAGCAGGAACCGCGACAGGGCTCGGCAAACGATTCGGACCCCCGCGCAGGCTCGATGACAAAACTCGCAAAAATCATAGCGGTTCTCGTTGTCCTGTCGATCGGCTTGGCTGCCTTTGCGGTGGTTTGGTCGGAGCGCTCCATTCGCACGACGAAAAAGGAGCTCGAGGAAATCAAGGATCGGCTGGTCCTCCTCGACGCTCGATTGGACGAGATCACGCGGTCTGTGCGGCGAGCCAAGGAGACGGGCTCGATTGCGGCCGAACTCAGCGCGGACGTGCGCCGATTGGAGGCCTCGCTTACCGAGCTGCGGGAGAGACTCGCGCTGGTGACGGATCTTGAGGTTTCCCGGGCTCGATTCGTCGCGGGGCTTGACGACGCGCCCTCGGATGAAGCCCCCGAGAAGGTGGTCGTGGCCGAGCGGCGGTTCTCGGTCGAGAAGGCCACCAAGGTCATGTACGAACTGAAATGTCGAGGAACGGTTGCAAATAAAGGTCTCGAAGAGGTCACCGACGTTGTGGTGCGAGGACGATGCCCCCGCTGCGGCAGGAAGCCGGTGTTCAATTACTGGTTCAAGACCGACGCGTCACGGTCGGACGCCGACGTGGCTCGGATACGACGTATTCCTCGGGGGGAGCGGGCGCGGTTCGAGATAACCGTGGCGCTGTTCATACGATCACAGGGAGCGAAAGAAAGCGGGCCTCCGCCCGTGCCCAAGGGAGTCGCCGTCGCGGTGGAGTCGTTTCGGTGATTTCGAGAAACTTCCGAAGGGGTAGGACCGAGCCCCCGGGCCTGAATGCCGCCAAAAGGTAAGGCCGGCCCGAGCGGAATGGAAAGCGACGAGGTGCGGAACAAAAAGCCGCGGCTGTAGTGGTCGAAGAATTCGTCGGGATGAGCTATAATCTCGTAGGAAGTATTGTGGCCCAAACCAAACGGACACGCTTGAACAATGACCTCCGTGAAAGGAGGTGAGCCCAACAATGAGTGAACATGAACATCGTCCTTTCCTTCAGGCCCGATTAGAAGGCGAATCTATTGGAGCAGGCAGAATCCCTGTCTCGCATCTGCTGGTCCTTCTGAAGGACTTGAACAAGGCATTCTACCGAAGCGGACTGGTTATGGCAGGCGAGGCGGACAGCGTTCGTCGAGGAGCCCAACCAAAAAGTGTCAAGGACGAAATCGCCTTGGATTTGGTTCTTCTCACCCACGGAAGCGAGGCGACGGTACTCGGGTTTGAAAGACAACAGGCTCAGCATTCGCTCCCCGGTATGGGGATGGGACGAGAGGTCTTCGAGAAATCGCTCGCAGGTTTGGATGAAATCCAGAAAGAGGGAGAAGCGCTCCCGACCGGATTTGACTCGGGCATACTTCTGGCATGGCGCGACGTAGGTCTTCTCTTCCAAAAAGGAGTCAAGGAAATCCGGTTCACGCTCGACGGTGACCGGAAGCCGTTTGAGGTGTCATACTCTTTAGACGGGTACGAGCGAATCCAGGAGCGAATCGTTAGCCCGCGGGTACGAATGCGCACCATTGAAGGTCGGCTCCTGATGGCGGATTTCAAGGAACACGGCACTCGCTGCAGGATTCATCCGTCCGCCGGCCCGCCGGTTCTTTGCCTGTTCACGGAAGACCAACGGGATGAAGTCCTGGAAAACATCCTGCACTACGTTCGAGTAATCGGTGAAGCAAAGGAGGATTCGGCAACCGGCAAGATTACAAGCATAAAAATGGCGGATATTCAAAGGCTTGAAGATCAGGAAGACGCTCAGGAGGAACTCCTTCCCGTGGGGACTCCGCTGCCGACTGATTTCTGGACATCGCCGACCATAGAGGAACTCGCTCGAGCTCAAAGCGTCGAGCCGATGGCCGATGTAACCGCTCTGTTCGGAACCTGGCCCGGTGAAGCCGATGACGGCTTTGATGTGACCATCCGATCCTTGAGGAACGAAAGCCTCGCGGGAGAGAGTCGGTCGTGACTACCGCGAAAGTGCTCGTGGACACGAACGTGGTCTCGTACGTGATGAAGGGCGATTGGTTGGGAAAGGCATACGCTCGTCACCTGCAAGGCAAACTCCTTGCCGTCTCCTTCATCACGGTGGGAGAGATGTACTACGGCGCAGAGAAAGCTCGATGGGGTGAGAAGAAACGATCTCAATTGGAAAGCACCTTGAGGAATTTTGTGGTCGTTCCGTACGATCATGAAATCGCTAAACGTTACGGGATCATCGTAGCCGA